>CALSSY010000007.1:0-60000 GCA_943789135.1 uncultured Bacteroidia bacterium
CCTTCTAATGCTTTAAATACCGCATGGTCCTTTCTATAGGTTTGGATCCAAATATTACCGGCTTCCTTTCCACGACCTGCGCGACCTGACAATTGGTGATATTGTTGGAAGCTCCGTTCATTCGATCGAAAATCGGGATTATTCAAAGGCATATCGCCTTCAGGAACCGCAATGTGCACTACATCTTCAAAATCAATTCCCTTCGCCAATAATTGCGTTCCTACTAATATGTCAATATCGCCTTTATGAAACTCTCCGATGATTCTCTGAAAATCGGATCTTTTCCGTATGCTTTGTTGATCAAAGCGTGCAATTCGCGCCTCAGGAAAAAGCAACTTCAATTCGTCAACCCATTTTTCTGTTCCTGCTCCCTTCATTTGAAAGTCATTGCCTCCACAACCCGGACATATTTTGGGCAAACTTTGTTGGAATCCGCAATAATTGCATCTCTGATTTTGGGAACTTTTGTAGTAGGTTAAGGAAATATCACAATTCAAACACTGTGTTGTGTAACCGCAAAGTCCACATTGGATATAAGGCGCAAATCCTTTACGATTGTGATACACTATGATGCGCTTTTGGTCCTTTAAGGCTTCGGTAAGCGCATCCAATAATGGATCTGAAAGTAATTCTTTATAACGATTTTGTTCTTTTAATAGTTTTAAATCCAACCAATTCCATTTGGTTGCTTCCCTCTTTTCAAAGCGTTCATTCAAACGCACGAGAACAGCCTGACCCCGTTGTGCAAGTTCCCACATTTCATAACTTGGAGAAGCCGATCCCAGCAGTACTTGTGCTCCGTGTTGACGGGCCAGATAAAACGAAGCATCACGAGCGTGAAAGTAAGGTCGTTTTTCGAATTGTTTGTATCCTGGTTCATGTTCCTCATCGATCACAATCAGCCCCAAATTTTGAAAGGGTGCAAAAATAGCGCTGCGGGTACCTAGTAATACTTGGATCTTTCCGCTTCTGATTTCTTGATACAATTCCGTACGTTCAGAAACAGAATAATAATGATGCCAAACGCCCAATGGAACCTCTAGGTATTTACTGATTCTATCAACTAAATTCTCTGTTAATGCCACTTCCGGAACCAAAAACAGAACTTGCTTACCGGCTTTTATTTGTTCAATTGCGGCCTCTATATATAATAAGGTTTTACCCGAACCGGTAATCCCAAACAGTAAAACAGGTTTGTTTTGTTTGAATCCTGTAAAAATTGCATCTGTCGCTGTAGATTGCGCATCATTAAGTTCATAGGATTGTCCCATGTCCATCGGTACTCACAAAGCGAGAAACTTGTTTCTTCAAATATTCGAACTAAACCTTTGGACTGAAGGGCTTTTATAACAGATCTTTCGGTATTATACTCTTTTAGGAAATCGCCCAATATTTGAGGTTTCATTCCTTTCCCTAAAAGTCCCAATATGGCATTAAATTGTTTAGGGGCTTTTTTTTCTAATGCATTCAAGGCTTCGTTCGCCGCATCGTTATCCAACCATAAATCATTCAATTCAACCATTGCAAGCCTTTTAGGCTTGTAATTTTCGCGTAATTCTTCTTCCATGGAAATAATACCTCTGAGGTACATGGACTTCACTATTTTCATTACGCTTTTTTGGTTCAACAGTTGTTGAATATCTTCTACTTTGATACTCTTTTGTTGAATAAGTAATCCGAGAATTTGGTTTTCCTTTTCATCAATAACGGCAATTTCATCAGGTTCGAATTCTGGATGCAGCGTGATTTTTGTCTGAGACTGCACCCGAAAGCCCGCCGGCAGTGCCCCTTGCATAACATCTCCCAAATGTGCCATATAATAACGCGACATCCATTCCCAAAAATCACGTTGAGAAGGGTCCACTAAGACTTCATCGTCTAAAATTTCGGTGATATAATGGGCTTGATAGCCTTCTGGCCCCGTTTCGGAAAGCGACCAAACAATTGCAGAATACACTTTTTTAATTCCAAATGGTACCGCTACTCGTAATCCAGCATGACCAATTCATTCCATTCATAGGGAACCCTATAGGTGTATAGCTTTGGCAAAGGCAAAGGCAATAGAACTTCAGCAAACAGGGTAATTCTTTCCGACACGCAAAACAAATTTACGTGTTCAAAGGCAGTGAAAAAAACAAACTAAGGAAGTATAATGTCGTAAACAAAGAATAAAACGTATCGATAAATAATAAGAATCAATAAGGCACCTACATAAAACAACAAGACACTTTTTTGAAGCCTTAACATGCCTTTAAGATATTTCTCTTGTTCCAATCTTTGCCATAAACTTGTATTCAAAAATGTCAACACTAAGCCAATACCTGTAATATAAAGTAAGTCATGAATGTTTTGTAATTGAGAACAACCAATAAGGAAAATTGCTGTGGCAAGTATAGATAGTAACCAAGCAATACGTTTGATACCAACTTGACCCGCCATTATCGATACGGTTCTATATCCAAATATCATATTCCCACGCATGCCTGCAAGATCTTTCATTATATCTTTTACTAATAGCACAATGGTTAAACCTAAAAAATACCATCCCAATTCGGGCACTTCAAATGAAAAATGTATCCATATTGCGACCAAAGGGGCAATCGTTAATAAGGCCGCACTAATTTCTCTAAGAACTGCAATTTTCTGCATCTTATGTGAGTAAAACCAACCAAAGAATTGCAGCATTACAAAGTATATGGCTACTTTCTGAGAGGCGAAAAAAGCGAATAATAAACCGAGTGTATTGAAAACAATGTAAAGATTCGCCAACTGCCCTGTACCTATTGCTCGACTCATCAATGCCATATTCGATTTGTTGATTAAATCTTTATCCAAATCATAAAAAGAATTGATAATAAAAATTGCGGCAACAGTAAAAATAGTCGCTAAAGCCATACTGTGTACCGTGGTATCAGTAAGAAATTGCCAAAACGCCATTTTCTTGTCGCTTCCGTTCTTTACTAAAAGCACATAAGCCGCTAGTAAATATTGAGAAATACCTATTAAAATAAGGTTATACCAACGAACTACACCTAAAAAATAAATGAATCTTAATATTGTACGATGTCCAACTAAGGGCATGTTTACATTTTATAGATTACCTGTAATGAATGGTCTTTCAAGATCTCTTGAGCCTGCTCTAAATCTTGTGTAAAGCCCAAAACAAAACCACCGCCTCCGCTTCCACATAGTTTCAAATAATATGCATTGGTTTCAATTCCTTTGCGCCATATTTCTTCAAATTGTTGGGGAATCATAGGCTGAAAATTATTCAAGAATAATTTTGAAATTTCTTTTACAGATTGAAATAATGGAGCGGCATCGCCTTTGAGAAAGTGCTTAACGGCGCTATCGTTATGTTTTTTAAGTTCATTACGCACCATATTTCTAAACCCTTCTTCTTTCAACCGCTCTAGAAATATTTCTACCATCCCTTTCGTTTTTCCGGGGGCTCCGCTATTCATAAGGAAAATTGCACCTTTCCCTTCTGTATTCTGAACGGGTAATCCTACCGTATCCAAATGACCTTTCCCTTTAATTAGAATAGGCAAATTCAAATAACAAATTAGTGGGTCTAAACCAGAACTTTTACCATGAAAGTAACTTTCCATTAAGGACAAAACGGTTTTTAAATCGTTCAGATTGTCGTCAATCATGATGTCTTCAGATGTAATCGGATTCTCTACATACGTTGCATACAAAGCGGCAACTAAAGCACCCGATGAGCCTACACCAAAACCCTGTGGTATACTGCTATCAAAATAGAGTCCATTCTCCAAGTCCGATTCGAGTTTCTTGAGGTTAAACTTGCATGGAAGCTCACCCGAAAATTGCATCGTTTTTAGATGTGAAACAAACTTTAAAATGCTTTTATTGGATCTTATTTGAGATTCTGAAGGACTATCCTTGGGGAAAACAAACTTACCTTGAAAATGATTGAAAGGGATACTAAGGCCCATAGAATCTTCAATGATTCCATACTCCCCGAAGAGAAGGATTTTAGCATAAAATAGCGATTCGTTAATCATTTTCTATTTTTTCCGGTTTGCCACCGGTTGCACTGCAAAGATACAACCCGTTTTGACAATATGATAACAAGCGGTTGTTGATAAAGTTTTGAATTTCTTCCTGATAACGTGAATCGTATAAAACGTGCACATTGGCTCCGGCATCCAGAGGTAAAACAAACAGGCAATTTCGACTCCGTTCGGAAGGCCCAAATTTCTTGGATTATGGAAATGGTGTGCGGACGCATTAACATGTAATAAGGAATCGACGACATCATCATAGAATGCAACTGCAATGCTTCTGATTCCACCAATGCGATGAAACGATCTACATCTCCGTTTTTCAAAACGTTTAGCAATTCTTCTAAATTAGATTGTGCTTGCTTAAATCGAGAATTGGCATAGGCATGTTCATTGAGAAGTGCGTGACCTTGAGAGCTGCTTACAGACTTTTCACCCGCGTCTACAATCATTACCGCATCGGACCAATTATTTAAATCTTCATGTATCGATTCTGTGAAGGGCACAGCATATAAATCAGAAGCAGATTCATAAGCAGCGGTTTCTCCCCAAATTGCAGGAGCTCCATAAATACTGCGAGAAGCACTTCCACTCCCCAACCGGGCACACCAACTGGCTTTCTCTAAAAATTTGCTAGAATTGGGTTCTGAGAATCCCTTCGGCATCAACCAATGCCATTGACATTGCTCCAAATCCTGCGGCAGAACTTGCAATTCCAGCTCCATGAGGAAAATTATTTTGTGAAGATATAATCAAATCAACCTCATTTAAGAAAGGCAATTCGGAACTAATTCTGGAAAGAAAATCCTTGATTTTAGGCTCAAAACTCGCCTTGGATTTTCCATCCAAGAAAAAACGCAAATCAGACTCCTTCGCTTTTTTAGGTTGAATTTCTATAGTTGTAGTTGCCCTTAAATCGCTTAAACTCCAACTGATACTCGCATTTGCGGGTAATTGTATTCCCCCTGGTTTTTTTACCCCAGTATTTAACAAGTGCAATGTTACTCGGACAACTATACGTGATCGATTTATTCATATTTTACCAATTCATTCCATCGGACACTTTCAAAGTCCGAGAAAAAATTCAATTCTTTTTCAAATAGTGTATTGTTCACCAAAAGCATATCGCCTCCCCAAGCCCCTAACCATTTGCAAAGTCCTTGTTTAACGGGAGTCAAATTGAACTGCTTATACGGCGTATTCATCTCTAATAATTGCGCAAGAAGTAACTGATACATTTCTAATGCCGCCTCATTGGACTGCGTATTATCGGCATCTCTTACTATGTGTAAAACGCGTTCAAATTGTTGTTTGTAAAAGGGCTCTGATAACATCGTTTCAAGCCCATCAATAATTGCCGATGCACTTTTGCGCGAATCTACTTTTTCACCTAAAAATACTACACGCCAATCTTCTGTTAAACGGGGTTGTAAGTCCCAAGACCTGAAGTGAGCACCTTGTTCATTTCGCCAAAATGTTAATGGTTTTCCCAAACAAGCAACGGCAACATCGTAGCCACTTCCTTTAAAAATCTCCTCTTGTAATTTCTGAGGATCCAAACGAAAACATTCGGACATAAGAGCGATAAAGGTACTACTAGAACCCAAGCCCGTTTCTCGACCAAATTCCAGACGGGTTTCCAATCGATATGACGTTTGGTCTCCCCAAAAATCCCAAGGTACCATAGAGATTACCTTATTGAAGGATTCAAGTTCATCCGATATTGGATTCTCCCAGGTTTGTGAGTCTAAATCAAACTTATTTTCAATCCAGCATCCACCTTCGGAATCTATGGCTTTGAAATACAATATTCTAGGCTGATTCGATGGTGTTGAAAAGGCAAAAAACTCAAGCCATTGTCCCTGTTTGACAGGAACGGCTAAGGCTTCCATACCCAACAATACGGTGTATTCACCTGCAAGCAGAATTTTACCTGGGGCGAAATAGGTTTGCATTATTTTGACGCCTTTTGGCCTTGTGAAACTGGAATTCCGCGCAATTTTGAAAATATTTCTACAGCTGCACTGAAACTAACCACTTTGTCTTTGAAGTATTCGACAATTTCCTTCTTTTCAGATTCGGTTGCTTCCAACTGATTTAAGATATTCAAAAGGTGCATTTTCATATGCCCTTTTTGGATTCCCGAAGTTATTAAAGAGCGAACTGCCGAAAAATTTTGCGCTAAGCCAGCAACTGCTGCTATTTGCATGAGTTCTTCAGCAGATGGATTTCCTAAAAGTTCGTGAGCAAATTTAACCATAGGATGAAGGGATATTATGCCCCCAACGGTTTCCTACAGAAAGAGGAAGATCAATCCAAAATCTAAAAACACCATCTTTCACCTCAGCATGCGACAAACTGCTGTATCTGCCATCTTTGGCCGCGTATGCGTGTGCACAAGCCTCTGTTGCTCTGAAATCGTTCCCCGTTGCAATAATAACAGCATCTACCCCGTTCATTATTCCCTTATTATGGGTTACCGCACGGTAAGGCTCTGCTTTTGCAATGCGGATGGCGCGAATAAATTTATCCGCAAACTCTTGGTTTTCAATTCCACTACCTTCGTTAATATCTTCGATTTTGCAAGATACTTCAGCACGAACCACACATTCAGGAGTAAAATTACTCAATATGCTCATTACAATAGTTACGGGCAACCCGTGATTTTCATTTACTATTTCTTTCCATTCTTTGGCTAATGTTTCCAAACACGAATTGATGAAATTAGCACCCATTGAGTCACGGGTATCAAAACGAACTTCAAGTTGATAATAGTCAGGCTCCTCAATAGTCTTATCAACCAATTGAATATTAAGTATCCCACCTCCTCGAGCACGCATATTCTTGGTGATATCCTCCGTAGATTCAATCAACCTGTTTTTATTGGCTTCAAAAATGACATTTAATTTGTCATAGTCGTTTCCCGACCATAAAAAATGCACATGCCCCATTTTAACCATTCCTAAAACGGTAGATTTAAAACCACCTCTATCTAACCAAAAAGTAGCCGATTTTGCCGCTGCCGCAACCACGCTGCTTTCCTCAATGGCGAAAGGAATTGTATACATATTACCATTGATTAAAAAATTAGGCGCAACTCCAAAGGGTAGATAATAATTACTGATAGTGTTTTCAATAAACTCATCATGCAAACGCTGAACTTCAGGCAACTCGTGC
The DNA here is from genome assembly GCA_943789135.1 of uncultured Bacteroidia bacterium. Classification (GTDB taxonomy): domain Bacteria; phylum Bacteroidota; class Bacteroidia; order NS11-12g; family UBA955; genus VMCP01. The sequence continues at coordinate 7,206 of CALSSY010000007.1, forward strand.
CAATACCCTTTTAGCATATTCAAGCTATCGCTTGGATTTTCAGCATAATTAGATATGAGCCATTCTAGTTTGGCTTCCTTGCTTAATTTTACTAAAGCCTTTTACAGGCGGCGTTTGTAGTTTTTTCATGATTTAAGCGATAAATAACTGTATGACATGGCCAATCCATGTAATTGTGATTCTATATATTCATGCAATGGTTCTTCCCCTAATAATGCATACTTCAGAAACGGTGATGCTTGAGCATAAACAGCATTATGCGGAACCTTTAGAAGGTGATAATATCCGTCCAGAAAATTCTTTATCCCGCCGGAAACGAAAATATTTTTTGCATTTATTTACAAAATTGGGGTTGTCCTTAAATTCACAGACCCAATTCGTCCATTTCAAGGGCATCGTGTCCAATTCGGGTAGCAGGAAGCCATTCATCAGAACGAACACCTGATGAACGCAAATTCTCAAGAAGTGCAAAAATTAGTTCCACCAAAAGCACCGTAATCAACAGCTTCTAATGGCAATTCCAATAAGGTTTTTAAAGATTTCGGCCCCATTCCTTGGCCTACTTCCTTTACCATCAAAGGAAATTGAAATGCGTCAATACAACGCTTTATTGTATCGATTGAACTAAACCTAAACTTATCTCCTTCTGGTTGAAACCACTCTTGTAATGGATTCACATGGATAATTAATCCATCCGCTTCCAATGAATTTATTAATTCATTTACTTTGTTGGTTTGATTATTCGCGAAGAGCTCTTCGAGTTGGGCAATTCCTAAATTAGCAAAAAGGGGTTGGTCACCAATTAAGGAACGGATTTTAAAATCACCAGCGGATTCTGTCTGTTCAAGAACGGGTCTGCATGATCCGAGTCCCATGCCAAGTCCGTATTTTTTTGCAGCTTTTGCAAGATTTGCATTTATCATTCCAGCTTTATCGGCACCTCCCGTCATGCTTGATATCCACCAAGGAGCTTTCATGGTTTTTTCCTGCAATTTGAATCGCAGGAATTAATTCTAGATCCGGTGATGGTGCTAAAAGTGGTTCATAATAAAAGCGACTATCATTTTCAGATAGTTGCGACCGAAATGCCAATTCTATATGGTCGGATTTGCGTTTGTTTAAGGAAGTACTCGACAAAGTGATACAAAATTAAACAAAAATATTGGCGTAAGGTTTTAACTGAATTATAGTTTCGGGTTGTTTTTATGCCTTTCGGCATCTCTTGAAGTTTTCTTAGCTATATTTTTTTGTAAAGCTTCATTTAAATCGACCCCAGTTTGATTTGCTAAACACATCAATACCCAGAGAACATCGGCCATTTCATCCTCTAATTCAATTCCATTATCCGAATCTTTAAAGGATTGATCTCCATATTTCCGAGCCATAATTCGTGCGAGTTCACCGACCTCTTCCATTAAGATTGCTGTATTGGTTAGTTCAGAAAAATACCGAACACCATACTCTTTTATCCAATCATCAACCGAATGTTGCCAATCTTTTATTGTTTTGGTTGTCTTCATGATTTATTCGTAAACAATTGTTCGTCTACCCATGATTTACCCCAATTCGCCTTTTCTTCCTCTGTCCAAATACTTGGGAATGCAATAATTCTTTGAAATCTAGGCGGTAAAAAACGCTGCCAATTGGTTCCTCCTGTTGCAGGTACATCTACACCCTTTGCCGCCAAGTATCTCACCGCACTTCTGTAATGTGAAAGCCTCCAATTGATGTTTAAGTATACATCCAATGTTTTAAAATGCGCTAACAATGAAGGGCTCAGTTTATTTTCAGCTTGTAATTTGATCAATTGTTGATTCAAATTCCTATTTTCCCAGCTATTTGCCCATTCAATAAATTCAGTTTCGTAATATTCTTCGAATTGCTTTAGTGTAAGTGTTTTTGCGCCTGTTCCTTCCTCAATAGAGCCCGCTTTCCAATAAATATGGTCATATTGTTCGGTAATCAATTTACCCCTTGAATTTTCTCGAATATTCTCCGGAATCAATTGAATCATATCGGTACAAGCCATTTCAATTTTTCTAAATTGAGCACTTTGGAATCCACTCGCTGGCAATAGCGACATTCGGAATTTCAAAAATTGATCACGCTCCATCCCTTCAATCATGATATCAAAGCTGTCGATCAGATTCTTTAGATATCGAACAATACGTGTAATTTTATCTTCCCAGCGTTCCATACTCAATTCGCCGGTACTCATTTGATCCAATTCATGTATGATTAATTTAAAATACAATTCCGTGATTTGATGATATGCGATAAAAATCATCTCATCCGGAATATCCGTTTTTGGATGTTGTAAAGCCAAAAGCGCATCTACGGCTACATAACGCCAATAGGGTTCGTAGTTGTTATACAATAAACCCTCTAGATAATCATCGAGTTTTTGTCCGTCTGCATCGAATTTAGCATTTAATTTTTCAAGTAATTCCTGTCTTTTTTGGCTGATTTCCATGAGATAAGATGATTAAAATGGGGATTTAAAATCGTTAAAAAAGGGTAATTTCTGGTCTTTTTCGGATAGTATAGGATTTTCAATATTCCATGGAATATTAAGTTCTGGCGTATCCCATTTAATACCACCTTCTGATTCAGGGTGGTAATAATCGGTGCATTTGTAGGTGAAAATTGTTTGGTCTTTTAAGGTTAAAAATCCATGTGCAAATCCTGGTGGAACATACAACATATGGAAGTTATCTTCTGACAACTCAAAGGTCGCAAACTCGCCATAAGTGGGAGAGTTCGTCCGAATATCCACAACTACATCACGCACAGCTCCTTTAATTACCCTAACCAATTTCCCTTGTGCGTGAGGCGGTGCTTGAAAATGCAACCCGCGTAAAATCCCAGAATTTGATAGACTTTGATTGTCTTGAACGAAATCAACATTCACGCCCATATCCTTTAACCTATCCTGTCGAAAACTCTCAAAAAAGTGACCACGATGATCTTGGTGCACTTTGGGCTTGATTAATAAAACCCCGTTCAAAAACGATTCAAATTCCATTATTGTCTAAAAAAGCGTAAAATTACATATTTTCGCAGTAATTCACTTGAATAAATACCTTTACCTGTAATAAATTTAGCACAGCCATGAGCCAACAAGACAAAAAAAACAAAACCTTACTTTACATCATTATTCTTATTCTGTTTATCGTTAACATAGGGCTCTTTTACATGTGGCAAACAGGTAAAAAAAATCGGAATCAATTAAACCAAGAAAAAACAGCCCTACAGAATACCGTAAAAGATAGAGATGCGGCAATTGCAGCGGCTGAAACATTGCTTGCCCAATATAGGGAAGATTCAGCAGCTATGGCGACCCAAAACATTCAGATGTCGGACGAAATGGCCCGTAAAAGCAGTGAAATTGCTAGACTGACTTATTTATTGAAAAAAGAAAAATATGCCAGCCAAGACATGATTGACTCCCTGAACGGAAAATTGGCAGATTTAAATTCCCAGTTAATCGCTTTGAAAGAAGAAAACGAAAGACTGAAAGACAACAACGATAGTTTGCTATCCGTGAATCAGGGTCTATACGGCGAAAACACCAAGTTAAGTCTTGAGGGGAAGCGTTTGAAAAACTTGGCAGCGCGTTTAACCACTTCTGAAATCAAAGTTGAGCCCATCAAAAAACAATTCTTAACTGGAAAGGAAACGACAACCGTTAAAGCAAGTCGTGTGAAGGGTTTCAAAATTAATTTTTCGGTTGCCGAGAATAATATTGCAGAACCTGGTGATCGCGAAGTATTTATCAAAGTAACGGGTCCTGAAGGAATTACCCTTACCAATGAAGGACAAGGAGGCATTGTTGAACTTGCCGATGGTAAATCCGCAAAGTACAGCTACAAAACCAAAATCATTTTCGAAAATAACACATTAGAAAGCCCAGATATTACTTGGGAGCCGAATAAAAAATTAACCCCCGGCAAATACGTTATACAACTATTTACCGAGGGTTATTTGATGGGTTCTGCAGGTATTACACTGCGTTAATCTTCTTCGATATTTTCAACTTCTTTATTGGAATTTGCCCGAGCATCCGCTTGGGCAATTTTATTTTGCGCAGGTTCGGTATACGCTTTATTGGTGAAGTTTTCTATGATTGTATTCCACGTAACTTTTGCATTAAAATCATCTCCTTCCTTGGCAAAAGCATCGCCCAATAACAATAACGATTTGGCCACCCATTCATCATACGCATTGAAATCTTCCAACAGTTGATAACAAGACTCTTTACTTAGATTTAGAGAATCAGCATTGTAATAGGCTTCAGCTTCTAAATATTTAGCCTCTGCAGCGAACTTATTGGTTTTACCCGAATACAAATCCTTAAGTTTGGCAACACGATCTTCTAAACTTGATGTAGAATCTGTGTTGTTTTTATACATGATTAATTGTGATTGATAACGCAAATCTGGATCTACTGAAGCATCGTTAACCGCTTTTGCAGCGACCCGATTTAAACCTTCAGTGTTTCCTGATTTAGAATAGCAATACATCATTGACTTCCAAGCCTTGCGCTGCAAATCTTTCGAACGCGTTATTTCTTCCAATATTTCCAGATATGTAAGTATGTCTTCGCACTCTGCATCGTTTCCGTAAATTTTCAATACCGCAATAGTGGCATCCTCCTTATAATCTCCTGAATTGGCAACAGCTACTTTCTTGTATACATCAAGCGCCTTTTGAGGTTGTTTGGCGTTTTCATAACTCAAACCTAAATAATACATCGCGGGTATGATGAAATTACCATTCGGTTTCTCTTCAAGGTAGGTTTCAAAAGAAGGAATTGCTTTCTTGAATTCTCCTTTATCGTAAGCCGTTATAGCCGTCTCATAAATAACGCTGTCTTCAGCAGAGGAAGTTATTCCGCCTCTTGTAGACGCCCATTTGACGTAATCTTTGGCTCTACCCTCTTCTGTATAGATTGTTTTTACCAATTCTGCTGCAGATTGAGCATCTTGAGTTCCTTTAAATTCGTCGTACAATTTCGAAAAAGACGCAACCGCTTTATCTACTTGTTTCTGGTTGTAATAAATTCTACCTAAAGTACTGTAAGCTTTTCGCGTTAATTGCGTTCCTGGGAATTTCTCTAAAATTATGGTGTAGTACTTTTCCGCCTGATCGTATTGCTTTAAAAGCATGTACTCAGAGGCGATGTCGTTATAAGCATCTAAAAGATATGTGCTGCGCGGATATTCAGCCAATAATCTTTTAATGGTAGTGATTTTTTCCTCGGAGCGTTCTAGTAATCCATAAATAATAGCACTTTGATATAAGGCATAATCCGCATCACGTCCTTTCTTACCAGATACGTAAGCATAAGCACGGACAGAAGATTCTAGATTACGTTCCATCAAGTAACAATCACCCAATCGTAAATGTGCATCATGAACAATGGCTTCAACATAACGACCGGAACTAACCTTACTCGTAAACTCATTAAAATAAGTGGCTCCTAAGGCATAATCTTTACGCTGATAATGGATATATCCTTGTCCGTAATATGCATAGGCAAACTCTTCAATTTCATTCGATTTTGGCTTATCCATGAATTCTTTAAAAGCCACTAGTGCTTCGTCTGACTTATCCATTTGGATGAGTGTTTCGGCTTTCCAGTATGCTGCTTGAGCTGCGTATTTTCTGTTTACCGATTTTTCTGAGCATTTTTGGAATAATTCTAAAGCCTCGCCCCAACTGCGATTCTTGTAAAGCTCCATTCCACGTGCTAACGCCACCTTTTGATAGATTTCGGTAGTTGGATCATCTAAATTTTCAATTCCCTCTAGGATTTGAAGTGCCTCTCTGTATTTGTCTGTATTCAAGAGAAGTCTCGCTTTAAGCTTCGAAGCTTCACGCGCTTCTGGAGTTTTGGGGAATAATCGCACATATTTATCCAATAATTTGGTACTATTGGCATCTCTCATTTGAACAGCAATTTTCGCCTGAGTATACAACGAAACCTTTGCAATTTCCTCATTAAACCCAGATCTCCAAACCTCCGAAAATGCATAAGACGCTTCACGATAATTTTTCAAGGATAAAAGCGTGTTACCCAATTCATAACTCGCTATTTGGGCTAAACTGTCGTTGTTTTTAGCCACCTCGCGGAACCATGGCAAGCTCTCATTAAGCTTCCCAGATTTGGCATATGCATATCCAATTTCGAATTGTTGTTGGTTATCTAGTTTATCTATTCTCGGGTTTATTTTCTCAAAAAGTTCAGCCGCTTTCTCATAGTTTTTTAATCGATAGTAACACTTCGCGCTTAATTCATCTCTTTCGCTTGGTTTAACCTTCCGTGTATTGATTTTCTGAATTTCTTTGAGCGCCTCGTCGTATTTGGAAAGTTGATACAAAACCTGGGCCATGTAAAAATGTATTTTCTCAAATCGTTCATCGGTAATGTTTTTAAAAGAGGAATAAGCCGATTGATAATCTCCTTCCATCAAACAAGCATAACCATAATAATACTGCCCGAAACCTTGGTATTCCGACGGTTTATCAACAACCTTTTGCAACCATTCTTTTCCCTTGTCATACTTACCGCGTTGAACGTAACAAAAGCCCATTCGGTAATAAAATGCTGTGCGTTTAGCCGGTGCTATAGTAACTTCTTGAACATCGCGATAATAACCAAGCGCTGATCCGTATTGCCCAAGTTCATAAAAATAGTCCCCAAGAGCCAAGTTCGCTTGATTGGCGCGGGCTTCATTTGGATGATTGGCTAAATACCCCACTAAAAAGGGCTCTGCATTTTCATGCTTAGCATACAATTTTGACATGGCATGGTAATACCGAACATCGTCGTTCAACTGAATGGTGGGATCGTTTTTTAGTGCAGTTTCAAATTGCGCAATTGCCGCATTAAAACGTCCTTCCTCATACAATTCGATGCCACGTTTTGCATAAATTCCAGGATAGGAATTTACTGGGTGCGGTTGAGCGGCCAATCCCACAGACCAAAGTAATAAAATAGCGAGAGCACGATTCCTCATACAAACAAAGATAAGCGCGCGGAGGTGCCCGCATTATGGCAGTTTCTAACAGAAAAACACAGTGGTTAATATTTTGGGCAAATTCCTTCCGATTCATGTTGTATCTTTGGATTATGTTATCAAAGACCTTAGAAAAAGCACTAAACGACCAAGTCGCAATGGAAGCTTCAGCAAGTTACGTATACTTGGCTATGGCTTCGTGGATGGAAAACGAAGGGTTTGAAGGCACGGCTCAGTTCTTATATACCCAGAGTGATGAAGAGCGCATGCACATGATGAAACTATTTCATTATATCAACGAAGTAGGCGGATATGCCTTATCTCCTGCGGTTGCTGCTCCTGACACCACATTTAGTTCCTATAAAAATGTATTTGAACGCGTATTGGAACAAGAGAAAAAAGTCACCGCTGCAATTCATAATCTAATGGATATCGCCACCAAAGAAGCCGACCATACAACAGCCAATTTCTTGCAATGGTACGTGGCGGAACAACGTGAAGAAGAAGCACAATTCAATACTATTCTCGGTAAATTGAAAATTTTGGGCAACGATGGAAGTGGTTTATATCTAATGGATCGTGACTTAGCTCAAATCACGGCTCAAGCTGCTGCAAAATCTGCACCCACAGAATAATGAGGTTAACGGGATACACACAAGATTCCGAAAGAATACAACAAGATCTTTGGGCGTTTTTTGAGCGCTTCCAATCATTAACCAATCAAGAAAAGGAAGCGATTCTGCCTATATTCAAAACACAAAAAATCGCGAAAAACGCGATTCTCCAAGATATCGGAGATACGTGCAGAAATATTTATTTCATCCATCATGGAATTGCTCGAATTTATTACTTCAAAGATGATAATGACGTCACCGAGCTTTTTGCTCGAGAAGGCGAAGTTATGGCTCGGGTAGAGAGTTTATTTTTCGGGAAACCATCTTTAAAAGGCATTCAAATACTCGAGGATTCCATTGTTACTGGCATCAACGCACCCGCTTTATTTTCGCTCTATGATAGGCATCACGGAATAGAGCGATTATTTAGAAAAATATTCGAGTACGAACATGTGCAATCTGTTTTGAGAATCGAAAGTTTGCAATTTCATACCGCCGAAGAAAGGTATCAGATGTTAATAACGAATACACCTAATCTGATTAAGCGAATACCACTGAAATATATTGCCTCTTATTTGGGTATTACCCAAACCAGTTTGAGTCGCATTCGATCAAAGAAGTAATGCTTTATACGTTTTGAATTAAAAACTCATGACATACTCAAATTGTATGACTTTCAATCATGAACAATACCTTGGTAAGCCCTTCTTTATTATCTACTTTTGCACCTTTCTATGAAATTTTCTCTGAATCTGTTCGATTTCTCTCAAAAAGTAAATTATAAAAATGAAATCTTAAGCGGCTTAACCGTTGCTTTAGCCTTAGTTCCTGAGGCCGTTGCATTTGCACTTATTGCGGGCCTATCACCACTAACGGGCTTATATGCTGCGTTCATGATGGGTTTTGTAACATCAATTTTAGGTGGAAGACCGGGCATGATTTCGGGAGCTACGGGTGCCGTTGCTGTTGTTTTGGTTAGTTTAGCCAAAACCCACAGCCCCGATTACATTTTTGCAACCGTAATTTTAGCTGGAATACTTCAATTATCGGCAGGTTTTTTGAAACTGGGTAAATTTATGCGGCTTGTACCAACTCCGGTAATATTAGGGTTTGTAAATGGATTAGCTGTGATAATTTTCATGTCACAAATTGCCCAATTCAAAACCAATAATGGCGAATGGCTTCAAGGCTCTGAAATGGGCATTTTTGCTTCCTTGGTATTGTTGGCCATGTTGATAATTTGGGGACTTCCCAAATTGACCAAGGTCGTTCCCGCATCATTAACGGCTATATTGGTAGTATTTGGAATCTCAATGTTATTGGGATTGGATACGCGTACTGTTGGTGACATTACCTCGATTGCTGGTGGATTCCCTCCTTTTCATATACCTGTAGTTCCTTTTGATATCGCCACATTGAAATTGATATTCCCTTATGCTGCAATTGTGGCGGGTGTGGGTTTAATTGAGAGCTTACTCACTTTAAACATTATTGACGAAATAACCGACACAAGAGGTCGCGGTAATAAGGAATGCATAGCTCAAGGAACTGCGAATATTTTATCTGGATTGTTTTCAGGCATGGGTGGTTGTGCCATGATCGGACAAAGTTTGATCAATATCTCCTCTGGGGCTCGTGCACGATTATCAGGGATTTTCGCCTCTGTAATGCTTTTGATATTCATCATGTTTGGTTCTTCTATCATTGAGAAAGTTCCTATGGCCGCGCTCACAGGTGTCATGATTATGGTTTCAATTGGCACGTTTGAATGGGCCAGTTTACGGACCTTCCGTCGGATGCCCATCTCGGATATTTGGGTCATGGTTTTGGTCACTTTGGTGACTATTTTCCTCCATAATTTAGCTTTGGCCGTTTTGGTTGGCGTTGTGATTGCGGCTTTAGTATTTGCTTGGGACAATGCCAAACGCATCCGTGCTCGCAAATTCATAGATGATAACGGCTGGAAGCACTATGAAATTTTTGGACCTTTGTTTTTTGGTTCAATTAGGGTATTCAACGATAAATTCGATATCCCAAATGATCCAGAACACATTGTCATCGATTTTTCCGAAAGCCGAGTTGTAGACATGTCAGCAATTGAAGCCCTCAACAAACTAACGGAGCGCTATGCCAAACTTAACAAAACGGTACATTTACGTCATCTTAGTAAAGATTGCACTGCATTATTAGAGAAAGCATCTGCCATAATCGAAGTAAACTATTATGAAGATCCGAGCTACAAAGTTGTAACCGATAAAATCATCGATTAACATTAGAAACGTATTCTCCGTCATTTTGTGAGGAGGATAATAACAAAAAAGGCCATTCCGTTTGGAACAGCCCTTTAATACGTTGTTTTAATGGCTTATATGGTCTTCTTAGCCAAGTAAAAATCTACCTTTTCTAACGTAGTATCGGCATTTCTTGCTTCCAGTTCTTGCAATGTTTTGGGCGCAGGAACAATTACTTTATCACCCGGCTGCCAGTTCAATGGCATTGCCACTTTATGTGTATCGCTGAATTGCAAAGCTTTTAGCGAACGAATTATTTCGTCCATATTACGACCTACATTCAATGGGTAATACATAATCAATCGGATTTTGTTAGAAGCATCAACAAAGAAAACGGCACGAACCGCCGCCGTTTCACTTTCATTAGGCTGCAACATCCCATATAACTTCGATACCTTCATATCTAAATCTGCGATTATGGGGAATTGAAAATACACTCCGGTTTTTTCTTTAACGTTATTTACCCAAGCCAAATGACTGTGAATACTGTCAATACTTAATCCTATTAAAGCCGTGTTCAATTCATCAAATTCATTTTGACGCAAAGCAAAACCGCTCATTTCGGTAGTGCACACGGGCGTAAAATCAGCAGGATGAGAAAATAAAATTTTCCATTTACCCGGTTCATAGTCCGAAAATTTGATTTTACCGATAGTAGTTACTGCTTCAAAGTCTGGTGCGATGTCGCCTATTCTAGGCATGGCATAGCTGTTTTCAATTGTTTCCATATTGTAGTATTATTTTGTTGATACAAAGTTGAGCAATACCTACAATATAGAAAGTGTCAATTATCACACTTGTAATTATCTATTTTATCAATAATAGTATTCGCGATATGAATACGAATGAAATAAGTATTCATATCGCCTATTCAAATGGGAATTTTTTTCAAATGATATCCGATTTATACGTCGCTATTCTTCCGTCTCTTCAGATACAAGTAACGTGCCGCCAACGGCGTAAATCCAAGTGAAAAAGTAGACATACCCAACATCAATAATACATTGGCTCCTGGATAGTGAAGGAGTTTAAACAAAACGCTCAAACTAAGTGTTACCACTGCAATTGTACCCAATACATAAACCCAAATACGCATAAAACAAACCTAAAATTTTATTAGCACAGTAACAAATTCAATTAAAAATTGTATCTTAAACTAATTTATGAAAACCAAAGAAGAAATTGTAAATAATTGGCTTCCAAGATACACGGGAGAACCACTTGAAAGTTTTGGTGAATATGTTTTACTCACCAACTTCCAGCATTATGTGAATTTATTTGCCGAACAAACCGGGGCAGAAATTAAAGGAATTGACAAAGCGATGAGTTCGGCAACCGCTGAAAATATAAGTATCATAAATTTCGGCATGGGGTCACCCAATGCAGCCACCGTTATGGATTTATTAACGGCAATTACACCGAAAGCGGTTTTATTCTTGGGGAAATGTGGTGGATTGAAAAAGAGAAATAAAATTGGAGATCTTATTCTTCCTATAGGAGCTATACGTGGAGAAGGAACCTCAAATGATTACTTTCCGCCTGAAGTACCCGCCATGCCTGCATTTGCACTGCAAAAAGCAGTGAGCACCACAATTAGAGAACATCAAACCAATTATTGGACTGGCACGGTATATACCACTAACAGACGCGTTTGGGAATTCGACGAGAAGTTTAAAAAGTATTTAAACCGTATTCGAGCATACGCCATAGATATGGAAACGGCAACCTTATTTTCAGTGGGATTCCACAATCACATTCCTACTGGAGCATTACTTTTGGTAAGCGATAACCCTATGGTTCCTGAAGGTGTAAAAACCTTAGAGAAGGATGTGGTCAACTCCGAGTTATTCGATGAATTGCATGTGAAGCTGGGTATCGAATCTTTAAAACAACTCATGAATAATGGGGAAACAATCCGCCATTTGATTTTTTAGTTGAAATTAAATTCCAAGTACCCCCACCCCCGAAGGTCTTTTCAACAACCAGCCTGTTAAGCTCCTCCTTGGTTTATTGGCTTTTAATACTTCGTGTAATAAACAATCGGACCTGAAAATTACACAACGATTCATGATGGGTTGCACATCGATTTCTAATCCCTCTTTGTGAATACGAAGTTCGCCACCATCTCCCAGATGCCAATCTTGGTTCAAATAAATAATCATTGAAATCATTCGATTAGATCGGGCATCAAATTGATCCAAATGCGGACGATAAAAACCACCAGAAGGATATAGCGCAAAATGGAACTCATAACCTTGCAGACTTAAAAACAATCCATATTTAAGCTCTTCCCTAACGCTTTCCACCTTCACAAAAAACGGCAATAAAGACTCGTCTCTTGCTCTATCCAGCCAATAAGTCAAATCCGTTCGAATTTCAGGAACTCTTTTTTCGATACTTGCTTGACCTACTTTGGCTGGTTGAAAGTCTAATTCCTTTCCCTTAAAAAAAGTATTAATAAGTTTTAAAGTATCATCCTCAAAGAAATTATCAATTATTGCATAATCCTGTTCTGCAAGCTCGTCAATCCACCTTGACACGTGCTTAGCTTCTTCGATTGGAGGCATGTTGTGAAAGCAATAACGCTAGAGCGATGTTTTTGTTTTACTTCAATCAATAAAACCAATCAAATGTTACTTAAAACTTCTATTTACACGTACCGTCCAAAAAACCGCATTAAAACAACATTTGTACTAATTTCTTCGCGTTTAAATTATTTTCAAATGTGTTTCCCAAAACTTCACTGCGATTATTCAAATCCGCATCTGAGAAATTTTTTGTTTTCAATTCTTGTATGAGTTTTACCATTTCGGTAGGACTGTTAGCAATCGAACATAACGATTCCAAACCTGTTTCTTCTACCATGGGTTTATTAGCAATAATAAATCGACCCCGGTACAACGAATTGAGTAATTTCAATTTAATACCGGTGGATTGAAATGTCACCAAAACATTGGCTTGGGCATTGGATATTAAGTCTAAAATATGATCCGCCTCTACATCGGCTACCAACTTGATATTTTCGTATTCAGAAATGGCTTTTTGCAAGGATTTAGATGGCCTACTACCGGCAATTATACATTCCATGCCCGTTTTAGGGAAAACTTCCTGTGCCAAATACAAGGCAGCCCTATTGTTCTCTGGAACGGAAAGATTCCCGTGATATAAGATATAACTCCCAGCACCTAATTTAGATTGGACATTTTCATTGGAGTGGAAGGCAGGTACATAAACCGCATTTCCATATTCCGATTGGAAGTAATCCGTTTCTAAAGGTGAGATTCCCGCTATCCCATCTGCCGAACTTAAAATCCGTTCGTAGGTTTTGAGTTTCCTAGCCTCAGTTTTGAAGAACAAGGTCTTCCACCAACGTTCTTCGGCAAGTGCGAGTGCTTCGTAATAATGGTGCTCTACATTGTGCGCACGAACCACACGTCGTTTATGTTTCAACAAAGGATGATCAAGATATCTAGTAGTATGCAAACCCTCAAACAAAATGGGAGCGTCATCTCCAGATAATCGCTTCAATAATTTATCTGAGCTTCTGCTTGAAACAATAAAAGGCAATTTACCGGCAAATGGATTGGATCTTTTTCGTGGGATAATAGTACAGCGCGTGCACTTCATCGCGCAACTCCCTGGAGGGGTTTTTCCCCCCATATAAAAACACATGGAGGGTTACCTTAATATTCAACTTTGCAAACGCCCTAAGTTTGAAAAACATATCGGTGGACCCACCGTAATTTGGAGGATACGGCAAATCAAACGCAACTATATGTAGGTGTCTAGACATGCTGGAATATTTTATGTAAGGTTTTTGATTCTATTTCCCAATTCCATGCTTCTCGGGCTGATTTACACGTATTTTTATATTTCAAATAGACGTCATCGTCAGTCATTAATAGTTGTAACGCATTTAGAATTTCAATATTATCATGATTGACCAAAATTCCCACCGGAAAATCACTGCACAACTTTCTGTATTCGACAAAGTCGTTTATTACTGAAGGTAAGAGTGCATGCGTGTAATCGAAGAATTTATTGTTAAGGGAAAGTTCATAGCTTTTTGAAACAGCTTCTGACACATTATATCCTACTCTAGCTCGTGAAGTTACCATCGGCAAATATTGGGGCTTAATAAACCCTAGAAAATGCACTTGTGATTCCAAATTGTTTAATTTAACCCTCTCTTTAATCTGCGGAAGCATATCACCATCACCGGCAATTACCAGATGAAACTTGGTTTGTGCAATTATTTCTAACAGACGTTCTAAACCTCTACCTTCATTAACTGCACCTTGATACAAGATGAAATCTTCTTGCGGTAATTGAATGTGATCGGGTATAGCGTTTTCGAACTTTGAATCATCTAAAAAAGGGGCATTTCTGACTACCTCTACCGATCGACCATAGGTTCTTTCTAACTGCTCTGATATGGCTTTTCCAACTGTGTAAACAGAATCAGCGGATGGAATTATTTTCGCTTCAACCCACAACCAGAACTTCTGAATAAGGGGTCTTCGCGCGACTTCGGGCACATAGGGAAACCACTCATGGGCATCTATGATCCATCGCCACTTTTTTAGCCCCTTTAGGAACAACCCAGGTAAAGCGGTGTCTAAATCGATAGAGCACAATACATCCGAATCTTTAAACAGTAGATAGAAAAAAAGTCGAAGATTGTATTCAAGATAAAACAACTTCCCTTTTTGAAAATAACAATTCAGTCTATGCTGCTGGAAACATTGCGGCAAAACGGGTTGAGAATCCTTCCGAACCCTACCAACGAGTAGCACTTCGTGTCCGCCTTTCTGCAAAACAGAACACGTTCGATACATACGTTGATCGGAGTTAAGATCGTTGGTTACGGTGAAAATTATTCTCAAGAAGGCAAAATTAACTGATTCGATTCGGTTTTAAGAATTTCTTCGTTATCAATCAAACTCTCGAGAATTTCCAAATACAATTGTCTATTTTCATTGGGGAATTTAAAGGTAAGATCATGAAAATCTATTGATTCTTTGCCTATCAAGTCCTTAATATTACTGGCAATTAATTTTGGATCTGGTGAATTGTATTTCTTCTTACACACATCACAAGATCCGCAATCTTCGGATTTATTTTGGGTGAAATAATGGATCCAAAACGCAGACCTACAATTATCATTATTCGCATATTTTTTGATGTTTTCCAACGAATCCAAACGTCTTTCTTTCAGTTCGTTTAATTGATCCATATTGATACTCGGGTACATCACCCGCGGCTCGAGCAAGGTTAACATAGGGTCAACGGATTGAGGGTTATAATCTATCAATTCTTGCTTTTGAAGTGTATTCAACATTTTTACAATCTCATCCTGTTCTTTATGTAAACGCTTGGCTATTTGTTCTTCATTAAAAGACACATAGGATTCAAATACACCGCCAAAAGACCGCAATAAAACATCAAGTATGGGTTCGTATTGAGCATAACGAATTTTAAAATCGTAGACTTCCGTATAATCCGCAATAAACATAAACTTGGATTGCGTTTTAATTCCTTCATTTAATTGCAGCCACCCTAATTTCTCTAAAGCACGTAAGGAATAGAAGAATTCTGCCACGGGTATTCGGTATTTTTTAGCCGCTTCGACATAATTTAATGGAAATGTGAGATGTAAACCATGACCCGGCGAAACCCCTATGGTATTCATTGCGGCATGGTACACTCTTTTAATTTGAGCTTCGGTCGGGTGTTGTAATAGTATTTGTTCATGCGCCCGTTTCCAGTCCATTTCATCGTGAAACATCACACATACAAACTTCGTTTTCCATCGCGCCCTGCCCTACCCGATTCCTGATAATAATCCTCGGGAGTGGCACTTGGTGCAATATGAAAAACATAACGAACGTCGGGCTTATCCACCCCCATACCAAAGGCATTGGTACAAACCATTACTCTGACCCGATTTGACATCCAATCTTGTTGCTTTTTGGACCTTTCATCATTCGATAATCCACCGTGATAAAAATGCGCCGATATACCTTCATTTTGCAGCCAAGTTGCTACCTCTTGAACGGATTTTCTCGTGGGAGCAAATACAATGCTACAACCATTTGTATTTTTAAGTCCTTGAAGCAATAGAGCCAATCTATTGGAGGTCTTAACGGCTTGAAAAATCAAATTAGAGCGACCAAATTCACCTTGATGTATTTCTGGATTTTTTAATTTCAAACCTGAAATTATATCCTCCTGGATCCACTCTGGAGCACTCGCAGTAAATGCGGCTACCGGGATTTTTGATGGTAGTAATCTACGTATCTCATAAATTTTTCGGAAAGCAGGCCTAAAATCACTTCCCCACATTGAAATACAATGTGCTTCATCTATAACCAAGGATGAAATATCTAAATTGGGAAGGTATTCTTTAAAAGATTCTGACAACAATCTTTCAGGGGCAATATAAAGAAATCTGTAATGCCCTTGAAGTGCATTTTCCATAATTTGCTTCTGCTCCCTCCATGTTTGCCCGCTGTTCAGATAGGCCGCTGTAATATTGCGTTCCAATAGCGCATCAACTTGATCTTTCATTAGGGCAATTAACGGTGAAACCACAAGAGTCATGCCGTCTAATAACATTCCTGGAACTTGGAAGCACACACTCTTTCCTCCACCCGTTGGCAATAAGGCCAGTGTATCTTTACCTGCTAAAATAGAAGCAACTATATTGCGTTGATCGGGACGAAAATTATCATAACCCCAATATTTTTTCAATATGGATTCCGGGGTATCACTCATAACAACAAACGTTGTCGTAATTCATCAATTAGTTGAATCTGTTTATTGAAATATTTAGCTCTCCCTATTTCGGAAACCTCACTTATACGGTTACTTTTTGAGAGTAAATTCCTCGTCCATTCGATAGTTTGTTGGTTAAACGTTTCATTTTTCGTTTGGATAAAATTAAATGTATTATAGCTTATATAGGTAGCATTTTGAACGTCTGAATTCAGCAATACACAGTTATTTCCAATCATCACCTCACTTGCATACATTTCAAAAGGGGTGTCTAAAAAGTCCTGTGATTTCGGATTCATTTTATGTCCGCTTTCAGCTTGTTTTCGAACCATACTAATGAGGTTATGAAGTTCTTCTAAAAGTGCTATCAAAGTATCCTTTTGTTTGAAATAACCAACTTGAACATAATATTCAATCTGCTTAATGGTGCTTTTTAATGTGTCTTCATGCCAAATTTCTATGGAAGGCATCTGTGAAAACACTTCAATAATCTTTGGCACTTCAGATCGCCATGAATCCGGAATATTTACATCCTCAACATATGCACTATTGAGTGCATTATTTCCCAGAATGGATTTATTCCAATAAACCATTTTAAATCTAGCCAATTGAGGAAAGAAGAAATGATAAAAAACAGGTAGATCTCTCTGCCGCATAGGTGATTTTGGCATTCGGCCATTGTCGTATCCATTTTAAATCAGAATGTAGAACGCCCAAATAATCCGCAAAACCCGATACTTCCGAGCTCAACTCGTTCGTTCTAAAACTAACCATTTTGGATCCACTAAGCAAAGCGCTATCTAAGGAAATATTGTAAGCTTTCGCCAAAATAATCATTTCCTCTAAAGAAAGGTCGGTTTCTCCACGTAGTCTTCGGTAGGCACTATCGGCGATATATCCAGCAATTCTGAAACCTCATCGGCCATATTCATATTTACGGGTATTGATCTTTTCAATGCCGCAATGAAGTTGATTTGATTCTGCCTGATTTCCATTTTTGATAATAATTGATTTTAAATAAAATTAATAAATCTAGGTAATGAATAAGCAATATTAGTTATTGTTTTCGAACACTATTACGGATTTTCCGTAAAAACAAAAAATCCCTTACGACAAATCCGTAGGGCATAAGGAATTAATAGGACGAATATTGCTTTACCTTAATTACTAAATTATGAAAAAGAACACTGTTTTCAAATTGGCTTTGGGTCTGTTCTTGGTTTTGAATTTTATCAAACCTCTACAATCGCAAAACGCCAAACCTAGTATTGCCGTAATAGATATTGATGTTCGCGGACATAAAATGAATGGAGCGCAGGCCATACAATTTGCCATTAATGAACTGATGCGAATCAATCAATATGAAGTAATGGATCGATATGACATCGAATACCTTTCCAAGCGCGATACACTTTCCCTTTCGGGATGTTTTTCAAAAATCTGCTTAAAAGAAATCGGCCAAAAGTTGAAAGTCGATAAGATGTTTACAGGTAGCATCTCCCAATTAGGTGACAATCTGAATATCACACTCGCGTATTCTCGATGTTAAAACCGGGGTTTTCGAATTGGTAAAAATCAAAGAATTCCTCATCATTCCCGGTAGTGAATTACAAATGATGCGCATCTGTTTGAATGAGATGTTCAATATCGCAAACGACCAAGACCTCGTGAACAAACTGACCAAGCGCACTGAATTTGACAATACCATCAACAACCCATACTACCCTGAGACTTCGTTCGGACGGACCTCGCATGGGTGTTACCTATGCAACCGGATATTTATCCGATGTTCTCACACGTTCGGAATATGAAGGTGGATACGGAGGTAATCCGTACATGTTCCAATTCGGATATCAGTTTGAAAAACAATATCTGAACGAAGGCGATTTCCAAGCATTATTCGAATTCATACCCATGATTACAGGTTTGGATCAAGGTCAGTTTATTCCAAGTGTTACCTTGTTAAACGGACTCAGAAACAATACAAACGGTTGGGAATTCGCATTTGGACCAACCTTCTCTTTATCCAAATATGCCGATGGGTATTTATCTGATGACAACAAATTTATCATCACACCTCAATTTGGAAGAACCTTAGAAGAAGAGGCGAATACCTTAAGTAAAAGCATTGAAAACCGCCCCGACAGTAGAGGCACAACTCAAATTACATATGGTTTCCTCTTTGCCGCAGGAAAAACCATTAAAGTCTGGTAAACTTAACTTACCTGTGAATATTTTCGTTGTACCCGGTAATAATGGTTTACGATTCGGCATTTCTTTAGGTTGGAATGGCAAAGAAAGATACCAAAGCAATACCTATTGATTTAAGTGAAAATGGAAGTTTGGGTTACTATATGATTTAATGGATTTGACCGTCGGATAAAACTATCCGGCGGTCTGCCATTTGTGCCAATTCGGCATTATGAGTCACAATCACAAAGGTCAAATTGAAATCATCTCGCATTTTTAAAAACCATTCATGAATGGTTTTTGCATTTTTGGAATCTAAATTCCCGCTTGGTTCATCAGCCAGAATAACTTTGGGATTTCGAGCTAATGCCCTTGCTATTGATACTCTTTGTTGTTCTCCACCGGACAGTTGCGATGGTTTGTGATCCAACCTATTCCCCAAACCGAAATAATCAAGTCGTTCTTTGGCTTGATCTTGCGCTGTACTTTTGTCCATACCCGCGATAAGTAAGGGCATCATGGCGTTTTCTAAAGCCGTTAATTCCGCGATTAATTGATGAAACTGAAAAATAAATCCCAACTTCTCGTTTCTGAACTTAGCGAGGTCCTTACCTTTTAATTTGGCAGATTCAACACCATCGATGTCAATGGTACCTGTGTCAGGTTTCACGAGTGATCCAATGGTATGAAGAAAGGTGCTTTTGCCAGCCCCGCTCTCACCTGTAATACACAGAATCTCCTTTTCCGGAACGAATAGATCGATTCCTTTCAGGATCTGAACATTTCCATAGGATTTGGTAATATTTCTACAAGAAATCAATGTTTTTAATAAATAATTTACCGGAATGGGCTCAAAGTTAGTTATTTTCGCAACGGATTCAACATAGCAGTTAGCATAATCCGAAATCTATATGAACATTCACGAATATCAAGCAAAAGAAATTTTAAAATCGTACGGAGTTGCGGTTCAAAATGGCTTTGTAGCCGAAACCCCAGAACAAGCAAAGGCAGCAGCGGAAAAGGTTGCTTCTGAGTACAACAGTGATTGGTGTGTTGTAAAAGCACAAATACATGCTGGTGGTAGAGGTAAAGGTAAAATTCAAGGCAGCGAACAACGCGGAGTACAAGTAGCTAAATCGCCTGAAGGCGCTCAAGATATTGCAAAAAATATGTTAGGTGGTACATTGGTGACCATTCAAACAGGTGAAGCCGGTAAAGTGGTGAATAAAGTTTTGGTTGCCCAAGACGTTTTCTATCCAGGTCCTAACGAACCAAAAGAATATTACATGAGCGTATTGTTAGATCGTGCTACCAAGCGTAATGTAATCATTTACACAACTGAAGGTGGAATGGATATCGAAGAGGTGGCTGAGCACACTCCTGAGAAAATCTATAAAGAATGGGTTCACCCAGCAACGGGTTTGCAACCTTTTCAAGCACGCAAAATTGCTTTCAATCTTGGTCTAGAAGGAACAGCATTCAAAGAAATGGTAAAATTTGTCTCTGCACTTTACCGTGCCTACGAGGAAACAGATTCTGCCATGTTTGAAATCAACCCTGTACTAAAAACTTCCGATGATAAAATCATCGCGGTTGACGCAAAAGTAAGCCTAGATGAAAACGCACTTTTCCGTCATAAAGACTATTTAGAGCTGCGCGATTTAGCAGAAGAAGATCCTACCGAAGTAGAAGCAGGCAAATTCAACCTTAACTATGTAAAACTTGACGGTAACGTAGGTTGTATGGTTAACGGTGCTGGATTGGCAATGGCAACTATGGATATCATTAAATTAAGTGGTGGTGAGCCTGCAAACTTCCTAGATGTTGGAGGAACGGCTAATGCTGAAACCGTTGAAGCTGGTTTCCGTATTATCATGAGCGACCCTAATGTAAAAGCCATTTTGATTAACATCTTTGGTGGAATTGTTCGTTGTGATCGTGTTGCAAATGGTGTGGTAGAAGCCTACAGAAAAATTGGCGACATCCAAATTCCAATTATTGTTCGTTTACAAGGTACCAATGCTGAAGAAGCGAAGCGTGTCATCGATGAGAGCGGACTTAAAGTGCACTCGGCTATCGTTTTGAAAGAAGCTGCCGAATTGGTTGAGAAAGTATTAAAAGAAAGCGCAAGCGCCTAAAATATAATCAACGTCTATTAAAAAGGTCAATCGATTCGATTGGCCTTTTTTTATTTGCTAAATCCCCGAAGTCAATCGAATTTTGCATCTATGTTAATTGCGACCATCTTAAGCTTGTTTTCAGGAATCTCAGATTCAAAACCAGCTGATTATGTGCGTAAAGATTCCACCGAAAAAAGGATTTGGGAATACGGTGCGGAATTCAAAGTGAATTTTTCTTTCGCGAATTCCTCCCCCAATTGGTCGAGTGGAGCCAATAACAACATTACCATTACCGGACTAACCAATGCCACAGCCAATTTAAAACGAGAACGCTTTAGTTGGGACAATCAATTGAAAATCAATTTAGGATTGGTTAGTAATCGAGAAAAAGATACCAGGGGTGACGCATTTTGGAGAAATAGAAAGAACATCGATAACTTTTTCTTGGATAGTAAACTGGGTTTAGACTTTGAAGAGTACCCTACCCTTTCTATTTACGGAGGTTTGAATTTCCAAACGCAACTATTACCGGGTTATACCTATTCTAAAGACTCTTTAGGACGAGACATTGCTAAAATGACGACAAGTTTTCTGAGTCAAGGACAAACGCAATTTGCATTGGGAACTGAAAATAAATTTTTAAACAGTTACTATTTGCGTTTGGGGTATGTAACCTTGAAGCAGACGTATGTAATAAACCAAGATCTATACATACAAAGAAATCAAGAAGTTATCGCGCGTGTTCAAAAAGGTGAATTTATTGATAATGAGTTCGGTATGCAGGTTCAGATGGGTGGAAGTCAAGACTTTGGATTAGACAAAAGATACTCAGCAAAGTTTAACTACTTGGGATTCTTACCTTATCAAACCTATCCAGCTATTTTGGATAGTCGTATAGACCTTGGCCTATCCGCACGGATCACAAAATATTTAAGCCTTAATTATACGTTAATATCCATTTTTGATAAAGATTTGGCTACCCCAGGCAGTAACGCTTGGCAAAATAGTTGGGTATTTGGAATATCCTACGGATACCATATATAACACCTGAAAATTCCTTTACTCAATCTTTGGCTTTTAATCTTTACTAATACGTAAAGGTCTACATTTCAAAAAGGTCTCACATTACTTATGACAATTATTTCTAACGGATAAATATCCGTGAAACACCCTTTTAATTCGACGTTGTTGGTCTCAAATCCCTGATAACAAACGTACCTTTGCTGCAAGAAATAAATCATGAAAAAATACACATTAATCATCACCAGTTTAGCCATTGGATTTATGGTATCTTGTGGAGGATCAGAAGAAACAACCGAATCTGCAAGTACAGAAACTACCACTACTGAAACAACTGAAACTTCGACCACAGAGGAAGGGATAGCTGAGCTAACTATCGAATCTAATGACGATATGAAATACAACCTTAAAACTTTAGAAGTTAAGGCTGGAGATCAGGTGGTATTAACCCTAATCAATAAGGGAACGATGCCAAAAGAAGCAATGGGGCATAACATTACAATCTTGAAACAAGGAGTTGATCTTGAGGAGTATGCGTTAGCGGCGGCAAAAGCAAAAGACAACGGCTACCAAGTTGCCGGTCGCGAAGGCGATGTAATTGCTCATACTCAAATTTTAGGCCCTGGAGAAAGTGAAACCATTACTTTTGATGCACCAGAAGCAGGTACTTACAAGTTCTTGTGCACATTCCCTGCGCATTACGGCTTAATGCAAGGTGATTTTATCGTTAAGTAATTCATTTATAACCCATATTGTATGGCCCTCTTTATAGAGGGCTTTTTTTGTGCCACAAAATCTATTTTATGTCAAAAATCAAAATCTCTAAAACCCCTCCAATTTTATCCTGATGCCTAAATTTATGTATATGAATGGCTTACATTTTAGGACTCCAAAAATGCACATTAATTGAATATTGTTTTTTTGTTGGACACTAACTGCTACCCAATAATCCTCTATAAATTCACGGAATGAAACGTACACTATTTGCTTCATTCTTATTATGTAGCACCACGCTATTTTTCTCATGTGCAGGCGGCAATGAAACTGGGAACGCCGCAGAAGGCAACTCTAATTCAGAAGGATCACCCTCTACTAGCATTGATACCATGGCCTTGTTAGAAGGTAATTGGAAAATCGATAGTATCAGCAGCGATCGTTATGAGTTATACGATTGTGAAAAATCTATGAACTTCAACTTCACTTCTGATGCCGGTGAAAGTTCAAATGGAATCGAAACAAAAGTTTTGAAAGTAACACAAGGCGAAGACAATCCCTGCGATTTTGCAGGTCCCAATGACAATTACGAAACCGTATATACCTTATATATGGGGATGCTATACGTAAAGAATTTCAAAATGGATAAAAAGCAATTATCCGGCACTTTGAAAATCTCCAAACTTTCGAATAACACCATTACCTTGACCAGTATGCGTCATTCGATCCACTTATCTAAGAAAAACTAATCCAAAATCGGATTTTCTTAAAATTCAAAGGAGCGTCTCTTGATATTAAGTTGTTCGCTTTTCCGGTAATCCGGACCAATTTCAGCATGAACTACATGAACTTGCTCGGGATGTTCCTTTAATAATAACGTATTTATAAATCTCCACGATTGTGCTTTTGCGGGTAATTCCGCACTTTCTAAATAAAACCAAGTTGCTTCCGATTCTTCTTCGAAACCAATTAGCTCAAGAGGCACGCGGCTCCATTCTTGGGTTTTATTTTTTGCAAAAAGTGCCAATTCTTGATTGAATATTTTCTGCAATTTTCGCAAAGTCGTTGTATCTCTTTTCTGAGGATTGAAAGCCACTCCCTGTTGGGAAAAGGCATTCTGCACATCATCTGTAAACAATCTCACTTCTATTTGCGCTTCGCTTTGTGACTGATTGATTCGAACATGGGACACACCAACGTAAAATGGATGCATCCAAGATACCAATGTAAAAAAAACAGCTACGGCAATTAGGTTAAATATTATTTTTGTCTGCTTTTGCATCAAGCGCAAATTACAACGCAATGAGTAACCTACATATATTATCGGTCAATTCTGGAGATTTTTGGTTAAAAATGGGGTTCCAACACTTGTTAGATTTCAATGGATACGATCATATGTTGTTCCTGTGGATGTCGTTTCTAGCATTTCGATACACAAACTATAAGCGCGCATTTCTTAATGTGTCCTTATTCACACTTGCACATTCTCTTACTTTAGCCATTAGTGTATTTAAGTGGGTTCCTATTACCTCCGATTGGATTGAGCGCCTGATTGCATTAAGCATCGCTATTAGTGCCGTTATTCCTTTAATTTTAAAAATTCAGAATACGACTAATAACCTTTTTGCTGGAGTCCTTATTTTTATTTTTGGACTCATTCATGGAATGGGTTTCTCTGGATTATTACTATCCCTTTTAGGCCACAGCGAAAATATCGTCGCACCATTATTGTTTTTTAACCTTGGATTAGAATTGGGACAATTATTATTTGTATCGGCATTATTATCGATACAAACCGTTTTACATAAATATCTCCCCGAAAAGCAAAATTTCTATAGAATGGTATCTTCAATCATAGGCTTATCCGCTGGAATCTATCTTTTTTTGACGCGAATCTAAAGCCTTTAATTCCCATTTAGAAAGGCGAAATGCGTATATTCGCTGTTTTATGAATTTACAGATACGCAAAGCTATTGGAGCCTCCCTTTTATTCTTACTTGGGGGAATTTCAACGAATCATGCACAGAATATTCAAAACAATCCAAAATCCAACCACGGGAATAAATTTGAACAATTAGGAACCATTTTGGCTGATCCTAGTGATTACCGCACGGCTTCAGGTGCTCCCGGGCACAAATATTGGCAGCAAAAAGCAGATTATAAAATCAAAGCCCGGTTGGATGAAGAAAACCGTTTACTCTACGGCGAGGAAACCATCACATACACCAATAATTCTCCCGATGTTCTTACTTATTTGTGGTTGCAACTCGACGAGAATGAGCATTCTCCTAATGCAGAAAGTCATCTTTTCGATACCGAATCCTTATCCAATC
The DNA here is from genome assembly GCA_943789135.1 of uncultured Bacteroidia bacterium. GTDB lineage: Bacteria > Bacteroidota > Bacteroidia > NS11-12g > UBA955 > VMCP01. The sequence continues at coordinate 32,287 of CALSSY010000007.1, forward strand.
GAGGAACGGATGAGGAACCCATCATTACTGCTGAAGCAATACGAGTTTTGGATATTAAAGAGCGTTATCGTGGATATGGAGTAGTAATTGAATCGGTAACGGACCTAAAAAACAAGGCACTTCCGTATCGTGTGAACTTTACCATGATGCGTATTAACCTAAGGAAGGCACTAAAGCCAGGAAAAACTTTTTCATTTAAAGTTAAATGGCATTATAAAATCCCAGAGAGGATGAAAATTGGTGGACGCGGTGGTTACGAACATTTTGAGGAAGACGGGAACGATTTATTCACCATTTCCCAATGGTACCCACGAATGTGCGTTTATTCGGATTACCAAGGATGGAATCACAAGCAGTTTACAGGGCGTGGTGAATTTTCACTTGTTTTTGGAGATTTTGAAGTCGAAATGACGGTACCTGCGGATCACATTATAGCAGCAACTGGTGAATGTCAAAACTATAAAGAGGTACTTACCCCAGAACAATTACAGCGTTGGAACCAAGCTCATAATGCCAAGGAACCTATTCAAATTGTTACCTTGTTGGAAGCACAAACCAAAGAGCAACAAGCCGATCAAAGCCATACAAAAACATGGAAATACAAAGCAAACAATGTCCGTGATTTTGCATGGGGATCTTCTCGAAAATTCACTTGGGATGCCATGGGAATTGATGTTGAAGGCAATAAGGTAATGTGCATGAGTTATTATCCAAAAGAGTCTTATGCCCTATACAACAAATACTCCACGAAGGTGGTGGCGCACACAATAAAAACCTATTCCAAGTTTACCATACCTTATATTTATCCTGTTGCTATTTCGGTAGAAGCTTCCAGTGGTATGGAATATCCGATGATTTGTTTCAATTACGGCAGAACGGATAAACAAGGCAATTACAGCGAGGCTATCAAATACGGAATGATTGGTGTAATTATTCATGAAGTAGGTCATAATTTCTTCCCAATGATCATCAACTCAGATGAACGCAATTGGAGTTGGATGGATGAGGGATTGAATACATTTGTTCAATTCTTAACAGAACAAGAATTTGATAACAATTACCCTTCTAGACGAGGACCCGCCCATAAAATTGTCGATTACATGAAGCTGCCCGTGGAACGCTTAGAGCCCATAATGACAAATTCTGAAAACATCATTGAATTTGGTCCTAATGCTTATGCAAAACCGGCAACGGCCCTTAATATTCTCAGAGAAACAATAATGGGCAGAGATTTATTTGATTATGCGTTTAAAGAATATTGCACCCGGTGGGCCTTCAAACACCCAAGACCTTCAGACTTTTTCCGAACAATGGAAGATGCATCCGGAGTTGATTTGGATTGGTTTTGGAGAGCCTGGTTCTACGATATTGAACCGGTAGATATTTCATTAGATTCGGTTCGTGCGTTTGATTTGAACTTCCCCAATGTAGTTCCTGTCAATTATGACACTGCAAAAGTCACATTTGAACAAATAGGCAGACCTAAAAAACGCAAAGGCAGACCCGTTGAGGAAGATGAATTTCTTCATATTTCTAGGTTAAGGAATAAAGCTGAAGGATACAAATTTGCCGTTGATATGGATACAAGCCTTAGAGACTTCTATTACTATTACGATCGGAAATTGGATACTGCTTATAAAAACATAGTTCTTAGAGATAAAATCAATCAATACGGTAACGGGAAAAAAACAAATCGATATGCCAACTTGGAGGTATTGCCCGCAACGGATACCATGGAACTCCGTGGAAGATACCTATATGAATTGCATCTTAGTAATATTGGTGGATGTGTAATGCCGGTTATTATTGGTTGGGAATTTGAAGACGGAAGTTCGGAAATTGATTACATTTCGGCTTACGTATGGAGGAAAAACGAAAATACAATCACGAAATCTTTCATGAAAAAGAAGAAAGTTGTGCGAATTCAATTAGATCCATTACGAGAAACTGCAGACATCGACGAAGGCAATAATTCATGGCCAGAAACGCTCAAATACAGCCGTTTTGAAGTATTCAAACAAAAAGAAATTGAGCAAGTTGAGCGTAATCCAATGAAGTATTATAGAAATCGCAAAAAATAAAGTTGAAAATAGTTTCATCAATAAGAAAATAACCGATTCCTTTCTCTTACCTTTGACACGTTTTAAATAAAATGAATACAGGTAAAGTTAAATTTTACAACGAGACCAAAGGTTATGGTTTCATTGTTGACGACAACACTCAAGAGGAGTACTTCACACACGCTACAGGCTTAATCGACAAAGTTCAAGAGAACGATTCGGTTGAGTATGAATTGGAAGAAGGCCGCAAAGGATTAAATGCTATAAACGTTAAAGTTATTAAGTAATAGAGTTTAAAATCCATTCTTTAAAATGCCCCGAAATTCGGGGCATTTTCTTTTGAATGACTACCTTTGTAGTCATGCATCATTTCGACTTGACTAAATGAATCGTTTTCGCTCGATTTACAATAAAATCCAGGAGTACTACGATCGCCTCCCAAACGAAAAATGGAAACTTAGCTTTTTAAGTGCATTGCCTTTTTGGGTGGGTTCTTTTATTGTAGGTTTGGTCGCTGTCTTTTATGCTCAATTATTTGAATGGGCAGAAAATTCTTTCATTTGGATGCTAGAACATCTTGGTTATTGGATGTTCCTTATTTCACCCGTTTTATTCATTGGTTCATGGTGGGCCGTAACTCGTTACGCACCCTATGCTTCTGGAAGTGGGATACCACAGGTTACCGCATCACTGGAACTTATTCAAGAACGTCAATCCAGAAAGGTTATACGCCTATTAAGTTTTCCTATAATCTTTATAAAACTCATTTCAAGCTTTCTATTGGCACTGGGAGGCGGAATTATAGGTCGAGAAGGCCCTACCATTCAAATTGCCGCATCGGTTTTTAAGAAAACTTACGATTGGCTTCCTGAAGGATGGCCAAGAATTTCCCCCAAAAATATGATCATGACGGGTGCTGCAGCGGGTTTGGCGGCAGCGTTCAACACACCGTTAGGAGGACTTGTGTTTGCTATTGAAGAGCTTACCAAAACACACTTTAACAATTTTAAAAATTCTCTCTTTATCGGCGTAGTAATTGCGGGTATCACTGCACAAAGTTTTGTTGGCAGTTATTTGTATTTGGGATATCCCTTAGCCGTTAATATTAATTATTCTATGGTATTCGCAGTTGTGATAGCATCGGCATTTACCGGTTGGTTTGCGGGCCTTTACAGTCGATTTGTAATCTATTTATCCAAATGGAGAAAAGCGTTAAACCGCAGACAAACTATTCTTTATTTAATCTTTATTGCAACCGCTATAACTGCGATGGCGATGTTTTTAGATCATAGAATTGCAGGACCCGGAAGAGAAATAATTGTAGGCTCCTTGTTTACATCGGATAAATATCTAGAATGGTATGTCCCTATCGGTAAATGGCTCGGATCCGCATTCAGTTTCAGTTCTGGTAGTGCTGGAGGTGTTTTTGCGCCAAGCTTGAGCATTGGAGCTTCAATTTCTGCAGCATTCTCCGGTATGTTGCATTTAAGTGCGGACAATACCAACCTACTCATCATGACGGGTATGGTTGCTTTTTTAACAGGAATCACTAGAAGTCCGTTCACCTCTGCTATTCTGGTATTGGAGATGACCGATCGACATAATTTAATTTTCTTTTTTATGTTAGCCGCCCTATTTGGCCAAATTGCAGCAAAAGCAGTATGTAGAAAATCATTATATGAAACCATTAAGGAATCCATTCTAACGGAATTCAGCAAAAAACAATAATTCCAATCATAAAAAAAGGCGCACATCAACTGATGTGCGCCTTTTTATTTTTAAGGGGGTAGTATTATTGACCTTGACCTAAAGAATAGGCTTCCACCCCATCAAAAGAATACAGGTTCTCTGTTTTAATACTATCAATGTGGTGCTCTTCGGCTTTTACCAATAACGCAATGATATCTGATTTACGCATGGAGTAACCCTCTTTGGGCTTGTAACGACAACGCCAGTGGTCGGTACAGAATGTCTCAGGGAACCCATTTGGCCAAACTTTCAAACCTCTGTTGGTAATCATAGACAATGAAACGTGATCGGTATCTAATGGACTTAACATGGCAGCCAATTCATTGGCATCAGTTCCATTCCAGTGAACGAAAATATCAACGCCGCGTAATTCTTTCTTTTTCTGCGGTTTTTTAACATATTCCGGCAAATTAAGAACGGCATCTTTGCGGTATTCAACTCCTTTTAAAAGTTTAGGTTGCTTACCTAAGCGCTCGATTACGGCTTTTGTAAACTCTTTGGTATTGACCAACTGCTTACTTGTACCTTCTTTATAAATATCACCAGTATGGATTCCGTCTTCGATGGTAGCCAACCAAGCATTTTGAATTTTTTCAGCACAATCGCTTTCACCAATATGTGTCAACATCATTACTGCGCCTTGAATCAATCCAGAAGGATTCGCAATTCCTTGTCCAGCAATCATAGGTGCAGAACCGTGAATGGCTTCAAACATGGAGCACACCTGACCGATATTAGAAGAACCACCCATTCCAACAGATCCCGTAATTTGAGCCGCAATATCAGAAATAACATCCCCGTATAAATTCGGCATTACGATTACGTCAAAATATTCCGGAGTATCTGCCACTTTAGCCGCTCCAATGTCAACGATCCAATGTTCGTTTTCTATTTCTGGATATTCTGCCGCAATTTCATTGAATACTTCATGGAACAAACCATCGGTTTGCTTCATGATGTTATCCTTAGAAAAACAGGTTACTTTCTTACGACCGTAAACTTTCGCGTATTCAAAAGCATAACGAATTATTTTCTCACTTCCTGGTCTTGAAATCAATTTCAAACACTGAATTACTTCATCTGTTTGTTGGTGTTCGATACCCGCATACAAGTCTTCTTCGTTCTCTCTTATGATAACAATGTCCATTTCTGGATGCTTTGTTTTCACATAGGGATGCAAACTTATACAAGGACGTACATTGGCATACAAACCAAGAGACTTTCTCATACTTACGTTCAAACTCTTATATCCGCCTCCTTGAGGAGTGGTGATTGGAGCTTTTAGTAATACCTTGTTCTCTCGAATTGTATCCCAAGCTTCCGAAGATATTCCAGAAGAATTGCCTGAAAGATAAACTTTTTCGCCTACTTCAATCTCGTCAATTTCAATGTCAGCACCTGCTGCTTTTAGAATTTCAAGGGTTGCGTCCATGATTTCTGGACCTATTCCATCGCCCTTCGCTACGGTAATTCGTTTCTTCACCATCCGTTTTTAAACTCCCCACAAATATTGCCATTAATACGAATACTGACAAGTTAAATCGAAGTTTTTAACTCCTAACACGTAAAAGAGGAGTCATTTTCGATTAAATAGCAATGAATACCTCGTTATTGATTTATCTTTGACAGAAGAAGTTTACTACTATAGGCATTGCAGATGATTCTATGTTCCATTCAATAGATAAAATTACCGCCACTTACTTTTTAGCAATGTGTTTTTTAGTATCTAATGTGACCTATGCACAATTAGATTCCCAAGAAAGACTTGATGATATTGTAATAACGGGAACGATGAGAAGTGTTAAACTTTCCGAAAGTCCTGTTCATGTGGAACTTTATCAAAAACGCTTCTTTACACAGAATCCAAGTCCCAATTTATTCGATGCCCTGCAATTGGCTAGCGGCATAAGACCTCAAGTAAATTGCAACATTTGCGCAACTGGCGACATCCATATTAACGGTATGGAAGGACCTTATACCATGATTTTAATCGACGGCATGCCCATTGTAAGTTCCTTGGCAGCTACCTATGGTTTAATGGGAATTCCCAATTCAATAATTGAGCGCATTGAAATTGTTAAAGGCCCGGCATCCACGTTATATGGATCAGAAGCCATGGGTGGTTTGATCAATGTAATATTAAAGAAATCCCAAAAAGAAAGAGGTCAAATAGAACTTTGGGGCAATACGTGGGGCGAGACCAATTTAGATGCGAGTTTTAGAACCGCGAATAAGGAGAAATGGCAACTTTTAACTGGAGTAAACGCCTTCTACAACAATTCAAAATGGGATAATAATCAAGATGGCTTTACCGATGTGGCACTTCAAAAACGCGCTTCGATTTTCCAACAACTGCAAATTTTCCGACCCCAATCCAAACGATTCGATTTGGCATGGCGAATGTTTGCCGAGGACAGATGGGGCGGAGAAACGCATTGGACTCCTGAATTTCGTGGGGGTGATTCTATTTATGGAGAAAGCATCCAAACCCAAAGATTGGAATTTTTAAGCACTTACGATCTCTCTCTGAAAACGCACTTAAGGCTTCAAACATCTGCTGTATTACATCGCCAACAAAGCGCATACGGGAACTCCATTTTTAACGCCAATGAATTTCGATATTTCAATCAATTGTTATGGCAACCTAAGATAAAAAGTCATCAGTTACTAATAGGAGCCGCATATAGATACACGCATTATGACGACAATACGGTTGCAACCGAACTGATTTCTACAGATTCCATACGTATTCCTAAACCCCAAATTACACCCTTACCGGGATTGTTTGTTCAAGACGAACTGCGAATACATGCACATACATTTTTAATCGGATTACGGGGCGATTACCATTCAGAACATGGTTTTATTCGAAGCTTAAGAGCAGCTTGGAAATGGGATATGGGAATTATTGGTCAATTAAGAATAAACGCAGGTACTGGATTCAGAACGGTTAATATTTTTACAGAAGAACATGCGGCATTAACCGGAGCACGGCGTCTAATCATTGAAGAAAAAATCCGTCCGGAAGAAAGTAATAATATCAATATTGCATGGTCAAAAACATTCGCAATAGGAACCAATGGCTTTGTTCAGTCCGATTTCCATGCTTTTCGAACCGAATTTTCCAACCGGATCGTTCCCGATTACGAAAAAAATAATAACGCCATTTATTATTACAATTCAGGAGAAGGATCTTGGAATCAAGGATTATCATGGAGTTTATTTTGGCAAACTAGACGGGGATTTTCAGTAAGAGTTGGCGCCACCTATATTGATGCTCAAGTAATACGGAATAATAATAACATTCCTCAAAGGCCCTTCCTAACAGAAAAACTAAATGGAACTTTTGCCTTGCAGTGGACATCTCCCCAGAAAAAATGGGAGTGCAATTATAACGGAAACGTTGTAGCACCCATGTTATTACCCCTAGCATCGGATTTAGATCCGCGCCCTTCAGAATCGCCATGGTGGAGTATCCAAAATTTAAATATCCGTTACAAAATGCAAAAAGGACTTTCTGTTTTTGCAGGAATACAGAATATTTGGAATTGGACACCAGATAAAGGCATTCCGTTTTTATTGGCTAGGCCGAATGACCCTTTTGATAAAACTGTTTTATTTGACCAGGGCATTGCTCAATCAACAACAGACAATCCCTATGGACTTACATTTGATGCCGCCTATGTATATGCGCCCAACCAAGGTCGTCGCATGCAATTGGGAATTTCTTATTCCTTTTAAGTTTAGAAGTGGTAATTTAAAACGAAACTCAAATTCGATACATCTACCTTATTAAACATGAATTTCTGGTTTTCGTAATGATTACCCAAACCCCATTTGTAAACGTACATCAATTGCATTTCTAAGCCCGACCAGGTGCCAATGAAGCTATGTCTCAAATCCACATTAGTTTGAAAATACGAAGGAAAACCATATTTATTGTATTGATGATTCAACACATTGGGTAGTTTAAAATGACCGAACATCACAGTGGCTTGGGAATGACTAGAGGGTATTTTTCGGGTGTATTTTGCTACAATGGCATGCACATCGCCCATTCCTTCATTGCGCTCGCGGGGCATAAAGGTATAAAAAGGGTCTCTACCCCATTCTCTTGGCATAAGATATCTACCCTCTTTTGTTATCCGTGTATAGTTCAAGGTGAATTGATTTTTTGAATCGGCCCAACCCAATCGTGTTGAATATACACTGGATTTTGAATTGGGATCTATGTAGCGCAAACTTGCCGTGTCATTTCCTCCAACTCCGATGCCATATTGTTTTATTGCTTGTAATCCAACTATGAACTTTCCATTTGACGTTGGAAAACTTAAATCAGCCTGTGCTAAAGTTGAGTTAAACAGGTTGTCTACATGAAAATTCCAAATATGAATTCTATGTTCGCCTAATTCTCTATGAATTCCGAGAGAAGCCACATAATGACTTTCGGTATGTCCGGCATAGCCCGATTGCACGCCCTTGGCATCCACACCAACACCGTAAAGTCCTAAGGATTCGCCCATATAGTACCAACGTACCGTACTTCTGGGAGAAATGGCCCATAAATAACCGCCTTCTATTTTGGTTTTTGGGATATCTAATACATTAAACCATAAACCCTCTACCCCGGTAGGACGCATTCTCCCGTCTTGTAAATTTATAAATGGGGTATTGATCAATTGCCTCCCTAATGTAATATGTGAATTTTTCCAATTGTATTTGATGTAAAACTCTTCTAAACGATCTAAGTCTTTTTTATTTTCTGGATCCTCAATATCGAACAAACCCAATTCATATCTGTTACCGCTCAGTGCCCATGTATCTACTTCCCCTAAATTGCTCGATTGTAAGTTGAATATGTAGAAACCACTCACCGCGAATTGCAAACCCCTATATGGTGCTGTTTCGTATCTAATTCCACCGCCACCTGAATTGGCATAATAATCGCTCAATTCTCCGGAATTCTGGGTATTCATATAAAAATAGCGAAAATGCCCTTGCATAACACCATATTGGAAGGCCTTAGAAATAGCGCCGGTATCATAGAATGATTTCGATTTGCCTTTCCACATTTGCGGCTTTTCGGGAACTTCTTGATGTTGTGCTTTTAATAAAACAGTGAATCCCAAAACCAAGAATAAAGCTGTTGCATTCTTGATAAACAGACTACGGTATACCTTCAAACTCATACTAAACAATGAAATTTTCATTTAATCTTACAAATCTCGTTTATGGCAGTCCCGATTTCCGTAACTTCTATCACATAATACGCTTGATTATTCCATTAAATTCGTTCCATGAAAGAATTTTGGGATAATCGATATAAAGAAATGGGCTTTGCCTACGGTAAAGAACCCAATGTTTTCGTAAAAGAATCGCTTGACTCATTAAACCACGTAGGACGCGCCTTATTCCCCGCAGAAGGTGAAGGGCGAAATTCGGTCTATGCAGCGACAAAAGGATGGAATGCCATTGCATATGATATCAGCTCCGCAGGCCAAGAAAAAGCATTAGATCTCGCAAAAAAGCACCAGACACATATTGATTATCGGATTGGTGGTTTCATGGATATTAAATTCCCCGAAGAACATTTTGATCTATTGGTATATAATTACGTGCATATGCCAAAACCAATGAAGGCCGCGGTTTTCAGAAGACATATGCCTTGGATGAAGCCTAATTCTACGGTTATTTTCGAAGCTTTCAGTGTGAACAATTTACCCTATCGGGAAGCCAATCCTAGAGTTGGAGGGCCCGACCAATTAGACATGCTTTATTCAATAGAGGAGGTAAAAGAACTATTAGACGGATTCTCTAATCTAAAGGTATGGGAAGAAGAGGTCAACCTTTCAGAGGGAAAATACCATATCGGCAAGGCTAAGGTTATTCGTGCTATAAATAAGTAAACAACCCGACAACGCTCCTCCTAATTGAGAATGGGATGAATTCAATCCTTTTGCAGGTTTGTGCCTTTTCCTAAATTAAAAACCATATTCCCAAGAATAAATTCAAGAATTTAAGTTAACGCCTGAATCCCAATCCTCGGTTTAACCTTACATTCAATACCATTCCCAATACTACCAGTGCCATTCCCACATATTGCCATAAGGAATACGATTCATTAAAAATGAACAAGCCAAAACCCGTACCCCAAATTATACCGGCATAACTTATTGCAGAAACAACTTTTGTTTCTGCCTCTTGGTACGCACGCGTCATAAAAAATTGACCAATTTGCGTAAAAATACCTGTTAATATTAGCCATGTCCATTCCATACCTGCTGGATAATGCCAATCTCCAAACCCGATGACGGGAAGTAACAGTGAAATAGGCAAGGTTACCAATGGGAAGTACAAAACCACAACATTGGGATTCTCTTTCCCCTTTAGCCGTCGAATCGTATTGTAAGCAAGCGCGGAAAAGACAGCCCCTCCCAAACCAGCAATTATACCATCTAAAGTTACCACACTAGAAACTCCATTAACGATAACAACGCCGGAGAAACTCAATGCAAAAAACAACCACTGTTTCTTCTGAACCTGCTCATCCCCTATTATTAATGCGAACAAAGTGGTTAAAATGGGAGATAAATAATGAATCACCAGGGCGTTGGACAAGGGCATTACTTGAAGCGAATAAAAATAACACAGCAAGCCCATGGATCCGAAAAAACCACGCATAATGAGCAGTTTCGGATTGTTTCCCCAAGGCGTTTCTCGTTGGTAAGCCAAAACAACGGCCGCAATTAAAATTTGCACGATGGCCCTAAAAAAAACAATTTCCGACACGTGCATGCCGGAAATTGATTTTACTGAAACATTCATAAACCCGAAAGCCAAAGAGGCTACGAGCATCATCCAAACGCCTCTTGAAAATATCAAAGTGCGCTGTTCATATTACGAACGGCTTCTGCAGATTTTACAAATTCTGCTTTTTCACCCTCGTTCAAATCTAATTCGACGATACGTTCCCATCCGTTTTTACCTAAAATTACAGGAACTCCGATGCAAATATCATTTTGCCCGTATTCGCCTTCTAAGCTCACACAGCAAGGCATCATTTTTTTCTGATCGCAAACAATACTATGAACCAAATCCGCAACTGCTGCGCCTGGTGCATACCAAGCACTAGTACCTAACATTTTCGTCAAGGTTGCACCACCTACCATAGTTTGTGCTTTAATATCAGCAAGTTCTGCTTCGCTTAAAAATTCAGAAACCGGAACTCCTTTGTAAGAAGCAAAACGTGTTAAAGGAATCATAGTGGTATCACCATGCCCACCAATAACCATACCTTCAATTTCTTTAGCTGGAGCATTCAATGCCATGGAAAGGAAATAACGGAAACGAGCACTATCCAATGCACCGCCCATTCCAATGATTCTGTTCTTTGGCAATCCAGAAGTTGATTTTGCCAAATAGGTCATGGTATCCATTGGATTGGATACAATTACAAAAATCGCATTAGGCGAATGAGCCAAGCAATTTTCCATTACAGACTTTACGATTCCCGCATTGATACCGATAAGCTCTTCACGAGTCATACCAGGTTTACGTGGGATACCGCTGGTAATAACCACCACATCGCTATTTGCTGTTTTTGTGTAATCGTTTGTACTTCCAACAATTCGCGTTTCAAATCCGTTGAGGGCAGCTGTTTGCATTAAATCCATCGATTTGCCTTCTGCAAAGTTTTCTTTGATGTCTAACAATACTACTTCGGCTGCCATGTTTTTCATGCCGATGTATTCGGCACAACTCGCGCCTACATTTCCGGCGCCAATTACACTAATTTTACTCATATCAATTTCTTTTTTCGAATTTTCCGTACAAATTTAACCATTGACAATCCAATTTGCGATTTATCCGATTATTTCTTTAAAAAAACTCACCAACTAAACACAATATAAATCCAACAAAACAATCCAATTAACTTACCTTTGTACAAAAATCAACATCCAACTCACTTACATTAATGAAAAATAAGTATCTTGACTTAATTCAACAGACCTTTGATTTCCCAGTTGAAGAATTCAAAGTTGACGACGAAGGACAACTCTCCTTCCATGATATTCCATTGATGGAATTAATCAAGCAATACGGAACACCACTTAAGTTCATATACTTACCTAAGATAAGTGAGAATATTAAAAGAGCTCGATCTTGGTTCAATGTGGCAATTGCAAAGGCCGACTACAAGGCCAAATACTATTATTGCTACTGCACCAAAAGCAACCATTTTCAACATACTTTAGACGAAGTACTCAAGAACGATGTGCATTTAGAGACTTCATCACAATTTGACATCAATATTATAGAAACTTTAGAAGAGCAAGGTAAAATCACTAAAGATAAATTTGTAGTATGTAATGGATTCAAACGTGACGTTTATATTGAGAACATTGCAGGCTTAATCAATAACGGTTGGTCTAATGTAATACCGGTGTTTGACAACCAAAGAGAGGTAAACATGTTACTTGAACATACAGACAAGGAGTTCAAATGTGGCATCAGAATAGCGGCTGAAGAAGAACCCAAGTTTGAGTTTTACACCAGCAGGTTGGGAATTGGGTACAAAGACATCTTGCCTTTTTATCGCTCAGCGGTTAAAACCAATCCTCAAATCAAATTAAAGATGTTGCACTTCTTTATCAATACCGGGATCTACGATACTGCTTATTATTGGAACGAATTGCACAAGTGTCTGCGTGTTTATTGCGAATTAAAAAAGGAATGTCCCGATTTGGACACCCTTAATATTGGAGGCGGTTTTCCAATTAAAAACAAACTTGCCTTTGAATACGACTATGAATACATGGCCGAAGAAATCGTGAGTCAAATCAAGCAAGTTTGCGAAGAAAACGGCATCCCAGAACCCGATATCTTTACCGAATTTGGATCGTTTACTGTTGGTGAGTCTGGAGGAACTATTTTCTCAGTTTTAGACCAAAAGGCACAAAACGACAGGGAAAAATGGAACATGATCGACTCAAGCTTCATGACTCAATTGCCTGACGCTTGGGCTATTAATAAAAAATTCATCATGCTTCCAATTAACCGATGGCACGCAGATTATGAGCGCGTCCTCTTAGGAGGCATCACATGCGACTCAGACGATTACTACAACTCAGAACAACATGTTAACGCCATCTATTTGCCTACATACGATCGCGAAGACACTCTTTACATAGGCTTCTTCCATACGGCGGCATACCAGGAAAGCATAGGAGGTTATGGCGGCATACAGCACTGTTTAACCCCTTCACCAAAACATGTTATTATTGACCGCGATGAAAATGGGGAATATACGTTCAAACTTTTCTCCAAAGAACAAAGCTATAAGAGCATGTTAAAGACCTTAGGTTATTTCTAGACTAATTCAAAAATACAAAACAAGAAGGGCCAAGTTTCACTTGGCCCTTCTTGTTTTGTAATTGACTTAGAACTACTTCGACTTTAAGGAAAACATCCAAAACCCCAGAAACGACATCAAACCGTTTAAAAGGATCAATTCATATCCAAATGAATAACCCCAATTTAAGGGCTCAATTCCAATTAAATCCGAGACGTAGTCGTTCTTACCTAAATACCAACATATAAGAGGCACGCATATACTTACTATTAGTATTCCTAACCCACTCGGCACCCTCTTTGAATAGATGCCCAAAGCAAACAGACCAATCAAGGGCCCATAGGTGTAATTAGCCAAGCCAAGCACAACATCTATAATTGCACCCTCTGCAAATGCTTTAAAACCAAGAATAGATAACAATAATAGAATCGCAAATGCTGCATGAAGTAAGCTTCTTACTTGTTTCTTCTTTTTATCATCCCAGTCACGTTTATCAACCCCAATTAGGTCAAAGTAAGTGCTTGTCGTTAATGTTGTAAGAACCGAATCAGCACTGCTAAAAGTCGCAGCTGCCAATCCTAGCACAAAGGCCATCCCCGCTATTCCACCGAGATGAAATGCAATACTCGGGAAAAAAAGGTCTGATTTACCGGATAAAACTCCACTTAATTCTGGAGACTGCTTTAAAAATTCTATCATCACCACACCCAAGCTTAAAAACACAACATTCACCAAAACCACTACTACAGCCGTGGCAACACATATTCTTTTGAGCATCCTTGAGCGTACGTAAGCTTAGATTCTTTTGCATCATATTCTGATCCAAACCGGTCATCGCGATACAAATAAACATCCCCCCAATGAAGTGTTTCCCCCAGAAACTGGCACTTAAAACATCACCATTTAAAATTTCTGTATGTGCAGATTGCCAGAAGATATCGGCAATTGAGAATGAGGATAATGCTGTTGAATTTAACATGTAATATAACGCAATTACCAATCCAGAAATTAAAAATACACTCTGAATAGCATCGGTAAACACCAATGTGCGTATGCCACCTTTTAAGGTATACAGAAGTATCAAAGCGATAATTATGGCAACCGATACTGCAAAAGGAACGTGCCAATAATCAAAAAGGAATACCTGAAGTATCAATACCGCTAAAAACAGACGCCCTGCACTTCCCAACAAGCGAGAAATAATAAAGAAAAAGGCACCTGTTTTTTGCGCAATAGGGTTAAATCTTGACTCTAAATAGCTGTAGATACTCGTAAGTTCATATTTGTAGTAAAGAGGGAGTAAAACAAAGGCAATTACCATGTAACCGAAAAAGTACCCAATTACCAGTTGAAAATAATGCCAATGCGATACCGATACAGCACCAGGAACACTTATGAAGCTTACCCCGCTCATTGAATCAGAAAGCATGCCCAAAGCCACCATCCACCAAATACTTTGTTTATTTCCTAAAAAATAACTGGAGCTATCCGCATTTTTAGATGTTAAGCGTCCAATTAAAAGGAGCATAACAAAATAGGCCGTAATGCCCAACAATATCCATTCGGGTTTCATTATTTCTTTCGTTTTTTTGATTTTCGAATACCCATTTCTTTCAGTAATTCCGTTGAATTTCTAGGGATGTTTTTGAGAAGCTTCAAATCAATGTAAGTCAAGGTATTTTCAGCGATTTGCAAGTTGCGTAGTGCATTCCCATCCAAATAATACACTTCACCTGTCTTGGATTCTGCCAATATATATTGAAGGGTTTCCATGGCTATCGGGATTTGGTTGGTTGAAGGAATTTGAGGGTAAACTACCGTATAAGGATCCCCGTCGTAAACCAATGCCACACGTTTTAAGGCTAATGGAATCTTACCCAATTCACAAAGTATGAGTTCCGATTTATTTTCCTCCAACTGTAAGGGATGTGCCATCGCAAAAGCGCCGAAACTTTGTATCATAAAACGCCCCTTTTTCCGTGCATTGCCATTCGAAACACCAAAAAGCGCCGCCTTTTGCAACTCTCTGTCGCTTATTTCCTTTTGCTCGCGTAAAACATGCCATAATTGAGATTTACTGGTGCGAATTTTATCGTATTTTACAAACCTCTTTTTTAATTCTGCATCCAATTTCAACTTCAGTTTGGCATCTCCTGATGCATATGTACTCGGCTGGACCAACTGGATGACCCAAATTCCTCGATGCGTTTTAAGTTCCATAAAAATCGAATTTCCAACTTCTCGAAACCTTATGTCTATCCAATTCTTTTCTTTAAAAAATGCTAAAACCTTATCGTAGGGCATTTGGGTCCTAAAAGCCCATTTATATCCCTCAAAAGCTTGAAGTTCTGGAAATAAACTATGCGTTCTATCAAAAATTACAAACTCTTGTATTCCCGGTATTGATTTCTTATTTCTTGGTAATGGTCGAATGCCCAATTGGTTTTTACCTCTGATAATTCTGCGTACTTCTTTGGCATTTTCGGGCGGATTTAATACAAAATGCCTTTTGTATTTCCCCAGTCTCATCTCGAATTTTTGCGGAGGCATTAAGTAGTTAAATCCTTGAGTAGAGAATGCCTCATCTATGGTCCAAGATTGGAAATCGCTTCTGATTTTTGCAGTTTCTGCTCCCTTATAGAACTGATAAAAATCTACTTTAACTGGCAAACCTGGGGCATCAAATTGGTAATCGTAGTCATAAAAATGCATCCATTTGGATGTTTTATGATTTCTCGCATAAAACCGATCGTTTTGATCAACCGCACATACGTAATTCACCTCGGCGAAATATCCTGGCTTCAGTTTCAACTCGCTTTTTCGATCCTCACTAAAAACATGAATATCCAAACTAAATGAAGGATGCAATGCATATTGTACCCTATTGCTGTCATATAGCATGCTAAAACCGGCTGCTACAACTTGCGATGCATCGTCCATGAATTGCACCGTAATGTGATAAGGCCCTGTGTAAGGCTTTCCATTATAATCTTCGAGCGCATTTTTTGGTATAGAAACAGCCCATTTCTTATCGCCTAAAAAAACCTGATCCGATTCCGAATGGGCTAGATAACTGTGTTTACCTTCGGCAAAATCCGTCCATAAGGCGATATCACTCTTTATGGGGTCAAACGGATAAGGGTCTAATTTTTCTTGTTCCGCAAAGTCCAATTCCCATTCGGTATCCTCCAACCATGTCAACGCTTCATGTTCTTCCACTTCTGGATACAAGGTTCTCAAATAGGTTAAATCCTTCAAGGTTAATCGAGGAGCTGTCGATACCCATTTTAAAGGCATGTAAACATTTTTTTCAACTCGGGTTGAATTGACTCCCTTGCCAATTTGGACCAGTCTACTTCCCGTTCTTAATGGAAGCACATACTCTCCCATTTCATCCAAAGAAATCCCTTGAGCCCACTCAGTTCCGTCGATTATTTTTATGGAATGCAATTGTTTACATTCTTTTATTCGTTTTGGAAGTTCCTGCACCCCGACCAAACTCAATTCTATATGTTTAAGTTTTGGCATATGCCCTTCTACGACCTTCAAAAGTGCATCTGCTTCTTCCCGATCCATATTACCCAATACCGACAAATTCCGCAACTGCTTCCAATCTTTCAAGAAATCAAAGTTATCGGGCATATCTTCAAAACGAAGAGATACTTGAGTTAACAACCCCCAGGCATCGTTTAAAATAGTGGCATCCGTTCTGTTTTTAGGGATATATACCGAAACATAGGGAATCCATTCTAGATATTGCAAATCTTCATCCGCGATGATTCCTTCAAATTTGAATAATTGAAGCTCTTGGATCGTGCTTAATTTGGAGCAAAGAAATGCAGCCTTGGCAATATCCACGGACCCATCAACTTTTACAATTTCTACATGTTGAAAATCAGGCAAATGAGCTTCTAAAAATTGAAGATCACTGTATTCCGTTAAAATCAATTCCGTTTGAAATTGATTTTTGATTTTTTTTGGCACCAGAAAATTCGATTGACCGTGCAAGGATTGCAAGCTGTAAAAACACAGAATTAAGCACAGTTTCAATCTAAATTTCATAGGAGTACACCTAATTAACGAAAAAACTTGGAAAACATGCCTCCCATTTTACCTAAAACCCCCATATCAAGACCTAAAAATGCCATAATACCCGATCGGTCTGCTGAATACCCACCGGCTTGAAAACGATGTTTCAAACCGTCTAGAATAAATCCGAGAACGTCTTTTGCTAATCCTTCTTTTCTATTCGATTCCCAGGTTAAACCATAATACGAATTGGTAACCTCTTTAAGAAGTTCTTTATAATAGGGAGATTCTTGCATTGCCATGCTTCCTTGCGTTGCAAGATTTTGTATTTCATTTAGTTTTCCAGATAGTGCTAAACCTTGAATATATTTAGTGGCGGCGCCTAAGGTTAAATCAATATGGGCTTCAGACTGACCCAGATCAAATTCATATTTCCCACCATAAAGTTTATGGAAATCGGGTTTCATGTCGTTAATATATTCTTGCAGTTTCATTTAGTTTGATTCTTTTAATTCCAATCAAATTGTGTGTTAATTTACGGTCTGTTGATCGGATAATTCCATCTCGCGTAAAACCATCTTCTCGAACAAAACCAGAAGCATGTATGACGGTATCTTTTGATGTCACAATACCAACATGTGTAATTCTTTGATTACCATCTTTGTTTTGGTTGCCAAAATAAGCCAAATCTCCGAATTGATGGGTGCCAAAGTCGATGGGCTCGCCTAGTTCATATTGTTGACTTGCATTTCTTGGTAGTTTAAATCCTAAAAAACCCAAATAAATTTGGCTATATCCGCTACAATCAATACCCGTAATTGACCGCCCTCCCCATAAATAAGGAGTACCTAAAAATTGTTTCAAAAAATCAATTTCTGTGATATCTTGATTTTCTGCATTTACCTGTTCCACTAATGAACCGGGAGAAATGATTAGATTTTGATTTTCGAGTAGTTGAAAGCTCTTACGAACTTTGTATGGATTTAAAATTGGGGCAACCGAAGCACTGTGATAAGCATCGCTTATATATCCCATATACCGATCGTGTTCGCATTGAATTTGATGCCAAAGTGATCCGTTTGAATTAACCTCGGAATTTACAATTTGGTAAACCTCACCTAGCAATAATGATGTCCCACATTCAGCAGATTCAGAAGGCGTTTCACGCAGTGGCATCACCATCAATCCACAAGAAAAACGGAGGTTCATGAAACAAAGATGCGCCTCAAGCGGCGAAAAAGCAATTTTAATCCAAATGCAAACGTTCCTTACGATCGAGCAATACCTCTTCAGACTCTTCGTGATCGGGATCTGGAACACAACAATCTACAGGACAAACAGCGGCACACTGGGGCTCCTCATGAAATCCGGTACATTCGGTGCATTTATCGGGAACAATGAAATATACTTCATCACTAATGGGCTTGAACATTTCATTGGCTTCAACTACAGTTCCATTTTTTAGGGTGAAATTTCCGATTACGCCTGTTCCTTGTGCAATGGACCAGTCGACCCCTGCCTCGTAAATGGCATTATTCGGACATTCTGGCTCGCACGCGCCACAATTTATACATTCTTCTGTGATGATAATTGCCATAATCTTTCACAAAGTTACAATGCTTTTGTATTTTCGCCACAATCTTAATTGACAAAACCCATGGAAATAGCCATAGTGAGTGATATTCACGACAATTTAAAAAATTTGAATGCTGTTTTAGACACATGTGAAACTCGTAACATTGAGCACATGATATGCTGTGGAGATTTATGTTCGCCTTTTGTAATCAGCGCCTTGGGGGAAAGTAACCTAAACGTATATATTGTTTTTGGCAACAACGACGGCGATCGATTTAACATGACTCGCTTAGCAGAACAATATCCCAATATTAAAATCTTTGGAGAATATATTGGAGATGAGGATAATCCGTTGGTTTTAGATGGTGTTAAATTCGGGGTTTCACATTTCCCATTTTATGCCAAAACTATGGTAAAAACTGGCTGGTACGATGCGGTATTCTTTGGACATTCTCATCAATACCATAAACAGAAGTTTGGCAAGTCGCTTTATCTAAACCCTGGAGAAGTCGCTGGTATTTTTAATGAGCCTACCTTTGCTATTTACGATACTGAGTTTTTGGGCAGTGAGAAAATATTGATTTAAATACGTTCTCCTAAAGCTTGAAGTGCCGATGGATGGGCATTCATTTTTATGTGATTCAAAATCGTTTTGAATATTCTCTTCTGGTGGACCTACATTTTCAACCACGAAATTACAGCGCTCTTTATGGGGTTCGATGTATTTTTGATAGGCAGGCATCACATGATGATTCCACTGATGTAAACTCCTTTCTCTTGGGATATTCCTTTCCCTTATGTCTCTCTCCAATCTGCGATTGAAGCATAATTCGGTATCACAGTCGATAAAAATTCGGTAATTCAACATGGAATCTACGGCATTGAATTCCATAACAAACAGCCCTTCAACCAATATAATCGGAGCAGGTTCAATGGTTTCCATAACCTCGGGTGCATCGTAATGTTCAAATTGATACTTACGAATCACAATAGTTTGATATTCGATTAACTTCAACAAATCGTTAAAAAACCTGTCTGAATAAAGCGCCGTAGGAAGATCGTAATTGGCTTCACCGTGCTCATCTATTTGTTGCTCTTCTAAGGGTTTGTAATAATCGTCAAAACCGAGGATACAAATTTTATCACCAAACTGTTCCTTCAGTCGATTAACATAAAAGGTTTTGCCGGCCCCGGAAAGACCTGTCATTCCTATTAAAAAAGGTTCTATTGTTTTTGTCATCAATCGTATGCTTCTTCTTCTAATAAATTCCCCTCATTGTCATATTTCTGAACCAATAACAGTTCACACTTATGGTCGAAATATTTCCACTCGCCAATTTTCACCCCCATGTTATAGGCTCCTTCGCGCGATTGAAAACATGTTTTTTTACCATATACCCAATATCCATGAGCCATATCGTCAACATAGTTGCCTTCGGTTTCTATCGCTCTAAACCGCAATCCCGTTTTCGGATCCTTATCCACTTGGTATAAGCCTTGTACCCCATGTTTTTTACCGTCTTTATACTGAGTAAGTTTAATGGTATCTCCAAACATGTTGAACTCAGCAAAAGTGCCATCTTGTTTGCCATTCTTCCAAAACCCCGACTTAATCAATGCGCAACTCAATGCATCCCACGCGCGTTGAACACTATCTAAATTGCCATTATTGTAATATTCTTCAATTGCGGCACATCCGGTACTGTGATAATAATAATTAGGGCCATTCAATACACCTGAATCGTTGAATTTTTTATAATACCGCAAGGTTCCATTATCGAAAAAACCATAATGCTCCCCTACTGGAATACCCATTCTATATTTACTTTCCGTTTCTTTTTGTCCATTCTCAAAAAAGGCCTCACACAATCCATTTCTTTCGCCTTTGGTATAGCGATTTTCATAATATTTTTTTCCAGATGCATAAAACCCCCTTACTAGGCCATCTATTTGTTCGTTATCAAATTCCCCCATTACCTCAACCTTTCCGTTTTCATAATAATAATAAAATGGACCGTGTTTGATGCCGTTTTTATAGGTTTCTCTCAAAAGGAAATCTCCATTGGGCTTCAATTTGGCAAATTCACCATGAAAGATCCCGTTTAAGAATTCAGCCCTTTTGGCCAATCTCGGCATCGTCTTTATGTTTTCTTGAGGGTAATAATATTCAGCACGACCTGTAAATGGAACGCCATTTAAGTAGGCTACGCTATCGAATTTTATTTCCAATTTTTCCCAGCGAACGGCTTTTTGTTTACGTGTCTGTGCGTTTAATGGCTCATAGATTGAGGCAATAACGGCTAAAAAAAGCATAATGAACTGAGGTAAACGGTAGCTTGTGATTTTCATTTTTCTAGATCAATACTTTATTATAACTCCTTTTTTATATTAGATATTTTACAGTAAATATCCGCTCAAAGAATATTGCAAAGTTAGTGGTATGAATTAGTTTTGTAAAGTTTGTGTTTCTAGAATCAATAAATAGTTTTTGTTTATCTAAAAAGGGGGTTGAAGCGACCTTCCCTTTTGATGAAAAAACAATTGTATGGAAAGTGTTAGGAAAAATGTTTTGCCTTGGTGATACAGACAATTTTTCTCAAATTACCGTAAAATGCAATCCTGAAGACTCCGAAAAATTTCAAGAACAATACGAACAAATCAAACCGGGCTACCACATGAATAAAAAACTATG
Source organism: uncultured Bacteroidia bacterium (assembly GCA_943789135.1). Lineage (GTDB taxonomy): Bacteria > Bacteroidota > Bacteroidia > NS11-12g > UBA955 > VMCP01. The sequence continues at coordinate 53,744 of CALSSY010000007.1, forward strand.
GATTAGCGTTGAATTAGAAGGATTAGATTCTGAATTCGTATTTTCGCTTATCGAAACGAGTTATCAACTTGTGGTACAGAAATTGCCTAAGAAAGAACAATTACTTTTAGAGACCTTATAACAATGATAAAAAAAACCATTTATTAGAACCCTAGGTACATTCGGAATGAGTGTATTACTCACAGCGAGTACATGGGCTTTATCTGCAAACACTATGAATCTTTCAACGTATAACACCGACACACTTCCAGAAGGAATGTACGCCAAAATGTCTACCAATAAAGGAGATATTATTCTAAAACTACATTACGACAAAACCCCATTGACAGTTTGTAATTTTGTTGGACTTGCTGAGGGCAAGATTAACAACAATTCCAAAGGTGAAAACATTCCTTACTATGATGGTTTGAAATTTCACCGGGTTATTTCAAATTTCATGATTCAAGGTGGCGATCCTGCTGGAAATGGTTCTGGTGGACCTGGATACAATTTTGAAGACGAGTTTGATCCTTCACTTAAACATACCGGACCTGGTATTTTATCAATGGCAAATGCAGGACCAGGAACTAATGGATCTCAATTTTTCATTACACATGTAGCCACACCTTGGTTAGATGGAATGCATACCGTTTTTGGAGCCGTAATCAGTGGTCAGGATGTTGTGAATGCCATTCAACAAGGAGATAGCATTGAAACTTTAACCATCATTCGCAAAGGTGCAGATGCCGAAAAGTTTGAAGCAAATGGCGAGGCCTTCAATAATTACAGAATACAAATGAAAGAAAAAGCAGCGCAAGCAGCGGCGGAAGCCGCAAAGGAGTTTGACAATTGGGTTATGAAGACCTATCCAAGTGCACAAAAAACAGCATCTGGACTTTATTACGTAGTAGTTCAAGAAGGTACTGGAGAGCAAGCCGTAAAAGGTAAAACTGTGGCGGTTCATTACTCTGGGAAACTCACAAACGGTAATGAATTTGACAATTCATATCGCAGAGGTGAGCCTATCGAATTCAAATTAGGAATTGGACAAGTAATTCCTGGTTGGGACGAAGGCATTGGTCTAATGAATGTAGGTTCTAAGTATACATTGATCATTCCTTCAGAGTTGGGATACGGCAAGCGTGGAGCAGGTGGAGTTATCCCTCCCAATGCCACCTTGGTTTTTGAAACTGAACTGATTTCCGTTAAATAAATCTTAAAACGAGATTCTATTTCTATAAATAAAAATGCCGCCATTGTGCGGCATTTTTTGTTAATTGCCGCAATGAACGCACACGGACAACGTTTTTTTCAATTCAGAAAATCAGCGTTGCAATATTTGCGATCGAAAACCTTGGTTTTGGCTTCCTAGGGGGCATGATTCACCCGTTATAAATTCACAGAAAATAATGGGGGCTGGTAAACGGTTTGTAGATTGTCCCTTTTGCCGTTCTTCCGATCGGGATCGTCTTATTTATGAAGCGTTTAAACAAAATCTCGATAAACTTGAAAAAGGAAATGTATTGCATGTAGCGCCTGAAAAAGCACTTTGGAAAGCCTGGTCAAATTGGGGCTGGAACCGATACGGACTAGATGCACGCACAAAAGGCTACAGATTCTCCTATAATAGCGAGGTTTTACTCGGAACACTTTGTGAGTTACCATTTGTCAATTCCTATTTTTCGCTGATTGTAGCTAACCATGTTTTGGAACATATTGAAGACGAGGCCAGGGCATTATCCGAAATATTAAGGGTCTTGAAACCAGGTGGAATTGCTTGCTTGCAAGTACCCTATTCTCAGGTTCTTGATGCAAATATCAATGCCTCCGAAGATTGGGATTCACAAAAGAGGAAAGATAATTTAGGACAATGGGATCATGTTCGGCTTTACGGGAAAAATTATCTAAAAAATTGGCTTAAACTGGGATTCGAGAGACTAAATATTGAAATCGCTCCGGATATTCGTCATACTTATAGAATCAATACTCAAGAACCTTTGATTTTTTTTACGAAAAATCAATTAGTGTAATTTTAATTTTATTTGAGAAAATAAATGTAAATTACGCCCACAATCAGAGCCAAATAAATTCAAATAGGTATTAAATTTTCTTGTATGTATAAAAAATTACCGATAGTACTTCTTTTTAGTCTTGTCTGTCAATCAATTTTCTCCCAAAACGTAGGCATCAATCAGACGGGTTCTGACCCGGACAACTCTGCCATGCTTGATGTAAGCGCAACTAATAAAGGTTTATTGGTCCCGCGTATGACAAAGACCCAAAAGTTCCTAATTCCAAACCCTGCCAACGGGTTGCTTGTTTATCAAACAGACGATACAGCAGGTTTTTGGTATTATGAAAAATCTCAATGGGTTCCGTTAATGAGATCCATAACCTTCGGAAATGGATTAACGGGAGGATTCGTTCAAGGAAAAGGAAGTGTCGATATTAAAAAAACAGGAATTGTACCTGGAACTTTTGGGGACAAAGACAATTACCCGATTTTGACCGTGAACGATTACGGTCAAATTACAGTTGCAGGAATTGAAAAATTCCTCGACAACGATACTTTAAATGAGATTCAAGAAATCAGCTTGAATGTAGACACCCTTAAATTAAGTAAAAACGGAGGGTTTGTTCACTTAAAAGGATTTTGGAGTACGGAAGGTAATAGTGGATTGAGTGCTACCCAAAACTTTTTGGGAACAACCAATAATGTTCCGCTTCGTTTTCGCGTAAACGATAGATGGTACGGTGAATTGAACTCTGGGAACAATAATATATCTTTCGGTTTAAACGCCAACCAAAATTCAAGTGGAAATTCCAATATCGCTATAGGCAGGGAATCATTAAGAGCAAATTCCGGTGGTTTTTACAATACGGCAGTTGGTTGGCAATCGTTATACGATAATAACTCAGGAAACTATAACACTGCTTTAGGTGCGAAATCGCTATATAACAATACCAGAGGATCTTATAATGTGGGTATTGGATTTGAACCGCTCACCTCGAATACATCTGGTAGTTATAATATAGGAATCGGATTTAGAAGTTTGTATAACAACACTACCGGTACCTATAATGTGGGAGTAGGGATGTATACCCTGATGTATAATACCTCAGGTATTATGAATGCCGCGGTTGGATATTACACCTTAGGTGCTAACGTATACGGACATTATAATGCCGGCTTCGGAAACTACGCCTTGTTTGCCAATAATTTGGGCCGTGGTAATGCTTACATGGGATATGCAGCTGGCTACTATAATACTTCTGGTTATTACAATCAAGGTCTTGGTTACTATGCTGGTTACATTAACCGAACAGGATATTACAACGTGGCAATTGGATATTTAAACGGACCTAATACAACCAATTTAGACAATACCATCGCTATTGGATCTTCGGTTAGTACAACCGCTAGTAATCAGGCCCGCATTGGAAATGCTTCAGTAACCAGTATTGGGGGACCTGTGGCTTGGACGAATACCAGTGATGCCCGTTTTAAAACGGATATCAATAAAAATGAAGTTATTGGTCTTCCATTCATAATGAAATTACAACCTGTAACCTATAAATTCGATGTTCACAAGATGTACCAATCTCAGGGTGCATTGAATGATACCTTTACATGGAAAACGCAATTTGAAAAGGAATCTATTAGGTATAGTGGCTTTATTGCACAAGACGTGGAAAAAGCTGCTATCGAAGTTGGATATGATTTTTCCGGTATTGATAAACCAAAAAACGAAACCGACTATTACGGTTTGCGATACGCAGAGTTTGTTGTACCCATTGTAAAGGCCGTACAGGAGCAGCAACAGCAAATCGACAATCTTCAAAAGCAGGTGGATGAACTGTTAGAATTAAACAAGAGTTTATTAGAATTGAATAAATCACTTCTTAATGAACGAATCACTCCAGAAACTAAGAAAAAATAGCGTATTCAACATGCGATTTATCTCTTTGATACTTTTAATGATTCTTCTACCCTTTAAATTAAAGGGGCAAACTGTTGTGCATAATGGCGGTTATATTCGAATTAAAGATGGAGCACATTTAATCGTAAACGGGGATTATCAAACTAAAAACAATGCCATTTTTAAAACTACCAATCTTGGCTTTTTAAAAGTAGATGGTAATTGGATTAATGATGCGAATAGTGGGTATTTTCAAAGTAATTCTACAAAAATTGACCTATCTGCAGGAATTGTTGAAATCAAAGGTAAAACCCCAACCAATTTTCCTTCACTTAACTTAAGCGGAAAAGGGGAAGTTCGTTTAATGACTTCCACAATTGTTGGTGGTACCAAGAATCAAGGACTCATGGGTCAACTTCGATTGAATGATGTAAAACTATATCTTCAGGGACGAAGTTTAATATTAAACAACCCCATGTCCAATTCCATAACCTATCAAAATGGGGGCGGAATTGTTTCTGAAACCAATTCAAGTTTGGGATATGGAATTGTACAATGGAATATCCGTGAAGGTAATGGAGGTCCGGTATACAATATACCTTTAATTAACGGATCAGGTGAAGATTTATCGGCTCAATTCATTGTAAATAACATAGGATTCGACCCAACTGATTCTGGCTATGTTACGCTTGCAACTTATCCTACAAATGACTTGCCCGTTCCTAATAACAGGCCATTGCCATTGGGTGTTTTTAATACAGATAACGAATGTGATGGTGAAAACAGCATTCGTTTGGCCAATCGATATTGGATTGTAGCAAGTTCTGCCTATAGTACCTTACCTGATATTACATTGAATTTTAAATACAGCGATAACGACATCAACGGAAGTAACGATCAAATCAATGAAAACTATATCGGTGGAATCCAATGGAGTAATACATTGAATAAATGGCAGTATCCATTAAAAGGAAGAATCGACCCTAGTGCAAATAGTTTTACTTATAGAGCCAAACAAAATTTTATAGGTGTATGGACACTAAGTGACACCACACCCTACCCTCGCGCACAATACGATGTAGTGGGGTATTGTCAGAATGATAGTATTATTTTCAATGATAAATCTGTAGAGGGAGCTGATAAAATAATTCAAAGACAATGGTATTTTGGAGATGGTGGCGTGGATAATGGAAAAAATTCCGTGCATTTTTATCAGGCATCTGGACCTTTTGATACCCGGTTAATAATCAGATCACAAGCAGGTTGTCAAGATACTGCTGAAAAGAGGATCATGGTTCAAAGTTCACCTACTGCTAATTTCAATCTTTATGATACATGTGAGAATGCCTTTGTTAAGGTGAAATCTCTAAGTTGGCCGGGCGCTGGCTTTATCGAAAATACGATTTGGGACTTCGGCATGGGTGGACCTTTGCAATATGGTACAGAAGCCCAATATTACTATGGCGCTGTTGGACTTCCTGAAATTAGCTTAATAGTTTATAATTCAAAAGGTTGTAAGGATACGCTAATTAAAAATCCCTTTATCGCACCAAAACCAAATGCGTTTTCCATTTTTGAAAACGATTGTCAAGGTACACCAATATCTTTTACAAATGGATCGAATGCCGGAGGTGGCAGTATAATTTCCCATTATTGGGATTTTGGTAACGGTGTTAGGTCTACCAATTTAAGTGAAATAGTAACTTATAACGAATTTGGGACCTTCTCTGTATTGTATGCCATTGAAAATTCCTACGGGTGTAAAGACAGCATGAAGAACAATATAGAAATTTATCCTAGGGCTGTTGCTGACTTTACTTCTAGTCCAGAAGACCCAAAAATGTTAAAACCCGTGCAATTTACCAGCACTTCTTTATATGCGGACAACTGGGAATGGGATTTTGGCGATAGCTACTTTGCCAATATAGAAAACCCCATACACGCCTTTGATAATCACGGAAGTTACCAAGTGCAATTAGTAGCCAATACCCAATATAATTGTTCGGATACCATTTTTAAAATAATTAACATTAAATCGACTCCCCTATATTGGTTTGCGAATGCGTTCACACCACAAACAACGGAAGGTAAAAATGACTTATTCGGCTTAGAAACACCATTAACCATACATGAATATGATTTCCATATTTATAATCGTTGGGGTCAAGAAGTTTTTATCAGTACCGATCCCAACCTAAAATGGGATGGAACAGTGAATGGAACACTATGTCCCAAAGGAACATATATTTATCATGTAACATTCAAAAGTCCAGAGAATGAAATAATGACCTATAAAGGCACTGTTTTATTACTTAGGTAGTCAATAATTACTGCACTTTATAAAGTACATTATCATTC
>CALSSY010000007.1:62500-177699 GCA_943789135.1 uncultured Bacteroidia bacterium
CCTTAGCACCCATGCCCTCACTCCCGGATAGTATGTAATAGCATTCGGAGTTTATTTGAGTTCGGTAGAATTTGACTTCCCCTTACCCAATTCGTAGCTCTACCTCTATTACACTTCATCCGAGGCTGTTCCTAAAAACATTTCGGGGAGTACGAGCTATCTCTCAGTTTGATAGGCCTTTCACCCCTACCCTCAGCTCATCCGAAGACTTTTCAACGTCAACCGGTTCGGACCTCCATTCAGTGTTACCTGAACTTCATCCTGGCCAAGGGTAGATCACAAAGTTTCGCGTCTACCCCCACTAACTATACGCCCTGTTAAGACTCGCTTTCGCTTCGGATCCGTACCTTAAATACTTAACCTTGCTAGTGAGGAGTAACTCGTAGGCTCATTATGCAAAAGGCACGCCGTCACCACGTATAGTGGCTCCGACCGCTTGTAAGCGCACGATTTCAGGTTCTTTTCACCTCCCTGTTCGGGATACTTTTCACCTTTCCCTCGCGGTACTAGTTCACTATCGGTCTCTCAGGAGTATTTAGCCTTACCAGATGGTGCTGGCAAATTCACACAAAGCTTCACCAACTCCGTGCTACTCAGGATACTGCTAGATGATAAAACCCTTACATGTACGGGATTGTCACCCTCTATGATGTAGCTTTCCAACTATCTTCCATTTCGTTTTTATCTATCACGTTGCAGTCCTATAACCCCAACAATGCCGTAACAATGTTGGTTTGGGCTCTTCCCCGTTCGCTCGCCACTACTTGGGGAATCATTAAATTATTTTCTCTTCCTCCGCTTACTTAGATGTTTCAGTTCAGCGGGTTTGCTTTAAATCCTTTAAAAAGGATGGGTTGCCCCATTCGGAAATCTGCGGGTCAAAGGTTTTTAGGCACCTCTCCGCAGCTTATCGCAGCTGTACACGTCCTTCATAGCCTCTGAGAGCCTAGGCATCCGCCGTGCGCCCTTAGTAACTTATCCTACTTCTCGCTCTATTGTAGATTCTTGTTATTTTATTTCCAACATGTCAAAGAACTTGTGTTCATATATCACTATACGAACGCGGTGGAGAATAACGGATTCGAACCGTTGACCCCCTGCGTGCAAGGCAGGTGCTCTAGCCAGCTGAGCTAATTCCCCCGATGTGACCTTTATAATCTTAACGTAGTCGGTTTACCTATTCCTATACAAACCGTTTGTCTGTATCTTCATAGTTTTTTGTAAACACAACCGCGTCTATCTGGTCTTGGTAGTCCCGAGCAGACTTGAACTGCTGACCCCTACATTATCAGTGTAGTGCTCTAACCAACTGAGCTACGGGACTAGGTTCAAGTTTTTCCCTACTACGGGTCTGTTTACATCGAGTAAATGTGTAAAGAACGTTGCGTTATCTCGAAAATCTTCGATCTAACTGTTTAAGGAGTGCTGATTGTTTGTCAATCTCACACTTCTTGAATCTTTTTTTGAAAGTGGTGGAATAGCACGCCGCCGAATCCTGTTCTAGTTTCTCTAGAAAGGAGGTGGTCCAACCACACCTTCCGGTACGGTTACCTTGTTACGACTTAGCCCCAGTCACTAGTATAACCCTAGGCGACTCCTTGCGGTTATCGACTTCAGGTTCTCCCAGCTTCCATGGCTTGACGGGCGGTGTGTACAAGGCCCGGGAACGTATTCACCGTATCATTGCTGATATACGATTACTAGCGAATCCAACTTCATGAGGTCGAGTTGCAGACCTCAATCCGAACTGAGATAGGCTTTTTGAGGTTTGCGCCTTGTTACCAAGTGGCGTCTCATTGTACCTACCATTGTAGCACGTGTGTAGCCCTGGGCGTAAGGGCCATGATGACTTGACGTCGTCCCCGCCTTCCTCTCTACTTACGTAGGCAGTTTCATTAGAGTCCCCAGCTTAACCTGATGGCAACTAATGATAGGGGTTGCGCTCGTTGCGGGACTTAACCCAACACCTCACGGCACGAGCTGACGACAGCCATGCAGCACCTTGCCAAATGTCCCGAAGGAACTCAGAATTTCTTCCAATTGCATCTGACATTTAAGCCCAGGTAAGGTTCCTCGCGTATCATCGAATTAAACCACATGCTCCTCCGCTTGTGCGGGCCCCCGTCAATTCCTTTGAGTTTCAACCTTGCGGTCGTACTTCCCAGGTGGATTACTTAACGCTTTCGCTTAGCCGCTGACAGTGTATCGCCAACAGCGAGTAATCAACGTTTAGGGCGTGGACTACCAGGGTATCTAATCCTGTTCGCTACCCACGCTTTCGTGCCTCAGCGTCAATATCGACTTAGTAGACTGCCTTCGCAATCGGTGTTCCATAACATATCTAAGCATTTCACCGCTACATGTTATATTCCATCTACCTCAATCGAATTCAAGATGCCCAGTTCCAATGGCAGTTTCTCAGTTGAGCTGAGAGATTTCACCACTGGCTTAAGCATCCGCCTACGCACCCTTTAAACCCAGTAAATCCGGACAACGCTTGGATCCTTCGTCTTACCGCGGCTGCTGGCACGAAGTTAGCCGATCCTTATTCGTATGGTACCGTCAGCCCGGAACGCATCCCGGGGTTTCTTCCCATATAAAAGCAGTTTACAACCCAGAGGGCCGTCATCCTGCACGCGGCATGGCTGGTTCAGACTTGCGTCCATTGACCAATATTCCCTACTGCTGCCTCCCGTAGGAGTCTGGTCCGTGTCTCAGTACCAGTGTGGGGGATCATCCTCTCAGAACCCCTATGTATCGTAGCCTTGGTGAGCCATTACCTCACCAACTAGCTAATACAGCGCATGCCTATCCTTTACCGCCTGAGCTTTAAATATCAAATCATGCGATTCAATATTATTATGGAGAATTAATTCAGATTTCTCTGAGCTATGCCCCAGTAAAGGGTAAGTTGCATACGTGTTACGCACCCGTGCGCCGGTCTCAAGAATTCCTAGTAAACTATTCCTTCTCTACCCCTCGACTTGCATGTATTAGGCCTGCCGCTAGCGTTCATCCTGAGCCAGGATCAAACTCTCCATAGTATAATAATTATGTTAGTTGTGATCCGGCTTCCCAAAGTATTTTCAATTAACTTGGGTGGCTTGCTATTCCTTACCTTTCTTTCAAAGAACTTTATCAATCTCGTCGCCTCTTCACGATTTGAACGTTTGATTTCAATTTTGTTTTTCCCTGTTCTTGCAAACGGGGCTGCAAAGTTAAGTGTTTATTTTATCTTTACAACTGTTTGAGAAAAAATATTTGCAAATATTTTTCATCCTTCTGCCAAGCTTTTATTCTCAACTCCAAATGATAAATCTCTGTCTCAGAACGGGAGTGCAAAGGTAAGTGTTAATTTTACACTTTGCAAAACTATTTTGAGAAATATTTTTTAGCTCCTTAAGCTTCCAGATTTTACTCCTTCCACTGCTGTTGCTACTTATCTCTGTTTCAGAACGGGAGTGCAAAAATAGGATTAAATCCCTATGAACAAAACATTATCCCAAAGAAAATTCAATAAATCTAGGCCTCTAAGGACCTATTATTTGACTACCAAACGATTACCATTTGATATTTTTTTCACCTCTGAGCAAACTGCCATCCCCATAGCTCAGAAAACGGTACCCATTGGCCATAGCCTCCTCATATATTTGCGGCCAATTCGACCCAACGAACGCCGCAATCAATAACATCAAGGTAGATTTGGGCTGGTGGAAATTGGTAATCATTCCAGAGCTCAGTCTGAAACTAAATCCGGGAACCATGAAAATTTGAGTTTCACCGCGCAATTTGCCATCGCCCATCTTTATATAATCCAACAAAGCTTCTAATGCATCTCGAGTAGGAATTTCTCTCAACACCTCTCGGTATCCATCCTCAGCGGCCACAAACACATCGTCTAATTCTCCTAATATTAATTTCGCACCCAATAAAGGTAGACTTTCTAATACCCTGCAAGCAGTTGTACCTAATGCAATGATACCTGAATTGCGAGACAATAATTCTTCAATTAAAGTTATATCGATTTCAAACTGTTCCGCATGCATTTCATGCTCATCCACAAAATCAACACTGACGGGCTTGAAAGTACCTGCTCCCACGTGCAAAGTTGCCTCGATCTGCTGAATTCCCGCATTTTGCATCTTCACTAATAACTCAGGCGTAAAATGTAAAGAAGCCGTTGGAGCGGCTACCGCACCTTTATTTTTGGCGAAAATAGCTTGATAATCCTGTTTATCGCTCTCTTCTGCATCCCTATTCAAATATGGAGGTAACGGAATTTCACCTAGTTGTTCAATCCACTCGGGGATTGAAAGACCTGTAGACTCGAATATTATGATGTTATTTTCACGGTCGCCCCAAGAAAGTGTCAATTTACCTTCATCTGTATTTATTGATAATTGATCGTGCTCTTTGAATTTTCTTCGATTCCCAACCATTACTTGCCAGGTGGACCAATCGTGACTAAGAGGTTTCAGTAAAAATATTTGAATCCATACCCCTTCTCCTTTATCAAACCACAATCGAGCCGGTATGACTTTGGTATTGTTAACAAGGATTACCTCATTTGCATTTAAATGATTCGGGAGATTGAGAAAGGTATCGTGAGTGATATTTCCCTTATCAAAAACTAAAAGTTTGGAGTTGTGCTTTGGTACTACTGGGTATTTTGCAATGCGATCCTCAGGGAGTTCGTAGTTATAATCGTGTATCGAAATGCGCGGAATGCGATTCATATATCAAAACATTTCAACGAGGTAATCTTTCATCATGTTAAGGGCACGAGCACGGTGAGAGATTTCATTCTTAATCTCTGCTCCTAATTGAGCAAAAGTATTCTCATATCCATTGGGAATGAAAATCGGATCGTAACCAAATCCCTTATCGCCTTGCATACTTTTTGATATGGTTCCCTCTACCCTACCTTCGAAATACTTAATTTCACCATTTTTCAAGATCAAACAGATAACGGTTATGAAATACGCACTTCTGTCTCTCTCATTATTCAAGGCATCCAATAATTTCAAATTATTGGCTAGATGATCAACGGGACCTTCATCATTCGCATATCTAGCGGATTTAACTCCTGGTAATCCGCCTAAAGAAGGCACTACCAAACCCGAATCATCGGCGAAGCAAGATTCCCCAAATAAATCAAAAATAGTTTTTGCCTTAATTAAAGCATTGCCATTAAAGGTGTCGGCATCTTCAATAATTTCTTCATGGAAATGACGGTCAACCAACGATTCGATTTGAAATTGAGTTGGAAGAATCTCTCTAACTTCAATTAATTTCTTGGAATTGTGGGTTGCAAAAACCAGCTTCATTTTAGTTTTTGGACCTAACCGTTCTTTGCTCAATTCGCTTTTCGTAATCAGAACCTTGGAAAATTCTATGTACAAAAATGCCAGCGACATGAACGTCATTTGGATTTAATTCCCCTAGAGGTACGAGTTCTTCTACCTCAGCTATGGTGATTTTACCTGCCATCGCCATCATGGGATTGAAATTCCTGGCGGTATCTTTAAATATTAAATTACCATAACGATCACCCTTCCAAGCTTTCACTAAGGCAAAATCAGAGTCAAACGCATGTTCAAGGAGATAAGTTTTACCGTCAAAAACTCGGGTTTCTTTACCATCAGCAACTTCAGTACCTACCCCAGCAGGCGTGTAAAATGCAGGAATTCCTGCACCCGTGGCTCTGCAGCGCTCGGCCAAAGTTCCTTGAGGGATTAATTCAACCTCCAATTCTCCAGAAAGTAATTGGCGTTCAAACTCTTTATTTTCTCCAACGTAGGAAGATATCATCTTACGAACTTGCTTTTGTTGAAGCATAAGTCCAATTCCAAAGTCATCTACACCCGCATTATTAGAAATACAGGTTAATCCTTTGGGGCCTTTTTCAACGAGAGCAGTTATTAGATTTTCGGGAATTCCACAAAGACCAAAACCACCCAGCATTAGGGTTGCATTGTCTTCGATATCAAAAATGGCTTCTTTGGCGTTTTTGTAAACTTTATTCATTACCTATTTTTTCTAATGATGCAGAGAGTCCTTTTTCAATTAGGGTTTCACAAATGGGTTTCAATTTAATCTTGTCGCCATATTTCACCGCGTATTTCCCTTTGGTATGCACAAAATAGGCACATTGTTCTGCCTGAACGACATCGTGATCGCAATATTTCACCAAACATTCAATCACCCAATCGAATGTATTCACATCATCATTGTAAAGCACTATCGACCAATTACGAGCCGATTGCTCATTCAATATGGCTTCTACTTCCGCTGCTAATTCCTTATTACTCCACATACAAATCAGAAATTATTGAATTCGTCTATGCTTAGGTAATAATTTAGCTTTGTTTTCGTTTCCTTGCAATAATCGAATAATATTTTTTCTGTGGGTATATACCACCAAAACAGCGATTAAAACGGTGAAGATAACTACAGAAGGTTGGCGGTATTCAGGCATTTGAGCTCCAAAGAACCTAACAAATAACATGGGGATTGAAATCCCTGCTAAAATACTTCCTAGGCTCACGAAGCGGGTTACAAATAAGGTAATAAGAAAAATACCCAATGCAATACAAGCTACTTGATAGTTCAAGGCAAATAATAATCCGCCCAAAGTTGCAATTCCCTTTCCTCCTTTAAATTGAGCGAATACCGGAATCAAATGACCTATTACCGCACAAAAGCCTAAACCCAACATAATATTAACATGTTGGTATTCGCCGTAATTCCAATGGGGATTAAAATGTCCAAAATAAACAATAGAGGTAGCAAAATATCCTTTGAGAATATCCATTATCAATACTACAGTACCTGCTGTTTTACCTAAAACACGAAATGTATTTGTTGCACCGGCATTGCCGCTGCCATAATCACGAACGTCTTTCCCGTAAAAGCGTTTACCTATCCAAACCGAACTGGGTATGGAACCCAATAAGTAGGCGGTAATACACATAGCAGCTAACCAAATTGAGGGGTGGTGATACCAATTTTCCATAGCAGATTAGATTACAAATATAGTCAAAATGAAATTAGCACCTATTAAAAATGGGAGTCCACGAATGTGAACTCCCATTTTTAATGATTCTTGAATTTATTATCTCAAAGGAAATAAATGGGCACCGTAAACTGCCACATCCTCTAATTCTTCCTCGATACGTAATAGTTGGTTGTATTTAGCCATACGATCCGAACGAGAAGCTGAACCGGTTTTAATTTGACCGCAGTTTACTGCCACTGCCAAATCTGCGATGGTACTGTCTTCAGTTTCACCACTTCTATGACTCATGACACTGGTGTATTTATTACGAGTAGCCATTTGAATTGCATTTAGGGTTTCGGTTAATGTTCCAATTTGGTTAACCTTAATTAAAATACTGTTTGCTACTCCTTTATCGATGCCGTCTTGTAAACGATTTACATTGGTAACGAACAAATCATCGCCAACCAATTGGATTTTACTTCCTAATTCCTGTGTCAATTTAGCCCATCCATTCCAATCGTCCTCTGCCAAACCATCTTCGATACTCACAATGGGATATTTCTTAGCCCATTCAGCCCAGTATGCTACCATCTCTTCACTACTCAATGACTTTCCACTTGATTTTTTAAATGTGTAAAGACCTGTTTTGGCATCGTAGAATTCACTGCTCGCAGCATCCATTGCGATGTAAACATCTTCACCAGGCTTATAACCCGATTTTTCAATGGATTTAAGTACGATTTCAATAGCTTCTTCGTTGCTTTGAATATTGGGAGCAAAACCACCTTCGTCACCGACATTGGTAGAATAACCTGCATCTTTTAAAACCTTTTTGAGGTTATGGAAGATTTCAACCCCCATGCGCAATCCATCAGAAAAAGTATCGGCCTTTAAAGGCATCACCATGAATTCTTGAAAGTCAATCTTGTTATCGGCATGCGCACCACCATTTAGGATGTTCATCATGGGAACTGGAAGACATTGGCATTAGACCCACCAATATAACGATATAAAGGCATCCCCAACTCATCAGCAGCCGCTTTTGCAGCCGCCATTGAAACGGCTAAGCATGGCGTTTGCTCCTAAATTAGATTTATTCGGAGTCCCGTCCATATCAATCAAAGTGCGATCAATTTCATTTTGAGCAGCAACTTCCATTCCTTCCAAAGCCTCAGAAATAACATTATTTACGTTTTCTACTGCTTGCAAGACCCCTTTACCCATATAGACACTTGCATCATCATCTCTCAGTTCTACGGCTTCATGAATTCCGGTACTGGCACCTGAAGGTACAGCAGCTCTACCAAAACCACCGTCTTCGGTGAATACTTCAGCTTCAACAGTTGGATTGCCACGAGAATCTAAAATTTGTCGGGCTTGTATGTGTGTTATTTGACTCATATGGATTGTTAATATTATTTATGTTTAGAAATCAATTCTACAAAATCATCGAAAAGATAAAGTGAATCATGTGGCCCAGGAGAAGCTTCTGGATGGTGCTTGTACTGAAAATGCCGGTTTATCTTTTCTAGCGATACCTTCTACTGTATCGTCATTTAGATTGATATGAGTTAGGGTTATAGAATCCGACAAAGCATCATCGTAGGCTACAGCAAATCCATGGTTCTGACTTGTAATCTCAGATCTTCCCGTAACTAAATTCTTGACTGGGTGGTTACAACCGCGGTGACCGTGGTGCATTTTGTATGTTTTCAAACCACTTGCCAAGCTCAATAATTGATGCCCAAGACAGATCCCGAATGTAGGAATGCCCGCTTCTACCATTGTTGTAACGGTTTCAATTGCTTGAGTCATAGAGGCAGGATCACCTGGTCCGTTGGAAATCATAAAGCCATCTGGTTTCCAATCCATCATTTCCGCAGCCGATGTATTGTGAGGAAAAACGCCTAAATGACAACCTCTTTTCTTCAATTCACGTGATATATTCTCTTTGTTTCCGAAATCAATTAAGGCAACACGATGCGCGGCATTTTCTGGAATACTTTCGTAGAACTTTTCTGTACTCACATCAGGCGCTAGATTCAATCCCGACATGTCCGGAACTTCTTTTAGAGCATCTTTGAGGGCTTCAACATCAAGGATTTCGGAGGAAATGATTGCATTTTGCGCACCCGATTCACGCAGGTGTGCCACTAGTTTTCTTGTATCAATATCCGAGATACCAACAATGTGAAAATCAGTAAAATATTGATCCAAACTTCCACTTCCTTGTTTGCGTGAGTAATTCGGTGAAAATTTCTTACAAACCAATCCAGATATTTTAATGGAATCGCTTTCTACTTCGTCTGGATGTACGCCATAATTTCCGATATGATCGGAAGTCATAACCACGATTTGACCAAAATAAGAAGGGTCGGTAAAGATCTCTTGATAACCGGTCATACCTGTGTTGAAACAAATTTCTCCGGTAGTTGTGCCAATTTTTCCGATGGCATTTCCTTCAAAGACAGAACCGTCTTGAAGTACTAATAGGGCTTTAGATAGTTGTGGACTCACTCTAAGGATGCAAAGTTGGTTGTTTATGGGATTTAACCAAATATTTACCACTTATGTTTCCCACATTTGGGTTGATAACGTGCACTTAAATAATGAAAGCCCATTGACAGATCAAACTACCTTGATTGTCAATAATTCGAAATACACAAATTTAAGATTTTGGCCTTAAAAGCGAATAGGTCATGCTACCTCCGAGTAGTCCTAAAATCACAAGTAAATTATGAAGGTGGTTAAAACCCATTTCATGAAAAACGCCTTCAAAAAGCATTTTGAATCCTATAAACATTAGAATAAGCGAAAGGCCATATTTCAGAGCCCAAAATTTATCAATTCCATGACCAATCAAGAAATACAAACTTCTCAACCCTAAAATGGCAAAAATATTCGAAAAGAAAACCAAATACGGGTCACGGGTTATTCCAAATACGGCAGGCACACTGTCTATTGCAAAAATCACATCGGTGAACTCGATAATAAGCAAAACCACAAACAACACGGTTACATGCCATGCCCCGTTTTCTTTTATAAAAAAACGACCTCTGTCGTCTGAAACTTCCGACACTCGAAATACCTTTTTAACCATGCGCATAATAAAATGCTCCGATGGATCTTCTTCCTCCTTTTCTTTTTCAAAGGCTAACTTCAAACCAGAGAATACTAACAAGGCACCAAAAGCGTATAATACCCAATCAAATTGTTTGATTGCCGCACTTCCTAGGAAAACAAATACAAACCTTAATATCATAGCTCCCAACACACCCCAAACCAGTATTTTTCGTTCATTATGTTCACTAATTTTGAACGATTTAAATACCAACAACATGACGAATAAATTATCAATACTTAAGGCATATTCAAGAAGAAATCCTGATAAATACAACCACATCGATGTGGTTTTGAAAGCCTCCAGAGATGTTTCAAAATCATCTGACAATTTAAAGGGTTCGCCGTAACTACGATGATATTGTTTTAGATCTGCAAAGGAATGTATTTCGTGCAAGTGAGGGATCAATGTATACATGGCCACACTGAACCCAATCCCAAGAAAAACCAAAGTACACTTCGAAGGCACTTTGACGTAAGACTTAAATGTTTAGAATCTTCTTTTCTTAAAACCCCTAGATCTAAAACAAGTGACACCATAATTATGGTGATCAGCACTACTATTACAACCGAAGATTCCATCTTTCTCTGCAAAAATCGGGGCTTTCTTTGGCAAAACCGCTATTTACCACTTAGTTTTGTTAACATGAAGACACAGTTTGGTCGATTTTTAGGAAAAATTGCGGTAAGCATTTCAGGTTTGGCTTTGATTTTTGCTCGGTAGTGCTTATACGCCTGAAGAAGGCATGTTCCCACTGAATTATTTGAATATCACCCAACTAAAAAACGCGGGACTTCAATTGGATGCCGAAGATATTTTCAACCCGGGAAAAATCTCTTTAACAGATGCTCTGGTTAACGTTGGAGGATGCACGGGTTCCTTTATCTCGAACGAAGGTCTTATTATCACCAATCACCACTGTGTATACGGTAATGTAGCGCGATTAAGTACTGAGAAGGATAACTATTTGGAAAATGGGTTTGTTGCTTCTGACAAAACGCAAGAACTACCTGTATCGATGCCTTGTAAGATTACACAGAGTTACGAGGATGTTTCTGATCGAGTATTGAACGGAACTTCCGAGACCAATACACCCAGCGAACGCATTTCCTTAATCGGGAAGAATATCAAATCCATTCTTGAAGAGGAACGTGCCAAGTATCCCGAATTGACTATCGAAATTTCTGAAATGTTCATTGGGAAGAGCTATACGTTATTTCGTTATATCTTTTTAAAGGATGTGCGTCTTGTTATGGCGCCACCACTTACAGTGGGACAATTTGGGGGAGATACTGACAATTGGGAGTGGCCCAGACATAATGGAGATTTTTCACTCGTTCGGGCTTATGTCGGAAAAGATGGAAAGCCAGCTCCGTATTCCAAAGACAACGTTCCGTATCAACCTAAGAAGATTTTGAAAATCAATCCAAATGGAACACAGGAAAATGATTTTGTATTCATCATGGGATATCCCGGTCGTACATATCGCCACGAGAGTGGTTCCTATTTGAAATTCCAACAAGAAATTCAGCTTCCTACCATTCAATCATTCTACAAACAATATATCGACTGGATGAAAGAATTAAGTGATGGCAATACTGCTAAACGTTTAAAATTCGCGGGAACCATTCAAGGAATGGAAAATGTAGAGAAAAACTACCGTGGGAAAATGCAAGGATTGCGAAGAACAGATGTTGTACAAGCCAGACAAATTCAAGATGCTGCCTTAAAAAATGAATATAAAATAGGCACCCTATCAGGAAAACAAGCTTCAAAAGTTGTAACCCGTATACAAGAACTTTGGGAAACAAGAAATCAAATTGGCAAGGCCCATTTTTACAGTAATATCTTCACCCGTCAATCCAGGGTAATTCAATTGGCTGAGCTATGCATGTATACGAATGCACTACTTCAAGATAAAGCAATTAAAAACAACCAACCTTTAAAGGATTCCATAATAAATGACTTTCAAAATAAAGCATCGCGCTTTTACCCCTTTGTTGATGAAGAACTAGAAAAACGCGCCTTCATAGCAGTCATAAATGGAATTCAGCAATTTAGTGCAGCGAATCCTGGAATTAATAACAAGCCATCCTCGCAAGTATTAGATGTAAAGACAGTGGCTTCCATTCGAAAGAGTGTTGTTTTTGATTCAGAGAAAATGTCAGATTTAATCGCCAAAAAACCTACGAAAATCCTATCCACCATTAATAAGGATATTGTATATAAAATTGTTTCCGACTTAAGTGCTACACGTTCTAATATTTCAGAAATTTGGAGGGCTACAGAATTGGAACTTGCTGCATTAATGCCGCAGTATATTGGATACCGTGAGGATTATTTACAATCACAATTCATACCTGATGCCAATAGTACCTTGAGACTTACCTATGGATATATCAAAAGTTACAAACCCAACGACGGTGAAATTCATTATCCATTCACGTCATTAGAAGGGGTATTTGAAAAAGCCAACACCTTACCCGATTATAGACTTCCTAAACAAGTTCAGGATAAACTCAGTCAACAAAACGTACCAGCCGTATTCAAAGATCCCAAAACGGGTAAAATTGTTGTGGGCATACTTTACAATATGGACACAACTGGTGGTAATTCCGGGTCACCGGTATTAAATTCAAGAGGCGAGTTAATCGGCTTGAATTTTGATCGAAGTTTCACCGCTACCATTAACGATTATGCTTGGAACGAGGATTATTCACGAAGCATAGGATGCGATATACGTTACGTTTTATATGTTTTGAAATATGTCAGCGAGGCCGATAAAATAATCGACGAAATGGGCATTAAATTGTGAGATTTGTCACTACACGCTAATTCCCTTTAACCGAATTTTGTGATATGGGAATTTTATCTTCACTGTTTGGAAGCAAACCTAAAATTGATTTAGGTGAATTAATCGCACAAGGTGCACAAATTATCGACGTTCGCAGTCCAGCTGAATACCAAAGTGGCCACATCAAAAAGGCAAAAAATATTCCGCTAGATAAACTAGCCGCATCTTTAAAGAAAATATCTAAAGATAAACCCGTCATAACATGTTGCGCCTCTGGAATGCGAAGTGCATCGGCAAAAAGCATACTTCAAAAAGCTGGATACAACGTACACAATGGCGGTTCTTGGACCGCGTTAAGAAAATTTGAATAAAATATGGCAAATTTTAAAGAATTAATCAATCAAAACAAACCGGTATTGGTTGATTTTACCGCTTCTTGGTGTGGCCCTTGTAAAGTTCAAGCTCCAATTCTCGATACGGTGAAAAGTGAAATCGGGAATAAGGCCAGTATTATTAAAATTGATGTCGACAAGAACCCAAAAGCTGCACAATCCATGAAAATCCAAGGCGTTCCAACATTGATTTTATTTAAAAATGGCAAACAACTTTGGCGAAAATCTGGAGTTGTAGATAAAGGAACTCTGGTAGCATTATTGCAACAACATTCATGAGTTAATTTATATTGAATTACCAAAGGAAAGGCATCCATTCAATTGGATGCCTTTTTATTTTTGGTTTAGATATCAATTATAAAAGAAAAAGGCTTTCTCAATGAGAAAGCCTTTTTTATGAGGATAATACTTTTATTATTCTTCGGTAGTTGTTTCTTCACTAGTTGCTTCCGTGTTGGTATCAACTACTTCTGCTTCCTGATCTACAGTATTAGCTGGTGCTGCAGGAGCTGCTTTGGCAGTTGTACCACGACGTGAACGACGGGTGTTTGACTTTTTCTTGTCGTCCTTCTTGAACCCATCAAAGTATTCATTGAAGTCAACTAATTCAATCATAGCCATATCCGCATTATCACCCATACGATTTCCAATTTTAAGGATACGTGTGTATCCACCTGGGCGACTTGCAACTTTCTCACCTACTACAGTGAAAAGCTCGCTAACCGCATGCTTATCTTTCAAATAAGCAAAAACTGTACGCTGATTGTGCGTAGATGCATCTTTACTCTTGGTAATTAAAGGCTCAACGTAAACACGAAGTGCTTTAGCTTTAGCTACGGTGGTAACGATACGTTTATGTTTGATCAAAGAAGAAGCCATGTTCGCCAACATCGCTTTACGGTGTGACGTAGTTCTACCAAGATGGTTTATTTTTTTACCGTGTCTCATTTATTTAATCGTCGTTAAGATTGTATTTAGAAACGTCCATACCGAAATGCAATCCACGGTCTCTAACAAACTCTTCCAATTCAGAAAGAGATTTCTTACCGAAATTACGGAACTTCAATAGGTCGTCAATGTGATAATTTACCAACTCACCTAGTGTTTTAATTTCAGCTGCTTTCAAACAATTGTAAGCACGAACTGAAAGATCCAAATCAGCTAAAGGAGTTTTTAAAATTTTACGCATTTGCAAGAAACTTTCATCAACTTCTTCAACTATGCTAGAAACTTTGGTTTCTGGCATAATGTTTTCATCGCTGAAAAGTACGAAGTGCTCAATAAGAATTTTAGCTGCTTCTTTCAATGCTTCTTCTGGGTGAATACTACCATCAGTGGTAACGTCCATAACCAATTTTTCAAAATCCGTTTTTTGTTCTACGCGATAATCTTCAACTTGAACTTCACGTTTTTGATTGGTGTGAAGATAGAATCAACTGCGATCACTCCGATAGGGGCATCTTTTTGTTTATTCTCTTCTGCAGGTACATAACCTCTACCTTTAGAAATCGTCAATTCCAATTCTAGGTTCACGGTAGGATCCATGTTACAGATTACCAATTCCGGATTCAAAATTGAATAATCGTTTGTGTAGCGTCCGATATCACCTGCCAAGAATTGATCTTTACCTTTAATAGAGATAAAAAGTTTGTCTTGTTCTTCAGAAACTGGTATTGGATTTAAAGCGCACTTGCTTTAGGTTCAATACAATTTCTACTACGTCTTCTACAATTCCTTTTACGGTAGAGAATTCATGATCGGCGCCTTGGATTTTCACCGCAGAAATTGCATAACCTTCTAAAGAAGACAACAATACGCGACGCATGGCATTTCCGATGGTAACGCCATATCCTTTTTCCAATGGGAAGAACTCAAATGTCCCAGTGGCTTCATTGGATTTGGTCATTACAACCTTATTTGGTTTTTGAAATGGTATAACACCCATAATTTTTAAAATTAATTCTTATTTACTGTATAACTCGACGATCAGATTCTCCTTGATGTTTTCAGGAATTTCTGAACGCTCTGGATAGGTAACAAAAGTACCTTGCATATCTTTACCGTTCCACTGAATCCAGCTAAAACGAGATTGAGCAAGTGAAGCACCTCCAGAAACAACTTCTAAAGATTTTGAACGCTCACGTACCGCTACAACGTCACCTGGACGTAAGTGATAACTAGGAATGTTCACCACCTCACCGTTTACTGTAATGTGGCGGTGAGACACCAACTGACGCGCACTGCGACGAGTAGGTGCAATACCCATACGGTATACTGTGTTGTCTAAACGAGCTTCTAAGAAACGCAAAAGGTTCTCACCAGTGATACCCTTTTTCGCTGCAGCTTTATTGAATGTGTTGCGGAATTGCTTCTCTAACACACCGTAAATATATTTAGCCTTTTGCTTTTCAGATAACTGAACTGCATATTCTGATTGCTTAGGACGGCGACGAGCATTTCCGTGCTGACCTGGACCGTAGTTCTTACGTTCTAGAGCTTTATCTCTACCGAAGATTGCTTCTCTGAAACGACGAGAAACTTTGGATTTTGGACCTGTATATCTTGCCATGAAATTTTACTTTATTAAACTCTTCTACGTTTAGGAGGACGACATCCGTTATGCGGCATTGGAGTGATATCCGTAATGGTTCCTACTTCAATACCTACGGTTTGTAAATTACGGATTGCGCTATCGCGTCCAGATCCTGGTCCTTTTACAAAAACATCAACTTTACGCAAACCAGCATCATATGCCACTTTTGCGCAATCCAAAACTGCTACTTGAGCAGCATAAGGAGTGTTCTTCTTAGAACCACGGAAACCCATTTTCCCTGAAGAAGACCAAGAAATAACTTGTCCTTCCATATTAGTTACCGAAATGATGACATTGTTGAAGGTTGCACGTATGTGAACCTGTCCAAGTGCATCAACTTTAACCTTTTTCTTTTGTGCTTTCTTTTGAGCCATGTTAAATTACGTGCTTAATTATTTCGTTGCTTTTTTCTTACCTGCAACGGTCTTTTTCTTACCTTTACGAGTACGTGCATTTGTACGGGTCTTCTGTCCACGAACTGGCAATCCTTTACGATGGCGTTGACCGCGATAACATCCGATGTCCATTAAACGTTTGATGTTCAATTGAACTTCAGAACGCAATTCACCTTCTGTTTTCACGTTTTCGGTAATGAAACCACGAATCGCTGCAAGCTCATCATCGTTCCAGTCACTTACCTTCTTATCTTGTGAAATGCCTGCGCTATCTAAAATTTGCGCTGCTGTGCTATTGCCAATACCGTAGATATAGGTTAAACCTATAACACCACGCTTATTTTTGGGAATATCTATACCTGCTATCCTAGCCATGTTTTTTTATCCTTGACGTTGTTTGAATTTAGGGTTCTTCTTGTTTATTACGTACACCCTTCCTTTACGGCGTACGATTTTGCAGTCTTCACTGCGTTTCTTGACAGATGTTCTAACTTTCATATCAATTAGTGCTTATATCTTAGAGTTATGCGACCCCTTGTTAAATCGTACGGTGACATTTCAACTTGTACTTTATCTCCTGGGAGAATACGAATGTAGTGCATACGCATTTTGCCCGAAATTGTGGCTATGATTTCATGTCCGTTGCTTAACTTAACACGAAACATCGCGTTAGATAAAGCTTCGGAGATAACACCATCTTGTTTTATTGCGTCTTGCTTCGACATATCAAAAGGGTTGCAAAAATAGTTATTTTATTTTTAAATATCAACTTGTTGGTATTGGTTTGTCATTCTTCCTTTCAAACGACCGCCTCCGCTCATAAATCCGTCGTATTTACGCATCAATAAGTAGGACTCAATTTGCTGAAGGGTATCTAAAACAACACCCACTAAGATCAACAAACTCGTACCACCAAAGAATTGTGCGAATTCTTGGTTCACATTACCCTTCACGGCAAATACCGGAAGTACCGCTATAATACTGATGAAAATAGCACCTGGTAATGTAATTCTAGATATCACGTTGTCTATGAAATTGGCAGTTTGTTTTCCAGGTTTTACGCCGGGAATAAATCCATTATTACGCTTCATATCGTCTGCCATCTGCACCGGATTGAAAATAATCACCGTGTAGAAATAGGTAAACACAATGATCAAGAATACCAAGAAAGCATTATGACCGAAGCTGTATGGATTCATTAAACTTAATAACCATCCAGGGGCTGTAGTCTCTGTGTAGAAACTTCCAATAGTGGCAGGTAAGAACAATAAAGCTTGTGCAAAAATGATTGGCATAACACCGGCAGCTAAAATTTTGATAGGCAAATATTGACGTGCCCCACCATACTGACGATTTCCAACTACACGTTTTGCATAATTCACACTGATCTTACGTGTTCCTTGGGTTAACATGATTACGAATAGTACTACCATAAACCAAATTACCAATTCCACAATGAATAAGATTGGACCGCCTTTAGTTAAACGGAACAAGAACTCACCCACGATAGCAGCTGGCATACGTGCTATGATACCTACCATAATGATCAAACTGATACCGTTACCTAAACCTCTGTCTGTAATACGCTCTCCCATCCACATCGTAAACATCGTTCCCGCTGTAAGTAGGAAAATGTTTGTAATAATGAACATACTCTTGGAAAGCATATCGCCATAATTGAATAATAATGCCGCCTGATTTCCAGGGGTATTCATAATGTTATTCAAATAGGCATAGGCCTGAACCGAAGTAAAGATGATTGTTAAGATTCGGGTATACTGATTGATCTTGCGACGGCCTTCCTCCCCTTCCTTTTGAATCCTTTGGAAACTCGGAATGGCAATAGATACTAATTGCATGAAGATAGACGCCGAAATGTATGGCATTATTCCCAGTGCAAATATGGCACCGCGAGCAAAAGCTCCCCCAGCGAAGGTATTGATAAGACCCAAGATGTTATTCTTGGTTTGTCCTCTCAATCCCTCGAGCATTTCAGCATCGATACCGGGAAGGATAATGTAGGAACCCAAACGGTATATTACCAAAAGCATAAGCGTATACGTGATACGCTTACGGAGCTCCTCAATGGCCCAAATATGTTTGAAGGTTTCGAGGAATTTTTTCATAATTATTTCTCGATTACGTGTGCACTTCCTCCAGCACTTTCGATAGCGCTTTTAGCGGAATCACTGAACTTGTTTGCGTGTATTTCTAAAGAAGATTTAAGTTCACCACGACCCAAAACTTTGAATAAATCGTGCTTTCCAATTAAATTCTTGTTTAATAATACATCACGATCAATTTTAGTTATTCCCAACTCCTCAGAAATCTGCTGCAAAATATCCAAATTGATTGCTGCATATTCAACACGGTTGATATTTTTAAATCCACCTTTAGGAATACGACGCTGAAGAGGCATCTGACCACCTTCAAAACCGATTTTACGAGAGTAACCAGTACGTGATTGAGCTCCTTTATGACCTTTTGTAGAAGTACCTCCACGACCAGAACCCTGACCACGACCGATACGTTTTCTATTCTTTACCGAACCAGCGGCCGGTTTTAAATTACTTAAGTCCATTAGGCGTTTTCAATTTTTAATAAGTGTTCAACTGTACGAATCATTCCTTGGATTTGAGGATTCAATTCCACTTCGCGACTCGCGTGCATTTTACGTAAACCAAGAGCTACTAAGGTAGCTTTTTGGTTTTTAGGGTATCCAATACCACTTTTGATTTGTGTGATTTTAACCTTCGCCATGATATTAACCGTTAAACACTTGCTTTAAACTGATACCACGCAATTGGGCAACACTATTTGCATCACGCATACTTGTTAGCGCTTTGAAAGTAGCTTTTACCACGTTGTGAGGATTAGATGAACCTTTAGATTTAGCTAATACGTCGGTTACACCAGCACTCTCCAATACAGCACGCATTGCACCACCGGCAATAACACCTGTACCGTGAGAAGCAGGACGCAATAAAACGCGACCGCCACCAAATTTCCCCAATTGCTCATGAGGAACAGTACCGTTAAGAACAGGAACTTTAATTAAGTTCTTCTTTGCGTCTTCGATACCTTTATTGATAGCTTCAATAACTTCACCTGACTTACCCAAACCATGACCTACAGTACCGTTACTGTCACCTACTACTACCAAAGCAGTAAAGCTGAAGGTACGTCCACCTTTAGTAACTTTTGCTACACGGTTGATGGATACAACACGCTCAGTCAAGGTGATATCACCTGGACGGATACGTTGATTATTATTCAAATTTGACATGTTGTTTTACTTATAATTAGAACTGTAGACCTCCTTCACGAGCTCCGTCGGCCAAACTTTTAACACGACCGTGATACAAATAACCACCACGATCAAAAACTACTTGCTCGATACCTGCAGTTTTTGCAAGCTCAGCAATTTTCTTACCTACTAATGCCGCTTTCGCTACTTTAGTGTCTTTCATATCTAATATTTCAGTAGCTCGTGATGAAGCTGACGCTAGGGTTACCCCATTAGCATCATCGATTAACTGAGCGTAAATATCTTTATTACTACGGTAAACACTTAAACGAGGACGCTGGGCGGTACCTGAAATCACGCCGCGCACACGCTTACGAATCTTATCTCTTCTAGAAACTTTAGACTTTGCCATGTTTTACAATTATTATTTACCTGCAGATTTACCTGCTTTTTTACGTAGAACTTCACCCGCAAATTTGATACCTTTTCCTTTGTATGGCTCAGGTTTACGGAAGGAACGAATCTTAGCAGCTACCTGACCTAATAATTGCTTGTCGCAACAAGTCATGGTAATGTTTGGATTCTTACCTTTTACAGTTTCAGTAACAACTGAAATTTCAGAAGGAACTTGCAACAAGATCTTGTGCGAGTAACCTACTACGAATTCTACCAAATTACCTTGGTTAGAAACTTTGTAACCTACACCGACCAATTCTTGGTTGACAGAATGTCCTTCAGAAACACCTACGATAAGGTTGTTTAGCAAAGAACGATAAAGCCCGTGAAGGCTTTTATCTTGTTTACTGTCGCTTGGGCGATGTATTGTCATCATATCTTCCTCTACCTTTACTTCAAAGGTAGCAGGGAATTCTTGAGACAATTCTCCTTTTGGCCCTTTAGCAGTTACCATACCAGGAGCGACTTTTACCTCGGTTCCTTTTGGAATGCTAATGGGAGCTTTTCCTACGCGTGACATATTTGTATTTTCTTAATTTATTTTATTGAACAAAACATAAAACTTCACCACCAATACCCAATTGACGAGCTTCTTTGTCTGTCATTACACCTTTAGAGGTTGTTAAAATTGCAACACCTAAACCGTTCATCACACGAGGAAGGTTTTCTTTGTCTGCATATTTTCTCAAACCAGGTGTACTAACGCGCTTCAACATTTGAATCGCCGCTTGACGGGTTTGTGGATGGTATTTAAGGGCGATTTTTATCACGCCTTGTTTATTCTCGGTATCTTCAAATTTATATTTGAGGATGTATCCCTTTTCGTACAACACACGGGTAATCTCTTTTTTCAAGTTACTCGCGGGAATCTCAACCACACGGTGGTTGGCTTTCATTGCGTTGCGTAAACGGGTTAGATAATCTGAAATAGGATCAGTCATTGCTTTAAAATTTTACCAACTTGATTTTGTTACACCTGGGATTTTGCCATCACTCGCCAATTGACGGAACTGATTACGACACAATCCGAAAACACGAATATAACCTCTTGGCTTACCCGTTATCTTACAACGATTTCTTAAGCGAACAGGAGATGCGTTACGAGGAAGTTTTTGCAACTCATCGTAGTTTCCCTCTGCCTTTAGTTGCGCACGCTTCTCGGCGAACTTAGCCACCATAGCTTCGCGCTTGCGCTGTCTAGCTTTTATACTTTCTCTTGCCATTTTTTTAGTCTTTTTGGAAGGGGAAACCCATTAAACGTAACAATTCTAAGCTCTCCTCGTCTGTTTTAGCTGTAGTCACAACAGTGATGTCCATACCAGAGATACGGCTTACCTTATCAATATCAATTTCAGGGAAAATGATCTGCTCGGTAATACCCATAGTCCAGTTACCTCTACCGTCAAAACCTTTGGTCTTTAAACCTTGGAAATCACGAATACGAGGCATCGCAACTGAAATCAAACGATCCATAAAGTCATACATACGCTCTGAACGTAACGTAACTTTACAACCAATCGGCATGTTCTCACGTAACTTGAAGTTAGAGATTGCTTTCTTTGAAATGGTTGGAATAGCACGTTGACCTGTAATTTTAGTCATTTCTTCAATAGCAGAGTCTACCATTTTCTTATCGTTAACCGCAGCACCAATACCTTGGTTCAAAACGATTTTCTCGATACGTGGAACTTGCATGCTATTGCTATAATTGAATTTGGCCTGCATCGCGGGCACTACTTCTTCAAAATATTTGTTTCTTAATCTAGGTGTGTAACTCATCTCTCTAATTAGTTAATAAATTCACCAGTTTTTTTGGCTACACGCTGCAACTTACCATTTTCATTCATTTTACGACCCACACGTGTAGCGGTACCATTTACCGTTACCATAAGTTTCGAAATATGAATAGGAGCTTCGATTTTATCGATGCTACCGGCGGTGTTTTGAGCTGTAGGTTTACGATGTTTAGTTACGATATTCACGCCCTCAACGATGGCACGAAGTTTCTCAGGGTAAACAGTCAATACGCGACCTGTTTTACCTTTATCATCACCGGAAATAACGGTAACCGTATCTCCTTTTTTGATATGTAGTTTCTGTCTGTTTGCCATGTCTTTATTATAATACTTCAGGGGCTAATGAAACGATTTTCATAAATTGCTTGTCACGCAACTCTCTAGCAACAGGGCCGAAAATACGGGTACCTCTTGGTTCGTCTGAGTTGTTCAACAAAACGCAACTATTTTCATCGAAACGAATGTATGAACCATCAGGGCGGCGTATTTCTTTTTTAACACGCACAACTACCGCTTTAGAAACAGAACCTTTCTTCACGTTTCCTCCAGGAGCTGCGTGCTTAACGCTTACCACAATTTTATCACCAACGCTGGCGTAACGACGCTTGGTTCCGCCTAATACACGGATACAAAGAACTTCTTTGGCACCGCTATTGTCAGCTACTTTTAATCTACTTTCTTGTTGTACCATGATTACTTAGCTTTTTCAACGATTTCAACCAATCTCCAACGTTTAGACTTACTTAATGGGCGAGTCTCCATAATACGAACGATATCATTCTCTGCACACTCATTGTTTTCGTCATGAGCCGCAAATTTCTTCGTCTTTTTGAAGTACTTACCGTATTTAGGATGCTTTACGTTACGAACTACCGCAACAACTATGGTTTTATCCATTTTATTGCTGGTTACCGTACCGATTATCTCCTTACGAGCGTTTCTTACTGCTTCCATTTATATTTAATTTTCTATTTCTTGTTGATTCATTGCAGCCTTAAGCTGAGCTTCATGGCGGCGATTATTTAATTCCGTTAATAAACGGGCAATCTCACGGCGGGTTTCACGCAACTTGTGAGGTTGATCCAAAGGAGCTACGGCGTTTTGAAATTGCATCTTCGTATAGCGAACACGCTCTTCCTTGTAACGTTCAACCAACTCTTTGTTTGGAAGTTCTTTAATTTCTGAATACTTCATTTTAGTCTTCTTCGTTATAATCCGGACGTACGGTGAACTTACATGCTACTGGCAATTTTTGAGCTGCCAAACGCATACCTTCCTTAGCCGTTTCTAAAGGAACACCTCCAACTTCGAACATAATGGTTCCAGGCTTAACACGGGCAACCCAATACTCGGGAGCACCCTTACCTTTACCCATACGTACTTCTGCTGGCTTCTTGGTGATAGGTTTATCTGGGAAAATACGAATCCATACTTGCCCTTCACGCTTTAAATAACGTGTTACAGCAATACGAGCGGATTCAATCTGACGTGAAGTAATCCAGCTTGGCTCTAAAGATTTTAGACCAAAACTTCCGAATTCTATACGGTGACCACGACCTGCGATACCACGAACGCGCCCTTTCTGCTGTTTTCTATATTTGGTTCTTCTTGGACTTAACATAATCTACACATTAATTATTACGACGACGTCTATCACGGCCACCACCACGATTTGCGTTTCCGCGATCGTTTCCACGTGGACCTTTCTTATCTGATTCTGCAGTTGGAGATAAATCTACTTTACCGTAGATTTCACCTCTACAAATCCATACTTTGATACCGATTTTTCCATAAACCGTTTGTGCTTCAACCAAAGAGTAATCAATGTTGGAACGCAACGTGTGCAATGGAGTTCTTCCATTCTTGTAGATTTCTGAACGCGCAATCTCCGCACCATTCAAACGACCACTGATACGAATTTTGATTCCATCAGCACCCATTTTCATTGTACTTTGAAGTGCGTTTTTAATTGCACGCTTGTATGAAAAACGATTTTCAATTTGTTGAGCAACGTTCTCACCTACCAAACGAGCGTCCAATTCAGGACGTTTGATTTCGTTGATATTGATTTGAACATCCTTACCCTGTGATTTTCTTAATTTCTTCACGGATAGCATCAACCTCTTGACCGCCTTTACCGATAACGATACCAGGACGAGCCGTATTAATTGTTAGTGTTATGCGCTTTAAAGTACGTTCAATTATTACTTTAGCGATACCGCCACGTGGTATGCGTACACGCAAATACTCACGGATTTTCTCGTCTTCAACGAGCTTATCACCGTAATCATTTCCGCCATACCAGCTAGAATCCCAACCACGGATGATTCCTAAACGTAATCCTATAGGGTTAACTTTTTGTCCCATTTTATGCTTGTTCAGTTTGGGTTTGACTTAATTTACTATCGATAATGATAGTAACATGATTGGATCTCTTGCGGATACGGTATCCACGACCTTGAGGAGCCGTTCTTAAACGCTTTATGCTCAAACCTCCGTCTACGGTAATAGATTTAACGTATAACTCGCTGTCTTCAATGCGACCGTCGGCGTTTACAACACCCCAGTTTGCAATACCACTCTTGATGAGCTTACTCAAAAAGATAGCATATGTAGGGCGCTGATTCCACTGAAGGATATTCAATGCTTGCTCCACACGTTGTCCACGAACCTGATCGGCCAATAGACGCATTTTGCGTGGCGACAAAGGACAGTTTCTTAAAATTGCTTTAGCTTCCATTTTTCTTATTTACCGTGACCTTTATAAGTTCTGGTGGGTGCAAACTCACCGAATTTATGTCCTACCATATTCTCAGTAACATATACTGGAATGAATTTATTCCCATTGTGAACCGCAAACGTATGTCCCACGAAGTCAGGGATGATCATAGAGCGACGTGACCAAGTCTTAATAACCGACTTTTTGCCTGCCGTATTCATCACATCCACTTTAGACATCAATTTGATATCTACAAAGGGTCCTTTTTTAATTGATCTTGCCATTTCCTTTTGTGCTTAGTGATTATTTGTTACGTTTGGTTTTTCTCTTTTCAATGATTAAACGACTTGAATTTTTCTTTGGAGAACGAGTCTTCTGTCCCTGTGAATAAATCAAGTTTCTTGAACGTGGCTGTCCACCTTTGTTACGGCCTTCACCACCACCCATGGGGTGATCTACTGGGTTCATCGCAGCTGGACGAACACGAGGACGACGACCTAACCAACGGCTTCTACCTGCTTTACCTTTAACCTCTTGCTGATGCTCGCTGTTTGATAAAACACCTATTGTAGCCATACACTCTCCTAACACAAAACGACTTTCACCTGAAGGCAACTTCAAAGCAACATATTTGCCTTCTTTTGCCATCAACTGCGCATAAGTACCAGCTGAACGACAAATGCGTCCACCTTGACCTGGCTGTAATTCGATATTGTGAATTAAGGTACCTAATGGCATTTCCTTCATAGGCATAGCATTACCTAAATCAGGAGAAACTCCTGAACCTTGTGCAATGGTTTGACCTACTTTAATGCCACCTGGTGCTAAGATGTAGCGCTTTTCACCATCGGTATATTCTACTAGAGAAATGAAAGCTGAACGATTAGGATCGTACTCAACTGTTTTCACTTCCCCTGTAACAGTAACGTTGTTACGCTTAAAGTCGATGATACGATAACGACGCTTATGACCGCCACCAATGTAGCGCATAGTCATACGTCCCTGATTGTTACGACCACCAGATTTCTTGATAGGCAATAACAAACTCTTCTCTGGCTTACTTGTAGTAATTTCTTCGAAAGTGTTGGCCACTCTCGTTCTCATGCCAGGTGTGATTGGTTTTAATCTACGTACTCCCATGTCTTAAACGTCTTTGTAAAAATCAATGTTAAAACCTTCTTTAAGTGTTACAAAGGCCTTTTTATACTTGTTAGTATAACCGGAGATTTGGCCTGTGCGGCGATTCTTGCGCGCTTTCCCCCGCTGGATCATGGTATTTACCGATTCAACTTCTACTTCATAGAAAGACTCAACGGCTTGTTTAATTTCGTCTTTTGTAGCTTTAGTATCTACAACGAAACCAAACTTACCCTTTTTGTCCATCAATGAGCTAGACTTCTCGGTTACCAATGGCTTTTTAAGTATCATCTTATTTATTCTCTTGTAACTTGTTCAATGCTCCTTCAGTAAGTATTAGGCTCTTACATTTCAATACTTGATAGGTATTCAAATCAGCCGCACACATTACATCGTTATTTGGTAGGTTACGACCTGAAAGGTAAACGTTCGTGTTGTTATCTGAAGTAACCAATAACGTTGAACCTGTAACTTTCAAAGCCGCTAACATATTTTTGAATTCTGCAGTTTTAGGAGTGTCCATGTGCAAATCTTCAATCACAACAATAGCATTATCTTTTGCCTTGTAGGATAGAGCAGACAAACGGGCCAATCTCTTTAACTTTTTATTCAACTTAAAACTGTAATCACGTGGACGTGGACCGTGTATACGAGCACCACCAACATAAATACCAGCTTTCAAAGAACCGTGACGAGCTCCACCAGTACCCTTTTGACGGAATACCTTACGAGTTGAACGGTGTATTTCTCTACGCTCCTTAGTTTTATGCGTTCCCTGACGTTTGTTAGCCATGTACTGCTTAACATCTAAGTAGATAGCATGATCGTTTGGCTCAACTGCGAAAATCTCCGCAGGTAACGTAACCGTACGACCTGTTTCAGCACCTTGCTTATTTAATACTTTAACTTCCATGACTTACTTTTCTATAAAAACGGTGGAACCATTATGACCTGGGATAGAACCCTTCAAAACCAATACATTCTTTTCTGTATCAATTTTCAAAACAGTCAAGTTAAATGCTTTAACACGCTCACCACCCATACGACCGGCCATACGAGTACCCTTGAATACACGGGCAGGGAATGAACACGCACCGATAGAACCCGGAGCACGCAAACGGTTATGCTGACCGTGAGTTGCTTGACCAACACCACCAAAACCGTGGCGCTTAACAACCCCTTGAAAACCTTTACCCTTAGACGTACCTACTACATCAACAAATTCACCTTCTTCGAAGATGCTTACGTCAATGATAGAACCTAAGGTCACATCCATATCGCAATCGCGGTATTCTACAACATCAGATTTTGCAGTAGTATTTGCTTTCTCAAAGTGGCCTCTTTCAGCAGAATTAACTTTACGTTGCTTCTTCTCACCAAATGCCAATTGAACTGCATTGTAACCGTCTTTTACTTCAGTCTTAACTTGTGTAACCACACAAGGACCAGCTTGAACTACCGTACATGCAACACGCTTACCGTTTGCATCGAATACGCTAGTCATTCCTAATTTTTTTCCAATTAAACCGTTCATATCTCTTACAATTTAATTTCAACCTCAACACCACTTGGAAGTTCAATCTTCATAAGTGCGTCTACGGTCTTTGTGGAACCATTAAAAATATCGATAAGGCGCTGATACGTACAGTACTGGAACTGCTCACGAGCTTTCTTATTTACGTGAGGAGAACGCAAAACTGTAAAGATTTTCTTGCGCGTAGGCAGAGGCACGGGACCGCTTACTACAACCCCTGTCGTGCGTACCGCCTTTACGATCTTCTCTGCTGATTTATCCAGCAAATTGTGATCGAAAGACTTTAGTTTGATTCTTATTTTCTGATTAACCATTATAGTTGATTTCTAAATTAACCGTTAACTTTCTTAAGCACTTCCTCTGCAATATTCTTAGGCGTTTCAGCATAATGACTGAATTCCATAGAACTGTTTGCACGACCTGAAGTGATTGTACGTAAAGTTGTAACGTATCCGAACATTTCGCTCAATGGCACCTTAGCTTTAACAACCTGTGCACCACCACGCTCGTCCATACCTTCCATTTGTCCACGACGACGGTTTAAGTCTCCCATTACATCACCTGTATTTTCATCAGGGGTAACAACTTCTAATTTCATTATTGGTTCCAATAAGATAGGACCACAGTTTTTAGCTGCTGAACGGAAACCTTGTTTCGCCGCAACTTCAAACGATAATGAATCAGAATCCACTGGGTGGAAAGAACCATCAAACAAACGAACTTTAATACGATCAATAGCATAACCTGCTAAAACACCGTTCTGCATAGCCGCTTTAAAACCTTTCTCTACAGATGGAATGAATTCACGTGGAATTGAACCACCAACAACTTCATTCACAAACTGCAAGCCTTCGCCTTGGAAAGATTCATCAGCTGGACCAATTTCAAATTGGATATCCGCAAATTTACCGCGACCACCTGTTTGTTTCTTATATGTTTCACGATGAGTGAAGTTTCTGGTTAATGCCTCTTTGTAATTTACTTGAGGAGCACCTTGATTACACTCAACTTTGAATTCTCTTCTTAAACGATCAACAATGATATCCAAGTGCAACTCACCCATACCTGAAATAACCGTTTGTCCGCTATCCTCGTCTGTATGAACACGGAAAGTAGGATCTTCTTCAGCCAATTTTGACAAAGCCATTCCTAACTTATCCGTATCAGCCTGAGTTTTAGGCTCGATAGCCAATCCGATTACAGGATCAGGGAAATCCATACTTTCAAGAATGATGGGATGTTTTTCGTCACATAGGGTATCACCCGTTTTGATATCTTTAAATCCAACAGCAGCTCCAATATCACCAGCGCCTAAGAACTCGATAGGATTCTGCTTGTTAGCATGCATTTGGAATATACGAGATATACGCTCTTTATTTCCTGTACGCATGTTTAATACGTAAGAACCTGCATCTAGTTTACCCGAATAAGCACGGATAAAGCACAAACGACCAACGTAAGGATCAGTAGCAATTTTAAATGCTAATGCCGCAAACGGTTCGCTGTAAGCAGGCTTACGTGTAATTTCAGCTTCAGTATCAGGATGCGTACCCTTGATATCTTCGATATCCATAGGGCTAGGCATTAACTCCATAACCATGTCTAACATGGTTTGTACACCCTTATTTTTGAATGAAGAACCACACATCATCGGAACAATCTTCAAATCGATTACAGCTTGACGCAAACAATCTAAGATTTCACGCTCGGTGATGCTGGTTGGATCTTCAAAGAATTTTTCCATGATTTTGTCGTCGTACTCAGAAACAGCCTCGAGTAATTTTTCTCTCCATTCTGTAGCTTCGTCGACCATATCAGCTGGAATTTCAATTTCTTTGAAAGTCATTCCATAATTGTCTTCGTCCCAAATAATTCCACGGAAATTGATCAAATCAACAACACCTTGGAACTTGTCTTCAGCACCGATAGGTAACTGAAGTGGAACTGCATTACTTCCTAACATAGATTTAACTTGCGCTACTACATTAAGGAAGTCAGCTCCTGAACGGTCCATTTTATTAACGAAACCGATACGAGGAACTTTATAGTTATCGGCAAGGCGCCAGTTAGTTTCTGATTGTGGCTCAACACCATCAACAGAACTAAACAAGAACACCAAACCATCCAATACACGCAAAGAACGATTTACCTCAACGGTAAAATCTACGTGACCTGGAGTATCAATGATATTGATATGATAATCTTGATTGCGGTATTTCCAGAATACAGTGGTAGCAGCAGAGGTAATGGTAATACCACGCTCCTGCTCTTGTGCCATCCAATCCATGGTAGCACCACCGTCGTGTACCTCACCTATTTTGTGGTTTACACCTGCGTAAAAAAGGATACGCTCGGTTGTCGTTGTTTTACCTGCATCGATATGCGCGGCAATTCCAATATTTCTGGTAAATTTTAAATCGCGTGCCATTTAATTCTTTTCTTAAGCTCTAAAATGTGAGAATGCTTTGTTGGCTTCAGCCATTTTGTGAGTATCTTCTTTCTTCTTTACAGAAGCTCCTTCGCTCTTAGACGCAGCAATAATTTCAGCAGCCAATTTCTCAGGCATGCTCTTCTCGTTGCGCTTACGAGCGTATCCAATTAACCACTTCATGCCTTGAGCTACTTTTCTCTTTTGGGGAATTTCAGTAGGGATCTGGAAAGTAGCACCACCTACACGGCGTGCTTTAACTTCCACTGAAGGCATTACATTGTTCATGGCTTTTCTCCATGTTTCAATACCAGGCTCTTCGGTAATCTTTTTTTCTACTATATCTAAAGCGGTGTAGAATATGTTCAATGAAACAGATTTCTTTCCATCGTACATCATCCCGTTAACGAAACGTGTTACCATCACGTCGTTGAATTTTGGATCGGGTGTAAGAATGCGTTTTTTAGCGCGCGTTTTTCTCATGGCTTATTTTTTTGCTTTTGGCTTTTTGGTTCCGTACTTACTTCTTCTTTGATTTCTTCCATCAACACCAGCGGTGTCAAGCGCACCACGTACGATGTGGTAACGAACACCAGGTAAATCTTTTACCCTTCCGCCGCGCACCAAAACGATGCTGTGCTCCTGAAGGTTGTGACCTTCTCCCGGTATGTAAGCATTCACTTCTTTACCGTTGGTCAAACGCACACGAGCAACCTTTCTCAATGCTGAGTTAGGCTTCTTAGGCGTGGTGGTGTATACACGGGTGCAAACCCCTCTTCTCTGAGGACAAGAATCCAAAGCAGGAGACTTACTCTTAGTCTCGATTTCCTTGCGTCCTTTTCTAATTAACTGTTGAATAGTAGGCATATTTTTTCCCAAAAAGGACGGCAAAATTACACTTATTTTTTATCAATATCAATAGCATGCGAAAAAAAAATCGCTTTTTATCATCTTTACATAAAATGCCACGCGGACTTATCGTCCATTATTAAACCTCACGCCCCAAAAATCTATGGTTTATGTAGCATTCATCTTCACTATATTTGTAGATAATAAGCAACCTTTTTCATAGTGTTGCTCGTCAGTATACTAAACCATATTATATATGTATTGTAATTCAATTCCATTTCGTTCATTTGTGCAAATCGCATTCTCTGCCTTTTTATTGTTTTCAAACCCCTTAAAATCTCAAAACACGCAAGGTGATAAACCCGGAATTTATTACCGTGAACGCGAACACGATTTCGGCGAACTTCAGGAATCTATGAAATTTGCAACACACCGATTTGAGTTTATAAACCGAACCCCAAAACCTGTTATTGTAAACAGGGTAGAATCGAGTTGTGGTTGTACAGCACCAAGTTGGAGTAGTGAACCCGTTGAACCCGGACAAAAGGGATATATTGAGGCCCGTTATGAAACTACAAACCGTTTGGGTAAGTTTGATAAAACCCTAACCGTATACACCAACTCCCCTTTTAGCCCTATATCTTACCTTGCCATTAAAGGTGATGTTATTCGTCCAAAAGAGGAAAACAATAAAAACACCTATATACCACCGGCAATCGGTCGCATAGACTTTGAGAAATACCAAATTTCTTTCGATCCTCTTTTGGATAATCAGACGGCAATGAAGGAAATTCGGGTTATCAATCAGTCTTCTTTTAGTTCGCAACTCTATTTAGTTGCTGCTGAAAAACTCCCCCCTTATGCCAAGGTGATATATCCAAAAAATCTCGAACCTAATGAAATAGGTAAGATTCAAATATCAATTGATGGTAAGTTGGCCCCAGGATATGGGTTTGGAGGTTTCGAGCTTGCATTTCAATCCAATGCTCCCGGTTCCACTATGATTCCTGTGCAGGTGAGTTACACGCGCTCTCAATATTTCCCCGAGCTCACCAAGCGGCAGCTTAGGCGTTCACCTAAGTTGAAAGTTGAACCTGCACTTTATGATTTCGGTAAGCAAGAGCGTTCTGGAGGATTCCTCTTCGGGGAATTTACCTTTATCAATACTGGAAAAGAAACGCTTGAAATCAAACAACTCAATACCGACTGTCCATGCATCACCTTCGAAGATTTCCCAAAAACTATCGAAGGCGGCAAAAAAATGAAAGTCAAATTCAAATTCGATACTGTTACAAAAACAGGAGCAAAAAGCATGGGTGTGCGCATTGTTAGTAACGACCCTACAAATCCAGATCGATACATATGGGTAAAGGCCCAGTTCCCAGAGAAATACGAATATAAATGCCCGACTTGCCCTTAACGCAAGTTGTGATAAACGTTTTGAACGTCGTCATCGCCTTCGAGGCGCTCTATCAAATCTAGCACTTCCTGTGCTTGATCTTCATCAAGATCAACATACGAATGAGGAAGGTATTGCAGTTCCGCATTAGAAGTTGCAATGCCCATATCTTCCAATTGCTTTTGCATGATTCCGAAGTCCGTAAAACTTGTATATAGGTATACGTCCTCATCGTCGATTGCAAAATCTTCAAGACCGTGATCTATCAGCTCAAACTCAAATTCGTCCAAATCTCTGTCTCCTAAGGTTTCTTTAGAAATTTTAAAAACGCCTTTTCGCGTAAAATTAAAATCTAAAGATCCCGTTTTACCTAAGGTTCCACCACCTTTATTAAAATGCATTCTTACATTGGCTACTGTGCGGGTTGTATTATCGGTAGCCGTTTCTACCAATACACCCACACCGTGGGGAGCATAGCCTTCATAACGTACTTCTTCGTAATTGCCTTCCGATTTACTAAGTGCGCGTTTTATCGCAGCTTCTACCCTATCTTTAGGCATATTAACTGCCTTAGCGTTTTGAATTGCAACACGTAATCTCGGATTATAATCTGGATTTTCACCGCCCATTTTAACGGCTATGGCAATTTCCTTCCCTAATTTCGTAAATTGTTTCGCCATTCGGTCGAAACGAGCAAACATCTTGTGTTTGCGCTTTTCAAACATCCTTCCCATTGCTGCAAAAATATTGCTTTTAGTTTGTATTTGGTAAACAAGACAATTTAAAGGGTGTTTTACCTAAAAGTAACTTAACTTAATGTAATGATATTTTTTTGGTTACAAATCCAAATCAGCTATTCAGTAGATTCGGATTTATAAATACTTCCGAATATGACACATCTACCATTTTTTGCCAAATTGTCGAAGCAAGGATTCCAAATTGGAAGCGTTCCTTTGAATGTTTTGGATGTAATTCCCAATAATACGCCCGTTACTATTTTACAGGGTATATATTTTGATGAAAAAGGAAACGAAATCATTACTGATGGAGAATTACTTATTCAAAACAAGTGGCATTTATGGTTATGGATTCATGAGCAGCCGTCTCTAATCTATTTGGAATTTACAATTCCTGGAAATCTAGTTTGGCAATTGCACTACAGTGAGTTAAAGCTCAACTGCCATCATTATCCAACACTGCAATTTTGGGTCGCTGAAATCATGAAAAAACTTCGAATTGATGAAAAACACTCTATGGAAGTGTTGCTAAAATCGAAGGGTAGTGCGAAGATTTTGCTTAGTCAAGATTTGAAGGAACTTCAATTGGGTTAAGCCCTTCAATTTTGTATTGCGACAAGCGCATCTGATCGTTAATTGCAATAAAGCGGCGCAACAGCTCACTTAAATCAATTTGATTTTCTCGCAATATCGCAGGAATCAAACTTTTCCGCGGATGCATATTGGGCATTGTATTGATATCCAAAATATACATATGTCCATTAAACTCCCGAATGTCCACTCTCGACATATAGTTCAATCCAAATGTATTGTGGGACATAACGGCAGCTGCTTGTACTTCCATGCTCATTTCCTCGGTTAAAATAGGATGAAATTCACGTTGTGTAGTTCCAAATGCGCTTCCTGCAATAAATACATCTCTCGGAGGGAATGGTACAATTTCAACCGGCGGCAATACCTCATAACCACTTCCATCTGCTTTAGGGATAACTCCCACAGAGAATTCGCGGCCAATTAAATACGGTTGTAATAAGGTATCGTTATCCAAGCCAAATGTCATTCGCGATGTGGCATCCGTAGAATCCATAATTTCAATTCCACGATGACATCCACCAAACCGAGGTTTTTGAATATAACTTCCCTCAGTAATTTGAGACGTTTGGGTAATGGACACCGGTGTTCTCACCCCTTTTTCTAGTAACAATTCTTCAACGGCCTTCTTATCTTGAGCTAATAATTGGGCATCACCACAACTGCTCAGGTGATTGATATCATTCAAGTCTAACCAAGTGGCTACTTCGGCTTGATTATAATTTCCAAATCCATAACACAAGTTCACTACATAATCCGCACTCTTTAATAAACTTGCTAATTCATCACAGGGTTGCGTCATATGCACGACTAATGTTTCAAAATCGTGATTCAGGGCATCAACAAAAGAGCGAACGGTTTCGAAATCGATATTCTCTTTCCAAGGGGTATACCGGCTCTCGGCATACAAAATTGCTACAGTGGGCTTCATAAAAGGGGCGCAAATATAGAAAAAGCACTTATAGTTTTTTTGAAGAAAAATTAAGTTTGTGTCAACTTTGTATTAAAATCACAAACGCATCAATTTAAATAACTATCAAACAACAACTTAAAAAATGAATCAAGATTAAGAAATCACAAAAAACAACACAATTCCTTAACAAAGTAATTGTGTTGTTTTCAAATGACTTATGCTAAAATTTGTAGCTAAGTGTGGTAGAAATATTTCTACCCGAAGCAGAAATTCCACTTGCAAAAACTCGATAACCCAAATCGAGCATGTTTTCTACAGAAATCTGAATGTTCCAAGAATCCTTGATTTGAGCACCACAGCGAATATTGACAATTCCCCATGAAGGATTTCCTACACTTATGCCTTGGGAAAACCCTGGAGTATATTTAAGATTGTCTTCCTCCCACTTGGGGAGTATTCATTCAATGGTTTTGACCCATTAAATAAGTATTGTGCTTCTGCCCAAAGGCTTGGATTACTCCATTTAATCGAAACGTGGCCGTAGAGCGGTGGAATGTGATCCATGGGATACCAAATACCGTTGTTGTATTTCACCCTAGCTTGAGTTTCTGTAAAACCCGCCTTTTAAACGTCCATTCAGGGGCAAATCGCCATTGTAGGTTCGCAAAAAAACCATATATATGGCCTTCCCCAACGTTTTGAATTTGATAAACCGGCGTTAAAATCCCGTCCCATGAAATTGAATCCTTACCCGCTATTTCACCAAATACATCGGACATTAAATCGTTGACCCTGGAATAATAGGTGCCCGCTTCGAAATACACGTTTGAATTCAATCTATAATTCACATTTAAATCAAACGTATGGGCCACTTCTGGTTTTAAATTTCGTGAGGGGATTAGCAATTTTAAACCGCGCTGGGATTCAAACACCTTAGTCAGGTCATCAACATTGGGATTTCTAAAAGATTGATTGATGGAAGCCTTTACCAATAGTTTATCGTTTATCTTTTGGATGAATCCAAAATGATAACTCGGACCCAAATGGGAGAAAGTGGTATTATTAATAGGCAACTCCCATAGATTTTGTGCCTTGAAAGCGGCTAGGAGTTGGTAATATGTCACCCGCAATCCACCTACAAGCGCAGTGTTGCCCCAACTTCGTTTAATCTGAGCAAATGCGGCTGCGGATTGTGTGGAAGCAAACGAATCTGCATATCTGGATTTCGAATGGATTACCTCATTCGTAAGTACATTTCTTTGTGTTCCAATACTGTTTACATGGTTGTAAATATATTCAAACCCAGAGTGTAATTCCCAATTACCCAATAAATCCTTCCGATCGTAATTAAAGCTCGACATATTTACGCGATCCGATTGCAAGCGCTCGTTTGCCTTATTCCAAGCTCTTGATAAACGGCCCACTTCAAATATTTGATGGGCTAAACGAAATCTTTGTTGAGAAGGATCATTCGCCTCAAAAGTGTAGGCCAAATACATGCGATTTTGCGGTTTGTAAGACCATGCTCCATATTCTATTGGCAGATAAGCCGGATCGCCATTAGGAGCCCAATATTGCATTCGATCGTACCGGGGAATATCACCAGCAAAAGACCCTTGAAAATTCAACGTATGCAATCCTTTTGCTTCAAAACGATATTTGACCAATACATCCGTTTGTTCGTAACCAGTATTGGGTTGTGTATATGAATCATCGTTGGAAGCCAGACTATCTATACTACTTAAACCGCTATAATCCGAAACCACACGGTAGGGTTGAATTCCAAAACTATCCTGTGCACGGGTAAACGTATTTCTACCCATTCGTAGGTTACCAAATTTTGAATGCGTTACATTAAACAAAAGAGCCTTTTTTTGACCTTGGTATTCTAGGGAAGCATTTCCAATAATACTATTGGATGCTGATTGAAATCGCAGGTTTGCCATCCCAATAAGTCGAGCGGATATTGATTTATGATTACCTGCACCTAATTGAACACTTGTATCACCAATATTTTGAGTTTCCCTAAGAAGTTTAGGATCTCTGGTTTTCATATACAAAACCCCACCCATTGCATCAGACCCAAACAATGTTGAGCCCGATCCAAAATTAACTTCTAAACGCTCTAAGGCAAAAGGATCAACACTTACTATATCTTGTAAGTGACCCGCCCTAAAAGTGGCATTATTCATGCGAACTCCATCAATCACAAGCAAAACACGACTTGCTTCGAATCCACGTAAAACAGGGCTACCCCCGCCCATTTGGCTTTTCTGTACAAAAACCTTACCCGTCATTTGGAGGGCATCTCCCAAATTAGCTCCTTGCAATTCACTCAATTTCTTGGAGCTGATAACTTCTATTTCATGTACAGATTGTTTTCTCTTCGAGCCATAACGATCTGCGCTTATCAGAATTTCATCAAACGACTCAATGTCGTTACTATCATTTGTTTGTTGGGCGCACAGCATTCCGCTGTAAGCAACTCCCATAATTAGCAATAATTTTTTCATTGTTCCTTAGGAACTTTTTTTAGTATTAATCCTCAAGATTAAACTCTCAATGTCGGAAGCAAAATGCTTCGAATTGTTTATGAAAAAAGCATTTCTGGGGGATGCGTTAGGACACCTACAAATCCACATTGGCAAGGGCCAATGACATCACAAAAATGGATCTTGTTTAAGGGAATTACCCCAAAGTCAATGGGATTGAAATGCTCCGAAAATAGCGGGTTTTGAACTTTAAAATTTGGAGACTGGCTCCATGGGATTTCATTATTAATTTTATTCGATAAGCTTTGTAATAATTGCTTCTCCTTTATATCTCGGAATGCCACCACTTGTATACCGTCTGATATAGGAATCACTTCCAAAACATCGTACATCATTCCATTTACTTCAATCTCAGATTCAACCGTAATATCATGGGTCTGCAAATTTGCAAAAAACAAGGTATCGATGTTGTCTAGTTTGATATTTTGATTACGTATTTGTTTTTTTATTTCTTTTCGATGCTGATTCAATTTTTGGCCCTGCCAAATCGGGCTAAAAATCCCTGTAAAAAGAAAAATTACTGATAATATGGCTGGTAGTTTCAGCATCGAACTCCAAAATTACCCAAATTAATGTATTTCCAACCACTAAATTTTGCGACCTTTGTGTCATGAATTCGGTATATGTAGTGGATATTTTACGCACGGCTGTAGGAAAATTCGGAGGCACACTCGCCTCTGTAAGACCTGATGATTTAGCCGCACATGTGATTAAAGGAATCATGGAGCGTAATTCCCAAGTAAATTGGAGCGACGTAGACGAGGTTATTTTTGGCGCTGCAAACCAAGCCGGAGAAGACAATAGAAATGTTGCCCGTATGGCTTCCCTCCTTGCAGGTATTCCCGAAACCGTTCCGGGTTATACCGTAAACCGACTTTGTGCTTCTGGACTTCAATCGCTACAAAACGCTTACATGGCTATTAAAAGCGGGGAAGCGGATATGATATTGGCTGGTGGAACCGAAAGTATGACCCGAGCTCCTTTTGTTATGGCAAAAGCAGAAACTGCGTTCTCACGCACGCCTGAAATTCATGATACCACTATAGGTTGGAGATTCACCAATCCAGCACTTTCTAAATTGCACCATCCATATTCCATGGGTGAAACCGCGGAAAATGTAGCGGAGAAATGGAACATATCCCGAGAACGTCAAGATCAATTTGCATTGAGTTCTCAAGAAAAATGGCAAGCTGCGCATAA
Organism: uncultured Bacteroidia bacterium; assembly: GCA_943789135.1. Lineage (GTDB taxonomy): Bacteria > Bacteroidota > Bacteroidia > NS11-12g > UBA955 > VMCP01. The sequence goes on from CALSSY010000007.1 coordinate 100,354, forward strand.
TATGGGTGCCTTCAAAGATGAAATCGTTCCCGTAATCATTCCGCAACGAAAAAAAGATCCAATGGTATTTGATACAGACGAACATCCTAGATTAAGTTCATTAGAAACTTTAGGTGGTTTGAAACCCGCCTTTAGGGAAAATGGAACCGTAACCGCCGGGAATGCATCGGGTATTAATGATGGCGCTGCTTGTGCATTGGTTGTAAGTGAAGAAATATTAAAACGATACAATTTGACACCGATGGCACGTATCGTAAGTTTTGGAGTTGCTGGAGTCGATCCTGCTTACATGGGAATTGGTCCAGTGCCTGCAACAAAGTTGGCCTTAAAAAAAGCAGGTTTAACCATCAACGATATGGACGTAATGGAGCTGAACGAAGCCTTTGCCGCGCAAGTATTGGCAAGTATGGATGAACTTCACGCAGACCCAGCAAAAGTCAATCTCAACGGTGGAAGCATTGCTATAGGTCACCCCTTAGGAGCAAGTGGCACCCGAATTTCAGCGACCTTATTGCATCAATTCAAGAAAAACAACCAATTCAAATATGGTTTGGCCACTATGTGCATTGGCGTTGGTCAAGGCTCTGCAGTGATATTTGAGAATTTGAATCGTTAAAAAATGCGTTATCGTTTGGATTTGCAATACGACGGAACTGATTTCCATGGTTGGCAAATTCAACCTAACGCCCATAGTGTAGAAGCCGAAATTGAAAAGGCATTGTCTACCATTTTACGCGAAACCATCGATTGTTTAGGATGTGGAAGAACCGATACAGGTGTTCACGCCTCATTTTTTACCGCACACTTCGATAGCTCCCAACATGTTGATTGCGAGCAACTGGCCTATAAACTCCGACATTTAGTCCCTGAGACCATTGGTATATTAGGCGTTTCTCTCGTTGAAGACGATTTCCACGCTCGTTTTTCTGCCCTCTCACGATCGTATGTGTACCGATTGCAATACCAGAACAATCCATTCAATCGCCATTTTTGCCATTTGGTAAAGCCCGATTTAGACATTCAACTAATGAATGAATCTTGTAAAGATCTAATTGGCGAACATGAGTTTTCTGCTTTTTGCAAAGGCGCCCCTTCAAGCAATCACTATCGCTGTACCGTACTTCAGGCCTATTGGGTTTCTGATAATATCGGAGCAGAATTCCACATCAGCGCCAATCGCTTTCTTCGCAATATGGTGCGGGCTATAGTAGGAACCCAACTTGAAATTGGAAGGGGTAAATTAACCCTAGACAAACATAGAGAACTCATTCTTGGAGGAACCCGTTCGGAAGCTGGGATGTCGGTACCTGCGAAAGGACTCACACTGTGTGAAGTCGTGTATTAGTCCAAACCAATTTTTCTTAAGAATCGATCTACAGAGCGCTCTCCCGTAGCAGAAACACCAAAGTCTCGAGGCTTTACTTTGTTATTGGTATTGGCCATTATTTCAAGTAATTGCTCATCATTGGTGTAAATATTAACACGGTAGGATTGAACATAGAAATAAACCTTATTTACGCCATCATCTAAGTAAATATGCATTTTCTCAGCCCCTCGTTTTGCCTCCATGTATATGGTCGCATTAATGGTTTTATTGATGGGCGTTCCAAACAGAGAAACTAATGAAATAGTGCCATCCGAGAACATACCTCTAACTTTGCTATCCCATCTGAATTTGGCATCACTAAAAATGAAGTTATAATTGGTTTCATCTTTACCGCCAATAAGGTTTAAGTTCCCTTTGATTTGATTGCGCTGTTCGATGTTCTTCAACATGTCTCTTCTCAATCCCGGATCGTCTATCAATTGATGAATATTTTCCTTAAAGAAATCAGTATTCAAATCTACATCTCCAATTCCCTCTCCTAAGTACATCTCGGTCATTCGCTTCTTGAAATCTGGATGCAATGGGAAATCCATAAGCATACTCAAATTGAATTCAAAAGCGGAATCGCGAGGAGCTAAATCTGCAGTTCCCGCCGCTCTGAATTTAACTTGTTCTGACTCAACACCAAAATCCATTGGTCCCTCTGCATGAATGCTATGATTGGATTCATTAAATTGGATGTAATTCCCTCTTAATTCACCTCCCTTTAGTCGATTCTTAGAACCTGAGAAGAAGCTTTGTTTATCGTGATCCCAATAAAGAATTCCTGTATCTTGAGTAACGTCATTATCGGATAATCTGCGTTTGGTTGAATTGAAAACCGGATATATATGGGAAGAGTCTTTTGCTACATGGAGACCCACAAATATCTTGGAACCACTAGCCATTCTCGGAGGATTCATAGGAATAACGACATCCAACGGATTGACTTCACCATCAAAACGGCACCAAGCTGATTCTCTCATAAAATCGAATGTATGCATCGTTTTAACCAACCCTCTGAACCGGATATCCCTTTGAGCGGATATAAGATGTGCCTTGCCCTTAAATGCAATTTTTGTGTCGAGCGTAAAACCATTTTCTTCTTCAATACTTCCGAAGGCATGTAACTTTTTCTCGGTAACTACTACCATGCTATCAAAATGTACCTTCTGTTCTCTTCCCAACTTATTCACGTACTTATAGTCGCCACTTCCACCAATTCCATATTTCCCGTAAATCTTAGCCGTAACATCGGTAATGGTATGGAATTTATCCGTTCGATTCGCAATGATTTTCGCCTTGAATACAGTGTCCATATTGGCTTCTTTACGAATTAAAACTTTTCCATCATTGAGGAAAATTCTAGAATCGGCAAAATCAATATGTGGGATTTCGGAGACTTTCAATGTGTAATCGTTCATGTCATAAAGACCCTTTCTACCTTCAAAATGGAGCGAGTCTTGACGTTGATTCAAACTCAAAAAATCTGGCTGAACTCCAGCCATCGTGGGTCCGACGTTAGCCTCAATTGTTCGAGCATCCATTTTCCAAACATAATCACTCAAGTTCGTTTGGTACATATTAAATGGAAAACGCGTGGGTTGCCCCGCAATATTGGATCTGAACTTTCCAATTCTCGTTTGGAAATTCATTGATCCGTTAATATTCTCCGATACAAACGCAATTTTACTGGTATCGTGCGTATAAATTTGAAGCGAAGCTGATTGCGCCACAGATTGTTTGGGTTGCAAGTGCATCTCCTTACTTCTGAACTCGGCTAAATCCCATTTCAACAAACCATCTCCTAAAAGTTTACTCGGAGATTGGGTTGTTGTACCTGTAAAGGAATGCCCTGGTTTAAATGTCCTCATGGGCCATTTATCGGTTGTGATTTTATATTTATCGGCATAGGGAATCCAGCGCAAATTTGCATCATTAGCATGTGTCTCTGCATACAAGGTACTTTCTTTCAAATCGTATGTATTTATCGGCCCCATTGTGCTATCGGGCAACATCAAAATCCGTGTAAATTGCGTAACCGAGGTCTCATAATCCAATCTTCCTGTTTGGCCATAAAAACCAACCTCACTTAAGTTCAAAGTCATATCACCCTTGCCCTTGCCTTTATACATGGGCAATCCTCCGGATGGTGTTTTCTTAACAAATCCCAAACTGTAATCTGGTTGAATATAGATGAAGTGTCGAAAAACAGGGAAAATATCAGCCGAATAGAACGTACCATCAAATTTTAAACCGTCAATGGTAAAGTTGTCCAAACTATCAATGGTAAATGGATCAACGGTAAATTTAAACCTGTCCGCAATGTATTGGCCACCGTGTATGCTGGGTTTATCGTATAAGATATCTCCCCCGCGATTGGATTTAAAAATGGGATACTCGGGATAATCAATATTTCCCGATTTGTTATTCGGTTTATCAATGAATAATGTTCCTCCAATATTTCGAAATACCGATTTAATGGGCCTCAAACGCACACCCGACTCATCTGGGAAATACATTTTCATGGAATCAACGACTTCGAAGTAAACGTCAAAATTGGTATAGTTAAAAGTAAATTTCTCACCGTAAAATTCAAATCTTCCCGCACTCACCTTTCCGCCAAACTCAAGCATCCGATTTTTCGTCAACTTCACTTGTTGTTCTTTGGGAAGCACATAAACAGATTGAGAATCAGAGAAATTAAATGCCGCAACGCCTTCTATGTTCATTTCATTGCTCAATAGATTAAGCGTTGCATTGGGTCTTGCTGCAATAACACTAGACAATCGAATTACATCATAGTCTTTGGCCTTTTTATTCATTATGATATAATTGAACAATTTATCGGTAATGTAGGCGCTATCGTTTTCAAAATCGTAAATCAAGAAACCCTCATCGTGCAAATCAATAAAAGCGTGTTGAATGGCTTCTGGATTGCAATCCCAAACTTCGCAATAATCCTTTAGGGCAAATTTCCTGCGCTCGGGAGTGATATATTTGGCTTTTCGAATTCTGTTTAGTTCCTGTAATTGTTTTGCAACCTGAGCTATACGTTCATTATTACGAGGTTTTGCCAAATACAATTTCTTAAGCATTTTTTGCAAATTCTCAACAGCAGGATCTGGCGGCATTCTGTTGTAAAACGCATAGAGTTTTTCAATAGGGTTAGCAGATAATGCCCCTTGTATGCGATCGTAATAAATTTGTCGGAAGAAATCGTTCGATTCGAAAAAGGCAGGCTTATCGTTATTGAAGTTATCAAAATCCACGAATGGCTCATCAATTTTCCACGATACCGTTTGAACATCAATGCTCATATTGTGGTAGTTGTTTTGAAATACGCCGCGTTGCAAACCGTCTTCACCCTTGGTGATTTTCAAACGATTTTGTCCGTAGTTAAATGAAATGTCAACCGAAGGATGGAAAATTCCTTTTATCGAATCTAAATACATAGTGAATTCAGACTTTTTCGATAAAGCTATTCCATTTCTAATTTGGAAGCCTTTACTTTTTAGCGTGACTTTCTTCTCGTTTTTAAAATAAATATCAATGTAAGAAGGTTTTCCATCTACAGTATTGGTTTGTATGGTTTTTCCTAACAATGTAAAACCACCGGTAAAAATTGAACTCTCCCCTACTATACCCTTAATTTTAAGTTGATTTTCAAACGATGTAAATTGAGGAAACTTAGAGGCCTGTTTGTTTCCCTCGGTGAAGAAATCGCGAACTTCATCTTTATAGGAACCTAAGATGGGCTTTTCAAAATACCGGGGAAATGTGAGACTTACGGTATCTACGTCATACCTATAATCGTTCAGCTCTATTTTGAATGCCCCAAAATTCACTTTGGCTCCTTCATTTGGAAACGAACGGTGCAACGTGGTTTCCCCTTTAACTCCCTCCCAAATACCTTCGGTTAGGTAACATCTACCCTTAGTTTTGATTTCAATAGTGTCGTTTACTGCAATACCCTTCAAAATCACATCATCAAAAACCACTGCCAAACGTCCTTGGATTAATTTCAAATCATATGTAGTAGAATCAAACTGCCAGTAACGACTGCTTTGCTGGTGCAACTTATTTTCTTTAAATAAACTTTCCGTTAGCGTTAAAAAATCGAGGTATTCTTTATTGGATTGATCTACGAGTTGCGTCGCGATTTCTTTCCATTGTTCTAATATATTATTATTAAATGACGATTCTAAACTACGTGTGTAATCCGCATAAAAAAGCTCAAAATATGGCGTTAACGACATCCCTTGATCTAACATCTTATTCGACATACGAATCAGATATCGTTGTTGTTCGGGATTGTATTTTCCATTAAGCCAATTGTTATGAAACGCCTCAAAAGACTCCAAAGATTTCTTATCCTTTAAATTTGAATATTTCTCCTTTAATTCTGCAATAAATACAACAGGATCGTTATTAAATCGCCGTGCATCTTGAGATTTTAACGGATTTTGAACAAGAAAAATAAAAGCAATTATTATCGAGGTAATATATCTCATAAACGTTGTAAATATAAAACGAAAAAAAGAGAGCCTTATTACTTTAGTCGATAAAGAGAGCGACTTTTGGATTCAGGTCATTAAAACCTTGAGAAAGTAAAATCACATAGAAGCCCTATATTTCTTCTATTAAGTATAAACTCCAGTTGTTCGCGGCCCAAATGATTATCGCGGCCCGTTTGATAGTCAAATAAAGCGACCATAGTGTTATCGCCATTTATATTGTATTGCATCTATAAGATTCTATCAGATAAGCTCAATGATGCATAATTTCCCAAAATAGCGTACCTAATATTTGAAATACCATTATTAAAGGCAAGCTTGCCCCATAGGTTGATTGGCCGAATAAAGTGCCCAGCACAGGCAGGACACTTCTTAAACTATTTATAATTCCTCAAAATAAATATTTGGAGGATGATTATTTTTATCGCGCCGCTTTTATGATTTCAAAAAAATCTCTTGGCTTCAAGCTTGCTCCTCCTATTAATCCACCGTCTATATCGGGTTGACCAAAAATTTCCTTAGCATTATCCGGTTTCACACTACCACCGTATAAGATGCGAACAGATTCCGCGATGTTAAGGCCGTATTTACTTTCAATCAATCCACGAATGAATGCATGCACTTCTTGGGCTTGTTCTGAACTCGCCGTTTTACCCGTACCAATAGCCCAAACGGGTTCATAAGCAATCACCACATGACTCATTTCCTCTGATGATATACCCTCTAATCCTTTTTCTAGTTGATCTTTTATCACATCGAAGTGTTGATTTGACTCACGCTCTTCAAGGCTTTCGCCAACACAATAAAGCACTGTCAATTCTTCTGCAATTGCGGCTTTGTTTTTTAACGCACATGCTTCGCTTGTTTCGTTATAGTATTGTCTGCGCTCGCTATGCCCGATGATTACATGGGTAGCACCTGCACTCTTCAGCATAGAAGCGGACCATTCACCGGTGTAGGCACCCTCTTTGTTTTCATTTACATTTTGGGCACCAATTTGAATTTCGCTACCTTCTACCAATCTAGCCGATGATGCCAAAGCCAATGCTGAAGGACAAACTACGATTTCCGCATCATTTTGACGGAATTCATCACGCACAATACCTCTTATCTCTGTAATCAATGCCTGACTCTCAGTCAGATTTTTATGCATTTTCCAGTTTCCAGCAACAAGCTTCTTTCTCATCCTACAAAGTTACGAAATTCTATCATTTATTGATGCCTCATGTACCCAATCTAAAGCAATTTCAAGCTGTTCATTTGGTGAAAGGTGGGAATTATCGAGTAAACGATAGGCATCGGTAAATGTAAGTGGGCTATCTTCACGATTGGAATCAATACGATCTCTTGTGGTTAAATTATTTGTAACCTCTTCGAGTGTCGCATCGGAGCCCGATGCAACCAATTCTTTATGACGTCTTTCTGCACGAACTTTTACATCTGCCGTCATGAATATCTTCAATTCTGCATCTGGGAATACCACTGTACCTATATCACGGCCATCCATAACCACTCCTTTATCTGCGCCCAATTCTTGTTGAATTCGAACCATTTCTTTTCTTACCACGGATAATGCGGCGACTTCACTGACAATTGCAGCCACATCCATCTGGCGAATTCGATTTTCAACAGACTTACCATTCAAAAATATTTCGAAACGTTGGGTAGTTTGGTTTTTCTGAAATTCCAATCGAATTTCACTTAGAGCACTATGAACTTGTGTCTCATTGGCGCAATTAATTTGATTTTCGAGAAAATATAAAGCGACTGCACGATACATAGAGCCGGAATCGATAAAGGTATAGTCCAATTTCTCGGCAAGTTGCTTGGCTAAGGTTCCTTTACCACAAGAGCTATGACCATCTATGGCAATATTTATTTTTGAACGCATGAATTAGTTGTAAAACGTAGGTATTAATGAAAGACTTAGCGTATTGGTATTGTACCCAGGAAATAACGATGCACTTGAATATGTGAGATGATATTTCCACACTTTAAATCGAATTCCCCAACCAAATCCTGCTAATCCGCCTCTAATTTCTGGGGCCATTTCCATCCGTCTTTGATGATTATAACCTATAAGGATGCCTAAGTGCTTCCCCATAGTTAATTCTCCACCAAGAACAAGATGCCTCGTGAATTTTTCGGCCAAGCCTGCTTCAGGAATTCCAAGATCTTCATTACCTAAGGTCCACGTATTACTTTCTAAGTATTGATTATATGTTAACCCTAAAAATTGTTGCAAAGAGTGCAATGCAATATGAAATCTAAACGGCATGTGCAAAGGTTTATAAGAAGCACCAAGTAACACTTGAAAAGGCAAAGATTCCTTGTCGGCACCTCGATAACTTATCAATTGCATACCGATATTTTTAACGGATAATCCAAAATGTACACCACTATCTGTTCGAGAATAATGGGCACCAAGGTTTAACATGGCCGCTGTAGAAACAAAAGGTCCTAAAACGGCATAAGTAAAGCCTGATTGAGCCCCTAAAACCAATCGCGAATCAAATTCTTTGGAATAACCCAATAGAAATTTCATTTCATTGGCCGTTATCATTCCCAACGAATTGCCACCAGCATCAAAGGATTTCATTTCGCCATAATCCAAATATTGAGCATGAAAAGAAACGTTATGTCCGCCTTTTAAAGAATATGCATAACCTGCTCCACCAATTTTAACACCTGGAACTACCGTTCCATAAGAAGCCCCATATTGACCATGTAAACTGCTGTTGAGTAATGCAGGATTGTCCAGTGCATATTGAACATCACTTAAAGGTTGTGCTAACATATACCCTCCCCATGCCATGGTGCGCGCATGTAAAGGCAAATTCATAATTGGCATTACTCCGGTTCCACCAATTTGAGCATTAATGGGACTCAAATTCAAGATTAAACACAGAAGACCGGCGAAATATCGAATCATGCTTTGCAAAAATAGGGTTTATTCCGAACTTTGCACCCTCGTGAAAAAAAGCGTCATTTTTGGCTTGGAAAATCTTACAAGCAAAGGTTTTGTGCTCACCCAAGGCACTTTTGATGGCGTGCATCGCGGACATCAACAAGTTCTGAATCAAGTGTTAAAAGAGGCAAAATCTCGCAATTTGCCGAGTATGCTGCTCACCTTTCACCCACACCCTCGTACTGTTGTACAACCTAAAGACTGGAATCCTCAAATTCTAAATTCGATAGAAGAGAAAGCGCAAAGAGTTCTTGACTTAGGAATCGATGTGGTATTGGTTTTAGCCTTTACAAAGGAGATTTCAGAATACAGCCCTCGAGAATTTGTAGAACGCATTTTGGTTGAGGCTATCGGTGCAAAGAGCATCGTTGTTGGGTACGACCATCGCTTTGGTAAAAACCGCGAAGGTAAATTCGAAAATCTCACGACACTTTCTAAAGAATTCCATTTCACGGTTAATGAAATTGCAGCTAAAGAAATTGACGACATTGCGATTTCTTCTACACGCATCCGTTCATCACTCATTAACGGCGACTTGAATATAGCCAACGATTTATTGGGATATCATTACCCGTTAAGCGGTAAAGTAATTCACGGAGAGAAAAGAGGGCGTACTATTGGATTCCCAACAGCCAATATTGAGATTGAAGATTCCAACAAATTAATCCCTCCAAATGGTGTTTACGCTGGACTAACGACAATCGATGGTTCAACGTACCCCGTTGTAATGAATATAGGTACGCGTCCCACTTTGAACGGCACGGATAGAAGAATAGAAGCCCATATAATTGGTTTAGAAAGCGACTTATACAACCAACGAATACAACTTCATTTGGTGTCTTTCTTGCGAAATGAACGTAAATTTGAAAATCTAGACGCGCTTAAAAATCAAATTCAACAAGATTTAAATGAAGCTTTGCAAATTATCGGTATACAGAAATAAGTCTGCATGGTTGCTATTTGTGGCTTTTTGGATATTTCCAACTATTTGGTCTAATCCCATTACCGATAGTCTGAATACCGATGATTATTTTAATGAAATTGATAATGAACCCAAATTCTATCCAGAGCTATCCTTTGATTATGGTTTTGATTTTGAATCCTTGAACCCTTATCGTTATCCTGTTGAAAATTTAAAAGATACCTTACTTTTGGTAATTTCTGACACCTCTCACTGCGGATTTGAATTCCCACATCCCGGTAAAGTAAATTCCACTTTTGGTTGGAGAAAAGGGAGGGTACATTCGGGTATATGATCTACAACTTGGAATGGGGGTGATACAGTTATGGCCGCTTTTGATGGGGTTGTTCGCGTAAGCAAATACAACAAAGGCTACGGAAATTACATCATAATTAGACATTTCAACGGTCTTGAAACTTTATATGCACATCTAAAAAGAAGGCATGTCTCTCATGGAGATACCGTTAGCGCTGGAGATCTCATTGGTCTCGGTGGAAGTACGGGTAGATCCACCGGAGCTCATTTACATTTTGAAACGCGATTTTTAGGAAGGCCGATAGACCCAGAAAAGTTCATTGACTTTGATAATCGCTGCCTAAAATCGAACGTTACTCAACTCCATGCAGGTAGCTTTGATATCCCACGCAGTCAGAAAAGCAAACGATATTTCTAAACTTTTACGTTTTAAAACGGGTAAGTACACCCGTAATCGGTAAATTTGTATTGAAACTGTGAGCATTGAAGTAAATACATTAAGCAAAATTTACGGCAAACAAGTCGCTGTCAACAATATCAACTTCCAAATAAAGACGGGAGAAATTGTTGGATTTCTAGGCCCAAATGGAGCCGGGAAGTCTACAACGATGAAGATGATAACGGGATTTATCCCACCAAGTTCTGGGGGCGGAACCGTTTGTGGATTGGATTTTGTTGAACAGAGTATTGAAGTTCGAAAGATTGTTGGATATCTTCCCGAAAACAATCCTCTGTATCCAGAGATGTATATAAAAGAATACTTGCAGTTCATGGCAGGTTTATCTCAAACAAACGATTCAAAAGTTGCCGTTAAAAACGCGATTGAAATTACCCGATTGGGACCTGAACAACATAAAAAAATTGGACAGTTATCAAAGGGATACCGACAGCGCGTTGGACTTGCACAAGCACTATTGCACAATCCTAAAGTGCTAATTTTAGATGAGCCCACAAGTGGGCTTGACCCCATACAAGTGGCTGAGATGCGAAATGTAATTACCGATTTAGGTAAAGAAAAAACCGTCATGTTAAGCACGCACATCATGCAAGAAGTGGAAGCCATGTGCGAGCGCGTTATTATGATCAATAAAGGCAATATTGTGGCTGATGATAATTTGAAGGAATTAATATCAAAGCATCAAACCTCATTGGAAGAAATTTTTAAACAATTAACGCAAAATGTGGACACTATATAAAAAGGAAATTCGCAGCTTTCTAGGTTCATTAATTGCGTATATCGTAATTGGTGTTTACCTGGTACTTACCGGACTTTTTTTATGGTTTGTAGATGGAAACAATGTTTTTGATTTAGGCATCGCTTCCTTACAAGTAATGTTTGATATTGCGCCATACATATTGATTTTTTTGGTTTCCGCCATTACGATGAAAAGTATCGCCGATGAAAAACGCCTTGGAACATTAGAAATATTAACCACCAAGCCCATATCCGATATCTCTATCATATTGGCTAAATTCACGGCATCTATTACGCTTATTGCATTTGCCTTGCTGTTGACAACGGTTTACGCGTATACCATTCAAAATTTATCTAACCCAATAGGCAATGTAGATTGGGGTGCTATGTTAGGAAGCTATTTGGGATTATTGCTTTTATCGGCGTGCTACACATCTATTGGATTGTTTAGCAGTTCCATCACGGATAATCAAATCGTAGCCTTATTGAGTTCCATGGTTATATCTTTCTTTTTTTACAGTGTTCTGTCAATGTTAGGAGATGTAAGCTGGTTGGATTCTATCGGTAGAAGTTTGTCTTGGTTTGGATTGGAGTTTCATTACAATTCAATCAGCCGCGGAGTTGTGGACACACGGGATGTTATTTATTTTGGTGGATTTACCGCTGTTTTTTTAGGTTTCACTCAGTTAGTTTTTGAAAGCAGAAAATGGTAAAACGCTATACAAATCGAAAATTACAATCATACCTGAATTTTGGGGTGTTGTTGCTGGTAGTGGTAATTGCCAATGTTTTGGGCAATCTTTATTACGAACGTTTTGATCTAACCGAAGAACGTCGTTACACCTTGAGCGAAACCAGTAAGAAGTTAGCCTCAAAATTGAAAGAACCCTTGTATGTAAAGTTGTACCTCGATGGCGAAATGTCATCACGTTTTAAAAGGTTGAAACTTGAAATTCGAGATTTAATGCTTGAATTCAGAGAAGCAAGTGGACAGAATATCGAACTAGAAATAATCGACCCCATTAAAGGTTTGAACGAAACAGAAATGGAAGAAGTTTTACAAGACTTCGTTCAAAGAGGTATTGAACCGGTTCGGGATATCGATAAAGAGAATGCAGATGAAACTCGAATCAAATACTTGCTCCCAGGCGCGGAACTTTTTTACGGGGAAAAAAGAGGCAGTATCAATTTCTTCGAATACGATGTTGCCAAAACTCCGGATGAAAATATCAACAAAGCCATCGACAATATCGAATACGAAATAGCCAACGGATTGAGGCAAGTTGCATCGGATAAATCCAAACGCATCGTGGTAGCCGATGGAAATGGTGAGATGATAGGTCCAGAGGTTAATAGTTTTGCCCGCGAATTGATGAAATACTACCAGATTTCATCTTTAAATTTGAATTTCAGTGACCCTGAAGCGGCAAGACCTTGGGCTGAAGCTATCGCCAAAAACCCAGAAAATGCGGATCAAATATTTGTAAATGGGCTTCACCGTCGTTTGAACTTAAACGATCTTTTGTTGATTGTTAAACCCATTCAAGATTATAGTTACCAAGAATTATATCTCATCGATCAGTTTTTAATGAAGGGCGGTCGCATCATGTGGTTGGTTGATCCGGTTCACATGGAAATTGACAGTTTCAGAAATTACAAACAAGTATTGGCGATGAATCGCAATCTTGAAAATCTCCAATCAACTTTATTCCATTACGGATTGGTTTTAAAGAATACACTTCTTGCAGACTTGAATTGCAACCGAGTTCCTATTCCGGCTTCAGGCAGAATGGAACTTGTAGATTTCCCCTATTTCCCTCTTTTACAAGGAAGTTCGTTAAACCATCCTATTAGTAAGAATATTGGTGCCGTTTGGACGCAATTTCCCGCCCATATTGAACCTAAAATCCGACCTGATTTGAACATTGTTCCCTTATTGGTCTCTTCACCCTATTCTAAAATAATCAATACACCTGCTCCCGTTGATTTGGAGTCCGTTTATATGCAAATGAGAGATGAGGAAGCACGCAAACAATTTGCTTCTGGTGAAAAAATTGCGGCCGTTTTAATGGAAGGCAGTTTTAAATCTCGATACAAATACATGAAGAAATACGGCAATGTTCCCTATATAGAAAAGGGAGAAAGTAAAATGATTGTGGTTGCCGATGCCGATGTAATAAGAAACCCTGTGGATTCAAGAGGCGGCTCCTACCCAACCGGATACGATAAAATTTCACAATTCACTTTTGCCAATAAGAAATTCTTATTGAATTGTGTTGATTATTTAATAGACGACAACGGCTTAATTGAGATTCGATCAAAAGAAAGACGCGTTCGTCTTTTGGATCCGGATAAAATCCGCTCGGAGCGTTCTTATTGGCAATGGTTCTCGATGTTAATTCCTTTGGGAATCATGACTTTTTTTGGTTTGATAAACTATTTTTTAAGGGTTAAGCGTTATACCTAAATCCAGACATGTACGAATTTATAGAAGGCAACCTCGAATCTCTTACGCCCACACACGCCGTAATCGAATGCCAGGGTATCGGATACCTCACCCATATCAGTTTAAATACATTCGAATCCATCAAGGGAAATCCACGTGTACGGTTGTTTATTGACCAAGTTTTCAAAGTTGAAAATCAAAATCCCGTGGCTATTCAGCTCTATGGATTTTCGGATCCCGACGAGCGTATAATGTTCCGGCTATTAACCTCAATAAGTGGTGTTGGAAATAATACGGCATTGATAATGTTATCGAGCTTAGATCCAGAAACCTTAACGCAGGGGATATTGAATGGTAATGTAGGTCTTCTGAAAAGTATAAAAGGCATTGGGGAAAAAACCGCTCAAAGAATCGTATTGGAGCTCCGAGACAAGTTAACCGGAAAGAAATTTGCTGGTAGTCTTCCAGGCCTAGGCGGGAATACAGACCAATTAAGCGAAGCTCTAACGGCATTAAGCGTTTTGGGTTATCCAAAAGCGGCTGCGGAAAAGGCATTATTAAAAGTCAGTAAAGAATTGGGAGGCCTTGCTACCGTTGAAGAATTGATCAAGAATTCCTTAAAAATATTGTAATTTGCAGGTTCCCATAAAAAATAGCGCGGTTGAGGTGAATTCATTATTGAAAAAAAGAATTTTATGGTTTCTGGTTATGCTTGTTTCCTTTTCAGGAAGCACGCAAAATTTATGGGCACAAACCGATACCAACACAACCACCTATAAGGTTAAAAAATCAGGAGTAAACGATCCAAACAAACAGCAATCAAGTAATATTGACTTGGATGATCCTCTTAGCCTGACTTGGAAATACAATCCTAAATCCAATCGTTACGAAGCGTACAAGCAAGTAGGTTCTTTAAGTTATCCTACGGGAGAATCGCTATCAGTAACCGAGTATTTCCAACAAAAAAAACGCAGAGAACAATGCGGCTTACAACCGAACTAAATCTCAAAACACGGATTATTCACAAGCCATTACGAAAGGCGGTATTACCGAATACATCAAAGCCGAATTGGGCAACCCCGCCGTATCCAAAATCTTCGGTGCAGGTGGTGTTGATTTTCAATTAACAGGATCTGCCATGGTTAAATTAGGCGGAACCATCAATGAATACCGCAATCCCAATTACAGTAAACGACAGCAAAAATATTTTGTTCCTGTATTTGACCAACAACTTCAAATCGCGGCTAACGGAAATATTGGAGAATTTGTAAAATTAGGAATCAATTACGACACTGAAGCGCAATTTGACTTTGACAACCAAACCAACTTAGGATGGAAAGGTAAACCAGATGGTATATTGAAAGATGTACAAGTAGGAAATGTCAACTTAAACCTACCTACTCAGCTTATTAAGCCGGCCAATAATTTATTTGGATTTGCCAATAGCATGCAATTCGGAAAAACCACCATCAGGACGGTGTTTTCCCAGAATCGCGGACAAAGCACGGAAACCGTTTTAAAGGGTGGTGCCCAAATGAATGAATTTAAAATGACGGCTGATAACTACGATCAAAACCGCCATTTTTTCCTTTCTCAATTTTTCCGAGACAACTACGATAAATCATTAGAAAACCTTCCCATCGTAGCCAGCGGTGTAATCATCAATCGTGTTGAAGTTTGGATTACCAATAGGAACGCAAATGTTGAAACTCCGAGAGATATTCTTTGTTTCATGGATTTAGGAGAATCCAATCCGTATCGCAGCAGTCTTGGTAACAATCCAAATCCTGCTGCAGATAATTTATCTAATAATTTATTCTCAAGCATCGAAAACAATCCGGGTATGCGAAAATTGGGAACAGCTATTGACGAAACCTATAACGTTTTCCCCAATTTTGAACAAACCGTAGATTTTGACTTATTAAATTATGCACGCCAACTAAAGAGCACGGAATTCACCTTAAACTCCCAATTGGGTTATATTTCTTTAAATCAACCGCTTAATAACGACGAAATTTTAGCGGTTGCTTTTGAATACACGTATAATGGAACTACCTACCAAGTGGGTGAATTCTCCCGAGATATTCCGCCTGGTGACCAACGTTTGTTATTCCTTAAAATGCTTAAGGGGAATACCATTCGTACCAAGCTCCCAATTTGGGATTTGATGATGAAAAACGTGTACAGTTTGAACACGTATTCTTTAAGTCTTGAAGATTTCAAATTCAATGTTATTTATGCCGATGATACTTCCGGGGCTGATTATAATTATATGCCGGTAGGTACGGCTAATTTACCCCAATTGGCAAATGGAATTCCGCTTATCCGGGTAATGGGTCTGGACAAGTTAAATCGACAACAGGAAGCCAAACCCGATGGTATATTCGATGCCATTGAAGGCATTACCATTGAAAAGAAAACGGCACGGGTCATTTTCCCGGTAGTTGAACCCTTTGGAGATTTCCTTCGAGAAAAATTCGAATCTCGAACAGACCTAGCCGATTATTACTGTTACGATGCCCTTTACGACTCTACAAAATTCCTTGCGAAGCAAGATGTAAAACACAATAAGTTCTTTTTACAAGGAAGTTTTAAGAGTTCCAATGGAGCTGAATTATTCCTAGGAACTACCAACTTACAAAGAGGTTCCGTTAGAGTAACCGCAAACGGTCGACCACTTCAAGAAGGTATGGATTATGAAGTTGATTACGCCATGGGTCGTGTGCGTATTATCAACCAAGGACTTTTGCAAGGAGGGGCTGAAATACGCGCTTCTGCCGATGGCCAAAGTATGTTCAATATCCAACAAAAAACATTGTTGGGTGGGCGTGTTGAACACAAGTATTCCAAAAATTTACAGTTAGGCGCTACCCTTCTACATATGTACGAAAGGCCGCTTACTACTAAAACCAATTTCAATGAAGAGCCTTTATTGAATACCATTTTCGGAGCTGATATTGCATACAGTTCCAAGTCAAGGTTTTTAACCAAACTTATTGACAAACTCCCCTTCTTAGAAACAAAAGAAGTATCAAATATCACGGCGTATGCCGAATTTGCTCAAATTATCCCAGGAAATCACCGTTCACAAGGCGATCAACGCGGAGTTTCCAACCTCGAAGATTTTGAAGCGGCAGAATTACAAAATGACTTTAAGGTGGTTGGGAATTGGACCGTTGCAAGTATTCCTCAGAAACAACCTGATTTGTTCCCAGATGCAGCATTAAACAATAAATTTAATTGGTTAAATAAGCACGCAAAACTCAGTTATTACACCATCGATCAATTGTTTTACCGAGATGCCGATATGCCCGCCAATATCGCAAACCGCGTAGACCAAATCTTATCGAATCCGTATATGCGCCAAATTGATCAGCGCGAGGTATTCCCAGAAAGAAATTTCCCTCAAGGAACTCCTACTATTTTGCCTACATTAGATTTGGCATTCGACCCTTACGAACGTGGACTGTATAACTACAACTTTAACGATAATGAAATTGATAAAGACGGTCGTTTATTAAATCCGCGTAAGAGTTGGGCAGGTATTATGCGCCGTGTAGATCAAAACGATTTTGAAGCGGCCAATATTGATTACGTAGAAATCTGGTTGATGGATCCTTTGATGGACAATCCAAATCTTCAAGGTGAGTTGTTGTTGCATTTAGGAAATGTGAGTGAGGACATCTTACCAGACAGAAGAAAATCTTTCGAAAACGGATTGCCCACAACGCCTGGCAATCATCAGGAAATAGATACCAGTCAATTTGGATTTGTTTCTACCAGTCCACAAATCAATTTTGCATTTGATAACGATCCCAATTCAAGAGAAAGACAAGATTTGGGCTTGGATGGTCTAACGGATGAAGAAGAGCGTGATTTCTTTGACACGGCCTACTTAAAACGTTTGGAAGCAAACTTTGGCACTACTAGCCCCATTTATCAAAAAGCAGTTTTAGACCCCTCTAACGATAACTTTGTTCACTATTTAGAGGATGACTATACGCAATCGGATGCGGATATCGTTCAGAGATATGGCCGTTACCAAGGTATGCAGGGAAACAATTCCACGGCAACATTTACCGGTCAGTATGCTGACATGCCAAAATCGTCTTCTACACAGCCTGATTATGAGGATATCAACCGTGATTTCACCATGAATCAAAGTGAAGACTATTATCAATATAAAATCAAAATCTCTGCAGCCGATCTTCAAATTGGAAGAAACTATGTGGCTGATATCGCGAGCAATAATATCACACTAAGAAACGGTCAACAAAAAGAGATCAAATGGTACCAGTTAAAAATTCCAATTCGCGAATTCGAAAAGGCCTACGGAAATATTTCTGATTTCAAAAGCATTCGTTTCATGCGGATGGTTTTAACGCAATTCAACGATCCTGCAATAATGCGTTTTGGTTATATCAATATGGTTCGTGCAGACTGGCGCAGATATACCAACTCGCTTAAAACTCCAGGAGTTGTTGTTCCAGCGGATCCAAATGATGGAACCAAGTTTGTTGTTAGTACGGTTAACTTGGAAGAAAACAGCAAAAGAAGCCCTATAGCGTATGTGAAGCCCCCCGGAATTGAGCGTGTTCAAAACATGGCAAGTTTAGGTACCGTTTTAGAAAATGAACAAGCTTTATCATTAGTAACTTGCAATTTGATGCCAGGTGACGCACGTGGAGCATTCAAAACGGTTCAATACGATATCCGAAATTACTCGCGTATGCAAATGTATGTGCACGCTGAAGAATACGAGCCTAATACCATAGAAGACGGTGAAGTATCGGTTATCATGCGTTTTGGTACCGATTTAACCAATAACTACTACGAATATGAAGTACCTCTGAAAATGACGCGCGGATTTATCAGTTCAAGTACTTCAGGAGCCGACAAGCTGATCTGGCCCGATGAAAACTTCATAGACCTCGAATTCCAAAAACTGTTTGATCTTAAAATTGACCGTCAAAACAACAATTGGCCAATGACGGCTCCGTATATAAAACCGATAGAAAAAGGTAAAATCACGGTTATGGGATTACCCGATTTGAGTAATGTTCGGGTTATGATGATTGGAGTTAAAAATAACAGTACAAGTCCAAAGTGCTTTGAAATTTGGACCAACGAACTCCGTGTAAAAGATATTGCCAACTCAGGTGGCTGGGCAGCCTTGGCAAACGTCCAAGCGCAATTGGCAGACTTCGGACAACTCAATTTAGCAGGTTCTATTAGAACCATCGGGTTTGGTGACGTTGATAAGAAACTTAACGATCGAAGCCTTACCAATAATTACAATTACGACATTGCCACGAATCTCGAATTGGGGAAATTCTTTCCAGCCGAAGCAGGTGTAAGTATTCCAATGTATTTGGGATGGTCTGAGAGTTTTATACGTCCAAAATTCAATCCGTTGAATCCTGATATCAATTTGGAAAATTACTTAGCCGCATTAGCCTCAGAAACAGTACGAGAGTCTATCCGAAAAGCAGCAGAAGATTATAATTCACTATTTAGCTTTAATATTAATAACTTCAAAATTGCCAGACCTGGGAATAAAAAACCCATGCCTTGGGCCATTTCTAATTTTAATGGAAGTTATAGCTATCAGAGTAATTACCGCCGCAATCAACAAATTGAGGAGTATTTCTTAAATACGACCCAAGCAACTCTAGGGTACGCATATGCCTTAAACACTAAGTTTTATACCCCATTCAAACGCTTAAAGAGTAAACATCTCAGATTGGTGAGAGATTTCAATTTTAATTTATTGCCCTCATCCTTTACTTCTCAAATGCAATTGAATCGCTTGTACAGTGAAAACCAAGCTCGTAATAACAATAACTTCAAGCAAATCAATCCGCGATTATTCGATAAAAATTTCACCTTGAATCGAAATTATAATATGGCCTACCCATTGACACGTTCAATAAATTTGAATTATGTGGCCAATGTTGAAGCTCGAATAGAAGAACCATATGGTAAAATCGATTCACGCGAAAAACAAGATTCTATACTTTCAGAATTTAAAGGTTTTGGAAGAACCAGCCGATTCTATCAATCTGTCAACCTAACCTATACCCTTCCATTCTCGAAAATCGGTTGGTTAAAATGGATAAACACCAGTGCCAACTATAGCGGAAGCTTTGAATGGAAACAAGCCCCTCCAGCTTTTACCACTTTGGGTAATACGATTCAAAATAGCCAAGACTTAAATATTACGACTCAATTGAATTTTGCTCAATTGTATTCAAAAATCCCTTGGTTACGCGATTACCGTAAACCCAAAAGAGTGAAAGAAGACCCTGTAGGAGGTGCCGATGCCGATGATAAAGATGCGAGCGCGCTTAAAAGAGGAAAAACAACCATGCAACCACCTCATCCGTTCAAGGTTCTGCTTGGGGATTTCTTAACCATGTTCAAAAACGCGAATGTCAATATCAATCGAAAAGAGAATACACAATTGCCTGGCTTCGCCCACCGACCCGATTATTTTGGATACAATTTCCGTCATGCAGAACCTGGAATTGGCTTTGTTTTTGGTCTCCAAGACCCCAATATGCGTTATAAAATGGCCGAAAGCGGAGCCCTTAGAAACGATACCCGCCAAGCCAATTTCTATCAAAACAACCTTACTGAAAACATATCGGGCAATGTAACCATCGAACCACTTAAGGACTTCCGAATTCGTTTAAGCTTCTTGCGTAATTCTACTAAGGGAGTTCAAAGTTTATTCAAATATGACGGCACGCAGTGGATCGATCAAGGTTTAACAGAAACGGGTACATTCAGCATTTCGGGTTTATTCCTTTCTACGCATTTTGTTAAGGATATCGATCAAAATGAAAACCACCCCAACCCCGTTTTCGACAACTTCCTTTCAAACCGATATACCGTTGCAAGCAGATTGCAGCAGCAAGACCCGCGATTTAATGGCTTATTAATTGACACGGCTACAGGATTTCCCGTGGGATATAGTAAGACCTCTCAGGATGTAATACTCGGAGGATTCTTTGCCGCATACAGCGGTGGTGATATTGGTCGATCTGAATTGGGCATTTTCCCTACGCTACCGATGCCCAACTGGAATATCGATTATAACGGCTTATCTAAACTGCCATTCTTGAGTGATATTTTCAATAACATCAATATCAAGCATGCGTATAAAGGAACTTATACCGTTGGTAATTATCAGAGAAACTTGAAATACGACGAAAATGAAATTCCTGAAATGGGTTCGGATTTAACCCCAAAATACCAAATTGCAGATGTTACCATAACTGAAGGATTCTTCCCGTTCATTGGAATTAATTTCACGACAAAAAACAACTGGACTTTGGGAATGGAATACAAACGTAATCGTGTACTGAAGTTATTTGCGGCAAGTTTCAACTTAACCGAAATGCGTCAGAATGAATTCACATTGAATGCAGGTTACCGTGTTACTGGAATGAATTTACCTATCAAAAGAAAAGGCCGTAGAATTTATTTACCTAACGATTTCAGATTTGATTTGGCGGTAAGCATAACCGATAACACCACTATCATACGTAAAATTGATGTCAATGTAAACCGTTATACCGCTGGTATGATGAATATCCGTATTACACCTTCAATTACCTACCAAATAAACCAAAAAATTAATCTTGCATTCAGATACAATCGTAACATAATGGATCCTAAAATTGCGACCCAATTTTATACTTCCCTTACTGATTTTGGTCTCGAATTGCGCTATACGTTTAATTAAAATATGATTCCCTCAAATTCATATAGCCGATTATTCCTTTTTTTTGTTTCGGGTTTTCTTTTTCTTTTTGGGGGAAATTTGAGCGGCCAAAATCAACTTGGTATTCCAACTGGAACATGGCGGACTCATTTGAGTTATCACAACCCTAAATTTTGCGAAGCTACCTCTAAATACGTATATGCCGCTACTGACAACGGTCTTTGGCGCACCGATAATTTTGGTCAAATGACCATCCTCAGGAAAACGGATGGATTTCTTGCAGAAGAAATTACAGCCATGAAATTCAATGCCGCTAAGAACATATTGGTAATTGGATATATCGACGGTGGTATTGACTTGTTATTGAACGACCAACGTATTCTGCCCATTTTGGGTTACAAGAACAAATCCTTACAAGGAAATAAGCAAATCAACTCCATTTCATTTGTAGGTAATGATGCCCTAATTACCACGGAGTTTGGGATTCTTATACTAGACTTGAACAAATTTGAAATTCGTGATAGCT
Organism: uncultured Bacteroidia bacterium; assembly: GCA_943789135.1. Taxonomy (GTDB): domain Bacteria; phylum Bacteroidota; class Bacteroidia; order NS11-12g; family UBA955; genus VMCP01. The sequence goes on from CALSSY010000007.1 coordinate 122,317, forward strand.
ACACATCTATTGGTAATTTAGGTGCTCAGGTTGCTATTAAAAGCGCTTGCGTGGTCAACGATTCCATATATATTGCTACCGTAGATAAAATTCGATGCGCACCATGGAATCCTTTTGTGAATTTGAACGATTACCAACAATGGCAAACCCTACTTGAAATAGAACAACCTCTTCATTTGCACAATTGGAACGATTCTCTGATTTATGAATCAGAAAGAACGCTCTACAATTATTACAAGGGCTCGAAAAGAACCGTATATATTTCACCCGAAAATATAGTGGATGTATTTATTAATGATCGAGGGCTACATGTTTTTAGGCCAGGACTAATCTTGAATTATTACCAAGGCCAATTGAAAACCGAATCGATTAATTTAGTATCAAATGCAACTCAAGCCCCCGATGGAATTTATTGGTTCTGTACCGGTCTTAAAACAGGCGTAATCAAAAAAGATCCAAATGGAGAATTGTCATTTAGACCCAACGGACCTCCAAATAGATCAATTTTTGGAATGACGAAATCTGGAGAATGGCTGGTCAGTGCCGGCGGAGGTGTTAGTGCTACTTTTGGCAACGCTTTCAATACCTCGGGGTATTATTTATACAACCAACAAGGATGGCGGAGCGAATTGCCTTCCTCTTTTAGTAAAAACCTATACGATTATATTTTTACAGCCCATAACCCTATTAATAACAAATATTACGCCGCTACGCATAGTTTCGGGATGATTGAGTTTACGAATGGGGAAATAACCGCCCGTTTTGATGAAACCAATTCCCCTTTAGAACGAATTGATGACAGCATGTTCATTCATATCGGTGGATTGGGAATCGATTCAAAAGGTGGCATGTGGGTCGTAAATAGAAATAAAAACAAAGCATTACTCTATAAAACCCTCTCTGGTGATTGGTATACCCTTTCCATGAGAAACAACGAAAATGACGTTGTTGGAATGCATATTGATGACCAAGATCGAAAATGGTTCATTATGCAAGGAGGCGGTATTTGGGTATTTCATGAAGGTAATAACTTGAATAGCACATCCGACGACCAATGGATACGATTAACACAAAACAACGGTCTTGTGAGCAATCAAGTTTTATCTATCAATAGTGATAATAACGGATATGTATGGATCGGTACCAACCAGGGTTTGAATGTTTTTACAGCTCGCAGCCCATTTACCAATCCCAAAGTTGAACGTTTTATTGTAGAACAGGATGGTGCTGTAGGATATTTAATGGGAGAAGAATATATCCGTGATATATTGGTAGATGGAGGAAACAGAAAATGGTTTGCTACTACGAATGGCGTTTTTTGTATTGATGAATACGGACAACGGGTAATCAAACATTTCACCAAAGAAAATAGTCCGCTGTTATCCAATAGAACAATTTGCTTGGGACAAGTAGATTATTCATCTGAATTATTCATAGGTACTGATTTTGGCATTATTTCATACCAGAACGACGCGGGTAAGGGAAACGATGCGTTCGGAGAAATTAAGGTTTATCCGAATCCTGTTTATCCCAAATACGATGGAGAAATCACCATTGAGGGCTTAGCGCAAAATTCAGAAGTTCGCATTGCAGATGTACAAGGTCGAGTGGTTTACCAAACAAAATCAAACGGTAGTAAAGCAACTTGGAATGGCTATCGTTTAGATGGAACAAGACCCAATAGCGGTGTTTACTTCATTTTTGCAATTAACCGAGATGGCTCAGAAACGGCACTCGGGAAATTTGTATTTATTCAATAATAATTTTCAACCCATCATACGCCAAATCTATACCATTTGGCAATTCCTCACATACGGCATCGTGCAGACCAATTTGGTGGCTCATATGGGTAAAATAGGTTTGTTTGGCTCCAATTCCCAAAGCCAATTCTGTGGCCTCTTCCAAGGTAAAATGGCTAATATGTGGAGTTCGACGCAAAGCGTTTAATACCAAAACTTCCACACCTACCAATTTGCTTAATTCTATCTCAGAAATAAAATTCGCATCTGTGATATAGGCAAATTTACCGAAACGAAATCCCAGAACGGGTAGTTTGTAATGCATGACTTCAATAGGTTGAACCGGCAATCCAAACAGTTCAAAGTCTTTGGATTCATCAATTAAATTGAAATCCACTAAAGGAATACCGGGGTACGGAACTTCCTGAAAGAAATAACTATACTGAAGCTTAAATGCATCTAAAACACGTTCATGGCAATACACCGGGACGCGTTTCTGATTGTGATTGAAATTAATAGGTCTTATGTCGTCAAGACCTCCAGTATGATCGCGATGTTCGTGCGTAAATAAAATGGCATCTACATCGGTAATACCCTCTCTAAGCAATTGATACCGGAAATCGGGTCCGGTATCAATTACAATACTTTTATCCTTAAATTGGATATGAAGACTGCTGCGGAGTCTTTTATCTTTAGAATTATTACTTAAACATACTTCCGAATCGCAACCAATAGGAGGCACCCCTTGAGAGGTCCCAGTTCCTAAAAAAGTTACGGTTATCGGATGGTGCATATCAGGCTTTTTGAGCTAAATAGCCTTTCAAATCCATGATGATACCCACTTCCATATTGTTTTCGTTCTTATCATCTGAAGCCCAAATACTCAACCAATCGGTTGCGTGAATCACTTCAAATAAAGAAGACAAATCCGAACCTGTTAATGGGTATTGGTAAATGCGATTTCCTTTTTCTGATAATAACTTATGCAAGAATTCGAAGCGAGCCGTGACACGATCGTTATTTCCACTGTTCAAGAAAATAAAGTTATGATCTCTTTTTTGATAATAACTTTCAATCATATTGTGGTTGGCCTCTGGCAACACAGATACAAAAGATTCACCCTTGGCATTTTCTTGTATTTGTTGGCAAATACGAATACCTACTGCTTCATAGGCAGCATCGGTAACAATCACGAAAGAATTGGCAATTTGATCTTTGAAACACGCATGCATTTCTTTGGCGCGTTCCAAAGCTTTGGAAGGATTTGAAAATTCTTCTTGGATTTGACTTAAACTACCCTTCATATCCTTACCAATAAGCTCGCCTAAAATCAATAACAAATTAGACAATGCAAAGCCCAAAGTCATACGTGGCTGGTACCCTAAGGCAATTGTATAAAGTGGTAATTCGTGTTTTTTCGCTAAGTCTGTAAGCGTTCCACCAGCAGCCATAACAATAATGTCACAACCACGATCTTGAGCTTCTCCGAACATGGTAAGGGTTTCTTCCGTATTACCAGAATAACTACAAAGAATCGCTAAAGTACGCTCTCCTGCATAAGCAGGAACATGATAGTCTGAAAACACCTCAACAGGCACAGGCATTTCGTTAATGAAATACGAACGTGCAATACGCCCTCCTATACCACTTCCTCCTAAACCACCTATAATTATATTATTGTAATTGCTTATCTTTTTATTGTGTGATGTATAATGACCAATCGCATATTCAAATTGCTCTTTGAAGTTTTCTAAAGACCTTTCGTGTGTAATTACTGACATACTACAAAAGTAGGTCGATTTAAGAAGATTCTCAAAAGTAACGAAGCGAATTTTCTATAAGACTAGGAAATTATTTGCATAAGAAATTACACCGGTGAGAAATGCAAAAAAAAGAGGCTATTTCTTCGTGGAAATAGCCTCTTTTTAAATCTAAAATATTATCCTTAGTTATTCCATTCGAACTTATATCGGAAATCTTGTACCGCGTTTTCTTTGGTCAGAATTTCCTGCAGGCGATTCATCATGAAATTAGGTTGACGGCTGAAATCATCCTCTTCTGGGGAATTGTAAACAGAAGTTGGAACTTCAATTGAATTAACCTTATCGAGTTTAATTATCGCTACCGCTTCTTTACCAACTATTGGTTTTGTTATTGTTCCTTCTTTCAAACCAAATACAGAACCTAACAGTCCAAACTCACTTCCAATTTGGGGTAAGAAACCTTGACCAAAACGAGCTATGTCTAAATCTACTACATTCGCATTGAGCTTGATAGCAAGTTTATCAAAGTCTTTCTCTTGCGCATAGGCTTCCTCAAACTTCTTGGAGAGCAATTTGCCTTTTAGATACTTACGAACTTCAGGTTCAATTTCTTTACCGATGCTTTCAACGGTTGCATAACCCATGTGTTTTACATTTTCCAATTTCACAACTACGTGTTTTGTTGGAAATGCGAATACTTCAGAAACATCGTTATTCGCGCGCTTATCATCAAATAACCAATAGTTAAGTTGACGAATTTCACTCATATCTGAAATTCCACCAATTGAACGTTGGTCTGTTCCAAAATCATTAGCAACCATAGGAATCAAAGCAAATTTCTCAACTGCCTTGTCGAATGATTCTGGATTGTTTAGATCAATTTGATTTTTGAATTTACGACTCTTCTCATCAACCAACTTAACTGTATTGCTACCTGGACCAATTTCAATACTGTTCATGGCAAAACGGATTTTACGATAGTCAGGATCCTCATTCATTTTCATAATGTGGTATCCATATTCCGTTTTCACCAAGCCTAATTGACCTTTTTTAGCCGTTAAACAAAAGTTCTTGTAAGCCGGTACATATTGATTAGGGTCAGCCCATCCGTATGAACCTCCTTTATTAGCCGAACCTGGATCACCAGAATAATCACCAGCTAAATCCGCAATAGCCTTTCCGCCAGCGACCATGTCATAAACCTTCTTTGCTTCCGTTTCTGCCTGAATTGAATCTTTAATCTCCGTACCGTTAGGCAACTTACCCGTAAATGGTATCAAGATATGAGACACATTTACAACTGGAATGGTGTCTTGAACTTCCGCTACCTTTTGGAAAACTGAGAATACCCCCTTTTTGTAAACCGGACCTACAACTTTACCCAGTGCAGCATCCCACAAAGAATCCTTTACAACTTCAGGCATTTTTTCATTACTCAAATCCGAACGACGCACAAATCCGCTTGCTCCTAACGTATCGGGCTTTGCACTTTGACGGGCATAACTCTGAGCGATACGAGTTGCACGAGATTGTGCTTCCAAGGTGTCTTCAGTTGAAGGAATAATATTAAAGACCACATATTTAAAATCACGCTTTTCCTGGGTGATTTTAAATCTCTCTTTATTTTGCTCCAAGAATTCTGCTATATCCTTATCTGTGATTTTTACGTCACCGTCTTTGATTTCGTCAAAATTAACAGCAATCAACTTTCCGTTAACACTCTCATTTGATCCTTTGTATTGGTATGCCTGCTCTACCTTAGTAGTAAACGCACGGGCTTTACCTACGTAGGTTGCATAACGAGTTTCTAACTCGCCTTTTCTCATACGCTCTACATATGCTGACAATTGCTTGCGCATAGTTGCATTTGATTTTGCTTGACGGAAGATATCTTCCACTTTTTTAGGATCGAATTTGTTATCCGTTTGGAAAGATGGATCACCCTTGATAGACTCATCAGGGTGCGTACCTACCATCATTTCGTTGATGTCTTCATCTGAGACTCTAACTCCTGAATTGGCGATTTGGGCATTAACCGTTTTGTCTTTCAATAAATCGAACCAAGAACGTTGAAACAATTGGCTTGATTTATCCTTGTCCAATTGATAATTTGGGTCACGCTCAAGCTCGTCACGGTAATATTTGTCCGCTATAGAAACAATTTCTGCCTCTCTAACTTTCTCATCACCGATTATCGCAATCACATCGCGATCTTCATCAATAGTTGGACCGTTATTTTTACCAGTCAACCAATCACCTACAATAAAGAGTACCAAAGCTGCGCCAATCACGATGGCTACCCAGCTGGAGTTTCTAAGTCTTTGTATAATTGCCATATCAAATAAATATTGCTCGTTTTTTAAAAAGAAAGCAAAAATAGGATTTCACATCCGATTAAACAACCAAAAAACAAACGTTTCAGTCACTTCTATTATTCTACCCAATAACGCTTCCGAATTGCTTTTTTGTTTCTTCTAAGTATCACATTATAAACACCCGATGGAAGTCTATTTTTATGCACGTAAACCTCTTGAAATTCGTTCGCCTCAAAACCCTTATCCCCATTTGCCAAAAATACTTGTTGATTGTAGATTTTCGGTCCTGACTTAATTTCAAACGTGAAGGAATTTTCTTTAGGAATGTTCATTAAAAAGAGTGCAGAATCCAAATCATCACAAGGATTGATCATTAACACTGGGCGTTGCTTTTGTGGCTTGGGTCTTTTGCCTTTCCAATCGAGTGTTTGAATTACAACCTTATGATTTCGATCGTCAAATACGGTTATTGCAGCCATACCACCTCCCCCTTTTGCGGTAGAGAAGGAAATATAGTCACCATAAAATCGTTTTTTTCCTGCCAGTGCGATGGGTTCTGGGCTAAGAATTACATTTTTTGTAGCGCCACTGGGCTTAAGCTCTGATGTATAAAGTTGAAAAAACCTTCCCGAAGGACTGTTGCGTAAATCGTACCAAATAACGCGGGGCGTTCCGGTGTTTTCATCCATCTTGGCAAAAGGCAAAACTTGATCGCCAAAACCTTCATCGTCGTTAACGCGAATGGCTCTGCTAAATCCCGTTTCAATCGACTTAGAATATCGGTACCAAATATCCCAGTCGCCTTTAAAAGATTGTGCTGCGTAAACAACATAGATATGCCCCTTTTTGTCACGACAAACAAATGGCATGCCATTGGAACGTACCATACCTTGCATGGATTCAATGCTCCACCCCCCTTTCATGGCGCCGAGAAACTGATCTTTACCCCAATTCCTTCCCCCATCCTTGCTGACATCAAACCAAAGGGTATCGTTTCTAGACCATACACAAATTATTGAGCCATCAGGGTATACCCCAATCGTTGCCCCTTCGGCTGTCTTACTTCCATCCACAGCATCCCCGGATACGTCACTAATGTATACGGGTTCTGAGAATGTTGCTCCTAGATTATCGCTAAAACAAAATCTAATTCTGCTTGAATCTTTAGGAGATTTACTTCCGTAAGAGTCGAATTCTGTCCAGGTTAAATAAATATTATTTCGATATGGACTTTTCTCCCATTCATCTACAGTAAACCAAGGTTTATCCTGCATTTTTCCATTCTTTCCGATTCCTTTGGAATGGAATTCTACTCCATTTGTGGAACGTTCAAAAACGATGCAATCAAAGGACTCTGGATATTTTTTTTCTTTGTTCTGAGCAAGATGTGCCAAATAGGTCAAGCCACTTATCGATTTATAAATAACCGGATCTCCATAAAACCCTTGAGGCGGTTCAACTTTTACCGGTAGCCATTGCTTTCCCCGGTTAAGTGTGTGATATACGTTGTTATTATTGAAAGCCAACCAAATATCATCCGCATCTAATGGATTAATAGATATAGAAGGTTCATTCCCCTCAATAGGTGGATCGAGAATATAAGAAGTATGTATTTGTGCCCAAATAAAAAGGGGACAAAACAGCCATGCAAGCATAAGCGGTTTCATCCCCCGAAAGTACAAAATTTTGTTGTATTAGTCTTCCTTAGCTGCAAGCCAGCGTTCGGCATCTAAGGCGGCCATACATCCACTACCAGCTGCTGTTACAGCTTGTCGGTAGATTTTATCTTGTGCATCACCCGCACAAAAAACACCCTCTACATTGGTGCGGCTACTGCCTTTTTCGGTTATGATATAACCGGATTCATCCATTTCTAAGAACGGTTTGAAAATTTCAGTATTGGGTGTATGTCCGATTGCTACAAAAAATCCTTTGATTGGAATTTCTCTCTTCTCACCGCTAACATTATTCGAAACACGAACGGCTTCAACCGTGGTATCCCCTAAAATTTCATCGGTTTCTGTATTGAAAAGCACCTCAATGTTTGGGGTATTTAAAACACGATGCTGCATGGCTTTTGATGCTCTGAATTCATCGCGACGCACCAACATATAAACCTTACTGCATATTTTAGATAAATAACTGGCCTCTTCGCAAGCGGTATCTCCAGCTCCAACAATAGCAACGTCGCTGCCACGGTAGAAGAATCCATCACAAACGGCACAGGCACTAACGCCACTTCCGTTTAATCGAGATTCAGAAGGAATTCCCAACCATTTTGCAGATGCACCCGTAGAAATAATGACTGATTTAGCACTGATTTCTTTGGTACCATCTACAATTACCTTTTGAGGACCACCATTTTTAAACTCAACGGAAGTTACCATTCCGAAGCGAACATCGGTTCCCAAGCGTACTGCTTGTTTCTTGAAGTTGTCCATCATTTCAGGCCCCATAATACCATCGGGATATCCTGGATAATTTTCAACATCTGTAGTAATCGTTAATTGACCTCCTGGTTGTAAACCTTCATATAATACAGGTTTCATATCGGCACGAGCCGCATAAATTGCAGCGGTGTAACCCGCAGGTCCGCTACCGATGATTAAACATTCAATTTGTTCTATTGATTCTGACATATTCTTTTTCTTCTTTTTGATGCAAGATTTAAACCTCTTTGTGCTTTTTAAGGTGATAATACTCAGAGTTAGGATAAGGTTAATAATTCACGATATTTGGGTAAAGTCCAATCGGCGTCGTCACAAAGTCTCTCAATTTCGTCTGAAACCACACGCAATTCTTCAAAAAGAGGTTTGATAACATTGTTAAATGCCAAGGCTCTATCCTTTGCATGATCTTTAGCCAAAGCCTTTTCATTTTCCGTCATAAGGTTATGGTTCAATTGCTGAGCTTGATTAATCAAGCCACTTAAGGTGCGTAATAAATCCGTTTGAGCAGACATCAAAGAAGCTTCGATACCAATATTTTTCATATCTGAAAGTCCCTTAGCAATACGACCTTGATATTTTATGGCAGAAGGAATGACAAAAGTTTGAATCATTTCTGTTAGAACTTTGGCTTCCAATTCCAAACTCAACACATAGGTTTCATAACGTATTTCTGTTCTGGCTTCTAACTCTTTATGCGAGAAAATTCCATTTTCTGTGAACAAACGAACACTCTGAGGATTCAAATACGCTTGCAATGCTTCAGCAGTATTTTTAATATTACTCAAGCCACGTTTTTCTGCTTCAACTACCCAATCATCACTGTAACCGTTACCACCAAATATGATATTCTTACTTGAAATCAATATCTCACGCAGTTCTTTCTCGATGGCATCTTCAGTGCTCATACCACCCGCGATTTGCGAATCGACTTTTGATTTGAACTCCGTCAATTGGTTGGCAACTATGGTATTCAACACTACCATTGCTGAACTGCAATTATCGCTACTTCCTACCGCTCTGAATTCAAATTTGTTTCCCGTAAACGCAAATGGCGATGTACGATTTCTATCGGTATTATCTAATAATATTTCAGGGATATTAGGGATATTGATACTGTTTTGTTTTCCGTGGTCGTTACCTTCTATATTGTGTTCGAAATCTTCAAGAACCTTAGATAAGGTATCACCAATGAATACACTCATGATTGCCGGAGGAGCTTCATTCGCACCCAAACGATGGTCGTTTGCAGCTGTAGCAATGCTCGCACGCAACAAGTCGGCGTTGTCATATACCGCTTTGATTACGTTGATAAAGAATGTTAAGAATTGAAGATTCTCTTGCGGACTGTTTCCAGGCGATAGTAAATTCACACCGGTACTCGTAATCAAACTCCAATTGTTATGTTTACCGCTTCCGTTAATCCCTTTGTATGGCTTCTCATGCAAAAGAACACGCAAACCATGATCGGCTGCCACAGCTCCCATAACATCCATTAAAAGGGTGTTATGATCAACGGCAAGATTTAAACTCTCAAATTGAGGGGCACATTCATACTGACCAGGCGCTACCTCATTATGACGTGTGCGCAAAGGGATACCCAAACGATGCGCTTGCTGTTCAAAATCATTCATAAATGCCTGAACTCTGGTTGGGATGGAACCGAAATAATGGTCTTCCATTTGTTGCCCCTTTGCAGGAGCATGTCCAATCAGCGTTCTGCCGGCGTACATTAAATCAGGACGCGCTTGATATAAATCCTCACGAACCAAAAAATACTCTTGCTCTACACCCAAAGAAACCGAACAATCGGTTACCTTATTATCGAAATATTGACACACATCGGTTGCCGCTTTGCGCACAAAGGCCAATGTCTTAAGTAAGGGCGCCTTATAGTCTAAAGCTTCACCCGTGTAGGAAACAAAAATTGTAGGAATACATAAGGTGCGAACGCCTCCTTTTTCAAGAATGAAGGCAGGGGAACTTGGATCCCATGCTGTATAACCTCGAGCTTCGAAGGTGTTACGAATACCTCCACTTGGGAAAGAACTCGCATCTGGCTCCTGTTGCGCCAAAGCCTTGCCACTAAAAACCTCAATTCCACTGTCTACACCGGTAGGTTCAAAAAAACTATCGTGTTTTTCGGCTGTTGTGCCACGCAACGGTTGAAACCAGTGGGTGTAATGGGTTGCTCCCATATCCAATGCCCAACGTTTCATTCCACTTGCAATTTCATCTGCAGCATCGCGATGTACAGTGTGTCCTTCGGTTACTGCTTTATGAATTTCGGCAATGGCAACGGCCGAAAGATACCCTTGCTGGGCTTTTGGGCCAAATACCAATTCTCCGTAATAGGCAGAAATACCTTGTGGATGTTCCAAATGTGAATGTGTTTCTTCAGAGTGACTCATGATTTTAGTGATGATAATTTCTTAATGGTTTTGATTGAACACCGCAAAGGTACATAGAGGATCATGAAATAAGTTGAAAAATCGACATATAAATATTCATAATCCATACACATCTAAAACATTAGCGAACATCTACAATTTCAACCATACCCACACATATTCCACATTTAACCAATCACGACAAATCCATCACAATTGCTGCAAATCAGAAAGCAAATTTTACCCTTCGAGGATAAAGATTTAACTTCGTTTTAAAATCTACTTTATGAAAGGGAAGTTCACACAATCTATCGTTTTGTTATTCAGTGTTATTTTCACTCAAAGTCAAGCCCAAGATATTCGATTAGATGATTTTCACAACGGAACGTTAAGAACGAATCCAGGTAAAATTTATCCATTCACACCAGACGGAAATGACTTGCTGCAAATGAGCCGTTATACAGACAGTCATAATATTCATCAATCAACGCACTGGTATATTTCACTAGTTAAACCCGAAAACAACTTCAAAACTGGAGATACATTATTCAATTCAAAATGGTTCTCTGATAGCGTGCCTTTGGGCCGATTTACATTTTCACAAAATCGCGAATTCTTATTAATTGAAACCAACCAAGAAGCTATTTATAGGCATAGTTATTCGGTTAATGCATACGTGGTTAATATAAAAAATAGAACCCTAAAAGAGATACCAGGAAGGTTGCGTTATCCAACATTAAGCCCAGAAAACGACAAAGTAGCTTTTGTGCGTGACAATAATTTATTCGTTTATGATTTAAACCAAGACAAAGGAAGTCAAATCACGAATGACGGTGAATTTAATTCTATTATAAATGGCGCTGTTGATTGGGTATATGAAGAAGAATTTTCAATGAGCAAAGGATTCGAATGGAGCCCAAGTGGCCGTTACATTGCCTATTATAAATTTGATGAAAGAAAGGTAAGAGAATTTTCTATGGATGAATTTCGCGACTTATATCCTAATCAAGTTGAATGGAAATATCCAAAAGCTGGAGAAGATAATTCCAAGGTTGATGTTTTTGTTTACGACCTACAGAGTACATCTAATCTACAACTGCCACTCTTGAGTCAAAACGACCAATACATACCGCGTTTTCAGTGGTTACAAACAGATGAAAACTTAAGTGTTCAACGCTTGAACAGGCTTCAAAATCATTGGGAATTATTAATTTGGAATACAAAAGACAACCAATTAACAGAAGTAATCCAAGAGGGGTCAGAAACCTATATCGACATCAACGATCAACTAACTGTTATACCTGGTTCAAGTACCTTTTTATATCTAAGCGATATCAGCGGATACCGACACATTTATGCTTATGATTACAAAAAGAACCAAGTGAGTCAAATAACCTCTGGTTTTTGGCAGGTTAATAAAATCCTTGCATATCGACCTAAAACTAAGAATATATTCTATACCAGTACAGAAACTAGCACCCTTGAAGACCATGTCTTCCAAATTAAAATAGACGGGAAAAATAAGAAGAGTGTGCTCAACCAACCTGCCCTATCTGGGAATGAATATGCTATATGTTCCAAAGAGGCACAATGGATGTATATTATAAATAGTTCTATGGCCGGTACTCCTCATTATAAAACCTATTTATTGGGAGATAAATTCAAATATGTTCACACCGATACAAATTTTTCGAAGAAAGTAACCGCCATGAATTTGAGTGAGGTGGTTTTCGATGAGATTCAAGTTCCTAACACAGAATTTAGTTTGAATTATTATATCATCAAACCAAAAAACTTCGATCCGAATAAAAAGTATCCCTTGCTGATGCATTGTTATGGTGGACCCGGAAACAGTATATGTCGTAACAGTATAAATAGTTACTACAGTTGGTATCAATTCTTAGCCAATCAAGGCTATATCATTGCATGTGTTGATAATCGCGGTACAGGTAATAAAGGTGAAGCCTTTCAAAAATGCACGTATAAAAACTTAGGTAAAATTGAACAAGAGGACCAACGCATGTCGGCTCTATATTTTAGGTCATTACCCTATATAGATAGCAATCGTATAGGTATTTGGGGTTGGAGTTTTGGAGGTTATTTGACGTCATTGTGTATGGTCAAAAGTCCCGATGTATTTAAAATGGGAATGGCGGTTGCACCCGTAACACACTGGAAATATTACGACAATATTTACACCGAACGTTATTTACAGCGTCCAATAGACAATCCTAAAGGCTATGAAGACAACTCTCCCATTAACTTTACTAAAAATCTCGAGGGCAGATATTTAATTGTTCACGGAACAGGAGATGACAACGTCCATTTCCAAAACACAGCAGAAATGATCAATTCTTTGATTAAATCAGGTAAAAACTTCGACAGCGAGATATACCCCAATAGGGCTCATGGTATTTCTGATAAAGCCGCTCGTGTGCACCTCTTTACCAAACTGACCAATTACATTTTAGAAAATCTTTAATTTTGCATTTAAACCATTTATAATACCATGTCAAAACTAAGCATAGGCGATCCAGCCCCAATATTTGCAGCTCCAAATCAGAACGATGAAATCACCAGTTTAGAAGCCTATAAAGGTAAAAAACTCGTATTATACTTCTATCCTAAAGACGACACGCCTGGTTGTACAGCTGAATCATGTGATTTACGAGATAACTATAAAAAGTTAATGGCTGAAGGATATGAAGTTTTAGGGGTAAGTCCAGACAATGCCGCCAAACATCAAAAGTTCATTGCTAAATACGAATTGCCATTTAGTTTAATCGCTGATACGGATCATGCGGTTGCTGAGGCTTATGGTGTATGGGTTGAAAAAAGCATGTACGGTCGCAAGTACATGGGCATTGCACGCACAACATTCTTAATAGATGAAAACGGTGTAATCTCGGATATCATCGAAAAGGTGAACACCAAAGCCCATACAGCACAAATACTAAAATGAGTAAGGGCGAAAAATCCATCAAACGGATTGGAGTAGTTGGAAATGGCAGTTGGGCAACCGCGCTTATTAAAATCTTAACCGAAAAATCCGACATCGAAATCCATTGGTGGATGCGCGATGAAGAAAGTGTAAGCTACATTACAGAGTTTCACCACAACCCTAAATACCTATCATCAGCCGAATTACCAGGTGATCGCATTTTTCCAACTTGCGATTTGAATTATTGTTTAGAAATGAGTGAATGGGTTTTATTGGCAGTCCCTTCCGCATTCTTAGGTAAAACTTTGTCACAGATTGAACTACCAAAAGACAAGAAATACGTCACTGCGATAAAAGGCATAGAACCACAAAGCAAATTGGTTGTTGCTGAATATTTACAACAAGAACATCAAATCCCACTAGAACAAATCTGCTTGATTTCAGGTCCTTGCCACGCCGAAGAGGTAGCACTAGAAAAATTAAGTTACCTTACTGTAAGTGCCCTAAATGACGAACTTGCAACCGAATTATCGGATTTACTTCGTGGTCGCTATATTAAGGTTATGCAAACGCGTGATCTAATTGGCGCGGAATATGCGTCGGTTTTAAAGAACATATATGCTATTGGCTCCGGGATTGCCCATGGTTTGAACTACGGCGATAATTTTCAGGCTGTATTTGTGTCTTATGCGATACGTGAAATGAAAGCATTTTTGCATGCCTTGCATCAGGAAAACCGCGATGTAAAGGAGTCTGCATATCTCGGCGATTTATTGGTAACCTGTTATTCCCAATTCAGCCGAAACCGAACGTTCGGGAATATGCTTGGGAAAGGATATTCTGTGAAATCCGCACAATTAGAAATGAATATGGTTGCTGAAGGTTATTATGCAACGGACTTAGTTTATCAAAAGGCCATTGAAATCGAATTGGACATGCCTATTGTAAGAGCCGTACATGAAATTGCTTACCAAGGAAAACTTCCTCGAAAGGTTTTCAAAAAACTTGCAGAGGAACAATTGTATTGATTTGTGAATTTCGCAAAACATTTCAGCCTTAAGATTGTCATTAAGTACAACAATGTCATTTAAAATTTATACTAGAAAGGGAGACGATGGTAAAACCGGCCTAATTGGGGGCGACCGCGTAGCAAAACATCACATACGCGTGGAAAGTTACGGTACCGTAGATGAACTCAACAGTAATATCGGACTTGTGCGTAGTTTTATCGTTGGCACAACCGAAGAAAATATTTTATCCGAGATTCAAGATAGTCTGTTTGTAGTGGGGTCGCATTTAGCCGCCTCCCCTCATAGCAAATTGGAATTACCTGCATTTGATGAAGAAATTATTCTCCGAATGGAAAATGAAATCGATCGACTGACCGCCATACTACCGGAGTTAAGAAACTTTATATTACCTGGGGCGACGCAACAAGGTGCGCATTGCCATGTAGCCCGTTGTGTATGTAGAAGAGCCGAAAGACTCTGTGTTCATTTAAGCGATATTGAGGAACTACCGGATTTCATCATAAAATTCCTGAATCGCCTTTCCGATTATTTATTTACACTCTCCCGCTTTTTAGATCAAAATTACGGCGGTCGAGAAATTCCATGGATTCCTAGAAAAGGAAAGTAATCTGAATCATCAGCTTAGGAATCACTTCAAATACCAACTATATTTGTTGGAACAAATAAACCAAATTATTTATAAAAAATCATATGAACAAATCATTTATTTACTTAACCGCAGCTGTAGCCGGAATGGCAATGGCTTCTTGTGGTAGCAATGCAACCGAAGCGGGTGCTGCTGACTCTACTCTTTCTGCTACAGAGGGATCTTCAACGTTTAACATCTCTACTGAAAGTGTAGTAGGTTGGAAAGGAACTAAAGTAGTCGGAATGGGTTCTCATGCGGGAACCATTGGAATTACAGAAGGTACTTTAAGCCTTGAAAACGGAAATATAACAGCAGGATCAGTAACTATCGATATGAAAAACATTGTAGTTACAGATAGCATGCCTGACGAATACAAGCAGAAATTAATTGGCCACTTCAGCGCTAATGATTTCTTCAACGTAGAGCAATTTCCTACAGCAAAATTTGAAATTACTGGATCTGAGGCAAAAGCGGATGGAGATTACACACACGTAATATCCGGAAACTTAACCCTTCGCGATTCTACTAAAAATATTTCCTTCCCTGCAACGGTTTCTGTTGATGAAAATGGTCTTTCAGCAGTTGGTACAGCTGTAATCAATCGTTTGGATTGGGGTGTGAACTACGATATGGAAAAAATGAGCTTGTCTGAGAAGTTACAAGCCGAAGCCAAGAACGGTATCGTTTCTAAGGACATCGAAATTACTTTCGATATCAAGGCTAGCAAATAATCGGTTAATTGATTACATTGAGTAGAAAAGGCCACCTATACAGGTGGCCTTTTCATATTATAATACTTGATAATTTAGTTAAGCAAATCGATTACCAACCCAAACAAATCTGCGATTGATATACAACGAATCTGTGAAAGTAGCATTACCACTTGGATTGCCGCCACTCACATGGAAATCACTGAAAGCCGCATGCTGATTCACAAACGCCGCACCCGTAAAATTGAAACTTACCGGTGTGAAAACCGCATTCATGTCCTCTTCTACTTTTTGCATGTAATCTTCGTTTGTACTATAACAAAGACACGTTATTGCTCCTTTGCTTGAAGCCATATTAGCCGCTAACTGTAAAGCCGATTCTGCATCTTTAGTTTTAACCACAAATACAATCGGACCGAAACATTCTTCTCTCCAAATGTTACTGGCCGCATCCACTCCCATAACCGTCGGCGTTTGCAAACGGGCATCCGGAAATTCTGGATGTGTAACCTCAGCGGAAAGTTCGGTTCCGCCATTTTTGTTCAATGTATCTTTTACTCTATTGCGTGTGGTATCATTTTGAATAGCACCCATCACAAATGCCCCCATTTTCGGATTTTCTGCCAAGCCTTTTACAGCAGCCGATAAGCCGTTTACAACCTCATCAAAACTCAGTTGACCCTCAGCTGTGGTGATACCCTCAGCAGGAACAAAAATATTCTGAGGAGCTGTACACATTTGCCCGCTGTATAAACTAAAACTGAATGCCAAGTTACCGAAAACCGACTTTGAATCGTTTATACTTTCAAGAATCACAGAATTAACACCGGCCTTTTCGGTAAATACGGTTTTACCCGGTAAGGATTCAATATATTCTCCAAAAGTTGATCCACCGGTATAATCGATTAATTTCACTAATGAATGCTTAGCCAATTCTTTGGTAATGGGTTCTGCGGTTGTATCAACTGCCAATTGCACCGTATAAGGAGATAACCCGTTTTGGGTTAATACTTTCTGCATTTCTGCCACCACAATTGCAATGGGTAGCACACTCTTGGGATGAGGTTTGATTATCGCTGTATTACCAGCTATTAAATTAGCGAATACTCCAGGAACCGTATTCCATGTTGGGAACGTACTGCAGCCAATTACCAATCCAACTCCTTTAGAAACAGGTTTAAAATTCTTTTTAATCGTAAGATCAAACTTCCCCATATTCTTAACCCAATCTACTTGGCTTGAATAACGAGTCAATTCATGAAAGCCCAAAGCTACGGATTCCATGGCACGGTCGTTTGCATGTGGTCCGCTCGCTTGAAAAGACATAATAAAACTTTGGCCTGTGGTATGCATGGTTGCATATCCCAACTCAAAAAAGCGATTAGAAACGGCGTCCAACATATCGATTAATAAATCCGCTCTGTTTTCAACGCTTAACTTTTTCCATTCATTGTGTGCAGTTTGAGCGCGATTCACCAGTATTTCAGAGCTGAATTTAGGATATTGCACACCTAATCCAACCATCATATAAGGGGAAACTTCTTCTCCGATATAACCCAAATTCCCCTCATCGACTAATCCAACAAACGGATTGGACAATTGCTTTTGGAAAGCTTCTTTGCCTATGGCATCTCCATCCTCAGCATAGGCTCTTGGATTCTCCGGATAAGGAGCGTAATAGGTACGTTCTTGTAGTGCACTTAAGGCACGTTCAATTCGTTCTTTATGTTTCATAAATGTAATCTTATGCTTGACCTGTTTGTCCCCCGAAATTCAGAGGAATATTCGTTTCACTTTGTTCGTGTAATTCAATCTCACCAAAGGCATCTTCAAAGCGTGCAATATTATCGCTTAATGCCATCAACAAACGTTTTGCATGTTGGGGTGCTAAGATAATACGGCTCTTCACTTTCCCTTTGGGAACACCCGGCATCATGCGCACAAAATCAACGATAAACTCAGATTGACTGTGTGTGATTATAGCGAAATTGGAATAGGTACCTTCAGCGACCTCTTCATTTAATTCGATATCAAAAGACGGATTTTTAGGATTTTCGTTGTTAGACATGGTACAAAATTAAGGGTAATAAATGGGAAGCTTCTAATAAAATTGAGGCCACTACAGCACAACAATTACGGAAATTTCAACCAGGGCATCTTTGGGAAGTCTAGATACTTCCACCGTTTCTCTTGCAGGAAATACATCGCTGAAATATTTTGCGTATGCGTCATTAACTTTGGGAAAATCATTCATGTCTTTCAGGAAAATGCTTGATTTTACGATATTGGAATAATTGGCCCCGCAGGTTTCCAAAAGCGCTCCTATATTTTTCATAACCTGATTCGTTTGCGCCACAACATCGGTTTCAGAAACGAATGCACCGGTTTGAGGATCTAATGCAATTTGACCAGAAAAGTAAATAGTATTGCCCGATTTCACAGCTTGGCTGTATGGACCAATTGGTTTGGGG
Source organism: uncultured Bacteroidia bacterium (assembly GCA_943789135.1). Classification (GTDB taxonomy): domain Bacteria; phylum Bacteroidota; class Bacteroidia; order NS11-12g; family UBA955; genus VMCP01. Next base: position 140,752 of record CALSSY010000007.1, read on the forward strand.
GCATTTTCAGAAAAAATAGTTTCTCTCATTTGGTTTGATGTATTTTTGTATTGACATGAAAATAGGAATACGGGCAATAGGCTTAAGAAGCCAATCTTGGAAAGATAAATACAAATCGTACCCGGCACTTTCATACGTGCAAGATACAACATCTCACAATGAGTTTGATGTTTTTATCGATTTGAATTGGGATGAAAATCCTGAAAATATTGCGGATTATGCAGGCAATAAGAATACGTTATTCGTTTTAGGAAGCAATTTAACCACCATTGAAGAAGCGCTCAAATCCGCCCATATTCCTTACGACGGTCAAAAGTTTATCGGTATCAATTCGTTTCCTTATTTAATTGAAAGAAACACCTGGGAAGCCTGCAATCCTTTTGATATTGACACCCAATATTTCCAAACTCTACTTGATTATTTGCAAATTGAAAGTTGTGAATGGTTAAAAAGTCGTGTCGGATTTTTCACGCCTCGCGTTTTATGCATGATAATTAATGAAGCGTATTATACGGTTCAAGAGGGAACAGCGAGCAAATCAGATATAGACGTGGCAATGAAATTAGGCACCAATTACCCAAAAGGACCTTTTGAATTCTGCGATTTATTTGGCATTGAATTGGTTTACAAACAATTGGAAGCCTTATATCAAGACTCTCATGATGAACGGTACAAAATTTGTCCCCTTCTAAAATCGGAATATCTCAAACATAGTTGAGCATACACTTTTTAACAATAACAAAAAAGGGCGCCAAATGGCGCCCTTTTTGTTTGTTCATGATTTGGGCTTTATTCCTTATTTGTGAAATCGTAACCCTAATTATATCACGCTTATTTGTTGATCTGGATTTTAGTTGTCACAGACTCTGTACCGTTGCTTACGCGTACTAAGTACATACCTGCTGACAATTCGCTCGCGTTCACCGAACCGTGGTTCTGAGTTTTCACTACGCGACCGTTCATATCCATCATCGTAATCTGTACATCCTGTACCAAACGTTTCGCTCGTTACCACTTGGAACTGACCGTTGTTTGGATTTGGATATACCGCTACTCCACTCTTGCTCAACTGCTCCGCTGCACTACGGTTCATTACGATAGTCTTCGTTGACTGAACACTCACATCCGCTTTGTTGCATCGTTGCACGCATGGTGATTCTGTATTCTCCGTCTGCTGGCAAGTTGTTGTATGCCGCTGCATCCGTTCCTGAAGTCTTCTGTGTTCCCGCTCCTTCGAATACCCAGATATAGTCTGCGTCGTTCTGACCACCTACTACGCCACTTGCATTCATAGGCTCTACTTTCACTCCAAAGAAGCCAAAGCTGTAGTCTACCTCTGCTACGAAATCACATGTACGTGGCTTCTCGTTGATCAACACATAGTTCGTCTTGGTGATTGAATCTCCACATCCACCTTCGATGAATGCATACAACGTTACGTTTGGATAGTAACTCTGCGTTACGTTGTATACTTTTACTGGGTCTGAGTTCGTTGACGTGGTTCCGTCTCCGAAATCCCAACGGTAGCTGATCTTACCTTGCGCCCATGTGGTGTTGTTTACAAATGCAATCTCATCGCCTGAACATGCTTCACCTGCTGTGAACTCTGGTGTAGGCTGCGTCAATACCACTAAGTCTTTGCTTACGATATCTTCACATCCGTTATCCAACGTTACTTTCAAGCTTACTTTCTTAGGGCCTAAGTTACCTTTCCAATCGTGGCTTGGGCTCTTAGCGCCGCTTGTGGTTCCGTCTCCGAAATCCCAACGGTAGTTCGCAATTGCGTTCGCTACATCTCCTGTTGTGTTGATGAAGTCTGTTGGCTTAACCGAACACAATGGTCCGTTCGTGAAGCTTACTTTTGGACTCTCTTTGATGCTGATGGTTTTGATCATCGAATCTTTACATCCGAATTCACTTGTTACAACCAACTTCACCTGCTTATCGCCGCTGGTACTGAAATCGTACATCGCGTTATCGTCTGTGCTTACGCTTCCGTTGTCATCGAAATCCCAATAGCTTCCGATCAATCCCGCTGTGATTGTTGATTTGTTTTCAAATTCAAATACATCGTTATCACAGTTTCCGTTTACTTTATCAAACGCGGCTACTGGCTTGTCGAACTGGTATACTTTCTGTACTACAGTTGCAACACAACCGTTAAGGTCTGCCTCTAAGGTTACTTCGTACTGACCTGCTTTGCTGTACTTCTTAGTAGCATCTTTGCTCGTAGCTGTTGTTCCGTCGCCGAAGCTCCACTTCATTGCTGCTGTGGTAGGAACTGTTTTGTTGGTGAACGTCAAGGTCTCGCCCTCACATGCATTCGTCTTTGCAAACGCTGCTGCTGGAATTGGGTTAACCGTTACATCCATAGTAGTATCGAAGGCAAATCCGTAAGGAACGGTCTTCGCTGTCAACGTTACTTTATAGGTTTTGCTTCCTGGGAACTGGAATACAGGCTCTGGAGCATCCGTCTCATCGGCTTTAACACCGGTTCCGAAGTCCCACTTGAATTCCATACCACCGCTCAATACCTTACTCTTGTTCTCGAACAATACCGCTTCGCCTTCGCAAATTTGGCTGGGAAAGAAAATAACGGTGTTATTGAAGGATAAATCAATACATTTCGCTTGATTGAGGTATCGCAATTGTTATTGTGGTCGATGACTACGAGTTACCACTGTTAAGCATGCTATCTTCTAAAGTGGTGCTATCTTTTGACAAAACAAAAGTCACTTCCAAATCGTCTGTTGTGCGTTGGAGCTACAAAGCTCGCACCTGGCACGGCGCGGACCGCTTGCAGTATACGCTTGTACTTCTGCTGACCAATCGCTTGTAGTACCATAAGTAGCATTACTGTATTTAGTTGGTGCGTTTACATCATAAATAACAGGCTCGCCTAAAATGGTAACATCATTGGCTTTACCTAATTGATATAAGGCATTGGTTGACTTAGTAGAAGCTGTGTACATTCCTCCACCTGGTGCTGGCAATACATCGGTTTGTAAGTAAATGGTATCGTCGGATAAATCATCGTCAGCGGCATCTACAAAAATCATGATATTGGTTTTGCCGGGCTCATTCAATATAAGCTTTTCATCAAAACTTACTTTCAAGGAATTCCCTGCAAAATTCGGTCGGTAACTTTTTGCGTAACTTTAGCACCACGATCGCTCATCATGGTTATATTGAAACCATAAATGGTATCTGCAAAATTATTTTTTATCGTAATGTCGCCACCAAACTCATGACCAGAACAAACCGTTGCTGCAATTGTAGCATCTGTTTTTGTTCCGGTGATATTCATAAAATTCTCTTGAGCTCCATTATCATGTTTGTTCAGATTTCTCGAATCACCTTCTAAATCGATGTCATTCTTGGTTGGATTCCATCCTAAAACAGAATTAAAAAGTGGAACTCTATTTTGCAATTCAAAAGTATTGGTCGCGTAATTATTCTTAGATGGATCTACATAATCAGGCTTTATGTTCGTTTCACCCTTTGGAGATGTAAAATCGGTATTTAACCATGCGTTAAATCCGTATGCATTTCCTAAGGGATTGTACCAATATTGCGTCCCAAAACCTGTAATGTAATAGTTGTTATAATCCCAATTTTTATAGGCAGTTGAGGCATTCCTGTTATAGGTGTATGCAGGATATGCATAATAACAACTTGTACCTTGTAAATCTACATTATTACCTGTAACCGCTATATTATTGTGATAATAACAATACATGTAAATTCCATAGGTATAGTTAAATCTATAACTGTATGAACCCCTAAAGATTATACTATTATCTCTTACTTCTACCTTGTAATTTCCACTGTAGAATGAGTAACAATAGAGGTTGTAGGTTCCATAATAACCTAGATTATTCGCTATTAGGTTATTATTACATTTCATATTGTAACAATAGTAGTTGTATACGGGATACAAATATCCAATGGTAGAACCCGAGGTTTTCTTAATTTCATTATGAGACACTCTATTATTACTTACCTCTCCGTTGTAATAATAGTTGAATATTCCATAACTATAATAAAGCCCCATATCATTAGAGTCGATAGTATTATAGTTGATTTTATTGTGCGCCGAGGAGGAAGGACGGTAAACGTAAATACCCGTAACTCCCGGCCTGGTGTATGAACTATACGTTTGTCCCCATTGGTTCGAAGAAATAATGTTATTAGTTACATCGGCTTGGTTCCCATAATAAACCTCAATTCCAGTTGCTCTAGCTCTGTTATAATTATCTCTAATTACATTCCCGTCTACCGATAAACCATTGTAACAATAATAGCCTCTAATTCCCCAAAAAGAAGAACTCGACCCATTCATATACCAATCTCTAATTGTGTTCTTATCTATATCCGTATAATAACAATAATATGCATAGACGCCATATACTGTACCGTCGCTACGTATATCATTCATGGTATTATTAGATATATTCAAATGATTCGTTGAATTACCATAAACACGATTGGCATAAATCCCATAAGTTGTACTTGAAATTCCAACTGTTGCTTTTGGATAAGGAATGTCGTGGAAATTATTTCCATCTATAGATGTTGAACGACTGCTGCTGTAGCAATAACCTGCATACACAAAGTAAGGAGAGGAATACAAATTTCTAGACGTAGCATTTACCCGTGAAACATCATTCTTAATGAATTGATCGCCGTTGGTGTAGTAGGTATAATAAGCATAACGATAAAAATTCTCAATTTTGTTATCCTTAAACGTATTGTTTGAAGCGTTAGAATTATATCCTGAAGAACGTCCATAAACATAAATCCCGGCAGTCGGACCCGGACTATTCGAATTGGTAGTTCTCATCAAACAATTCTGAATTGTATTATTGGATCCAGCATACGTTGAAGAGGAACCGGAACTCATACTCGTTGCACTGGCTGAAAACACAATATATGCACCACCGCTGAATGTTGAAGAGCTACCTGATGTCAATCGGGTATATTCAATAGTACAATCATCAATCGTATTGTTATTTGCCCCAGACATAAATTGAATGCCCTTTTGATCGGTGCTTGTTCCCGTTTTCTGGATTGTGTAATCTTTGATTGTTACATAGTCAATGCCGTCAAAGATCAATGCAGCATCGTTGTTTGAACTACCAAGAGTAAATCCCTTCCCGTCAATCACTATCTTTTTTGTTGAAGATGTTGGATTGGAAGAATTGTTCCTCAAATACACGATGGATGTACTGGTTAGATTTGACGTTACCGTGACATTCAAATTGCCACTTAAACCTTTAGATCGAATGTCACCGGCGAGTGCAGACCACGAAGTGTAATCCCCTCCCGATCCAAGTGTTTTGTTTCCTGATAATTGGGCGTAGCCCCCCACGGATAATGACGCCGCCAGGGTACATGCCGCCCTGAACAAATGCGTTCGTAAGTGTTGAAAATAGTAGTTTTTAATCATCGTATGAATATATTTTTACAGTGAATAGACTGCAAACTATAAAATTCTATTGCAAATTCCCAATTATTACTAAAATATTCAATAACAATCAACATATCGGTACTAATATTTCATAATTGCAATCAATGAACTTTTCAAATCAAACACCAGAACACCTTTCATCAAATAAAAATCAAATCACTATAAAATTACAATTGCAAAAAAGAGGGCGCCGAATGGCGCCCTCTTTTTGACTGTTAAACTATCATCGGTCTGTTGCTTATCGCAACATCCTTTATGACATCTGTATGCTTATTTGTTGATCTGGATCTTAGTTGTCACAGACTCTGTACCGTTGCTTACGCGTACCAAGTACATTCCTGCTGACAATTCGCTCGCGTTCACCGAACCGTGGTTCTGAGTTTTCACTACGCGACCGTTCATATCCATCATCGTAACCTGTACGTCCGTACCAAACGTTTCGCTCGTTACCACTTGGAACTGACCGTTGTTTGGATTTGGATATACCGCTACTCCGCTCTTGCTTAACTGCTCCGCTGCGCTACGGTTCATTACGATAGTCTTCGTTGATGAACACTCACATCCGCTTTGTTGCATCGTTGCACGCATGGTGATTCTGTATTCTCCGTCTGCTGGCAAGTTGTTGTATGCCGCTGCATCCGTGCCTGAAGTCTTCTGTGTTCCTGCTCCTTCGAATACCCAGATATAGTCTGCGTCGTTCTGACCACCTACTACTCCACTTGCATTCATAGGCTCTACTTTCACTCCAAAGAAGCCAAAGCTGTAGTCTACCTCTGCTACGAAATCACATGTACGTGGCTTCTCGTTGATCAACACATAGTTCGTCTTGGTGATTGAATCTCCACATCCACCTTCGATGAATGCATACAACGTTACGTTTGGATAGTAACTCTGGGTTACGTTGTATACTTTTACTGGGTCTGAGTTCGTTGACGTAGTTCCGTCTCCGAAATCCCAACGGTAACTGATCTTACCTTGTGCCCATGTCGTATTGTTTACAAATGCAATCTCGTCGCCTGAACATGCTTCACCTGCTGTGAACTCTGGTGTAGGCTGCGTCAATACCACTAAGTCTTTGCTTACGATATCTTCACATCCGTTATCCAACGTTACTTTCAAGCTTACTTTCTTAGGGCCTAAGTTGCCTTTCCAATCGTGGCTTGGGCTCTTAGCGCCGCTTGTGGTTCCGTCTCCGAAATCCCAACGGTAGTTCGCAATTGCGTTTGCTACATCTCCTGTAGTGTTGATGAAGTCTGTTGGCTTAACCGAACACAATGGTCCGTTCGTGAAGCTTACTTTTGGACTCTCTTTGATGCTGATGGTTTTGATCATCGAATCTTTACATCCGAATTCACTTGTTACAACCAACTTCACCTGCTTATCGCCGCTGGTACTGAAATCGTACATCGCGTTATCGTCTGTGCTTACGCTTCCGTTGTCATTGAAATCCCAATAGCTTCCGATCAATCCAGCTGTGATTGTTGATTTGTTTTCAAATTCAAATACATCGTTATCACAGTTTCCGTTTACTTTATCAAACGCGGCTACTGGCTTGTCGAACTGGTATACTTTCTGTACTAATGTGGCCACACAACCGTTAAGGTCTGCCTCTAAGGTTACTTCGTACTGACCTGCTTTGCTGTACTTCTTTGTAGCATCTTTGCTCGTAGCTGTTGTTCCGTCGCCGAAGCTCCACTTCATTGCTGCTGTGGTTGGAACTGTTTTGTTGGTGAACGTCAAGGTCTCGCCCTCACATGCATTCGTCTTTGCAAACGCTGCTGCTGGAATTGGGTTAACCGTTACATCCATAGTAGTATCGAATGCAAATCCGTAAGGAACGGTCTTCGCTGTCAACGTTACTTTATATGTTTTGCTTCCTGGAAACTGGAATACAGGCTCTGGGGCATCCGTCTCATCGGCTTTAACACCGGTTCCGAAGTCCCACTTGAATTCCATACCACCGCTCAATACCTTACTCTTGTTCTCGAACAATACCGCTTCGCCTTCGCAAATTTGGCTTGGGAACGCAAACAATGGGGTGATGGATGGATAAATCAATACATTACGCTTGATGAACGTATCGCAATTGTTATTGTGGTCGATTACACGAGTCACAACCGTTAAGATACTGTCCTCGTAAGTTGCATCATTGGTTACAAACTGTACTTCTAAATCGGTTGATCCGCTAGGAGCCGTTAAAGTAGCACCTGTAACTGCGGTACCGCTTGCGGTATACGCTTGTACTTCTGCTGACCAATCGCTTGTTGTTCCGTAAGTAGAATTGCTGAATTTAGTTGGTGCGTTAACGTCGTAGATTACAGGAGAACCGATAACCGTTACGTCGTTTGGCTTGCCCAATTGGTAAACCGCATTGGTAGATTTAGATGAAGCTGTATACATTCCTCCACCTGGTGCTGGCAATACCTCTGTTTGCTAAGTAGATGGTATCGTCTGACAAATCATCGTCTGCAGCATCCACAAAAACCATAATATTAGTTTTACCCGGTGCATTTAAAATCAACTTATCGTCGAAATTAACTTTTAAGGAATTACCTGGAAGAATGCGATCTGAAACTGTTTGCGTTACCTTAGCACCGCGATCGCTCATCATCGTAATATTGAAACCATAAATGGTATCTACATAGTTATTCTTAATGGTAATATCACCGGCAAATTCATGGCCTGAACATACGATTGCCGAAATGGTTGCATCCGTTTTAGTTCCTGAGATATTCATAAAATCCTCTTGAGCTCCATGATCGTGCTTAACTAAGTTACGATCCTTACCCAATTGATCCATTTTATTTTCGGTTGGAGCCCATGTATTGTTAGACTTGAACAAAGGAACTTTGTTTTGAAGTTCAAATACTTGGATTCTCCAATCGTTTTTATCCTCATCGGCATAAACCGGCATATGAGAAGTCTCATTTTTACCTGGCAAGCCCGTATTGATCCAACCCGCTACCGTACTTGCATTTCCACCTGGGTTATACGCATACTGATTAGAGTTGTTATATAGGTAGTAGTTGTTGTAATCCCACTCTTTGTAGTTGTTCAAACCACCTGTGTTGTAAGTGTAGGCGAAGTACACATAATACAAATTACGACCATCAATTGAGTTACCCGTTACACGGATATCGCGGTGATAATATGGATAAACATAAAACAGATAGTTGTAATTATATTGATAACCAGAGTTGTAAACATCCCCATCTGCTTTAATGGTATTATCGCGGAATTCTACTTTGTAGTTTCCAGAATAATAAGAAGGAGCATATAAATGGTAACAACCATAATAACCCAAGTTATTGGCGATTACGTTGTTATTACATCTCAGGTTATAGTAATAGTAAATGTATGTATTGTAAAGATATCCCACACCGGTACCAGAAGTACGACGGATCAAGTTATTAGTCAGTCTATTATTGTTGATTTCACCATTGAAATAATACGCATACAAGTTATAGGCATAGTATCCAAACCAGTTAGAATCAATGACGTTATTATTAATGGTGTTTTTATTTGAAGTACCCGAACTTGGACGGTAAACGTATAAGGTATACGTATAACCAGAACTGGTTTGTGATGTTCTGTTATTGATAATTTTATTGTTATTTACCTCACATTTCGTTGGGTAATAAATATAAGTTAGATAGGTATAATATCGGCTGTAACAATCTCTGATTACATTGTTATTAAATTTAAGATCATTGTATCCGTAATATACATACCAACCATACATCCAACCAGAACTTCCATTTGAATTCCAATTTTTCACGGTATTTCCGTCATAATTACCGTAGTAATTGTAATAGCAATAACCAAAATAGTTGGATGAATTACATTCTATGTTTTCAAAAGTATTGTTTTTGATGGTGAAATAATTAGACGCTGTTCCGTAGTTGCGGTAAGCGTAAAAACCATAAACCGTACTGCTGTAACGGCTTGTAGCATTTTTATACGGCAAATCATGGAAATTATTACCATCGTAGGTAGTTGACCTGTCGGTACTTCTTGTGTAGTAAGAATAAATAAATCGAGGACTTGAATACGCATTGTTAGATGTGGCATTTTTTCTCGAAAAATCATTATCGATGAATTGTTCACCGTTGGTGTAATAATTGTATACACCATAATAATAGAAATTCTCGATGGTATTACCCTTAAACGTATTATTGGTCACCTTACTGGTATTCCATGAAGAACTACCAAAGATAAAAATTGCCGAGTGAGGACCAGGACTGTTTGAATTTGTTGTTTTCATCGTACAATTCTGAACTGTATTGTACGAACCTGCAGGACCAGAAGAACTCGATGAAGACATAGACGTTTTACTCTGAGAGAAAACGATATACGCTCCACCAGAAGACGTTGAAGTAGTACCTGAAGACAATCTGGCAAATTCAATACTACAATTGTCAATAGTATTGTATTGCGCATTGTTCATAAATTGAACACCCTTCTGATCGGTTGAAGTCGTGTTCTTTTCAATCGTAAGGTTTTTAATGGTCACATACGAGATACCATTCAACAAAATTGCCGCATCGTTATTCGTGCTGGTCAATTTAAAACCTTTACCATCGATCGTAATCGTATTGGTTTTTGTTGGCGGAAGAGACGCATTTTTGCGAAACTCAACCATAGAGTATGCGCCTAAATTAGAAGTGACCGTTACGTTCAATGCTCCGTTAACTCCTGAACCGCTAATAGCACTCGCAAGAGCGGCCATACTTGAGTATGTCCCCCCTGAGCCTACTGTTACGTTTCCTGAAATTTGCGTAAAAGCATTTCCAGTAAGTGTCATTAAAGCCGCAAAACCTAAAGATTTTGCATACTTTCTTAACGTTTGGAAATAGTAGTTTTTTGTCATCGTAATAATAAATTTACAGTTGTCAAGTTGCAAAATATAAACTTACTAGTACCCGAGCATAGCGGTCATAGTTTTCAATAACCCTTTTTGACAATTAAATGCCATTGATTATAAAAAACAATTATTAAAGCCTTAAAATCTATAAATATTAATAATTTTAATAGCAAATAATTGAAAACAATAATAAAACATTCTTCAAAAGCACATTTATGGGACAATAATTATAGATATTTATAATTTTAGAGTGCGAAAACAATATTTAGGTTTTTAATCTACACCTGAATTCAATTTCCAATTTCAAAATTACTTATCCCACAAAACTCAAAGTGAATTATTCCGTTAACCAAGCTCTTGTTTTTTGTAATGTAATAGCACTCCAAATTTCTTACTCAACAAAAAGAGGGCGCCAAATGGCGCCCTCTTTTTGTTTGTTCATGATTTGGGTTTTATTCCTTATTTGTGAAATCGCAACCCTAATTATATCACGCTTATTTGTTGATCTGGATCTTAGTTGTCACAGACTCTGTACCGTTGCTTACGCGTACCAAGTACATACCTGCTGACAATTCGCTCGCGTTCACCGAACCGTGGTTCTGAGTTTTTACTACGCGACCGTTCATATCCATCATCGTAATCTGTACATCTGTACCAAACGTTTCGCTTGTTACCACTTGGAACTGACCGTTGTTTGGATTTGGATATACCGCTACTCCACTCTTGCTCAACTGCTCCGCTGCGCTACGGTTCATTACGATAGTCTTCGTTGCTGAACACTCACATCCGCTTTGTTGCATCGTTGCACGCATGGTGATTCTGTATTCTCCGTCTGCTGGCAAGTTGTTGTATGCCGCTGCATCCGTGCCTGAAGTCTTCTGTGTTCCTGCTCCTTCGAATACCCAGATATAGTCTGCGTCGTTCTGACCACCTACTACGCCACTTGCATTCATAGGCTCTACTTTCACTCCAAAGAAGCCAAAGCTGTAGTCTACCTCTGCTACGAAATCACATGTACGTGGCTTCTCGTTGATCAACACATAGTTCGTCTTGGTGATTGAATCTCCACATCCACCTTCGATGAATGCATACAACGTTACGTTTGGATAGTAACTCTGGGTTACGTTGTATACTTTTACTGGATCTGAGTTCGTTGACGTGGTTCCGTCTCCGAAATCCCAACGGTAGCTGATCTTACCTTGTGCCCATGTGGTGTTGTTTACAAATGCAATCTCGTCTCCTGAACATGCTTCACCTGCTGTGAACTCTGGTGTAGGCTGCGTCAATACCACTAAGTCTTTGCTTACGATATCTTCACATCCGTTATCCAACGTTACTTTCAAGCTTACTTTCTTAGGGCCTAAGTTGCCTTTCCAATCGTGGCTTGGGCTCTTAGCGCCGCTTGTGGTTCCGTCTCCGAAATCCCAACGGTAGTTCGCAATTGCGTTCGCTACATCTCCTGTAGTGTTGATGAAGTCTGTTGGCTTAACCGAACACAATGGTCCGTTCGTGAAGCTTACTTTTGGACTCTCTTTGATGCTGATGGTTTTGATCATCGAATCTTTACATCCGAATTCACTTGTTACAACCAACTTCACCTGCTTATCGCCGCTGGTACTGAAATCGTACATCGCGTTATCGTCTGTGCTTACGCTTCCGTTGTCATTGAAATCCCAATAGCTTCCGATCAATCCAGCTGTGATTGTTGATTTGTTTTCAAATTCAAACACATCGTTATCACAGTTTCCGTTTACTTTATCAAACGCGGCTACTGGCTTGTCGAACTGGTATACTTTCTGTACTACAGTTGCAACACAACCGTTAAGGTCTGCCTCTAAGGTTACTTCGTACTGACCTGCTTTGTTGTACTTCTTAGTAGCATCTTTGCTCGTAGCTGTTGTTCCGTCGCCGAAGCTCCACTTCATTGCTGCTGTGGTTGGAACTGTTTTGTTGGTGAACGTCAAGGTCTCGCCCTCACATGCATTCGTCTTTGCAAACGCTGCTGCTGGAATTGGGTTAACCGTTACATCCATTGTAGTATCGAATGCAAATCCGTAAGGAACGGTCTTCGCTGTCAACGTTACTTTGTAGGTTTTGCTTCCTGGGAACTGGAATACAGGCTCTGGAGCATCCGTCTCATCGGCTTTAACACCGGTTCCGAAGTCCCACTTGAATTCCATACCACCGCTCAATACCTTACTCTTGTTCTCGAACAATACCGCTTCGCCTTCGCAAATTTGGCTTGGGAACGCAAACAATGGGGTGATTGATGGATAAATCAATACATTACGCTTGATGAACGTATCGCAATTGTTATTGTGGTCGATTACACGAGTCACAACCGTTAAGATACTGTCTTCGTAAGTTGCATCATTGGTTACAAACTGTACTTCTAAATCGGTTGATCCGCTAGGAGCCGTTAAAGTAGCACCTGTAACTGCGGTACCGCTTGCGGTATACGCTTGTACTTCTGCTGACCAATCGCTTGTTGTTCCATAAGTAGCATTGCTGAATTTAGTTGGTGCGTTAACGTCGTAGATTACAGGAGAACCTAAACGGTAACGTCATTGGGCTTGCCCAATTGGTAAACCGCATTGGTAGATTTAGATGAAGCTGTATACATTCCTCCACCTGGTGCTGGCAATACCTCTGTTTGCTAAGTAGATGGTATCGTCTGACAAATCATCGTCTCGCAGCATCTACAAATATCATTACCTTGGTTTTACCCGGTGCATTTAAAATCAACTTATCGTCGAAATTAACTTTTAATGAATTGCCAGGAAGAATGCGATCTGAAACTGTTTGCGTTACCTTAGCACCGCGATCGCTCATCATTGTAATATTGAAACCATAAATGGTATCTACATAGTTATTCTTAATGGTAATATCACCTGCAAATTCATGACCTGAACATACGATTGCCGAAATAGTTGCATCCGTTTTTGTTCCTGAAATATTCATAAAATCCTCTTGAGCTCCATGATCGTGCTTAACTAAGTTACGATCCTTACCCAATTGATCCATTTTATTTTCGGTTGGAGCCCATGTATTGTTAGACTTGAACAAAGGAACTTTGTTTTGAAGTTCGAATACTTGGATTCTCCAATCGTTCTTATCCTCATCGGCATAAACCGGCATATGAGAAGTCTCATTTTTACCTGGCAATCCCGTATTGATCCAACCCGCTACCGTACTTGCATTTCCACCTGGGTTATACGCATACTGATTAGAGTTGTTATATAGGTAGTAGTTGTTGTAATCCCACTCTTTGTAGTTGTTCAAACCACCTGTATTGTAGGTGTAGGCAAAATACACGTAATACAAATTACGCGCATCAATTGAGTTACCTGTTACACGGATGTCCGCGTGATAGTAAGGATATGTGTAAAATACATAGTTATAGTTGTACAAATAACCTGAGTTGTATACATTACCGTCTGCTTTAATGGTGTTATCGCGGAATTCAACTTTGTAGTTTCCAGAATAATAAGAAGGTGCGTACAAATGATACGCTCCATAATAGCCTAGGTTGTTAACAATAATATTGTTATTAAAACGAAGATTAAAGTAGTAATAAATATACGTCATATACAAATAACCATAGGCCGTACCCGAAGAACGACGAATCAAATTATTTGACAATCGATTACCATTCATTTCACCATTAAAATAAAAGGCATATAAACCATAGGTATAATATCCAAACCAGTTAGAATCAATTACATTGTTGGTGATTGTATTTACGTTTGAATTACCTGGATAATAAACATACATAGCGTACGTATATCCGGTATTGGTTTGAGCGGTTTCATTGTTGATTATTTGATTACCGTCCATTTGCAATTTGGTAGGATAATACACATACATGAAGTAGGTGTAGTGGCGGGTATAACAATCGCGAACTACGTTGTTGTTGAACTTCAAGTCGTTGTATTGATAGAACACATACCACCCATATGTATACGAACTTGCGCCATTAGAATTCCAGTTTTTAACGGTATTGCCGTCGTAATTGCTGTAGTAATTGTAATAGCAATAACCAAAATAGTTAGTAGAATTACACTCTACGTTCTCGAATGTATTGTCTTTTACCGTAAAGTAATTAGAAGACGTTCCGTAGTTGTAATACGCGTAAATTCCATAAACCGTGCTGCTATAATAACTTGTAGCACCTTTATAAGGCAAATCATGAAAATAATTTCCCTCATAAGTTGTGGAACGATTGGTACTTCTGGTGTAGTACGAATAAATAAATCTTGGACTGGAATACGCATTATTCGAAGTGGCATTTGCACGAGAAATATTGTTATCTATGAACTGCTCACCATTTGTATAGTAATTATAAAAAGCAAAATAATAGAAATTCTCAATGGTATTACCCTTAAACGTATTGTTTGAAGGCGTACTGCTGCTCCACGAAGAACTTCCAAAATCCATAATAGCCGCATATGGACCGGGGCTATTGGAATTGGTTGTTTTCATCGTACAATTTTGCACCGTATTATAGGAACCTGATGGCGCCGTTCCACTAGAAGTTAGTGATGTTGTGCTTTGTGAAAATACAATATAAGCTCCACCAGAAGTGGTAGAAGTTGTACCTGTAGTAAGCGAAGCAAACTCAATATTACATTTATCAATGGTATTATATTGAGCGTTATTCATAAACTGAACACCCTTCTGATCTGAAGATGTTGTTTTCTTTTCAATCGTAAGATTCTTGATTGTGACGTAAGAAATACCATCCAAAATCAAAGCGGCATCATTCCCCGTACTCGTTAATTTAAATCCTTTACCATCAATGGTAATGGTTTTCGTACTAGTAGGTGGAAGTGAAGCATTCTTGCGTAAATACACAATTCTGCTTTCACTTAAATTAGAAGTCAACGTTACGTTCAATGCGCCGCTAACCCCAGAACCGCTGATGGCACTCGCCAAATCGGTCATACTTGCGTATGTACCTCCCGAGCCCACCGTTACGTTCCCTGAAATTTGCGAAAATGCATTTCCCGAAACCGCCATAAGAGCCGCAAAGCCTAGTGCCTTGAAACGCCCTTTTAGTGTTTGTAAATTGTAGTTTTTTGTCATCGTAATGATAGTTTTACAGTTGTCAACGCTGCAAAATATCACAAATCACTATCTAGACGAAACAATACTAGTTCGATTAATCATTATAATGTCGAAATCATGACGATAGTTCTAATAAAAGATGACCGGGTCATATTTTATTAGAACCAATATTAATTTTTAATCATAATTATACTTTCAATTCGCTTTTAATGAAAAAACTATCACTAAATGACACTGACACTACTCAGGCTAAAGTAAAAAATATAAAAAACAATAACTAATTAGCAAATAATTATCAATATTCATAATCAAAATGAAAGAGCAACATACAAATTTCAAGATTCCAAACCAATACCATAATTCACTTATTAAAAACGAATACGATTAATGAAATTCACTCCTAGAAAGTTTCATTAAATTGAACAAACAAAAAGGGCGCCGAATGGCGCCCTTTTTGTTTGTTCAATTTGTATTCTCAATTATGACATTTGCATTGCTTCAAAAGCATAATTTTTTGAATGTAAATCTTATTTGTTGATCTGGATCTTAGTTGTCACAGACTCTGTACCGTTGCTTACGCGTACTAAGTACATGCCTGCTGACAATTCGCTCGCGTTCACCGAACCGTGGTTCTGAGTTTTCACTACGCGACCGTTCATATCCATCATCGTAATCTGTACATCCGTACCAAACGTTTCGCTCGTTACCACTTGGAACTGACCGTTGTTTGGATTTGGATATACCGCTACTCCACTCTTGCTCAACTGCTCCGCTGCGCTACGGTTCATTACGATAGTCTTCGTTGCTGAACACTCACATCCGCTTTGTTGCATCGTTGCACGCATGGTGATTCTGTATTCTCCGTCTGCTGGCAAGTTGTTGTATGCCGCTGCATCCGTGCCTGAAGTCTTCTGTGTTCCTGCTCCTTCGAATACCCAGATATAGTCTGCGTCGTTCTGACCACCTACTACTCCACTTGCATTCATAGGCTCTACTTTCACTCCAAAGAAGCCAAAGCTGTAGTCTACCTCTGCTACGAAATCACATGTACGTGGCTTCTCGTTGATCAACACATAGTTCGTCTTGGTGATTGAATCTCCACATCCACCTTCGATGAATGCATACAACGTTACGTTTGGATAGTAACTCTGGGTTACGTTGTATACTTTTACTGGGTCTGAGTTCGTTGACGTGGTTCCGTCTCCGAAATCCCAACGGTAGCTGATCTTACCTTGTGCCCATGTGGTGTTGTTTACAAATGCAATCTCATCTCCTGAACATGCTTCACCTGCTGTGAACTCTGGTGTAGGCTGCGTCAATACCACTAAGTCTTTGCTTACGATATCTTCACATCCGTTATCCAACGTTACTTTCAAGCTTACTTTCTTAGGTCCTAAGTTGCCTTTCCAATCGTGGCTTGGGCTCTTAGCGCCGCTTGTGGTTCCGTCTCCGAAATCCCAACGGTAGTTCGCAATTGCGTTTGCTACATCTCCTGTAGTGTTGATGAAGTCTGTTGGCTTAACCGAACACAATGGTCCGTTCGTGAAGCTTACTTTTGGACTCTCTTTGATGCTGATGGTTTTGATCATCGAATCTTTACATCCGAATTCACTTGTTACAACCAACTTCACCTGCTTATCGCCGCTGGTACTGAAATCGTACATCGCGTTATCGTCTGTGCTTACGCTTCCGTTGTCATTGAAATCCCAATAGCTTCCGATCAATCCAGCTGTGATTGTTGATTTGTTTTCAAATTCAAACACATCGTTATCACAGTTTCCGTTTACTTTATCAAACGCCGCTACTGGCTTGTCGAACTGGTATACTTTCTGTACTACAGTTGCAACACAACCGTTAAGGTCTGCCTCTAAGGTTACTTCGTACTGACCTGCTTTGTTGTACTTCTTAGTAGCATCTTTGCTCGTAGCTGTTGTTCCGTCGCCGAAGCTCCACTTCATTGCTGCTGTGGTTGGAACTGTTTTGTTGGTGAACGTCAAGGTCTCGCCCTCACATGCATTCGTCTTTGCAAACGCTGCTGCTGGAATTGGGTTAACCGTTACATCCATAGTAGTATCGAAGGCAAATCCGTAAGGAACGGTCTTCGCTGTCAACGTTACTTTGTAGGTTTTGCTTCCTGGGAACTGGAATACAGGCTCTGGAGCATCCGTCTCATCGGCTTTAACACCGGTTCCGAAGTCCCACTTGAATTCCATACCACCGCTCAATACCTTACTCTTGTTCTCGAACAATACCGCTTCGCCTTCGCAAATTTGGCTTGGGAACGCAAACAATGGGGTGATGGATGGATAAATCAATACATTACGCTTGATGAACGTATCGCAATTGTTATTGTGGTCGATTACACGAGTCACAACCGTTAAGATACTGTCTTCGTAAGTTGCATCATTGGTTACAAACTGTACTTCTAAATCGGTTGATCCGCTAGGAGCCGTTAAGGTAGCACCTGTAACTGCGGTACCGCTTGCGGTATACGCTTGCACTTCTGCTGACCAATCGCTTGTTGTTCCATAAGTAGAATTACTGAATTTAGTTGGTGCGTTAACGTCGTAGATTACAGGAGAACCTAGTATGGTAACGTCATTGGGCTTGCCCAATTGGTAAACCGCATTGGTAGATTTAGATGAAACTGTATACATTCCTCCACCTGGTGCTGGCAATACCTCTGTTTCTAAATAGATGGTATCGTCTGACAAATTATCGTCACCCGCATCCACAAAAATCATGATATTGGTTTTTCCGAACTCATTCAAGAACAACTTCTCATCGAACTTAACCTTCAACGAAGCTCCTGGTAAGATACGATCTTTTACCGCTTGGGTGATTTTAGCACCGCGGTCGCTCATCATCGTTACGTTAAATCCGTAAACGGTATCGGTGTATGAATTCAAAATAGTGATATCGCCTTCAAACTGATGACCCGAACATACTTGTGCTGGAACCGTTGCGTCTGATTTCACACCGGTGATATTCATGTAGCCTTCGAATGCACCCACATCGGAACGAACCGGGTTACGGTCATTTTTGTTGATGTCATCGTCATTCCAAGTTTGTCCCCAACTGTGCAATGAATTGAATTTTGGAACCTTATTCTGCAATTCAAATACATTCAAACTGAAATCGCCCTTCGCTTCATCTTTATAGGTTGGAGGAATGGCTGTTTCGTGGGTACCAGGCAAACCGGTATTGATCCAATCTTGAACCGAAGCCGCAGTACCTGCAGGACCGTAAGCGTAGTTGGTACCATTACCTTTTAGGTAATAGTTGTTGTAATCCCATGTATATGGTGTTGTACCACCTGAATTATAGGTATAAGCAAAATATCCGTAATAGTTATTTTGTAAATCTACATGGTTACCGATAACGTTAACCTTTTGATGGTAATAGGGATAAACATAAAGACCATAAGCATAATGATACTGGTAAGAAGACTTTTTACCGTCAATTTTTATGGTATTTTGATTGAATTCTGCCTTGTATGAACCGCTATTCCCTGAATAACAATATAATCCCAAAACTCCATAATAACCTAAGTTATTCGCTACAAGATTATTATTACACTGTAGATTAAAGAAGTAATAAATGTACATACTATAGATATATCCATAAGGAGATCCATAGGTAGGATTGTAAATTCTGTTATTGGTGATTCTGTTACGGTTATACTTACCGTTCCAGTAGTACAAATACGTTCCGTAAACGTAGCAACCGAAGTCATTAGAATCCAACACGTTGTCTTCAAAAATATTTACAACTGAATTTCTTGGATAATAAATGTAGAAGCAATAGGTATAACCCGTACTTCCTTGAGCTGTAGTATTGTTGGTAATTTTATTATTGGTGAAAATCTTCTTATCACCATAGTAACTATAAACAAAATAGGTATAGTACTTTGTACTACACTCGGTAATTACATTGTTTTTGAAAGTATGGTCGTTGTATTGGTAGTACATGTACCATCCGTATAAATACGAACTGGTTCCATTTGAATTCCATTTACGAACGGTATTACCATCATAATTTGCATAGTAGTTGTAATAACAATAGCCAAAGTAACTGGTTGCACCACATTCTACATTTTGGAAAGTATTGTCTTTTACTCTAAAATTATTAGCGGCAGTACCATAGTTGTAGTACGCATAAATACCGTAAACCGTACTGCTATAGCGGCTTGTCGCATTTTTATAAGGCAAATCGTGGAAATTATTGCCTTCATAAGTAGTAGAACGATTGGTACTTCTTGTGTAGTACGAATAAATAAATCTTGGACTGGAATATGCATTATTCGAAGTCGCATTAGCACGAGAAATATCGTTGTTGATATATTGCTCCCCGTTCGTATAGTAGTTGTAAAAAGCAAAATAATAGAAATTCTCAATGGTATTACCCTTAAACGTATTGTTTGAAGGCGTACTGCTGCTCCACGAAGAACTTCCAAAATCCATAATAGCCGCATATGGACCGGGGCTATTGGAATTGGTTGTTTTCATCGTACAATTTTGCACCGTATTATAGGAACCTGATGGCGCCGTTCCACTAGAAGTTAGTGATGTTGTGCTTTGTGAAAATACAATATAAGCTCCACCAGAAGTGGTAGAAGTTGTACCGGTAGTAAGCGAAGCAAACTCAATATTACATTTATCAATGGTATTATATTGAGCGTTATTCATAAACTGAACACCTTTCTGATCTGAAGATGTTGTTTTCTTTTCGATGGTAAGGTTCTTAATAGTTACGTAAGAAATACCATCTAAAATTAAAGCAGCATCGTTATTCGTGCTGGTCAACTTGAAACCTTTACCATCAATGGTAATGGTTTTCGTACTTGTAGGGGGAAGTGAAGCGTTTTTGCGAAAATACACAATTGAGCTTGCCGATAAATTCGAGGTCACGGTTACGTTCAATGCTCCGCTTAATCCAGAACCGCTAATGGCAGATGCAAGTGCGGCCATACTGGTGTACGTCCCTCCTGTTCCCACCGTTACGTTTCCTGAGATTTGCGAAAAAGCATTTCCCGAAACCGCCATAAGAGCCGCAAAGCCTAGTGCCTTGAATCGCCCTTTTAGTGTTTGTAAAATGTAGTTTTTTGTCATTGTAATGAAAGTTTTACAGTTGTCTGCTCGCAAAATATCATAAACAATCACCCATACGAAACATTACTACAACGAATGCAAAAAAGAATGTCTAAACCATGACTATAATTTAAACAAAATTTCATTTAGACATATTTTACTTAAGCAAACAACTATAATTCATCATTATTATGGTTTTTGTTAATTTAACTCTTTATTAGTTACATAAATACGAACCTTGCATTATTATACACTAAAAAACAACCTAACATAACTGTTAATTACTTAAATAACGCCTAAAATTATCATAACTAAATCAATAAATGTTTAGTAAAACATATTTGATATCAAAAATCCAATTTCAATACCTGCTAATAAAAACATCATTTTCTATGCAATTACACTACTAATTTCTATTCTCAGCGTTACAAAAAAAGGGCGCCGAATGGCGCCCTTTTTGTTTGTTCATGATTTGGGTTTTATTCCTTATTTGTGAAATCGTAACCCTAATTATATCACTCTTATTTGTTGATCTGGATCTTAGTTGTCACAGACTCTGTACCGTTGCTTACGCGTACCAAGTACATACCTGCTGACAATTCGCTCGCGTTCACCGAACCGTGGTTCTGAGTTTTCACTACGCGACCGTTCATATCCATCATCGTAATCTGTACATCCGTACCAAACGTTTCGCTTGTTACCACTTGGAACTGACCGTTGTTTGGATTTGGATATACCGCTACTCCACTCTTGCTCAACTGCTCCGCTGCGCTACGGTTCATTACGATAGTCTTCGTTGCTGAACACTCACATCCGCTTTGTTGCATCGTTGCACGCATGGTGATTCTGTATTCTCCGTCTGCTGGCAAGTTGTTGTATGCCGCTGCATCCGTGCCTGAAGTCTTCTGTGTTCCTGCTCCTTCGAATACCCAGATATAGTCTGCGTCGTTCTGACCACCTACTACGCCACTTGCATTCATAGGCTCTACTTTCACTCCAAAGAAGCCAAAGCTATAGTCTACCTCTGCTACGAAATCACATGTACGTGGCTTCTCGTTGATCAACACATAGTTCGTCTTGGTGATTGAATCTCCACATCCACCTTCGATGAATGCATACAACGTTACGTTTGGATAGTAACTCTGGGTTACGTTGTATACTTTTACTGGGTCTGAGTTCGTTGACGTGGTTCCGTCTCCGAAATCCCAACGGTAGCTGATCTTACCTTGTGCCCATGTGGTGTTGTTTACAAATGCAATCTCATCACCTGAACATGCTTCACCTGCTGTGAACTCTGGTGTAGGCTGCGTCAATACCACTAAGTCTTTGCTTACGATATCTTCACATCCGTTATCCAACGTTACTTTCAAGCTTACTTTCTTAGGTCCTAAGTTACCTTTCCAATCGTGGCTTGGGCTCTTAGCGCCGCTTGTGGTTCCGTCTCCGAAATCCCAACGGTAGTTCGCAATTGCGTTTGCTACATCTCCTGTAGTGTTGATGAAGTCTGTTGGCTTAACCGAACACAATGGTCCGTTCGTGAAGCTTACTTTTGGACTCTCTTTGATGCTGATGGTTTTGATCATCGAATCTTTACATCCGAATTCACTTGTTACAACCAACTTCACCTGCTTGTCGCCGCTGGTACTGAAATCGTACATCGCGTTATCGTCTGTGCTTACGCTTCCGTTGTCATTGAAATCCCAATAGCTTCCGATCAATCCAGCTGTGATTGTTGATTTGTTTTCAAATTCAAACACATCGTTATCACAGTTTCCGTTTACTTTATCAAACGCCGCTACTGGCTTGTCGAACTGGTATACTTTCTGTACTACAGTTGCAACACAACCGTTAAGGTCTGCCTCTAAGGTTACTTCGTACTGACCTGCTTTGTTGTACTTCTTAGTAGCATCTTTGCTCGTAGCTGTTGTTCCGTCGCCGAAGCTCCACTTCATTGCTGCTGTGGTGGGAACTGTTTTGTTGGTGAACGTCAAGGTCTCGCCCTCACATGCATTCGTCTTTGCAAACGCTGCTGCTGGAATTGGGTTAACCGTTACATCCATAGTAGTATCGAAGGCAAATCCGTAAGGAACGGTCTTCGCTGTCAACGTTACTTTGTAGGTTTTGCTTCCTGGGAACTGGAATACAGGCTCTGGAGCATCCGTCTCATCGGCTTTAACACCGGTTCCGAAGTCCCACTTGAATTCCATACCACCGCTCAATACCTTACTCTTGTTCTCGAACAATACCGCTTCGCCTTCGCAAATTTGGCTTGGGAACGCAAACAATGGGGTGATGGATGGATAAATCAATACATTACGCTTGATGAACGTATCGCAATTGTTATTGTGGTCGATTACACGAGTCACAACCGTTAAGATACTGTCTTCGTAAGTTGCATCATTGGTTACAAACTGTACTTCTAAATCGGTTGATCCGCTAGGAGCCGTTAAAGTAGCACCTGTAACTGCGGTACCGCTTGCGGTATACGCTTGCACTTCTGCTGACCAATCGCTTGTTGTTCCATAAGTAGCATTACTGAATTTAGTTGGTGCGTTAACGTCGTAGATTACAGGAGAACCTAGTATGGTAACGTCATTGGGCTTGCCCAATTGGTAAACCGCATTGGTAGATTTAGATGAAACTGTATACATTCCTCCACCTGGTGCTGGCAATACCTCTGTTTGCTAAGTAGATGGTATCGTCTGACAAATTATCGTCACCCGCATCCACAAAAATCATGATATTGGTTTTTCCGAACTCATTCAAGAACAACTTCTCATCGAACTTAACCTTCAACGAAGCTCCTGGTAAGATACGATCTTTTACCGCTTGGGTGATTTTAGCACCGCGGTCGCTCATCATCGTTACGTTAAATCCGTAAACGGTATCGGTGTATGAATTCAAAATAGTGATATCGCCTTCAAACTGATGACCCGAACATACTTGTGCTGGAACCGTTGCGTCTGATTTCACACCGGTGATATTCATGTAGCCTTCGAATGCACCCACATCGGAACGAACCGGGTTACGGTCGTTTTTGTTGATGTCATCGTCATTCCAAGTTTGTCCCCAACTGTGCAATGAATTGAATTTTGGAACCTTATTCTGCAATTCAAATACATTCAAACTGAAATCGCCCTTCGCTTCATCTTTATAGGTTGGAGGAATGGCTGTTTCGTGGGTACCAGGCAAACCGGTATTGATCCAATCTTGAACCGAAGCCGCAGTACCTGCAGGACCGTAAGCGTAATTGGTACCATTACCTTTTAGGTAATAGTTGTTGTAATCCCATGTATATGGTGTTGTACCACCTGAATTATAGGTATAAGCAAAATATCCGTAATAGTTATTTTGTAAATCTACATGGTTACCGATAACGTTAACCTTTTGATGGTAATAGGGATAAACGTATAAACCGTAGGCGTAATGGTACGGCATAAGAAGACTTTTTACCGTCAATTTTTATGGTATTTTGATTGAATTCTGCCTTGTATGAACCGCTATTCCCTGAATAACAATATAATCCCAAAACTCCATAATAACCTAAGTTATTAGCTACAAGATTATTATTACACTGTAGATTAAAGAAGTAATAAATGTACATACTATAGATGTATCCATAAGGAGATCCATAGGTAGGATTGTAAATTCTGTTATTGGTGATTCTGTTACGGTTATACTTACCGTTCCAGTAGTACAAATACGTTCCATAAACGTAGCAACCGAAGTCGTTAGAATCCAATACGTTGTCTTCAAAAATATTCACCGCCGAACTACTTGGATAGTAGATGTAGAAGCAATAGGTATAACCCGTACTTCCTTGAGCAGTTGTATTGTTGGTGATTTTATTATTGGTGAAAATCTTCTTATCACCGTAATAGCAATAAACAAAATAGGTGTAGTATTTAGTGTTACACTCTGTAATTACGTTGTTTTTGAAAGTATGGTCGTTGTATTGGTAGTACATGTACCATCCGTATAAATACGAACTGGTTCCATTTGAATTCCAATTACGAACGGTATTACCATCATAATTAGCATAGTAGTTGTAATAACAATAGCCAAAGTAACTGGTAGAACCGCACTCTATATTTTGGAAGGTATTATCCTTTAATTTAAAATTATTCGCGGCAGTACCATAGTTGTAGTAGGCGTAAATACCGTAAACCGTACTGCTATAGCTGCTTGTTGCATTTTTATAAGGCAAATCATGGAAATTATTGCCTTCGTACATGGTAGAACGATTCGTACTTCTTGTGTAATAAGAGTACATCAAGTAAGTCGCTGAATATGCGTTATTAGATGTCGCATTGGCACGAGAAATATCGTTGTTGATATATTGCTCTCCGTTTGTATAATAGTTGTAAATACCAAAATAATAGAAGTTCTCAATTGTATTTCCTTTAATGGTATTGTTAGATGGCGTGCTGCTGCTCCATGAAGAACTTCCGTAATCGTAAATAGCCGCATAAGGACCTGGGCTATTTGAATTCGTGGTTTTCATGGTACAATTTTGCACCGTATTATAAGAACCTGCTGGCGCTGTTCCTGCAGAAGCCATTGTGGTAGCACTCTGAGAAAATACAATGTACGCCCCACCCGAAGCTGAAGATGTAGTACCAGATGCAAGCGATGCAAACTCAATATTACACTTGTCTATAGTGTTATATTGTGCATTGTTCATAAACTGAATTCCCTTCTGATCTAAAGAAGTCGTTTTCTTTTCGATAGTAAGATTCTTAAGGGTTACGTAAGAAATACCATCTAGAATCAAAGCAGCATCGTTACCTGTGCTCGTTAATTTAAAACCTTTACCATCAATGGTAATGGTATTGGTACTCGTTGGTGGAAGTGAAGCATTCTTGCGTAAATACACAATCGCTGTTTCACTTAGATCAGAGGTAACCGTTACGTTTAATGCTCCGTTAACTCCAGAACCGCTGATGGCACTCGCCAAATGCGGTCATACTTGCGTACGTCCCTCCAGAGCCCACCGTTACGTTTCCTGAGATTTGCGAAAAAGCATTTCCCGAAACCGCCATAAGAGCCGCAAAGCCTAGTGCCTTGAAACGCCCTTTTAGTGTTTGTAAAATGTAGTTTTTTGTCATTGTAATGATAGTTTTACAGTTGTCGATGCGCAAAATAGAATAAAGGGTTATTCACCCGAATTAAAACTTCTTCTTCGTCATGAATAAATGTCGAATGCATGACGGATACACAATCAAATTAGAACCTTCTCAAAAATTACATTAACCGGTACCATTTTTAAATGACCGTCATTGATTTCTATCATAAAATTGGCTCTCTTAAACCTTGCAAAACCTTAATAAACACAAAAAACAATGACCGAGTTCCACTTTGTAAGAACCGGTACAAAATTACACGTCCCCTATTGCCATTATTATGGATATCATAGTTCTATTTTTCAATAACCATATTAGGTTTGAAATGAAAGTGTATGATACCTGTTCCTATCTAATACAAAGAGGGCGCCGAATGGCGCCCTTCTTGTTTGTTCACTCTTAAACTCTCATTCGGTCTGTTGCTTAAACGCAACATCCTTTATGACATCTGTATGCTTATTTGTTGATCTGGATCTTAGTTGTCACAGACTCTGTACCGTTGCTTACGCGTACTAAGTACATACCTGCTGACAATTCGCTCGCGTTCACCGAACCGTGGTTCTGAGTTTTCACTACGCGACCGTTCATATCCATCATCGTAATCTGTACATCCGTACCAAACGTTTCCTTGTTACCACTTGGAACTGACCGTTGTTTGGATTTGGATATACCGCTACTCCACTCTTGCTCAACTGCTCCGCTGCGCTACGGTTCATTACGATAGTCTTCGTTGCTGAACACTCACATCCGCTTTGTTGCATCGTTGCACGCATGGTGATTCTGTATTCTCCGTCTGCTGGCAAGTTGTTGTATGCCGCTGCATCCGTGCCTGAAGTCTTCTGTGTTCCTGCTCCTTCGAATACCCAGATATAGTCTGCGTCGTTCTGACCACCTACTACACCACTTGCATTCATAGGCTCTACTTTCACTCCAAAGAAGCCAAAGCTATAGTCTACCTCTGCTACGAAATCACATGTACGTGGCTTCTCGTTGATCAACACATAGTTCGTCTTGGTGATTGAATCTCCACATCCACCTTCGATGAATGCATACAACGTTACGTTTGGATAGTAACTCTGGGTTACGTTGTATACTTTTACTGGGTCTGAGTTCGTTGACGTGGTTCCGTCTCCGAAATCCCAACGGTAGCTGATCTTACCTTGTGCCCATGTGGTGTTGTTTACAAATGCAATCTCATCTCCTGAACATGCTTCACCTGCTGTGAACTCTGGTGTAGGCTGCGTCAATACCACTAAGTCTTTGCTTACGATATCTTCACATCCGTTATCCAACGTTACTTTCAAGCTTACTTTCTTAGGGCCTAAGTTACCTTTCCAATCGTGGCTTGGGCTCTTAGCGCCGCTTGTGGTTCCGTCTCCGAAATCCCAACGGTAGTTCGCAATTGCGTTTGCTACATCTCCTGTAGTGTTGATGAAGTCTGTTGGCTTAACCGAACACAATGGTCCGTTCGTGAAGCTTACTTTTGGACTCTCTTTGATGCTGATGGTTTTGATCATCGAATCTTTACATCCGAATTCACTTGTTACAACCAACTTCACCTGCTTGTCGCCGTTGGTACTGAAATCGTACATCGCGTTATCGTCTGTGCTTACGCTTCCGTTGTCATCGAAATCCCAATAGCTTCCGATCAATCCAGCTGTGATTGTTGATTTGTTTTCAAATTCAAACACATCGTTATCACAGTTTCCGTTTACTTTATCAAACGCCGCTACTGGCTTGTCGAACTGGTATACTTTCTGTACTACAGTTGCAACACAACCGTTAAGGTCTGCCTCTAAGGTTACTTCGTACTGACCTGCTTTGTTGTACTTCTTAGTAGCATCTTTGCTCGTAGCTGTTGTTCCGTCGCCGAAGCTCCACTTCATTGCTGCTGTGGTGGGAACTGTTTTGTTGGTGAACGTCAAGGTCTCGCCCTCACATGCATTCGTCTTTGTAAATGCTGCTGCTGGAATTGGGTTAACCGTTACATCCATAGTAGTATCGAAGGCAAATCCGTAAGGAACGGTCTTCGCTGTCAACGTTACTTTGTATGTTTTGCTTCCTGGGAACTGGAATACAGGAGCTGGAGCGTCGGTTTTATCCGAAGCATTTCCAGTACCAAAATCCCATGAAAACTCCATTCCACCACTTGATACTTTACTGTTGTTTTCAAATAAGACAGCAGCACCTTCGCAAATCTGTGCAGGGAACGCAAACAATGGGGTGATGGATGGATAAATCAAAACATCACGCTTGATGAACGTATCGCAATTGTTATTGTGGTCGATTACACGAGTCACAATCGTTAAGATACTGTCTTCATAAGTTGCATCATTGGTTACAAACTGTACTTCTAAATCGGTTGATCCGCTAGGAGCTGTTAAAGTAGCACCTGTAACTGCTTTTCCACTTGCAGTATACGCCTGCACTTGTGCTGACCAATCGCTTGATGTTCCATAAGTAGCATTGCTGAATTTAGTTGGTGCGTTAACGTCGTAGATTACAGGAGAACCTAGGATGGTAACGTCATTGGGCTTGCCCAATTGATATAGAGCTTTGGTTGTCTTGGTCGATGTGGTATACATACCTCCACCTGGTGCTGGCAATACATCTGTTTGCTAAGTAGATGGTATCGTCTGACAAATTATCGTCACCCGCATCTACAAAAATCATGATATTGGTTTTGCCGAACTCATTCAAGAACAACTTCTCATCGAATTTAACCTTCAATGAAGCTGCCTGGTAAGAATGCGATCTTTTACCGCTTGGGTGATTTTAGCACCGCGGTCGCTCATCATCGTTACATTGAAATCCATAAACTGGTATCCGTGTAGAGTTCAAATGGTAATATCGCCTTCAAACTGATGACCCGAACATACTTGCGCTGGAACCGTTGCGTCTGATTTCACACCGGTGATATTCATGTAGCCTTCGAATGCACCCACATCGGAACGAACCGGGTTACGGTCGTTTTTATTGATGTCATCGTCATTCCAAGTTTGTCCCCAACTGTGCAATGAATTGAATTTTGGAACCTTATTCTGCAATTCAAATACATTCAAACTGAAATCGCCCTTCGCTTCATCTTTATAGGTTGGAGGAATGGCTGTTTCGTGGGTACCAGGCAAACCGGTATTGATCCATTCTTGAACCGTACTTGCCGTTCCATTTTGACTGTATGAATAATTCGTACCATTACCACTCAAATAGTAGTTATTGTAGTCCCAAAACACTGTACCTCCTGTGTTATAGGTATAGGTAAAATAGGCGTAATAGTTATTTCTCAAATCTACTTGATTACCAATAACATCCACTTTCGTGTGATAATACGGATAAACGTATAAACCGTAGGCGTAATGGTAAGCATAAGAAGACTTTTTACCGTCAATTTTTATGGTATTTTGTTTGAACTCAGCCTTGTATGAACCACTGTTACCTGAATAACAATACAGTCCTAAAACGCCATAAATACCAGAGTTATTAGCCACTAAGTTATTATTACACTGCAAATCAAAATAGTAGTAGATGTACATACTATAGATGTAACCATAGGGTGTGCCATAAGAAGGATTGTCGATAATATTATTGGTGATACGATTTCTGTTATACGTACCGTTCCAGTAATAAATATAGTTTCCATAGCAATAATATCCGAAGGTATTGGAATCCAATACGTTGTCTTCAAAAATATTCACCGCCGAACTGCTTGGATAGTATATGTAGAAGCAATAGGTATAACCAGTAGTACCTTGTGCGGTTGTGTTATTAATGATTTTATTGTTGGTAAAAATCTTCTTATCACCGTAATAACAGTACACAAAATAGGTATAATAGGATGTTCTACAATCCCTGATGGTATTGTTTCTAAAAATATGGTCATTGTACTGATAATACATGTACCAACCGTACAAATAAGAACTGGTACTTGCTGAATTCCAATTTTGCACTAAGTTTCCATCGTAATTCGCATAATAGTTGTAATAGCAATAGCCAAAATAATTGGTAGAAGCGCATTCTATATTTTGAAATGCATTATCTTTTACCATGAAGTTATTAGCTGCTGTTCCGTAATTGTAATAGGCGTAAATTCCATATACAGTGCTAGAATAAGCATCTTTAGCTGTGGCGCCTTTGTAGGGTAAATCGTGAAATTTATTGCCTTCATACATCGTAGAACGATTGGTACTTCTTGTGTAATAAGAATACATCATATATGCCACTGAATAGGCGTTGTTTGATGTTGCATTTGCACGAGAGATATCGTTATTGATGAATTGATCTCCATTTGTATAATAATTGTAAACCCCAAAATAATAGAAGTTTTCAATGGTATTACCTTTAATGGTATTGTTAGATGCTGTACTGGTATTCCAAGATGAACTTCCGTAATCTACGATTGCTGCGTAAGGTCCCGGACTATTGGAGTTGGTAGTTCTCATTAAACAATTCGAAATGGTATTGTAAGAACCTGCTGGCACGGTACCTGCAGAGGCCATCGTTGTTGCACTTTGAGAAAATACAATGTATGCCCCACCCGAAGCAGAAGATGTAGTACCCGATGCAAGCAATGCAAACTCAATATTACACTTATCTACGGTGTTATATTGTGCATTATTCATAAACTGAATACCTTTTTGATTCAAGCTGGTTGTGTATTTTTCAACCGTCAAGTTTTTTAATGTGGTGTAGGAAATACCATCGAAAATAATTGCGGCATTGGCACCGGTACTTCTTAATTTAAATCCTTTACCATCAATGGTAATGGTATTCGTACTTGTTGGAGGCAGTGATGCATTTTTACGTAAATACACAATAGCACTTTCATTCAAATCGGAAGTTACGGTAACGTTTAATGCTCCGTTCACTCCAGAACTGCTGATAGCAGTGGCTAAATCGGTAAGACTTGAGTAAGTCCCACCTGAACCCACCGTTACGTTTCCGGAAATTTGCGAAAAAGCATTTCCAGAAATCGCCATAAGAACGGCAAAACCCAAGGTCTTGAAGCGTTCTTGTAGTGTTTTTAAATTGTAATTTCTAGTCATTTTTGTAAATATTTTACAGTTGTCAAGACGCAAATAACGATGGTATATTTCGTCAAATTCACCTAAGAAAAACACAACTTAAAAGGGTGATAATCAGATTACAAAGACTATTAAATAAGCATACCCAATAGTTAAATTCATTCGCATATTATTCATGACCACGCACATGAAATTTGTAACCCGAGAAAACCCACTAGGCGGTAATAAATTCAAAAATCAGTTCCAGTCCGTTTATTCAAGCATCGCAGTCATCATTTTTAATGACCCACAACAATTTCCCAATACCGGTAACTAAAAACATTCACAAAAAAAACAGACTCGATAATTTGACTCAGTGGTGACGCATGTATCTTTCGTAAAAGAAAGAATTAACTGATAAATGTTCTTATATGGCTAATGCCACCTTTATCCCATCCATAGCAGCACTCATTATACCTCCTGCATATCCTGGTCCTTCTCCACATGGATATAAATTCTCCAATTCGGGATGGCGTAAGGTTTCTGAGTCCCTTGGAATCCTTACAGGACTGCTGGTTCTGCTTTCTACGCCTACTAATATGGCCTCATTTGTTCTGAACCTCGGCATCTTATTGGCAATTTGCTTTATAGCCCCTGCAATACGATCACTGACCTGAGGAGGTAATACTTGGCGAATGTCTGTAGTTATCAAGCCCGGTATATAACTGTTATTGGGCAGGGTTCCAGAAATTTTATTCTGAAGAAAATCTTCCATCCGTTGTGCCGGTGCTTTTATTGAACCCGTACTTTCAAATGCTTTTCTTTCCCAATAAGATTGAAATTCAAGTCCTTGTAAAACTCCAGATTTTGAAAAGGGTTGAAAATCATTCTGATCGACTGCCACTACAAAACCGCTGTTGGCAAAAGCACCATTTCGTTTGCTGGGTGACCAACCATTTACCACAACTTCACCGGGAGCTGTTGCCGCGGGAGCAATAATTCCCCCAGGACACATACAAAACGAAAATACCCCTGCCCCTCTAACTTGCTCAACTAATGAATAGGAACTGGGCGGCAAATTGGGTCCACGCAGATCGCATTTATATTGTATTTGATCAATGATTTCTTGAGGATGTTCCAAGCGAACCCCTAAAGCAAAAGGCTTTACTTCAATTAGCTTTTTATGATTGTAAAACCATTCAAAAATATCCCGAGCCGAATGTCCGGTCGCTAAAATCACATGTTCAACGGCTTCCTTTGTTTGGTTGGAATATTCCAATTGTATGATTCGTTGACTATCGCAAACGAAATGAGTAACTCGGGTATCGAAACGCACTTCTCCCCCTGCCGCTACTATAGCCTCTCGCATGTTTTCGATAATCCCAGGCAATTTATTCGTGCCAATATGCGGATGAGCTTCATATTGAATAACCGGATCCGCTCCATAGTGAACCAAAGTATCTAAGACGGTCGTGACCGAACCACGTTTCTTGCTTCGGGTATATAATTTCCCATCGCTGTAGGTACCCGCTCCCCCTTCTCCAAAGCAATAATTAGAATCGGGATTTACAATACCCTCTTTATTTAAGGATGCCAAGTCTCTTCGGCGGCGTTTCACTTCTTTTCCGCGTTCCAAAACAATCGGCTTCTTCCCCAATGCAATACATTGGAGTGCGGCAAACATGCCGGCTGGTCCGGCGCCAATTATATGCACGGGTTGCGCCTTTGATACATCTTGCAGCTTTAGATGTTCGGAATTTGCAAATGTCTCTGAGGAAGAAAAAACATCCCCAGAAATAATAAAAAAGGGTGATTTACCTCTAGCATCTAATGACCGTTTGATCCAT
Organism: uncultured Bacteroidia bacterium; assembly: GCA_943789135.1. Classification (GTDB taxonomy): domain Bacteria; phylum Bacteroidota; class Bacteroidia; order NS11-12g; family UBA955; genus VMCP01. The sequence continues at coordinate 173,213 of CALSSY010000007.1, forward strand.
TTTACCCGTGATTGGTTTCCCAAACCTGCTTTTAATCGCAATTGTTGGTTGATCCAATCGATGTCTTTTGACATCTCAGGAGAACAAGTAATTTGAACGCGTATCGGCACGGTGCAAAAATAAGGCGAAATAACAAGCGCAATTAATTTTTGCGATGTAAATTCGTGGCATGAAAGAAATTGTGGTAAGCGGTATACGACCCACGGGGAAACTCCATTTGGGAAATTACTTTGGTGCATTCAAAAATTTCCTAACGCTTCAGGAACAGTACGATTCGTATTTTTTCATTGCAGATTACCACAGTTTAACGACACATCCCAATCCGGCCGATCTTAAAGGCAGTGTTCAACGTGTGTTGGCGGAGTACCTCGCACTTGGTTTGGATCCAGAAAAATGCACCATTTATCTTCAATCCGACTTACCCGAAACCGCTGAGCTTTATTTATTTCTGAATATGAATGCGTATTTAGGAGAGCTGGAACGCGTAACCTCTTTCAAAGACAAAGTACGTTCGCAACCTAATAATATCAATGCAGGTCTACTCACATATCCCGTATTGATGGCTGCGGATATCCTTATTCATAGAGGTATTAAGGTACCGGTAGGAAAAGACCAGGAGCAACATTTGGAAATGGCTCGGACCTTTGGAAATCGATTTAATCGACTTTATAACACCGAGGTATTCCCAGAACCGCAAGCCTTTACAGTTAGCCAACAGTTGGTAAAAGTACCTGGATTAACAGGCGGTGGCAAAATGAGTAAAAGTGCAGGTGAAGCTGATACCATATATTTGAACGATGAGCCGGAGGTATTACGCAAGAAAATAATGCGTGCCGTGAGCGATGCTGGTCCAACTGAAGCTGGACAACCCAAATCACAGCCAGTTCAAAATCTTTTTGATTTGATGCAATTGGTATGCAATCAAGAAACTATTTCCTTTTTGAAATCGAACATAAAGAGGGACGCATTCGTTATGGAGATCTTAAAAAGCAACTTGCAGTGGACATGGAAACTTTCATAGCGCCATTAAGAGACAAAATAAACCACCAACTTGAAAACACCAGCAAGTTAGAAGAGATAGCGGCTTACGGAGCCGAAAAAGCACGTAAAAGCGCCAAAGAAACCATGAATCAGGTACGAGAAGCCATTGGCTTTAAACCGAATTGAAACAATTATCCTTATTTTTGAAATCCTATGATAAACCTATCGATAGTTGTACCTCTTTTCAATGAAGAAGAATCTTTGCCCGAATTATGTGCTTGGATCAAGCGTGTATGCGATAAAGAGCAACTCTCCTATGAGGTTTTACTATTAGACGATGGCAGTACAGACGCGAGTTGGAAGGTTATTCAAGAGATTGGAGCCAAACAACCTGAGATTAAGGGAATACGACTGCAACGGAATTACGGCAAAAGCGGGGCTTTGAGTGTGGGTTTTTCTGAAGCCCAAGGCGAAGTGGTTATTACTATGGATGCGGATTTACAAGATTCGCCCGATGAAATACCTGAATTGCGCCAAATGATTCTGCGCGATGGTTATGATGTTGTAAGCGGTTGGAAAAAGAAACGTTACGACCCCATTACAAAAACGCTTCCCACCAAATTATTCAATTGGGCTACGCGAAAAATGAGCGATATCGAATTGCACGATTTCAATTGTGGGCTGAAGTCGTATCATCGCGACGTTGTAAAAAACATTGAAGTTTACGGCGAAATGCATCGATATATTCCCGTTTTAGCAAAATGGGGAGGCTTCCCCAAAATAGGAGAAAAGGTTGTTGAACATAGAGCGCGTAAATACGGCACTACCAAGTTTGGACTAGACCGATTTGTTAATGGATTCTTAGATCTGATGAGCTTATATTTTATGAGCAAATTCGGAAAAAGACCCATGCATTTTTTTGGTTTATATGGCGTGTTAAGTTTTATAATCGGTTTACTTATGGCCACTATAATTGTAGTCAAGAAAATGTATTACGCCTATTGGCTGAAAACTTCAGCGCCTTTGGTAACCGACTCGCCTATTTTCTATTTTGGATTACTGGCTATGATTATAGGCACGCAGTTATTTTTGGCTGGATTTTTAGGAGAATTGGTTAGCCGAAGCAATCCCGAAAGAAATCAATATAGCATTAAAAGTCGGGTAAATTGATTGATAAAACACCACACATCGTAATTGTCGGTCCTTCCCACCCATTACGAGGTGGATTGGCCACGTATAACGAACGTTTAGCCCAAGAATTCCAAAAGAACACTAAGGTTACATTACTCACTTTTTCTTTACAATACCCTTCTCTATTATTCCCTGGGGAATCTCAATACACCGACGACCCTAAACCTCAAAATTTAACAATCGACATAGCCATAAATAGCATTAATCCTATTAACTGGATTCGAGTTGGTTTAAAATACCGGAAACTGCAACCTGACTTGATAATTTTCAGATATTGGATGCCTTTTTTTGGACCGTGTTTTGGTGTTATTGGAAGAATTATAAAAGGCAATAATTATACGAAATTAGTTGCCATCACCGATAATATCATTCCTCATGAACGGAGATTTTTCGACCGTCCTTTCACGCAGTTTTTCTTAAATAAACTGGATGGAGCTGTGGCCATGTCGCGAAAGGTTTTGGACGACCTCCGCCAATACTATCCCGGAACCCCAGTGGCAAAAAATTGCCAATATCATCCTCATCCATTGTATGATAATTTCGGCGATAGGGTTACCAAAGCAGATGCTTGTACACGTTTGAACCTGGATCCTAATAGGCGATATATTTTGTTTTTTGGATTTATTAGACAATACAAAGGATTGGACTGGCTGTTAGAGGCTTTTATACAATTTGCTGATTCTAATGAAGATATTGATCTTATTGTTGCGGGTGAATTCTATGAGGATTCAAAACCCTATCTGGATATTGTGAATGCCTCTAATCAACAATCACGTATACATCTTCATACTCATTTTATTCCCAATTCTGGAGTGGCCGATTATTTTTCGGTTTGTGATTTGGTTGCCCAACCTTATAAAAATGCAACTCAAAGCGGCGTAAGCCAAGTCGCGTATCATTTTGAAGTTCCGATGCTCATAACCGATGTTGGAGGCTTATCGGAGTTATTGCCGCATGGAGAAGCAGCTTGGGTATGCAAATCCAATGTTTCTGGCATAACTGAGGGTCTTAACGCCGTATTCCAAGGAGACAACATTGCCTACATAAAATCGCGTTTACCTGAATTGAAAAAGCAATTTTCATGGACTTCAATGACGCAAATATTGACCGAGGTTGGTAACTACCAATAAGATTGATTGCGTTTCGATTTACGCATAAATTTATTTTTTTGATTTAGAATTAAAACTTTTTTAACACTTTAAGGTTTAATAACATAGGGCATTTAATGAATTAACATTGAATGCTCAAATTGCCATTAAATATTAAGCCATGTTAAATACTGTAATTATTGATAACAAAGAATTCATCGAAGTGATGGGCTTTATCTGGGTTGATGAAACTTGGGTTCTCCTTTCAAGAAAATGAAAACAACTTGACGGAATTCATGCAACTTAATTTGCGCTAATTATATGCGTAATGCATGAACAAGTCCTTATATTTGCACCCCACAATCAAACAGAGGGGTGTCCGAGTGGTTGAAGGAGCACGCCTGGAAAGTGTGTATACGCCAAAAGTGTATCGAGGGTTCGAATCCCTTCCCCTCTGCAAGATTTTCAAAGCCCCAATTCGGGGCTTTTTTGTTTTTGAAAGTCTGAGGTCCGCAGGAAATCAAGCGAACGGAAACAAAAAAGAACCACGCTGTAAGCGAAGAATTTGTAAATACCCTTATATTTGAAATTATGAATAAATTATTATCCCTAATATTTGTTGCTGCAGTTGCATTTAGTTGTACCAATAATTCTAATTCATCTATTAACTTGAATGATGAACAACTCGTAGGTAATTGGAAACTTTCAAACGGTGATGTTACATTCAGTCTATACAAAGATGGAGTAGGTTCATTTAAAATGAATCAGTCGCCACAGAAAACTTCAGTTGATGCATCACGAATCAACTGGGCAACTTTTAATGGCCATACTTTAGTATGGGACTTTTACAAAGACAAAACGGTATGGAGCTATTGGGTTAATGGAGACACGCTAAATATCCATGATGGTGGTATCGGAAATCTAAGTAAACCTACAGTTGATGAGAACTGGCAATTTATCAGACAGAAATAATATTATTTAACCAATTATTAAAACCAAAAGAGGCCATTCGTTGAATGGCCTCTTTTAATTTAAACGCATTCAATTATTTCTTTATGATTGTGAAATTCGAAATTTCACTCGTATCATTATAAAGTCGCAACCGGTATATCCCGGCCGTTAATCCCGTATTTACTTCAAATTCAGAACCATTACCTAAGTTTATTGCCTCAACAACCTGTCCAAGGTTATTAAACAACTGAGCTTCAACATTCTCATAAAAAGAAG
>CALSSY010000008.1 GCA_943789135.1 uncultured Bacteroidia bacterium
CGAAAAAACGAAACCCATCTTTGAGGGTGACTATACGTTCGTCGTTTTTCCTTTGGTCCGAAGATCTGGTAAAAGTCCCGAATTAACCGCTCAAGAATTAGGCGAAACCCTAGTTAATGCCACACCACAATTAAGCGGCTACAACGTAATAAAAGGCTTCCTTAATTTAAGTGTCTCGGCTTCTTACTGGGGGGAAACCTTACACGCCTTAGCTGCCCAGAAAAGCTTCCCCCAAAAAGAAGAAAAGGTAATGGTGGAATATTCGAGTCCGAATACCAACAAGCCGTTGCACTTAGGACATATTCGTAATATTTTGATGGGATATTCCATTGCGGAAATCATGAAAGCGGCGGGTTATCCCGTTGTAAAAGCCAATTTAATTAACGATCGAGGTATCCATATTTGCAAGAGTATGTTGGCGTGGCAGCGCTTTGGGAATGGCGAAAATCCGCAAGATTCAGTATTAAAGGGCGACCATCTAGTGGGCAAATATTACGTAGTTTTTGAGAATAAATTACAAGAACAAACCTCGGAAGAATTGGCTGCAGCGTTGGCTGGTGAATGGGTTTGCAGCGATGCAAAAATCCAAAAAAGGTATTTAGATACCTATGAAAAACTAATAGGTAGCAAAGACGAAAAGCAAGTTTCCAAGTTCAAAGGCGACATCAAGGATTTGGTGCGTAATCAATCCGAACTGATGAAATCTTGCCAAGAAATGTTGCGTCAATGGGAGGCCAAGGATGATGCCGTAATACAACTTTGGAGTAAAATGAATGCATGGGTTTACGAAGGTTTCAATCGCACCTACGACCGTTTAGGCGTGAATTTCGACGCAATGTATTATGAGAGTAATACCTATTTATTAGGAAAAGACATCGTACAAGAGGGTCTAAATTCAGGTGTGTTTTTTAAAAAAGAAGACGGATCTGTTTGGATAGATTTGAGCTCTGATGGATTGGATGAGAAATTGGTGCAACGTGGAGATGGCACTTCCGTTTACATTACCCAAGATATGGGCACCGCCGACCTGAAATATAAAGAACACGGCATTCAACGTAGTGTTTATGTTGTGGGAAATGAACAAGATTATCACTTCAAAGTGCTTTTCCTGATAATGGAAAAATTGGGCCGCTCCTATGCGAAAGGTATGTATCATGCGAGTTATGGAATGGTTGACCTTCCATCGGGTAAAATGAAAAGTCGTGAGGGCACCGTGGTAGATGCCGATGATTTATTACAGGAAATGTACGATACCGCCAAAGCAAAAACAGAAGAGCTGGGAAAAACCGACGGAATGAGCGAATCGGAATTGCACGAATTATATCACAGGCTTTCGATTGCTGCTCTTAAGTTTTTCATACTAAAAGTGGATCCCAGAAAACGTATGTTATTCAATCCTCAAGAAAGTATCGATTTCCAAGGGGATACTGGACCATTTGTGATGTATACTTATGCCAGGATCAAAAGCATTTTACGCACGGCAAACTTCGATGGAGAAACAATGAATACCGATGTGGTTCTCCACCAAACAGAAATGTCTTGTATTAAGATGCTCAGTGAATTTGAATCGGTAGTAAAAACAGCCGCCGAGGAATACAACCCCGCGGCTATTTGTCAATATGTTCTCGATTTAGCTAAATCCTACAACAAGGTTTATAACGAAGTAAGCATTCTGAAAGAAGAGAATGCATCACTCCGAAATATGCGTTTGTTTTTGGCCTCACAAACCGCTCAAACCTTACAACGTGGCTTAAAGCTCATCGGGGTTGAAACAGTGGAGCGGATGTAGAGGATTATTCCAATACTATTAATTTTTTTGTTCTACCTTGGTTTTGTAAATAATAAAAGCCAGGACGCAAATTAGCAGGTATAAGACCTTGGCTTATGTGAAAAGTGCGACCTAAATAATCAATTAATAAGCCCGTTTCGATATTAATTGAATGACCGCGATACACGGGATTAGGAAAAACAATATCCTGAAATTGACCGTGACTTTGCTTAACAGACACATTTGTGCAATTCAATTTATTAATCATTTTCCAAATATCATTCCCTAAATCAAAGCTTACCAACGGCACTTGAGTATTTGGCGCATCACCCATTCGAATCCAGACGATATTTTGAGAAGGTACCACATGTATTTGTTGTCCATCTCTACCCAGAGCCATGAACAAATCCGAGGGACCTTCTGACATTATTGATCCGGGAAACTTGATTTGTGACTGTGGCGCCATGAAACTCTTTTTCCCATTCAACCAAGTCAAATAGCCATAAGAAAGATTCAAAGTCTGTGAAGTTTCCACCATTTCATTGAAATAGGTGGAGGGAATGATAGTTTGCGTATTCCATTTACCTTGGGCTAGAAGCAACAAACCAAAACGTGCAAAATTTCGAGGAGTAGAAATGGCCACATTATTGTCGCCAATTTTAAAATAAGCCACTTTTAATCCCGTTTTTTGAGTGAGTTCAGACAAAACAACTTGATTCAATGTTTTTTTTGCCGCTGCCTCAATAACTCTATCTAGAAGGGTGTATGGTGCATTATGATAGGCCCACCTATTACCAACAGGCGCTTTGTAAACCAAACAACTAGGGTCGGTACAATCCGATTTAGTGGGATGGTCATCCAGTCCAGAAGTCATGGTTAATTGATGCCAGATGTGTATAGAATCTTCCCGATTTTTTGATAGAGATGTCCAGGAATTTCCTAAAAATTTACTTGTTGGATCGTTCAGTTTCAATTTGCCTTGACCTTGTAATATCCCTATTACAGAGGCGGTCAATGTTTTTCCAGCAGAAGCCCAATACCAGAAACTATCTTGCGAAAAACCATTGAAATAGGACTCTAGCACAACTTTGCCATCTTTCAACAAAATAAAGGCCTTAGAATTTTGATTTTCTAAAAATCGATAAAGACTGTCGATACGATCCTCACAATATCCTAATCTATCAGGACTAAGGGTATCCCATTCGGAACCATTTATCGGGGGAAAATAGATTTGAGCTCCAAGATTATTGAGGCCCAAAAGCACAACCCAAATCCCTAATTTTACTTTTTTAAGTGCAGTTTGGATATTGAAGTACATGTCCATAAGACGAAAAAAATATTATTCAGGTTGGTAAAATCCCAATTAATTCTCCAGTTCGTAGGTTAAATCCATCGTAATTGTGGCCGTTTTGTATTTCGATGTGGTATTGAATGAACCGCCCCAACTGTATTCTTCATTGGAATTTTGGCCGACAATTTGGAATACCCCCATTTGTGCAGATTTCAAATCACCTATTGACGCCCCTCCGTTTTTCGCAATAATATTCGCTCGCGTTTTGGCGTCATCCGTTGCTTTAGAAATAAGGTCAAGCTTCACATCTTGTAATTTTGTGTAGAAATAACTTGGACTCTCAGAGTAAAATTCAATTCCGCTTTTAAGGACTTCCGTAATGGCCCTGGAAACCAATTCTACTTTTTCAAGATCTCTAGATTCAATTCGAACACTTTGGCGAAGCCTATAACCAATGAACTCCTCGCCTATTACGTTTCCCTCTGAATTGTAAATATTTTTGGTACGTTCTGATGTTGATACAGCACCAAAAATAGTCTCCTTCTCTGAAATTCCATTTCTTTTTAGAAACTCCTTAATTATCTCCCTGTTTGACGACAATTGAGAATAAGCTTCATACAAGGTCTTATTAATGGTAGTAAATCGACCTTCCCAAACGATGAGATCCGACTTAAAGTCGGTAGCGCCTAGGCCTTTTACCGTGATCGTATTGGATTCGGAATATTGGAATCGGTGTAAATAGCTATAACTTAAGATCGAAACCGCTGCTAAAATGGTGGCAGCAATGGTTGTATTTCTAGAAATTTTCATTGTTTAGTATATTAACGTTTATTTAATAAATTTCATTTACGAAGAACTCATTTTCAGACGTTTAAATTAAATATCTCCGATAAAAGTTAGCAAGAATAATTGTTATGTGCTTTCTAGAAAAGATTAGCCCACCCCTAAATCATTTATCGAACTCTATCTGGGTTGTCTTTCACAAAAGACTCCCATCCTGTTTTACCTTTTCCTTTTGTTTGACCAAAAGCTCTAGGACTGAATTGATAAATATGACACAATGCCGCGGCAAGACCATCGGATGCATCTAATGTTTCCGGTTGGGTTTCAAATTTAAACTCACTTTGAAGCATGGATAAAACTTGTTCTTTGGATGCGTTACCATTACCGCAAATACTTTGTTTGATTTTTCTTGGAACGTATTCGTAAACGGGCAAATCTTTAGAAATTGCAGCAGCAATAGCGACTCCCTGTGCACGGCCTAACTTGAGCATACTTTGAACATTTTTGCCGAAAAATGGGGCTTCAATCGCTACCTCAGTACAATTGAACCCATCTATTAAACCTGCAATGCGGCGATAGATTTCATGCAATTTTTTGCCTGCATCCGTGATCTTACCCAAGCGCAGAACTCCAATGGATAGCAGTTCGTTTTTACGACCATTGACTCGCACAATTCCGTATCCCAATAAATTGGTACCCGGATCAATTCCTAAAACGATGCGTTCTGGTGTTTCTTGAGATTCCACTTTACGAAATTACACATAAAAAACGCGTAAAACCCTATTATGGACGAGTTCATTTCATTACCCTAAAATGATATAAATCTGCAAAAAAATCCCGACCTTTGCAGCGTTAAAAAATAGAAATTATGGCTTTTGACATCGACGTAATTAAATCAGTTTATGAGAGAATGCCGGGCAACGTAAAAGCAGCCCGTGAGTTATTGGGTCGTCCCTTAACCTTATCAGAAAAAATTCTATACAACCACTTGAGCAATGGGGTTGAAATGAAGGCATTCAAACGTGCTTCTGATTATGTCGACTTCGCACCTGATCGTGTAGCGATGCAAGACGCAACCGCACAGATGGCTTTATTGCAGTTCATGCAAGCGGGTCGTGATAAAGTTGCCGTTCCTTCTACCGTTCATTGCGATCACTTAATAGTTGCACAAAAAGGCGCTACTACCGACTTGGAGGTAGCGAATAATGAAAGTAAAGAGGTATACGACTTCCTTGCTTCTGTTTCCAATAAATACGGTATCGGTTTTTGGAAACCCGGTGCTGGAATCATCCACCAAGTTGTATTAGAAAATTATGCGTTCCCTGGTGGAATGATGATTGGTACGGATTCACACACCGTAAATGCAGGCGGTTTGGGCATGGTTGCCATCGGAGTTGGTGGTGCTGATGCTTGTGATGTTATGGCAGGTTTACCTTGGGAGCTGAAATTCCCCAAACTAATCGGTGTGAAATTAACCGGTAAGTTAAGTGGATGGGCTGCACCAAAAGATGTTATTTTAAAAGTGGCTGGAATCTTAACCGTAAAAGGTGGAACCGGTGCTATTGTTGAATATTTTGGAGAAGGGGCTACAAGCATGAGTTGTACCGGTAAAGGAACCATTTGTAATATGGGTGCTGAAATTGGAGCTACTACCTCTACTTTTGGTTACGACGAGAGTATGGAACGCTATTTACGTGCTTCAGATCGTTCCGATGTTGCAGATTTAGCCAATACGGTTAAAGAACACCTAACGGCCGACCCTGAAGTATATGCCAATCCAACTGCATACTTCGATGAAGTAATCGAAATTGACCTTTCTACTTTAGAGCCTCACCTTAATGGGCCTTTTACTCCAGATTTGGCTACTCCTATTTCTAAAATGAAAGAAGAAGCCGAAAAAAACGGATGGCCTTTGAAAGTTGAAGTGGGTTTGATTGGTTCTTGTACCAATTCATCCTATGAAGACATTTCTCGCGCCGTGAGTTTGGCAAAACAAGTTTCAGAGAAAAACTTGAAAACCAAGGCTGAGTTTACCATTACTCCAGGTTCTGAACAAGTACGATATACCATCGAACGCGATGGATTTTTAGATGTTTTTGATAAAATTGGTGCTCAAGTATTTGCCAATGCCTGCGGTCCTTGTATCGGAATGTGGAATCGTATGGGTGCTGAAAAGCAGGAAAAAAACACCATCGTTCACTCCTTCAATAGAAACTTCGCAAAACGTGCCGATGGAAACCCAAATACCTATGCATTTGTTGGATCTCCTGAATTGGTAACCGCTATTGCGATTGCCGGTGACTTAGGATTCAATCCACTGACAGATACCCTAACCAATGAAAATGGAGAGCAGGTTAAACTAGATCCACCTACAGGACATGAATTGCCTCCAAATGGGTTTGCGGTTGAAGATGCTGGCTATTTAGCACCTGCTGAAGATGGCAGTCACGTTCAAATAGCGGTTGATCCAAGCTCAAAACGCCTACAACTATTAGATCCATTTACGGCTTGGGAAGGCACCGATCTTACTGGATTGAAACTTTTGATAAAGGCCAAAGGAAAGTGTACTACCGACCACATTTCAATGGCTGGTCCTTGGTTGAAATTCCGTGGACATTTGGATAATATCTCTGATAACATGCTTATTGGAGCAGTTAACTACTTCAATGAGAAAACAAACGAAGTTAAAAATCAATTAACAGGTCAGTACAACGCAGTTCCTCATACTCAAAGAGCTTATAAGGCTGCAGGAATTGGCAGTATCGTTGTGGGAGATGAAAACTACGGAGAAGGTTCAAGTCGTGAACATGCTGCAATGGAACCTCGCCATTTGGGGGTTCGTGCCGTATTGGTGAAATCTTTTGCTCGTATTCATGAAACCAATCTTAAAAAGCAAGGTATGTTAGCCTTAACCTTTGCGGATAAGAGCGATTATGACAAAATCCAAGAGGATGATTCCATTGATATCATCGGACTAACTGAATTTGCTCCAGATAAAGCTTTAACCCTTGTTTTAAACCATTCAGATGGTTCACAAGATAGCATTATAGTAAACCACAGTTATAACGAACAACAGATTGAGTGGTTCAAAGCAGGTGGCGCATTAAACATCATTCGCCGCTCAGCTAAGAAATAATTCAAGAATAAATCATAAAAAAGGTGGGAGAATATCCCACCTTTTTTTTACGTGAAAATCTTCAATTTTCAGGAATTATTCCCTTTTGCCGAACAGCCTCACTGCCTCTGATACATAGGTTTTCACACAAGTAAAAATCAAATTATCATTTTCCATTCTCTTAATATGCTTACCTGTACGCACCACAACCATATTTTGAGACGGAATCATACAGATATATTGACCATTTAATCCTTGAAAATAATAAAACGGAGTTGGTGTTTCACTGCTTACCCAAAACGAGTGGCCGTAACGCTTATCCTTAAAACCTTTACTTGCAAGGGCCAAAAAGGAGGAATCAATTCGGGCATTGGCCCAATTCCCATGATTCAATACCCACAAACCCAAGCGACCAAAATCCCTACTAACCGCGTTTAAACAACAAAAACCCAATTCGTTTCCTTTTTCTTTATCTAATGACCATAATGCAGGTGCTTCCATTCCCAAAGGCACCCAAATTTGTTCACTCGCAAATTCACTAACGCTGTTATATTTTTTCAAATCCCGGTATTCAGAATTTTCACCATTCATTAATTGATTTATTTGCACCGTTGTTTTGAAGGTGTTTCCCATTTCAATAGGTTTTTTCACCTGCATTTTGGGAGATCTAATTGCTTCTCTCAAAACAAAAGTGAGCAGTTGGGTACTTCCACTTTGGTACTGCCATTTTTCACCGGGTTTTTGAACTATTCCCAAGCTTCTCATTACGCCTTCGATATCATCACTATAATAGGCTTTTGCAGTAATACTGAATGGAGAGATATAATTTTCATTCCAATCCAATCCTGCCGTCATAGTTGACAAATTTCTAAGTGTTAAAGCTTCCGCATATGGACCTGTCAACCAAGGTAAATAGTTTTTTACCTTATCATCCCAAGACTGAATATAACCCAGTTCTATTGCTTTCTGAACCATCAATGTGGTAACGGTTTTTGCCATAGAAAAAGAATTCAATCTATGGGTATCCGTATAACCATTGAAATATTCTTCGTAAACCAAGGCGTTATTTCGGAATACCAAATAAGAACCAGATTCTGTTTCTTCCAAAACCTTCCTTAGGGTATCACTTAATTCCACTTTCTGATTGGTGATTTTCTTAATATCACTAACCCTGGAACCATTGGGAATAATACGCGTGTCAAACCCATACCAATCGGTAAAATGAGCTGATTTAGTACCTTGTAAATAGGTTAGCTTAACTCCTTTTATAAGATATTGATAAGGTGAAAAGTAGAGCAACGCATACAAAATACCCAAAAATAATACCCAAAGAATAACTCTAAATAATCGTTTCATTCGGTGCAATTTACATCAAATTAAAGTTCAATGTATATGTCAATAATTCCCGTTTGGTGATAATGTTTTGACATACTACCCCAATAAATACTGCCTATATTTGTAGAATGCGCAAGCGTTCATTTTACACTGTATTATTCTCATTCTTTTCTATATCATTAATAGGCATAGGATTATACAATACTGGAGCTGAAATTTCCTTTAAAACGAATCAAGCTACCAAAGGGTCACACCCAGGTTATTTCGATCAGTGGAAATCAGAAAAAGTCAATAAGGATGGTGTAATTCCTAAATGGATGCGTTCGAAGTGGCAACTTTGGGATATCCAAAATAAGACCATAAACAAGAGAAATGGTTCGGCAATTTTTGATACCATTATTGAGATTGGACCCGTATCAATTGGCGGCAGAACTAGAGGTTTATGGATTGATCCAGAGAATGATCAACACCTTCTAGCCGGTGGTATATCCGGTGGTATTTGGCGAACTACCAATAAAGGAAGTTTTTGGGAACCTGTGAATGAACATGAGGTTTCAATGATGCCTTCATGCATAACATCGAATCCTTTTAATCACAATATCATTTATTACGGCACTGGTGAAAGTCGGGCCAACAGTGCCGATGTCAGTGGTAATGGAGTATTCAAATCTACTGACCGCGGACAAACTTTTCAGCAACTAACGGCTACAGAAGGCTTAGCCGGTATGGATGAAATCTGGGATATCAAACATTCTCTGGACGATTCTAATACCGTTTTTGTAGGAACCAACGCACAAGGTTTATATCGCACCACGGATGCTGGAAAAACTTGGGAGAAAGCTTACAACGGTGGAAATCGTCAAGTAAATGATATTTTAGTGCTTCCCAATAACAGAATTTTGATAAGCATGCATTCGAATGGTGTTCTAGCCTCTGACTCCAACGGAAATAGCAATTCATGGTCCGTATTAACTTTCCCGAATAGACCGGGTTCCTTTCGACGTATAAAGCTGGCTAACTGTGCAGATTATCCGAATGTGGTGTATGCACTTTTTGAAGGATTCGGATTTCGCGATCCACCGGTTGCATTTTATAAAAGTAGCGACGGAGGAAGAACATGGGAACAGCGCACTACTCCTACCGCAATTGGAGCCGGATATCAACGTTATTGCGTAATGTTAGGAAACAGCCCACATGATAGCAATTATGTTGTTGCGGGCGGTGTTAACTCTGCCTACTCCACCAACGGTGGTAAATCTTGGGTTAAAATAAATGGCACCCACGCTGATCACCATTCCTTTGCTAATTTCAGCCAATCTAAAAATGAATATGCATTGGGAACCGATGGGGGTGTATATTTCTTAAAGTGGGGAAGTGCCAATGTCACTAAAAATGCCAATTTCGGATACCGTGTAACCCAATTCTATGCGGGTGGTCCTGGTTTCTCTGAATACGAATGTATCGGTGGTACCCAAGATAATGGAACGCATGTAGGTAAAAGACGATTCGTTTCGGAATACATATTTGGAGGAGACGGCGCCTATTCACATGTTGGACAACAAGATGGCGACGTTGCTTATCTATCCACGCAGAATGAGGGCATTCGCAGGGTTGATAATTTCAAAACAGGACCCCAACAATTCCGGAACATCTCAGCATCAATATTTGCGAGCGAAGGTGTAAATTTCATCAATGCTTACAACATGAATGAAGAAGATCAGTATATGGTCTTTTATCGTACCAACCGGGGAATACACAGAACTGTTGATGGCGGTGAAAATTGGCAAAGAATCAATACCAATACACGTTCCGGGTTGAAAGCCATCGGCATTAGCCATGACGCCAATCCAGTAATGTATTTTGGAGGTAATGCCGCACAATTATATAAACTAGAGAATGCGGCTACAGAAGTAGGCACCGATGTAAGTTTCAATCAAAGCGTACCACAAGTAATCACCAATGACTTCCTTAATTTTATTGAGGTAAATCCAAAAAATAAATATCAAATTTTCTGTGCTTTTAGCAACTATTCCGATACGTCTAGAATTTGGAAAGTAAGCAATCTCGATTCTGCCAATCCAGAATGGGTAGACGTATCTGCCAATTTACCTAAAGGACTTCCAGTTAATAGCGTTGCAGTAGATCCAAGAAGTCCTGAACACTACATTTTCGCCGGCACCGATTTTGGTTTATACTACACCCTTGATGGTGGCATAACGTGGAACAAAGAATACAGCATCCCTAATGTTGCCGTTCACGAGGTGAAAATTCGAAATTCGGACCGCACCCTGTTTGCTTTCACACACGGTCGTGGTATTTGGTATTTAAAATTAAAGGATGTTCAAACAGCAATTAAGCAACCAACAACATTCAAAGCGACAATCAGTCCAAATCCAATTTCAAATTTCATTCATATCAATTCTAAATCCCCTGTAGATTATATCCATATTTTCAATACACAAGGGCAATTGATAAAAAAAGAATCGGGCAATCGAAAAAAAGAAATAAACATCAATTTGGATGCACTTCCTAAAGGTGTTTATTTTGTTCAACTTATCTCCGATAAGGCACAAAATACCCAACGCATTATTAAGCCCTAAATCATGAATGCCGCCGAAGTTACCGCTCAACTTGATCAATTAAAGAACCAACTAAAAGGCATATCCAAAGAACTCAAAGAAGTTTCAGACGATATGATACAAGGAGGGTTCACGCAGAGACCGATTTTTGTTGCACATCAAGAAAATGCACAAATCGGAGAATTACTTTTTGATCGCACGGAGTTTGGGTTTCTATACAGTATCAATGCCACAACTATTGAAAGACTTGTGGAATTGAATATCATTCAGGAGGATAAAATACAGGACTTCAATAAGGCCGCAGGTGACCCTAAGAAGCAATACTGTGTTTTATGGTTGTCAGGGCCTTTATCTAACTTTATATTTGTGCCTTTCAAGGTCGCAAAATGAGTTTACCCCGAATCGATATTGTAATACTAAATTACAATACACGAAATATCTTAGCCCAATGTTTACCCCAAGTATTGGAGTATTCGCAACATGAAAATGTTCGAATCATCCTCGCGGATAATGCGTCAACTGACGATTCGGTGAATTATGTAAAAAATGAATTTGGCAATCAAATTCAGATCATTCAATTGGATAAAAATTATGGTTTTGCAGGTGGGTATAACCAAGCCTTGAAACAATGCGATGCCGAATATTTTGTACTGCTGAATTCCGATGCAGAACCTGGGAATGCTGACTGGTTGCACGAATTGGTTAAAACAGCGGAATCGCACTCAGATTTTGCCGCAGCCCAACCAAAAATTCTCGATTATAAACGCAATGGAAAATTCGAATATGCCGGTGCTGCAGGAGGTTGTATTGATACCTTCGGCTTCCCATTTTGTAAAGGCCGTATTTTTGGAAACGTTGAAACTGACAAGGGTCAGTATGATGAGAGTACGCCAATTTTTTGGGCCTCAGGTGCCGCGTTATTTATAAGAAGGGATGCATGGGAAAAGGTTAACGGATTAGATCCAGACTTTTTTGCCCATATGGAAGAAATTGATTTATGTTGGCGCATTCAATCGGAAAATTTGGGGATTTATAGCTGTCCGCAAGCCACAGTTTACCATATGGGTGGCGCTACTCTATCCAATCAAAACCCGAGAAAAACCTTTCTAAACTTTAGAAACAGTCTTATTATGTTACATAAGAACCTTCCTGAATCTATTCTGAAAAAGCGCATTTTACAACGCAAATTATTTGATGGATTAGCAGGTATCTTCTTTCTTATTCAGGGGAAACCAAAACATACGCTTCAAATAATAAAGGCACACGGAGAGTACGACAAATTAAAAGCCAACCTAACAAAAAGTCCGAAACCTACAAATCCAATTACGCTGAAAGGCATGTTTGCTGAGAGTTTGGTTTTTTCTTATTTCTTCAAAGGAAAAAAAACGTTTGCAGACTATTTAGAACGGGGATGAAATTGCTCCAAGGTTTTTGCTAAATAACTCCGATCTAAATGCGTATAAATTTCCGTGGTTGTTATTGATTCATGACCTAACATCTCCTGAACGGCCCTTAAATCTGCTCCAGCTTCAACCAAATGCGTTGCGAAACTATGTCTAAAGGTATGCGGTGAGATTACCTTTTTAACACCGGCTTCCATAGCGGCTTTCCTTAATAAAAGAAAATCATTTGCCGCGATAAACCTTTTCCTTTAGCACTAACAAAAACCGTATTGCGATGCTTAGGATCTATTTCTAATGTAGATCTAAAATAATCTACATACAAGAAAATATGCTTCAAGGCTCTCTCTGAAATGGGCACCAATCTTTCTTTATTGCCTTTTCCGATCACTTGAACATAACCCTCATTGCGATGTATTTGCGTCAAACCTAGATTAACCAGTTCCGAAACCCGAAGTCCACAAGAATATAAAGTTTCAAACATCGCAACATTCCGCTCACCTTCTAAAGTGGTTCGATCAAATGTGGCAATCATGGCGTCTATTTCATCAGGCGTTAAAACGGATGGTAATTTTCGACCCGTTTTGGGAAATACCAAAAAGTCAGCTGGACTTTGTTCGATAAAATCCTCAAGCGCGAGATAACGAAAAAATGCCCTAACTCCACTCAATATTCTGGATTGGGTTGTGGGTTTTACCCCTGTATCTGCGATAAACGCAGAAAAATCTTGTAGTTGTTTTTTATCAATTCGTGTTGGAAACTGAATGCCTTGGTTCAAGGACCAATTCTTCAATTTCTCGAGATCTCTTTTATATGCGCTAACACTATTCTCTGAGAGCGATTTTTCTAGCTTTAGATGCGCCAGAAAGCCCAATAAGGCATCCTCCCAATTGATCATCACAAACTAAATTTGGCCGATTTACAATGCAAAACCTCTCTGGTTTCAGCATCAATGATCCATATCAGAATAGATAAATTCTCTTCGTCCCAATTAGGGGATTTGTTCACATAATAATGCTTTTCTACCGTAAATCCGGTTGAAGGGAAAGCCGAAGACAAGGTATCTCCTGTTGATGATCCTATTACCCCTCTCAAAACATGATTGAACTCATAATCTGGAATATAACCCGAACTGGCACGTCGATCTGACTGTTTTCCAATGATCTTATCTTCTAAAATTCCACCAATAACCAAAACGGGTTTGTTGTATACCGAATTTGCAATGGCTTTGTATTCAATTCGTCCTCTATTCTCAGAAGCAATCCAATCGGCTTTTACATCCAAATTAATCGGTGTATTCAAACTTAATTGTTGTTGAATGGCAACAGGCCATACGAATCGGTCAATAAATCTATTTCCGTTGTACACTATATTGTCTACCATTCCTCTAGGAATTCCTTCCGGCTCACCACCAACAATTTCATTAGCTAAAATCGTAGTAAGGGTATCGTAACCTGACCATGCACTGGTTAGCGTAGGAAAATAAGTTGGATACAATGCTATTAGTTCAACTCGACCTGGATTGTCTTTGTATATATCAGTGCAATCTCTGCCGCCTCTGGACAATTGGTGCATCTAACGCCCGTAATATCGGCTAACCATACTGTTTTGTTTTGGGGATTCGGTGCTGCCGACATGTAAGTCGTATCCAACAGTGGCTTTTCTATAAAACGAACCACTGGAGGTTCTTCTTCACAAGCAAATAGAGAAAGTATAACAAGGGAATATATTGCAGTGAGCGAAAGATACTTCATAGATACGAAAATACGCATTTTTATACGGAGGAAAAAGACGGTATTTCCAAAACTTAATTGACGATAAATTTGTTTCTAATTTTACATGAAATCACTATTCAACAAAGCTTTAAAATTAGGAATTATTGCCACCCTAACGGGTTGCTTTTTTGGTAAAACCAAAACCGTAGATTCCCAAACCATACAAAACGCTTCTCCTAAAAGTCCTTTTTACAATATTAAAATTCAATCGCTTGAAGGAAAAGAGATACAACTTTCTGAATTCAAGGGTAAGAAAATCCTTATCGTTAATACCGCAAGTGAATGTGGCTTTACCCCACAATATGAAGAATTGCAAAAACTACAAGAAAAATACGCAGACCAATTGGTGATTATTGGTACACCCTGCAACCAGTTTGGAGGACAAGAGCCAGGAGATGCTAGTCAAATCAAAACTTTTTGTCAAAAAAATTACGGAGTAACCTTTTTGATGACCGAAAAATTAGATGTCAAAGGGCCTAAACAACACGAGCTTTACCAATGGTTAAGTAAAAAAAGTGTTAATGGCGTATTAGACAGCGAAGTGAGCTGGAATTTCAATAAATATTTATTGAATGAAGAAGGTAAATTATTGGCTTATTTCCCTTCAACCACCGGTCCCTTATCAAACAGCATCACTTCACTAATTGAGAAATAGTAGTGCCTTGCAAGGTTGTCTAAGTATCACTTTTCTAAAATGAATGGTTATCATTCCTATATAAAATAGCGTTGAACTTCAACGCTATTTTTATATTATTAACCCTCAATTAAAATCCCAAATACCAATTTAGGAATTTGGTGGATCACTATTTACCTATTTCTACACTCAAAACTACCCTGAGCCATTTGAAATATTCGTTAATATCTATTAAAGGTGAGGGAATGTAATCCCGATGGGTTATTTTCGCAGTGACATTCAGGACATGAGTATTTTAGTAAATAAAAATTCGAGAATAGTGGTGCAGGGTTTCACCGGGAACGAGGGAACTTTCCACGCAACACAAATGATTGAGTACGGAACCAATGTGATTGGCGGTGTAACCCCTGGAAAAGGCGGAAGCGTTCACCTTGACCGACCCGTTTTCAATACTGTTGAAGCTGCGGTAAAACAAGAAGGAGCTAACGTAAGTATCATATTTGTACCACCAGCGTTTGCTGCGGATGCCATTATGGAATCTGCCGATGCAGGCATTGAAGTAATTGTTGCCATCACCGAAGGTATCCCGACTAAGGATATGGTAATGGTGCGTGAATATTTACAAGGTAAAAACAGTCGTTTAATTGGACCGAATTGCCCCGGAATTATCACACCAGGTGAGGCTAAAATCGGAATCATGCCTGGATTTATTTTCCAAAAAGGAAACGTAGGTGTTGTATCAAAATCTGGTACGCTTACTTATGAGGCTGTTGATCAATTAACCAAATTAGGTTTAGGACAATCTACCGCTATAGGTATTGGAGGAGATCCAATTATTGGAACTACAACCAAGGAAGCGGTTGAATTATTCATGAACGACCCTGAAACTGCAGGTATCGTTATGATAGGTGAAATTGGTGGTGGCATGGAAGCAGAAGCCGCTCATTGGATTAAAGAGCACGGAACCAAACCGGTGGTTGGGTTTATTGCTGGACAAACAGCGCCTCCAGGCCGTCGTATGGGTCATGCTGGTGCAATTGTTGGTGGTAAAGACGATACAGCAGCTGCAAAGATGGCAATCATGGAATCTTGTGGCATTCACGTTGTAGCAAGTCCTGCCGAAATCGGTCAGCGCATGTTTGATGTTTTGAAGTAAGAAATAAATCAACTTTCATACAAAAGGCCATTACAATGTAATGGCCTTTTTTTATATCTATTCAATTTAATTCGGCTATCTCAAATCTACCAAAATAACCCCCTTGTGCTCAGAAGCTTGCCAAGTAAAAAAGCTGTCTGATAAACTTTTATTTGGGGTGAACTGCACAACCGAAACAGTTACTTCTGTTCCATTTTTAAAATGTTGCACTACCTTCTTTAGCTCGCTCGATTTTTGTTCAATATAAACCTTGATATAGGCAAATTTCTCCTTGCGTTTCTTGGGTACAAGCTTAACTACGTTGTGTTGCTCAGATCCTGATTTTACGCTTCCCTCAAAAATAGATTTAAAGTTTCGGTTGTATAGATTGAACATGTCTTGAGGAGATAAATCGTTTGTTCTTTTTTTATAACTTTCAAGGGTTACTTCTTCGTCGATGGGGTTGTAAGACCAAATATTTTTACCATCACAATAAATTATTTGTTCGGCGTATTCCAACCGGAACTTATCCCCTTTGATATAAAGCTTACCCTTATTCGTGTGCGCTTTTCTACCTTCGCTTGATGTGGTAAGAGTAAAGTCGGCTGTAATTGTTTTTAATGATTTATAGTGTAATTCTGATTTTTTTAGGATGCTTTTGCTTTTAGCATCTGGTTGTGCAAAAACAACAATTGAACTAAAAATTAAGGTTAGAGTTAGGATTAAATATCGCTTTGTCCGCATTATTGGAAGTGATTATCGTGAAAAATGTAAATCGAAATTATTTAAAATTGATGGAATTCTATCTATAAAAAGGATAAGTATTAAAATAGATTGGATAAAAAATCTTCCAATGCCATTTCATCGGGTATCAATACTTGACGAGGCTTACTACCTAAGTTTTGGCCTACAACACCTGCATCTTCTAATTGATCCATCAAACGACCGGCTCTGTTGTATCCAATTTTTAGTTTTCTCTGAATCATACTGGTACTTCCAACTTGGTTTTGAACAATTATACGAGCAGCATCTTCAAATAAAGTATCGCGGCTATCGGAATCAAAGTCTCCACCGCCACCGCCATGGTCTTCTTCTTGCACCTCAGGTAGAATATAAGCGGTCGCGTATGCTCTTTGTTCACCTATGAATTCACAGATTTTTTCGACTTCAGGAGTATCCACAAATGGGCATTGCAAACGAACCATTTCATTACCACCATTATACAGCATATCTCCCTTACCTATTAACTGGTCGGCACCGTTACCATCTAGAATTGTGCGCGAATCTATTTTACTGGTTACACGGAATGCGATACGTGCCGGGAAGTTGGCCTTAATCATACCGGTAATAACATTAACCGAAGGCCGCTGGGTAGCGAGAATTAAATGTATTCCAATCGCTCTTGCTAACTGAGCCAATCGGGCAATCGGAATTTCAATTTCCTTACCAGCCGTCATCATAAGATCGGCCACCTCATCAATAACCACGACGATATAAGGCATAAATCGGTGTCCGTTCTCTGGATTCAATTTGCGATCTAAGAATTTCTTATTGTACTCGATGATATTTCGTACCATGGCTTCTTGTAGAAGCTTGTAACGATTATCCATCTCCACACACAGTGAATTCAAGGTATGAACGACTTTCTGATTATCTGTGATAATAGCATCGGCATCTCCCGGCAATTTGGCTAAGAAATGCCTTTCAATTTTATTGAATAGAGTTAATTCAACCTTTTTAGGATCTACCAAAACAAACTTCACGTAGGCCGGATGCTTCTTGTATAGCAAAGAAACCAAGATTGCATTCAATCCAACTGATTTACCTTGACCGGTAGCACCCGCCATCAAAAGGTGGGGCATTTTAGCTAAATCGGCTATGAAAATTTCATTGGATATGGTTTTACCAAGAGCTACGGGCAGTTGATATTCGCACTCCTGAAACTTCTTACTCGCTATAATGCTTCGCATTGGAACCATCACAGGGTTGGTGTTGGGTACTTCAATTCCTATCGTTCCGCGACCTGGAATAGGAGCAATAATACGAATGCCCAGA
This sequence comes from uncultured Bacteroidia bacterium, assembly GCA_943789135.1. Taxonomy (GTDB): domain Bacteria; phylum Bacteroidota; class Bacteroidia; order NS11-12g; family UBA955; genus VMCP01. The sequence continues at coordinate 17,871 of CALSSY010000008.1, forward strand.
GCCGCAAGGCTCAACGCAATATCGTCCTCTAAATTTTTAATTTTTGAGATTTTAACCCCAGGTGCGGGCACTATTTCATAGAGTGTAACAGTAGGACCCACTGAAGCTGAAATTTTGGCAATTCCGATTTTGTAGTTAAGTAAAGTTTCCTCGATTAACTCTTTGCTCTTTTCTATTTCCGCATAATCAATTTCATGTTTTTGGCTTCCATAATCCGTAAGGAGATCCAAAGTTGGGAAATGATAATTGCTTAAATCTGCACGTGGATCGTATTCCGTATTGATGCTTCCGTATTCCTGCTCTACTTGCTTTTCTGCAAGATTTTCGTCAACGCTTTCATCTTCGATTGCGGTATTATCCTCAATCGTAAATCCACTAGTTGTTTCGACTTTTCGTGGATCCTCAGTTGATGCATCTTCAGATGGAATTTCTTCGCGTTTTTTTAATCTTATTGGCTCAACAGGCAATTCCTCCTCGGGAATATCTTCAGCTCGAGAATCATCAAAGGGATCTTCAAGCACTTCCTCGTCACTCGAATCTAGTATCTCATTGGCATGAGGATCTTCGGTAATATCCTCGAAAATCTGTGGCTCAAAATGTTGTTCTTCCTGAATACCCGTTTCCTCAGATTTGAAATCTTCCTCAAATTGAGCCGCTTTCATTTGTAACGATTCGAAGGGATTGGCATTTACAATTACCATGTAATAGATAAATGCAAACACCGCTAAAAATACGAATGCGCCCAGGACTCCAATTCCAGATTGTAACTGCTGAATTCCAAAATAGCCAAATGTTCCACCCAGAAGAGGCGACATATTCTGAAAAACAAACCCTAAGAACAATGAAAACCATGTCATGAAGATTATGGTATGCAACAAAATACGAAGCAATGAAAATGGTCTAAAATTCAACAGCAAATACAAACCCATAAACACCATGTACGGCAAAATTGCGAAGGCGGCCAATCCAAAACCGTTATGAATCATGTTGTAAGACCAACGTGCTCCAAGGTAACCCATAGCATTTTTAATATCACCAGTTTCTTCAATATATTGTTCCCACTGACTATCAGCCAAGAAACTTTGATCGGATTTCCAAGAGAAAAAGAAAGACGTAAAACTTATAAAAGTAACAACCGAGAATGTAAGTAATAAAAAACCTAAAATTCTTCGGGTTGTTTCATTTTTTAGCGAGGCGGCTTTAAAAATATCCTTGCCCGAAATCTTTTCATTTCGGTCATTGGGCTTGTCTTTTAAGAAATCGCTGACGCCTTTTTTATTGTTATTTTTTCCTGTTTTAGGTTCCGCCATGATGCTATCCTACGAATATAAAACGAATATGAAGGTATCATTCTTGCATTTATACACAGAATCCGAGGTGTGCGGTATACTAATCACGCTTTAATAAGCCGAAGCACGGACCTTGTAGGAACCTTTTAATTCAACCTTTAAACCCTCACATCCCAATATTGTATTTTCATGCTCTTCCCTAGCCTCTTCGAGCAAGGGCAATAGGTCATCGTATCGAGCACTATAATGGCCAAGCATCAGCTGTTCAACTTCGGCTTGAGCAGCGATCATTCCGGCTTGTTTTGCGGTAGAATGGAAGGTTTCTTCCGCCCTAGATAAACGATCGTGCATGAAGGTAGACTCATGATAAAGCAGATTCACATTCTTGATAAATGGAACTAAAGTTGGATCGTAAATCGTATCGGACAAATATGCAAAACTCCTAAGTGATAGTGCCTCAAACGTTAAATCTTCATTTTCAATTTCTCGGCCTGTTTCACTCAGGTAATTTTTCCCGAGTTTTAACTCCTCGTAAAATGAAACCGGAACTCCATTTTCTACGCACGCGTCAACGTTTATTTTTCTTATGGCGCCTTTTTCACGCAAAACAAATCCAGTGCATGGGATGCGATGTTTTAAGGGCACGGTTGTAATAGAAAAATCATCATGACTAATCAACTCTTCGGAAACGTTGGGGTTCGTCTCAATGAATTTTATTTCATAGGAAAGCGCTCCACCACCTTCATTTATTACTAAAGTAAGAAAATCCCAAACCGCCTTTGGCCCAATTAAAATTAGAGGCTCTGTTCGATTGAAGAGGGACATTGAGGTGATCAAACCCGGAAGGCCGAAATAATGATCGCCATGCATATGAGAAATCAGAACATATTTTATTTTTTGCAATTTCAACTGATTTCTAAGCAGCTGGTTTTGAGTGCCTTCACCACAGTCAAATAAAAAAACATGCTTATCCAATCGAACGTACTGTGCACTAGGATTTCGATCTTTCGTCGGCGTTGCAGACGAAGTTCCGAGCACAGTAATTTCAAATGGTTTCTGCATATCCTCAAAAATAACAAAAACTATACCAACATTAAGAAATTGTAAACGAACGTCCAAAATCTTTGGTGAATTGTATTCCTGTATAGATTCCGAATTCAATGGATGACACCCTCACTCAATTCAAATTGGGATATAAAATTCGATTGAAAAAACTAAAGAGTCCAGTAAAATCAGGTATTCGCATCAATTAAAGATGTTTGCCTCTAAATTTTTCAAATAAAAAAGGCGTCAATTAGGTCAAAACCCATCTGCGGCAATACAAGCATGACTTCTTGTACAGAAATCATATCGATACATTTTGATTCGGACCTCACACAATGAATTTGATCGCACGGATTGCAATCCAAAATATTATGAATAACACGTGACCCAGTTGTTTGAGGATAAAAAACATTGGCTACACCGGGACCAAATAATCCGAGACTTTTCACACCCATGATGTCTGCTATTTGGAGAGGACCACTTTCATTTCCGATGAAAAGAACAGCTTTGCTAATTACCGCCGCAAAGGTTCCTAAACTTTCTTGTGTGAGCCAGATGGCGCTGTTATCAGAAGTTTCTTTTTCAATTTCATGCAAGATCGCGGCCTCATCTGTTGTTCCTATAACCAATGATTTCCAACCGTATTGTCGGTATATATCATTGATGATTTGCGCAAACCGTATCGCGGGCCAACGTCTCAATAAACTTCTTCCACCAGGATGAATCACCACAAAAGGTTTTGAATTCATTGATTGAATTTTAAATAATGATTTAAGGATATTGTTGGCGTTCACTTGATCTTGATCATTAATGAATAATGGTTTGCATTGCCAATTTACCGTTCCTACCAACGGCTCAATAATTCGGAAGTTTGTTATTCGCTCATGAGCTTGATTGCCCCTTTGCCTAAATCGCACAGTTCCTCGATCTAAACGCACTCTTTTTGTCCTGAAAATAGACATTAAGAATGTTTCCCAAGTTCCGCGAAGTTCAACCCAAACATCGGCCTTTGAGGGCAAGTCTTGGGTTTTGAATATGATTCTATCGATATGCGGATCAGCGGCAATCAAACTGCCCACAAAGGGCTTGCAAAGGACTGTCAATGTCGCCTCGGGTGCATATTGTTTCAACAATTCAAAAACATGCACTGCAGCGGTCATATCACCAATTTCATCCATTTTAACGACAACTATTTCCTTTATTTTGTCTGGAGAAATTGAGGACTTCCAAAATTTCGAAGCCACTAAATTAACCGCATAAAGAAATTTCTCAGACATCACGAGATAATGGATAAATCATAGGCTGAGAAGGCACGGCATCGGAATGTATCTTTGGTAGATTTAGCTGCAAATAAAACATCCCATCGCTAACGAAATTAGGGACAAAAATCAGTTCGGTTATAGTTGCATGCAATCTCGTATTTTGAGGATATTGCCACCAAATTCTATGTGCAGCAAGGGCTCCAGCATCTTCTTCTGGATCCACGGAAGGCAAATCTGTTAATAAATGTTCGAAACCTGCATCCACAATATGTTGCATTGCTTCAATACTGAAATAAGGAGGTTCATTACCCGACCAAACTCTTGACTTTTTATCTGATTCATTGGGGGTGGTGCGAACGATAAGAGCAGGAAGCGTTTCGAATTCAATTCCAACAAAAGAAGTTGCCGTAACACAAGCCCTGCCTTCCGAATCGATGTGCAATGGAACGGTTATCAACTGCGCTAATAAATTGGGGGTTTGATGTATTTCAGCCACATGAATTCGCTCTGAACTTAAATGTCCAACACATTCGGTATGGGTACCATTACCGTGGGCACAATAGGTTACAACTTCACAATTTGCACTTCCTCCTTCTGCAACAGCTCCTACAAAATCACCTACTCGTATCGGTTCAAATTTTGCAGGATTGATATGGAATGCATTGGGATTTTCCGCCGAGGGACCAAAACCCAAAGCAATGGAAATTGGCTGTGTTAAATCAGCTTGATAATCGTGGTTGTTGTGGGTGATATGGACTTTCACGGTAGCATCAAATTTCATAAAAAACCCTCAATATAAAAAACAAACTCAAAGCGATCGAGCTTAAGTCAACTAGAACCTGATGGTTAGTTCGATTAAATAAGGATGGCATCTTTTAGAATCTTCATATATTCATCATGGGGAATTTCGTATGCTCCAAATTGTTCAATATGAGGATTTAGATATTGGGTATCTAATAGTTTAAAGTCGTGGTCTCTCAAGAATTCAACCAAATAAACCAAGCAAATCTTGCTAGCATCGGTAACTGTATGAAACATGCTTTCTCCAAAAAATGCTTTACCGATGCTCACGCCATAAAGCCCTCCTACCAATTTCCCTTCTTGATACGCTTCGAAACTATGTGCGAATCCTTGTTCATGCAGCCCAATGTAGGCCTCTATAATTTCATCTGAAATCCATGTATCTTGGATACGGAGATTTTGACATTTACGAATCACCGTTTCGAAGTTTCTGTTGATATAAATTGAAAAGCGTTGCTGTTTGTAAAGGCGTCTTAAATTCTTTGAAACCCGAAAGCGTTCATCTAAAGGAATAATACCTCGCATAACCGGTGTATGCCAATATATCTGATTGTCTTCCTCAGGGTCGGCCATTGGAAATGATCCCGATGAATATGCTTGCAATAATAACTGTGGCGACAATAACACGGGTGCAAATGTAGGTGAACTGCAAAAAAACATGTTTTTTTGCGATGAAATGGGCTCACCTAAAAACAAATTGGCAAAATTTGCCGAGTTTGATTCTTTCGAAAACACCTTCGATTATTCGCACGAAACCAAAGGGAAATGGTCAGAAATTTTCGGCAATTCAAATCCGATTGTAGTTGAGTTTGCTTGTGGAAAGGGGGAATATAGTTTAGGCTTGGCCAAGTTAAATCCCAATATCAATTACATTGGTGTAGACATAAAAGGCAACCGCTTATGGAGAGGTGCTAAAAACGCGATTGAAAATGGCTTGAACAATGTGCGTTTTTTAAGAATCCAAATCGATAATGCCGCACAGTATTTTAATTCAAATGAAGTAGATGAGGCTTGGATAACATTCCCTGATCCTCAACCTCAAAAACGCTATAAGCGTTTGTGCAGCGGAAAATTTTTGAATATTTATCGCGAAATCATGAAACCCAATAGTCGGTTGAACATCAAAACCGATAGCGACTTGTTTTATGAAACGGCCTTAGAACAAGCTGTTTTGGATAAACTTACTGTTGAAGCCAATATTAACGATGTTTACCGTTTAAATCCGTTACCTGAATTTTTAAACATACAAACGTTTTACGAAAACATTTGGCTCAAGGAAGGCAAGAAAATCAAATATGTTCGAATGATTCTTGGTACTGAAAAAAGCGATGAAACTAAACGGATTTCACTTGAAGAAGGTACGCCTCTTCCGCCTTTGACAGAAACTGCATAGCCTGATTTCTTCTTATTGAAATTCGGTATTTTACATTTTCTAGATATTCACGGTCTACAATTCTATGATCGTAAGGCTTTAGCAGTTGATGAATGTGTTGTTCATGCTCAAAATTTGCAGAAATTTCAAAAAAATCCTCTTGAATTCTTTGCATTTTCCCCGAAAGCAATAAAGCACTTTTAGCGGCGTCGCCATATGCCGAGATAAGACCGGGAATTCCCAATAACGTCCCACCAAAATAGCGAACAACTACTACCAATACGTAGGTTAATTCTGCACTAATTATGGATCTCAAGATGGGCCTTCCCGCACTATTGGCCGGTTCCCCATCATCGTTGGCTCTTTGAGCCTCCTGTCCTTCTCCTAGTACATAAGCATAACAATGGTGTGTTGCATCGGGATATTTGGATTTGAGTTGAAGAAGTTTCTCTTTAACCTCTAATTCTGAATGCACTTTGAATGTGTAAGCTAAAAACTTGGAACCACGTTCTCTTATGGATGTTTCGGAATCGTGTTCAATAATATTATAGGTATCTGAAAAAAGGGAACTCAACCTAACAAAATTATGGCTATTACGGCTAAAGCCAAGCCTAGCAAACTTCTTTTTGTGAATTTCTCTCCTAATGAAACTCCAAGGATAAAACTTAAAACTACCACGGTTACATTATTCAAAGTGAAGAAAACAGCCGTTTTACTCGCATATACATCCAAAGCATTATAGATGGCAAAAATTGAAAATAAATTAACCAAACCTAAAATGAATCCCCATAAAAAGAATGCAGATTCAATAGTGTTTTGATTTCTCTTTTTAATGATAAATAAATCAAACCCGTAATGGCCGCCCCGGTAAAGGTTAAAACCGCAAATTGTAAATTATTCCAATGGATGTAATCCGCATGTTTAACCAAATTCATCCCGGTATCAACGAGACCACTTCCTATAAAAACCCAAATTAGTGAACGATCAAAAGATTTCCCTACATGGGGCTGATAACTGATGATGTAAACAGCCAATAAAGCCAATGCAATGCCTGTATAACCCCAAATTGAAATTTCCTCAAAGAAGAAAATAAGCGCCAACAAAACGGGTATACTCACACTCATTTTTGATGCTACCGCACTGAGTCCCGCTCCAGACTTTGCTGTTGCCATGCCCATCAATAAAAAGGTAATCATAAATAATATCCCCAAGGATATTATTGGGAAAAAGCCTGGCTTCTGCATGGAGTTCGGCGTAAATACCGGATTTCCCCATAGAAATAAAACACCCGCCCCAACACAAGTAATATAATTCCATACTATTGCAGGAGCCAATGCTACTTGCTTTTTTGAAATCCATTTAAAAATTAAAAATATCAATACCGACAACCCTGAACTTAAGGCGAGAGCGGATATTGGGTTATCAAGAAATTGCATAAACGGTAAGATCAGATTGTTCAAATGCTCGTATTTCAGTTGGAATATATCCTTCAAAATCAGGGGCTTTCAGCCCGTTATCCCAAAGTAATGAGCGATGTTTAAATCGGTGTATTTCATTTACGCATCCGGCATTAATGAAATTTTCCAACGTTGTTGCACCACCTTCAATAAGTATGGAATTGATTTGTTTTTCATATAAAAAATCCATCAAAACATTCGGATTGTTTTTCAAACCCGGCAATGCGAAAATGTGCAAGTTCTGTTTGGTTTCTTCATGAAGCTCTGTAAAAACCCATGTTTGCAAATCTCCATCTACTGCTCGAATATAATTTCCTTTAAAATGTGGATCAAACACCATTCTAATTGGTTGAGGTCCTCCGTGATATCTGTCGCTCAAGGCGGGTGTATCAATTTCCCATGTTCCTACCCCAACCAGCACTCCCATTACCTTTTGTCGAAGTGAATGCGTGTAAATTCGAGTATCCGAACCACTTATAAATACTTCTTTTTTTGGTAAAGGTGCAATAAATCCATTTAAAGTTTCTGCCCATTTTGCCAATACATAGGGTTTTTTATTGGTGTGAAATTCTATAAAAAATGGGTTTAAGGCTCTTGCTTCAGATTGACAAACACCCTCAATAACCTCTATTCCTGCATCCTTTAAAAGTTGCACACCTTTACCGGCTACTTGTGGATTTGGATCGCGCATTGCTATAACAACCCTAGGAATTTTAGAATTGATAATGAGATTCGCACAAGGTGGTGTCTTGCCAAAATGAGCACAAGGTTCTAAACTCACATAAAGGGTTGATTCTTGCAATAACTGTGTATTCTTGACTTTTGAAATTGCCTCAGGCTCGGCATGAGATTTGCCAAAAGCAATGTGATAACCTTCAGAAATTATATTATCGTTATGAACTAAAACAGCACCTACCATAGGATTAGGATTAACCCAACCCTGGCCTTGAAGGGCCAAATGGATACAACGCTTCATGTAATCGATGTGTTTCATTACTGCTTGCGAAAATAACCTTAATTTTGCAGCATGACTCCATCTAACAAAACCGGCCGTACGGGTAAACTAAATATTACGGCTGTGTTTCGCGCATTTTTTCAGAGCCAACAAGCGTCAGGAATTCTATTGGTAGCGGTTACGGCCGCTTCTTTGTTTATTTCAAATAGCATATGGGGAAATGACTACCGTGCTTTTTGGGATATTCACTTCGGCACAGAAGCCTATCATCTCCATTTAAATCATAGTATTACCGATTGGATTAACGACGCCTTGATGTCTATTTTCTTTTTATTGGTGGGAATTGAAATTAAGCGAGAGTTATTAGATGGTGAGTTAAGCGATCGTAAACGAGCTATGCTTCCTTTATTCGGAGCACTTGGTGGGATGTTGGTTCCCGCATTGTTGTTTTTCATCTTTAATATGTCCTCTCCAGAAACTCTATCGGGAGTGGGAATACCCACCGCTACGGACATTGCCTTTGCAATTGCAATTTTAGGTCTATTAGGAAACCGAATTCCAGCTTCACTGAAAGTTTTTCTTACCGCATTAGCTATTATTGATGACTTAGGGGCTATACTCATTATTGCCATATTCTATGGTCAGGGAATACATTGGGCATGGCTAGGTGCTTCTGCCCTAGTTGTGGTAATTATGTATATCGTTGATAAACTCGATTGGGATTATTCTTGGCTTTATATCACATTAGGCATTATTCTTTGGTTCACCATGATGCATTCCGGTATTCATGCCACTTTATCTGGGGTGATTTTAGCACTTATGTTACCTCGCCAATCCCAAAAGGAAAAGAAAATGTCGAACCAATTGGAACATGCGCTATCTGGCTATGTTTCGTTTATAATACTCCCTCTGTTCGCGGCCGCAAATACCGCCATTAAAATCGACATCAACATGATGAATCATATCGTAAATCCGCTTTCTATGGGGATTTTCTTTGGATTGTTTTTAGGAAAACCGATTGGAATTGTTTCATTCAGTTGGATTGCGGATAAATTTGGAATTGCTAAGATTTCACAGAGTATCACCTTCACAAAACTATTAGGGGCGGGATTACTAGGTGGAATTGGTTTTACAATGTCAATTTTTGTGGCAAATCTGGCTTTTAACGATCGTGAATTGATTGACATGGCCAAACTCAGTATCATAATTGCAAGTATCACGGCTGCCATTACTGGTTATTTACTTTTAAGTAAAAGCAAGAGCTCCGGTATTTAAATAGAATTACTGCAATAATATTTTATTCCTTTAATTTGACAACCCAAGCACTACATAATTATCAACGGCTATATTAATCCTTATGAATTCAAACTACAAACAGCAAACATATCTCATTGGCGGAATCATTTTAATTGCGATAGGGTTGCTATGGTTGTTTCATTCTATTGGAATAGAACTTCCAGATCACCTTATTTCTTTTCCAAGTTTGGTAATGGTTACGGGCTTAATTATTCTTGTGAAATCTAATTTTAAAAGCGAATCAGGTTGGATCGTCTTTTCTTTTGGATCCGTATTGCTTTTAAATCGATTGATTCCTAATCAAAATTTGCTCCAAATAGGTACAGCAAGTATCATTACCATTTTAGGTGCCTATTATTTATTACGTTACTTTACGGACGGAAAATCAAGCTCCTAAAAAGTGGAATATTAATTTGGCATGTAATTTGCATTTTAGATAATAAAAAAACAGATGAAATATATTTTAACCATACTTTCAGTGATATTCTGCCAAATGGGCAACGCACAATTGGTAGTTGATCTTGCAGATTTTTCAGCAAATGCTGCAAAATATAACGGAAGAACCATAGTACTTCGCGGTGTAACAATTTCCAAAAGTTCTGGATCTTCATTAAGCCTAAGCGGACCAAGAACCACCTCGGCCCAAACTCCGACCTCTGGCAATAATCCAAGTGGCGGTGCTATTATGTCAGGATCGGCTACAATTTCAACACCAACTAACTCAACACCTGTAACAGTTAGTGCTACCGGGAGTAACACAAGTCCTGCAATTGCCTCTCCTAGTATGAGCAGTAGCAGAAATAGCATTTGCACGCCACCACGTAATTGGGAAATGCTTAATGTAGAAATATCGAATTATACCGGTTGTTTTACTATTTACAAGAATATGGCACGAACTATCGTTAGTGGTAGAAAACTTAATGCGGATATCACCATTTTTGTAGATACCAATTTAATGCACCGCATAGCTCGTGTAAAAATTAATTAATAAGGCAATACGTATTCAATAATTAAACCGATTCGAGTTATCCACATGAGTTTATAAATCAAATACTTATCATAAAAATAATTTGATCATTTTTGTATTACAAACTCTTTTAATCAGAAATATATAATTCATAATATGGATATATATATGAATTTTTATTCCCTATCAAAAAAATGAAACAACTCATCTCTTTACTTACTATTGGGTTCATATTTGGCCTATCACAAGCTCAGACCAAAGTGGTAACGGCTGATTTTGCTAAAAGACCACACTTTTATCAAGGCAAAACCATTTCGCTTAGTAATGTAAGAATCACAACAGGAAATATCAGTAATAATGACCGAAATAAAATTAATCGCTCCGCCCCAACTGGTAATTTTTCGAATGAAAAAGACTGGGGGTATTTTATAAGCCCTCCTCGCTGCAGACCAGCAATTGGTTGGACACTGATAAATCCAGAAATTACAAACATGAATACTCCTCTTTGTTTTGCTGTAATGAGTAGAATATATGACCGTCTTCCTCGAAATAGTTCGTTTAATGCAGACATACTAGTGGAAGTTGATGTTCGGGGTATTAGCCAAATTAAACGAATTCGAGTTTTGAAGTAATCAAGTTTTATAAACCATAAAAAAAGAGGTCCAGTAGACCTCTTTTTTTATGCAATCGATTTATGGGATAATGGACAATTTATTGTTTTGGGATCATTTTAAAATGCATGGTCGTTCTTCTATTTCTTTTATATTCCTCTTCCGAACAATTTACACCATCAACACAATGATTGATTGGAAATTGTTCACCGTAACCGTGCACATCAACTTGATTATCCTTTACTCCATAAAAATTGAAATAATCCTTCAAAAACTCCGCTCGATTTCTAGATAACGTTTTATTGAATTCCAAAGATCCTCTACTGTCCGTATAGCTATTTATATCTACCGCCCAATTTTGATATTTACTGAGTATCGAAATTACAATTTTCAATTCTGTCTCAAATTTCTCATCGCAAATCAAGCCATCATCTTCATACAATAAGGTTCTCAATCTAAATTCAGTATAATCTGCTGAATCGTTGTCTTCTTTAGCAATTTGCAAACGCACCGAATCGGGTAATAACAGAAATTTTAAACCTTTGTCAACTTCTAAGTTACCAATTAGGTCTATATTAGAAATGGATTGCGTTTCTTGATTTTCAGCAATAACTTCCGTTTCATCAGGATAATCTGTTGGTTCTTGTATTTCTTCTTCAACTGGGCCTCCTTGGAAAAACCAATTGATCAAATCGCGATCAAGAGGTACGGATTTCATAACTGGATTCGCATTATAGGCCTCTGATGACCAGTATAGAGTACCGTCGTAATAGCGTACTCCAAATTCTTTGGCGCTAGAATTTATTTTAGATCCGGCATTTGCCAACCGATTATTAATTATGTCAAAAAAGTAAATATCGCTACCGCCAAAACCAACATGACCTTCTGTTGCAAAAGCAATGATATCATCGGTAATAAAGCATGGATCAAAATCAGACATTAAAGTGTTTGCCACTTCACCTATACCATAAGGGTTAGACAATTTCAAGGATTTGTCTTCTTGCCATTCGATATCACATATGTAGATATCCGATTTACCTAAGCCCCCCATCATATCACTGCAAAACAAGCCTTTGGTTTGGGATTCATTCATCACAAACCCGGATAAATTATGTTGCCATAATTGATCATTCAAAGATTCTAAGGTGTATTTACCTTGTTTTGGATCCTTGAAAAATCTAAAAATATCCAATAGATAAACATCGCTATCATTAACCAATCGATGATTGGTGGTTACATACATATTTCCGAAAGAGTCAATATGTGTAAGTTCAAAATGGCGGTTTAAGTGTTGATTCTTAACCAATTCACCCGTTATACTTGAAATATCGTTCCAATTACTAGCCTGGATTATTTTTGCATACGGCAATCCATCAGCCAAATCGTAGGCCGACATTAAACCGGCATTCACAGATTTTCTTTCGTGGTAGAACCATTTAGATGTCGTGGGATCTTTTATCGGTAAAAAATGGGCATTGGAATTGACAAATTTCCGGATTTCTGGATTTGCTATTTTAGCTGTCAAGGGTTCACTTTCATCTAAGAACAGTCGACCAGGTTGATTCAATATTGGATATCCTGCGAATGACTGCATTTTCAATTCGGTTACTAGGCTATCGGACATAGCATATTGGCCCAATCTCCTTAGTAGTAGAGCATGATTCAATTGATCCGTTGGATTTGATTTTGCGGGAAATCTCTCAAATAATCGGTTGTACAATGCGACAGCTGTATCGTTTTTGCCTAATTCTGTGAATGCAACGGCAAGTGCTCTTATTTCCGGTGCAGATTTTACTTTTTTTATATTCTTATAAGATTTTGTTGCCTCTTCGTATTGCATTTGTGCTACCAACTCTGTTGCTCGGAGATCGGGCTGACCTCTTTTGGCAATGCTCGTGGGTAACTCTACAGCCGCTAGGTGAAATAAAATCCAAATAAATAAATACTCTGGTCTTAACATATTACAATTAATAATGTCTTGGAAGAACTTTTTTCTTTTGACGGTTAAAATCTAATTGATAACTCAATCCGAATTCTCTAGCATTGAAAGGAGTCTGGTTGTCGTAAATTTTACCAACCTCATAACTGTATACAACATAGAAGTAGTCATTTACTTTGACTCTAGCTAAAAAGGCATGAGAGCCGGTATTGCGGTATCCGTACCCTAAATTCAATAATTCTTTATATATCGCATATATATTGGCATCATATACCAAGGGCAAACCTTCATACATGCGCAATTGAACTGTTGATTTCAAAGAGAAATCGCTTCCTAATGGTTGCACATATCCCAAATTAGCCATGTAAAAGCTGCGTGCATTGTAGCCAAGATTTACATTGTCGATAACGCGATCGTTTACTAATGCAAATTGAGGCATGGAGAAACCAACAAAATATCGATTTCCATACACCATAATTCCTCCGCCTATCATGGGTGAGTTAAAACTAAAATCATTTCCAACTTGCGCCAAATCTCCAACCTCCGATGCCACCAATTGTGAAATCCGCATATTGAAGGAAAAAACACCCGTTCGAATTCCTGCAGAAACATAAACATTTTTTGCTAACTGTTTATGGTAAGCTAAATCTAAAGCATAGCTACCCATCCTTAATGGAGATGCATATTTAAATTCTCCTACTTGTAAATTCTGAAAATTAGCACCCAAAGCAAAATCTTTGTTTACAGGTGCTTGAAAGGCCAAACCCGTGTAATTTGGACTTCCAGGGAAATTTGCCCATTGCACTCTAGAAACCGCATCCAATTGCAGCCTTCTATTCAACCCGTTATAAGCAGGATTTTGAATACTTGATACCAAATCATAATTGGAAATCAAACCGGCCTGTTGGGCATTTGTGACATACACACTCATCCCAAAAACAATGCTAAGGAATACTCGGTAGTATTTACGTTTATGGTTTGATGTATACATTTCCTTTAGTTTGAGGTTTAACATATTGTGGAGAATCGTTTCTGTTGTGATCTAAAATATAAAAGTATATACCCTCTGGTAATACCAAACCTTGGGTAAATCCAGTACCTTCTGTATTCGTACCATTCCAATCATTCTTATACGGACCGTTGCTTTTAAATACAATCTGCCCCCACTGGTTGAATACGGTTAATTGCGCATCCGGGAAGTTTTTTAGTCCTTTGATGAATAATACATCGTTTATATTGTCACTATTGGGTGTAAATACTTCAGGTACGAAGGTGTGAGGATCTAAAAAGTCCATTAATTCGTTTAGTTCTTTGTCTTCAATTCCTTCTTCACGGTCTGGCATTTCGTCATCATCGGAATCCAAGTCTAGGTAATTCGGAATTCCATCCGCATCAAAATCTGCATCTGTTTCGATTAGGTCTTCGATACTATCACCATCACTATCCAAGTCAATGAAGTTACCTTTACCATCATTATCAGGATCTGCGTCGGTTTCATCAATATCAAGTATTCCATCATCATCGGAATCGTCATCTACATAATTCGGGAAGAAATCAAAGTCCTCATCTCCGTCGGTTTCAATTTCATCGGAAATACCATCATCATCACTGTCTAAATCAACATAATTCGGCTTCCCATCAAAATCAAAATCAAATGGGGGACCATCGTAGTAATCCCCATAGACAGCGTTGTAATAATCTGCTATGTCCTTTATTCCGTCTTTATCGGTATCTATACCGTCGTTTCTACCGTCGTTATTTTCGTCAAAATACTCCAGATAACTCTCAATGATATCGTAAATTCCATCTCCATCTGAGTCTAAATCATAGGGATCTAAAATTCCATCTCCATCCGTATCAGGAGGCGATAATAATGAGCCATCGAATAACATTCCCGTTCCAGATGTATCATCACCTCCAGCTTCCCATACGTCATTAATTCCATCATCATCAGAATCTAAATCTAGGGCATTAGGTGTTCCATCGCCATCTAAATCGGCATAGGTTTCAATAATATCGGGTATGCCATCTCCATCGGCATCGGGATCAATAGCATCGATAATTCCGTCACCATCCGTATCCTTTGAGCTTTCTAGAATATCCGGTATTCCGTCGCCATCGCTATCTGTATCTCTATAATCTGGTTTTCCATCTGAATCATTATCCGGTTGGTTGGGATATCCTTCTAAAAAATCACCAATCAAATCGTTATCAGAATCCAAATCACGGTAGTCAAACTCGCCATCTAAATCGGTATCTGCTGGAAGTCCGTTAAGGAATGGTTGTCCTTCTATCTTATCAGAAATATCGTCGTTATCACTGTCGCTATCCAAATAATCTAAAACCCCATCACCATCGGTATCTTCTTCTCCTTCGATAGCATCCGATATCAAATCATTATCCGAATCGTTATCAATCCAATTTCCAGAACCATCAACATCCGAGTCGAATTGTCCTTCAATCTCATCCAAAATACCATCATCGTCCGAATCAAGATCCAACCAGTTACCAATGCCATCGTTGTCTTGATCGTTTGATGTTTCAATTTTGTCATTAATTCCATCGGCATCAGAATCCAAATCCAAGAAATTACCAATGCCATCTTGGTCAAAATCGTCGTCTGTTTCTAATAAATCTGAAATGCCGTCTTCGTCTGCATCTAAATCTCGAATATTGGCAATTCCGTCTTCATCAAAATCTTGCAGATTTTTCTGAGATCCGTTTTCCGTTCTGTCGGCAATTAAATCATCATCGCTATCTAAATCTTTATAATCGGGAATATTGTCTGAATCTGTATCGATTTCTGGATAACCGGTTCCTTCATTTGACAACACCGGGATTCCCCAATAATTAACAACTACCCTACCCACTCCAACGGTTCCGTTTCTATCGGGATCGAAACCATTTACCTCAAAGACGTCTAAAATTCCATCTCCGTCGGTGTCTGTGTCATAGACATTTTTAAGTCCGTCTTGATCTAAATCCAACAGAATTTTTAATCCGCTATTTTCATACAAGTCTAGTATTCCGTCGTTATCGGAATCTCTATCTCTGTAATCAGGGACCCCATCGCCGTCGAAATCAAGCGCGCGTTCTACATAATCGGGAATACTATCATTATCGCTATCTCCCACTTCTACGGTTACATCCGCCAAGTAATTTTTTGATCTATTACCGGATTTATCAAAAGCATAAACCTCAACAAAATTATCGCCGATATCAGCAACTGTATATACGGTTTGAGTTAAATACACACCCTGTAATTCGCAGTTGTCATATGCAGATTCCACAACCTGGTCCACCGATAAGAATGCCTTACCCGAAGTATCGATGTAGATAACTGTTGGTTTAGTTTTAATGATTGGGGAAACTGTATCCCTCACGGTGACAATAAAAGGTCGAGAAGCATTATTGCCAGAAGGATCTTTGGCATTAATGGTCACTATATTATCTCCAAGTTGAGCGCAATCAAAAATGGAATCACTGAATTTTAGAGATGTAATTCGACAGTTATCACTGCATTTTGAGGCAAAGAGGTCAACCGAAATCTGTGTCAATCCAACTGAGTCCACATAGACAAGTTGATTCTCTGCAAATAGCTTAGGCGATAATGTATCTATCACTTGAACGGATAATACAGCGATTGTGCTGTTGTTCGAAGTATCTGAAATTGAATATAACAACAACTTGTTACCTACGTCCGAGCAATCAAAATCATATTGGCTTAAAGTACGAGTTTGAATTATACAGTTATCATAACTACCATCATCAAAATAGTCAGGTCCAACAGTACTCTTTCCTTGAGAGTCCAAATAAATAACCCGATTTGAAGCTCGTAAAATTGGTTTAATTGTATCCAATATTGTGATTTCTACTGCTGAAACGGTTTTATTACCGCTGGCATCGTATGCAGTAAAGTCTATGATGTTTTTCCCTAAATCAGCGCAACTGAATCTATCCTTGCTCAAGGTTACTTTATCTATTCCACAGTTATCCGCAGTACCGTTATCTACATCAAATGAAGATAGCAATGCAAAGCCATTTCTGTCTAAATATGTGGCTGTATTACGTATTTTATTTATAGGTTTACTCGTATCCTTTACAGTAACGGAAACACGAGATGAAGAAACGTTTCCACTTAAATCTGTTAAAGTATATAAAACCGAATTGGCACCTAGGTTACCACACGTGAATACGGATTGACTTAGGTTTCGCGTAGAAATTTTACAATTATCCGTGCTACCATCATCAATATCACTAGGTGCCAATACAGCAAACCCATATTGATTTAAAAATAGAGTCACCGGTTTGGTTTTAAGGACTGGAGCAAAGGTATCTCGGACGGTTATTCGTACCGATTGTGTTACTTTGTTCGCAGACTTATCTTCAATGGTAAAATTGATAAAGTTTGTCCCTAATTCGTCGCAATCAAAATTAGATTGACTGATTATTCGGTTGGTAATACCACAATTATCTGCGCTACTGTTGTCAACTTCTGCAGGGGTTAAACTTATTGAACCTGAAGAATTCAAGAACAGTACTAAGTTTTGATACCTTAAAACGGGTAAAATTGTATCCAAAACATTCACGGTTTCGTTCAAAGTTGTTGAATTACCCGAATTATCTGTTGCGGTGAGTGAAACCCGTGTTTTGCCCTAGGTTGGCACAATTGAAACTGGTTTTTGAAGCAGAGAAAGCATTGATTCCACAATTATCCGAACTGCTTTTATTCAAGGCCGATGCAACTAAATTAGCAATACCTCCGGCATTCAAATAGATGCTAGTTGATTGTGTACTTAAATTTGGAGATGTTGTATCTAAAACGGTAACCGTACAGGTTTGTGTAGATTGATTGCCTTTCAAGTCAGTTGCCGTAACGGTAACTGTATTGGCACCTAGATTTGAACAATCGAATGTTTTAGGCGATAGAGTTGTACTTGCAATTCCGCAATTGTCTGAAATTCCATTGTCGATTTCCGAAATGGATAAACTCACACTACCCGAAGCATTGATATATTTGGTGATATTTTTTAGTACAACACTTGGCTTTATTGCATCTTTATATTCAATGGCAAAATCTACTGTATCCGTACAGCTGTTCTTATCTATAACCCAACCAATATAACGCCCTGTTGATAAACCTGAGAAGCTCGAAGAAGACTGCAATGAGCCTTGATCCAACTTATATTGATATGGCTTTGTTCCACCAGTTGAATTTAAAGCTACCCCTCCTAATTTATCTTTGAAACAAGTATTGTGCGTCAAATTAGCAACCGATAATTCCAATAAATCTGGCTCAATTATTTCGGATGAGTCTTCGAAGGTACATTGCTTTGCATCTGTAATACGGAACTTGTACTTTCCTTTATCAACAGATACAACATTCTGAGTAGCTGCATACAACGAACCACTGGCATCCAACCATTCGTAACTGTAAGGCGTGGTGCCCCCACTTACGTTCAAACTGAAAGATCCCTTTTGACCGTAACATTCTGGCTGAGTTACGTTATTTGTCGCCGTTAAAATGGCCGGTTCAGTGATACTAACTAGCGCTGAATCCAAGCAGTTATTCTGATCTGATAAAATGACTTTATAATTTCCTGCTTCTAAACTTTTATTTGAAACAGAAGTGGAACTAAACCCATTAGGCCCTTGAATGCTGTAAGACCAGGGGAAGGTTCCTCCTGAAGCCAATAATGTCAAACTTCCGTCATCTGCGTTATTACAAGAAACATTGTTTGAAGTATACGACAAAATCAATAATTGAGGTGTTGTAATGGAGTACGTACGTGAAACTGTACATGCATTACTATCTGTGACATTCACGGTGTAAACACCTGCTGACAATCCACTTAAGTCTTGAGTTTTTGCGCCTGTTGACCAAGAGTAAACATAAGGTGGTGTATTTCCTCCCACATTTAAGTCAATCGCTCCGATTGAATAACCTGCGCATTTAATATTTGTAATTTGTTGGGAAATTGTCCACGGACTTGGTTCACCTACAATACCGGTATCTGACTTCGAACAACCCGAAGAATCTGTCACCGTTACGATGTAGGTTCCAGCACCTGCATTGTTGATATTAGAAGTACTTGCAAAATAACTATTAGGCCCAGTCCAATTATACGAATATGGAGAACGACCTCCATTCGTAACTGTAGAAATTTCTCCCGATGTAGCGCCACTACATAATGCATCTTTAATATTAGAAATTTGAATTCCTAAGACATTGGGCATTATAATTTGTGATTGAGCTGTAGCCGTGCATCTTGAGGTTAAATCCGTAACCTTCAAATTGTAAACCCCAGAGGATAAACTGTTAATTTTTGCCGATGTTGCTGAATAATTATTGGGCCCTGACCAAGCATATGAAAAGGATGTTCCGTTAGTTGTTAATTCAACTTCGGCCGTTCCGTTTTGCTGTCCATTACATACTATATCCGTTTTTAAAATTGAAGCTTCCAGTGTATCCTTATGAACCACGTTATAAGCAGAACTTGAAATGCAATTTTTCGAATCTTTAATTTCAATATTATAGGTTCCAGGAAGTAAATCAATAATATTTCGACTTGTTGAAGTCCATCCGTTGCCATCTGTCCATTTATAGGTGTAGGGTGAAGTTCCTCCGCTTCCAACAATAGAAATGGCACCATCCTGGCGGTATGAACAAGAGGCATGTGTAATGGTTGGTGTTAACTGTAGTGCATTGGGGCCTGATACTGCAAATGCCTTTGAAATCGTATCCCCCAAACTATCAACAACGAGATACCTGTAATTTCCAATCATTAAGGCCGTATCTACATAGGGAATGGTATCGGGCAGCAAAGATGTGTCTGTACCAATGATGTAAAGATATGGCCCTACGCCACCACTAGCCTGAACAGATATAGATCCATCAGATGCATTGTTACACGTAACCGGAGTGGTTGAAACTAATTGCAAGTTGAGGCTTTGCGCATTTATTTTTATCACGCAAAATCCGAATACCACGAGGCTCCATAAATGCTTCATATAATTGCGGTTTTTCATCGGATTATGGCTATTTTTTCGTTAAACTGATTTTGATTTCCGTACATATCCTTTACAACTAGGTTTAATTGGTAATTACCCATTGGTAGGGGCTCACCATTGTTCATCAATTGACCGTTCCAAGCTTCATCGATATTATTTGATTCGAAAACTTTAATTCCATCTTCTGTATACACAATCCAATTTGCTGTTGTTATTGAATGGTGATTTCCTCGGATATGATAAACATCATTGACTCCATCGTTATTCGGAGAGAATGCGGTTGGGAGTAAGATGTTATAATCTGGCCAGACTCGTACCGTTCGCATTGTTGTATCGTAACAACTCTCCCAAGAAGCTACTACCAAACGGACTTGATAATTGCCAGTATCCTGATAGGTATGATAAACTTCGTATTCGTCATAGACCAAGTCACTACCATCGCCGAAATCCCATTCTAATGTGGCGGCATCTGTAGAAGAATCTAGGAATCCAACATTATTCTTTAATATGGTGGGTCTTTCCGTTAGGAAGGAAATACCCGCCTCTGGATTGAAGTAAACCTCGATACTATCTGTAAACTTCGCATAACATCCACGATCAGAGCGCATAGCCAGACTTATGTAATGAATACCCGGCTTAGAATATTGATGTGAGGGAAGGCTATCGCTGTAGTTGGTACCGTCACCCATATTCCATAAGTAGGAAACAATTTTACCAGATTGAATTTCAGAATTTGATTCTAGAATTATCGGCAAGTTCAAACAACTTGGCTCTACGTATAAAAATGCCTCAGGCGTTGGATTTACACGTACCGTTATCAAAGCCGTATCGGAACACATCGAATCGTTTTCTACCACCAAAGTAACATCGTATTCGCCCGCATCCCAATACTCCTGAGCCAATGTATTGCCGGATCCCAATGTCCCGTCTCCAAAATCCCAGAAAGCTGTTGGTTGGGTAAACTGTGTTGAAACATTTGAGAAAATAAAGTCATTGGTTTCTAAACACTGTTCGTTATTATTTACTCCAATTCGTGCTTTTGGAACTTCATTAGAAATAGCGATTGAATTCACCGTATCCGTACATCCAAATTGCGTGTATACTACCAATCGGATTCCATATTTCCCAGGAAGAATAAACTTAGGATTTAATGTATCCACCATATTTACTACTTGCTTATTGAACATCCATTTATTTGAATATCCTGATTCTTTTACAGAAGCATCCACATATTCAAAAGTTTGATCGTTATTACAACTAGAAAGTGGGCCTGTCGCGATTTCTGCTACTGGCATTGGAACAACTCGAACTGATACCTCACTTGTATCCATACATAAATTTTCAGTTGTACTGATCAAAGTCACCTTATAGGTACCCGTATCTCCAAATTGGAATTGGTTTGGTGTTACACGATATTGGGTATCAATAAACACATTTCCGAAATTCCATGACATCAAAGCAAAAGAAGCACCATCTACCTTAGATTCATTTCCAAAGGTGAAGTCGTTTCCGAATAAACATTGGAGGGTATCAAATACTGTTACTTCAGACTTCCCTTGGGGATAAACAACTAAAGATTGCGTACTTGAATCCATACAACCCTCCGAGGACCTTCCCACTAGCTTTAACTTATAAGTTCCACGCTCTGCGTAGCTATGGGTATAATTAAGTGATTTAACCGAATAACCGTCTGTAGATTTCCATTGATAATCTATGGTTTCGATTCCATTGTAGGTTGAATTATTGGTGGCATTGAATTCATTCCCACGCTCACACAAATTCAACGTATCAAGTGTGAATGCTATTTGAGGTATTTCTGTAATCCTTACATTTTGATTGATGGTATCACTACAACCAAATGCAGTAAATGCTACCAACTGAACTTTAAAGGCTCCCGTGCTGGAATAGGTGTGTCGTCCTGTACCATTTGAAGAATAACTCACATCTCCATAATCCCAGAAACTTCGCAATCCACCAAAATTAACAACTGATTTATTTTCAAAGATAAAGTCGTTATCGTTGATACATTGCACCGAGTCGTTTATGATAAATGCAGACTTTGGTTGCGGATATACTTGGATAATTTTGTAAGTCGAATCAATACAATTGCGATTGGTTGTGACCTTTAATCGAATCACATAAACACCATCATCCACATATTTGTGGTTTGGATCCTTCAGACCTGAGTTCGTTAAATCACCAAAATCCCAAGCACTTGAATAGGTGCCAGCGGCTAATTTTGTATTATTCTTTAAGTTAAAATCATTACCACGTAAACATTGCGTTTCATCGTTTATATCAAATAAGGCTTGAGGATCTGGATATACATTTACGTTTCTAAATGCCGAATCCTTACAACCAAAATTGGTAGCCGCATAAAGGCCAACACGATACGTACCTTCCGAATTGTATTTAACTAAAGGATTTATTCCTAACGATCTGCCCCCATCACCGAAGGTCCAATCGTATTTTAAACTTCCATATCGAACAGAACTCTTGTTTGTCAATGAGAAAGTATTGGTGCCTAAACATTGAGTTGTATCGCTCAATGCAAAACCTACAACTGGTTGTGGGTACACAATAACTTGCTTGAATAAGCTGTCCTTACATCCCAAACTGCTTTCAACATACATCCTAACTTCAAAAGTGTCGTCGGTATTGTATTTCCAAGTAGGATTTAGTGCAGTACTTGTTGAACCATTATCAAAATCCCAACGATAACTCAGACTACCACCCTCACTTGCTACAGTGGAATAGTTCGTTGCCGCGTAACTGTTATTGGTTAAACATTGTAGTGGAGTTTTTATAGTAAATGAAGGCAATGGTTGTGGGAAAACACGAACGCTCTTAATCTGACTATCCAAACAGCCAAACTGCGTTTTACCCACGAGCTTAATTAAGTACAATCCGGATTCTTTAAAGCCCACTTTCGGACTCACCAGCGTATCTGAATTGCCATCGCTATAGGTCCAGTTATAACTCAACCTGGAACCATCGGCATTACTTGAATTATTCGTAAATGTAAAAGAATTTTGATACCTACAAATTGCCGTATCGGATCGTGAAAAAGTCACAACAGGTTGAGAATGCACCGTAACACGCTTAACCACGGAATCTTTACAACCATAATTAGTTAGGGCCTTCAACGTAATATCGTAAGTCCCGTAAGCCGAATATACTTTATCTGGACTAACAACAGAATTACCTGTATTATCACCAAAATTCCATTGGAAAGAATTTGTACCTGAAGCAACTGTGCTGTTATTGGTTAATTTAAATACGTTATTCGACAAACATTGAGCATCATCATTGATAGCAAATTTTGCCACCGGTTTTGGGTATACCGTAATATTTCGTTGAACCGAATCCTTACATCCTAAACTTGATGTTGCAATCAATTTAATAGGATATGTTTTTACTTCATCAAATTTTTTCGAACTATTGGTGGAATTTGCAAATAATGAATCGGCATACAACCATTGATAGCTTAAACTACCGCCTCCGTAGGAAATACTTGAATTATTCGTAAAGTCAAATTTTTGGTTATTGATACATTGCCCACTTTGATTTATTGAGAAATCCGCAGCTGGGTCTGAGTATACTTTTGAATTATAACTCACGCTATCTCTACATCCATTTTTATTCACCGCATATAAGGTAATTCGATAATCCCCTGATTGCGTGTAACTCTTATTGAAGTTTGTATTGGTGCTCGAAGTACCGTCTCCAAAATTCCAAACATAAGAAATGGCAAAGGCATTTCGCTTGTCCGTTTGGTTTTGTAGCTCGAAAGTATCGATACTGTTACATTGCTTATCTGAATTCACAAACTTGAAATCTACCAAAGGATTTGCTACCACTTTAACGGGTTTACTCAAGCTGTCTACACATCCATATTGGGATTGAGCTAACAATTTTATCTTATAGGTTCCAAAATTCTTAAATGAATGTTTCGGGTGGGTATTGCTCGAGGAGTTGCCATCGCCATAGGTGAATAAATAAGTTAATGTTCCACCTCCAGTAATAATTGACGTTTGGTTATTGAAGGCGTAGGCATTATTCACCAAACATTGGGTATCTTGATTCACCGTGAAGTTTACATTTGGTTTTGGTAACACCGTGATTGTTTTAATCAAAGTATCCGCACAATTGAAATTACTTCTCGAGATTAATTGAACATTATAATTTTGTGCAATCGTATATGTTTTGTTGGAAATATTTTTTTGGTTAGATACTGTTCCGTCACCCAATGTCCAAACCCTACTCAATGTTCCTCCACCGGATCTAATAGTTGAAATATCGGCAAAATTATATGCATTTTGATTTACACACTGGTTAACCGTATTGATATTAAAACTTGCAACCGGCATTGACCTTACAGTAACATTCTTTTCTATGGTATCTACACAACCGTCGCTATTAGACGTTATCAAACGTATGGTCTTCGCACCATCATTCAAATAAGTCTTCTTTATGTTTCTACTGGAGCTTGTGGTGCTATCTCCAAACTCCCAAGTGTACGACATGTTAGCGTTACCGTTATTGGGTTGTGAATTATTGGTCAAATCAAATGCGTTTGTATTTAAACATTGACTGTTATTATTGATATCAAAATCTGCATCTGGATTCGCACGAACGATAACTGTTTGCTCTGTTGAATCTTGACAACCAAATGAATTGAATGCGGTCATCCTCACTCTATAACTGCGTGCCGTTTGATAGGTGTAATTTTTTGAACTACCCACAATCCCTGGAGTAATCGTACCATCTGCAAAATTCCATGATAAACTATCTAGTATTCCTGCAACGGCGCTCGAAGAATCGTAGAAATTAAATTCATTTCCTACCAAACATTGGGAATAGCTTGCGGCTACAAATTTTGCAATTGGATTTTTGTGTATTTGGAATTCAAAACGGGTGGTATCAAAACAACCGTTGGTATTCTCTAAAATCAATTCTACCCACTTAACACCTGCCGTTTTATATTTCTTCGATGTATTCACGCCCGTTGCCCGGCTGCTATCTGAAAACAACCAATTTGCATTTTTTATGCCATTTCCAGCCAAATTAACCGCCGTAAAATTAGAGGTAGTAGACAAACATGAATCAGGTGATGTGTAAGTAATAAGAGCTTGTGGCTTGGGCAGCACACGGAATGGCTGTTCTATTGAATCCTGACAACCAAACTCGCTTTCAGCAATCATCTTAACCGTGTAAGATTTAGCTGAATCAATAGTATAGTTCTGTTGATTTGTGCTATCACCAATTGTATTGCCATCAACCTTCCAGATAACCCAATGCGAACCACCCCGTGTTGGCATTATGGTAGTATCTGTAAACGTAAATAAGTTATCGTTTTCGCACTGAGCCGCATCACTAATCGTCATTTTAGCAATGGGTTCGGGTTTGATTTCAACACCACGCGTCACTGTATCTTTACATCCTTCTGAATTCGTAATAATGGCCGTTATTGACTTAACACCAAAATAGGAATAGGTTTTGGATGGATTTGCAACGGTTGAATTTGTTGTGTCACCAAAATTCCAATCGTATTGCAATGTAGGGTCGGTGAGATTACTTTCACTGCTATCCGCAAACTGCGTGGTGTTGGTATGTAAACATTGCACGTATAAATCCGCATTGAAGTATGCCCGAGGATTGGGATTAACCCTAACCAAGCGTCTTATGCTATCTGCACATCCAAGTGTGTTTTCAACGATCAATCGAACCGAATAGATTCCTGAATCCGAATACGAATATTTGATGTTATTTCCTGTTCCACTCGGACTTTGATCTCCAAAATCCCATGTAAATGAATTCAAGCTACCATAGGTTGTAGTCGAAGCAGACTGTAAACTAAATTCATTCCCCTTCAGACAGTCAAAGGTATCGGCAATACTGTATTTTGCCACTGGATTTTCATACAGGTTGAAAACCAGCTGTGCGGTATCAGCACAACCATAAATATTAGAAATAATCGTTTCTATTTGTTGTGAACCGTTACTTGTAAATTTCTTCTGAACCGTAGAATCCGTGTAGGTGCTTGCATCACTGAATGTCCATAAAATACTTGGGATGGCCGCTGCGCGCATGTCAGCAACTTTGAAGTTAGAAGCATTATTCAAACAAGAATCTGAATTGATTTTGGTAATTTGTGTTTCCGGGTGGAAGTCTACACGAATCTTTCTATTCGTAGTATCTGCACAACCCAAACTATTGGTGATTTGTAATTGTACTTCGAACATGCCCGTATCCGCATATTTATGCTTGATGGTATTGTTACCCGCACTTGTGTCCGATGAACCATCTCCAAAATGCCATACATAGTTGATCGCCGTTCCATACTGCAAATCGCTGCTATCAATCCACTCGAACTCATTACCTCTGAAACATATTGCTGAATCTACTGCATAAAATCCTGCAACTGGATTGTTGTATAAGTTGAATGCATAGTTCAATGTGTCCAAACAACCTCTTGCATTACCTACTATTAGACGCACACTCTTTGCGCCCTCTGTTGTATAACTCGTTTCGCTGATTGAGTCTGTACTGCTAAATCCGTTGCTGTATAACCATGATACCGAATTCGGCATCGACACTTCTCTATCTATTGCCTTTAAGATCACTTTAGAATCCAAACAAGAATCTGTGAACATACGCACCAATTCCGTCTGTGGCTTTTGCAATACTTCAATGCGTTTGCTTATTGAATCCTTACATCCAAAAGAACTGCTTGCTATTAGTTTTACCGTTAAGGTATCATAACCCACATATCCTTTAGTAACATCCGTTAACAATGACGATGTGCCATCTCCCAAATCCCAAGCATAACTCAAACTACCCTCTCCAACTCCAATATTGGATCCATTTGTAAATACAAACTGATGGTCGTTTTCACATTGGGTAGAATCATTAATACTGAAAGAAGGAATAGGCAATGCATATACACGCATGGTGCTGTTGAACGTGTCCTTACAAGAGAATGCATTTGACACTATCAAACTGATGTTGCGTGTTCCCGCATTTGCATAGGTAATTACAGGGCTAACATCTGTACTACTTGTATCAGCAAAATCCCAAGCATAGGTCAAACTGGCATTCGGTGAACCCGATACACTCTGCTGGGTGAAACTGAAGCTATTGATGTCCAAACATTGCAAACTATCCGTAATCGCAAATTGCGCCGTTGGATTAGGATGAACTTGTGTCTTTTTACTGATGGAATCGTAACAACCGAAATTATCGCTAACCCATAGTTGAATGTCGTAAAGTCCGGTATCACCGTAACTGTGTGTTTTACGTGTTGCACTTGTGTAGGTGTCTGAATTGGTATCTCCCCATGTCCATACATAGGTATCCACGGTGCCCTCTCCGTCCGTACTTCCGTCCGTGAATCCAAATGAATTGCCGCGGATACAATATAATACCGTGTCTATTGCAAATCCAGCGTCTGGACCTTTGCGTACGTGCACCACTCTTGTTGAGCTATCTCTACAACCATAAGAACTGATGCTCTTGTGCATCACCGTTATATAAGAAGTTGTAGTTGCGTAATTATAGGATACGGAATCGCCTGTAGCACTTCCACCATCCCCGTATTCCCATGCCGAACTTAATGAACCGCCACCAGCTAAAACGGTACTGCGATCTTCAAAAATAAATAAGTTATCGTTCTCACATTGTAAGGTATCGTTTATATCAAAACTCGAAATAGGATACGGTGCAACATATATAGATTCATAGGCAGTATCGGCACAACCCAGGTTATCACGAGCAATTAAACTAACCGAACGTCTCCCATAAGATGTGTAAACCTTAAATGCATTTGTACCCGTTGCGCTGCTCGTATCTCCGAAATCCCAAACATAATTCAAAGTTCGGGTTGAAGTACTGTTATTGGTAAAATTGAAACGGTGAACATCTACACATTGCGCCGTGTCGTTTGTAGTAAACGCAGAAATAGGATTTGTATAAACTCGAACATCAAAGGTTTGCGTATCCTTACATCCAAAAATGTTTTGGATCTCCACAGTGATATTTTTAGTTCCATTTGATGCAAAGCGATGTACTATTTGAGTGTCTGTGTAGTTTGTGGCATTTGGGAAAGTCCATAAAGTCGCATTGACCGAACTTTGAAGACCGTCTTGAACATTGAAAATCCAATCAGAATTCAAACAAGAATCTGAATTGATTTTGGTGATCTGTGTTTCCGGATGATAATCAACTCGGATTTTTCTATTCGTAGTATCTGCACAACCCAAACTATTGGTGATTTGTAATTGTACTTCGAACATGCCCGTATCCGCATATTTATGCTTGATGGTATTGTTACCCGCACTTGTGTCCGATGAACCATCTCCAAAATGCCATACATAGTTGATCGCCGTTCCATACTGCAAATCGCTGCTATCAATCCACTCGAACTCATTACCTCTGAAACATATTGCTGAATCTACTGCATAAAATCCTGCAACTGGATTGTTGTATAAGTTGAATGCATAGTTCAATGTGTCCAAACAACCTCTTGCATTACCTACTATTAGACGCACACTCTTTGCGCCCTCTGTTGTATAACTGGTTTCGCTGATTGAGTCTGTACTGCTAAATCCGTTGCTGTATAACCATGATACCGAATTCGGCATTGACACTTCTCTATCTATTGCCTTTAAGATCACTTTAGAATCCAAACAAGAATCTGTGAACATACGCACCAATTCCGTCTGTGGCTTTTGCAATACTTCAATGCGTTTGCTTATTGAATCCTTACATCCAAAAGAACTGCTTGCTATTAGTTTTACCGTTAAGGTATCATAACCCACATATCCTTTAGTAACATCCGTTAACAATGACGATGTGCCATCTCCTAAATCCCAAGAATAACTCAAACTACCCTCTCCAACTCCAATATTGGATCCATTTGTAAATACAAACTGATGGTCGTTTTCACATTGGGTAGAATCATTAATACTGAAAGAAGGAATAGGCAATGCATATACACGCATGGTGCTGTTGAACGTGTCCTTACAAGAGAATGCATTTGACACTATCAAACTGATATTACGTGTTCCCGCATTTGCATAGGTAATTATAGGGCTAACATCTGTACTACTTGTATCAGCAAAATCCCAAGCATAAGTCAAACTTGCATTCGGAGAACCCGATACACTCTGCTGGGTGAAACTGAAGCTATTGATGTCCAAACATTGCAAACTATCCGTAATCGCAAATTGCGCCGTAGGATTAGGATGAACTTGTGTCTTTTTACTGATGGAATCGTAACAACCGAAATTATCGCTAACCCATAGTTGAATGTCGTAAAGTCCGGTATCACCGTAACTGTGTGTTTTACGTGTTGCACTTGTGTAGGTGTCTGAATTGGTATCTCCCCATGTCCATACATAGGTATCCACGGTGCCCTCTCCGTCCGTACTTCCGTCCGTGAATCCAAATGAATTGCCGCGGATACAATATAATACCGTGTCTATAGCAAATCCAGCGTCTGGACCTTTGCGAATTTTAATTTTTCCTTGACTGGTATCGGTACAGCCATAGGAACTTGTCGCTGTCAATACCACTGTAATGGTGCCCGTACTATTGGAATAATTCAGGGCCACCGAATCTCCCGATCCAGAAGTGCCATTTCCAAAATCCCATGTTGAATTTACCGAACCTGCATTGGATGCATTTGTATTGTTGGATTTATAGATAAAGAAATTATCATTCTCACATTGGGTTACGGTATTGATACTAAAACCAGCAACTGGCAATGGAACAACGAAGGCTTGATGCTCAATCGTATCGGCACATCCTCTTGCGTCTCTAGTTATCAAACTGATGGACTTATAACCCGAATAATCAAATATTTTAACAGGGTTTTTCGCGGAAGACGTACTTGAATCTCCAAAATCCCAAGCGTAAGTAACAGAACTGGTTTGATAAGTTGAATTGTTCGTTAATCGGAATCTGTGGTTATCGATACATTGAGTGCTATCGTTAAAGTCAAAATCGGAAATTGGATTCGTGTAAACATTTACATTGACACTTGTAGTATCAATACATAAATCCGCATTTGTTATCCGCACTTCAATTGTAATACTACCGTTTGAAGTGAAAATTTGATTAACTATTGAATCTGTGCTTGTGTTGGAAGTTGGGAATATCCATTCAATGGCTTGTATCGTTGCTGCATTTAAGTCATCCACTTTAAACGACCATGCGCTGTTCAAACAAGAATCTAAACTTGTATTGTATATTTTGGCACTTGGCTTTGCCAGCGTGGTAATGTTTTTAGAAATAGAATCAATACATCCTGCCGTAGACGTTGCAATCAACTTAACAGAATGCGTTCCATTTAATACGATGAGTGGTTTTGTTACATTTAGACTTGTAGCTGTATTGCCATCAGGAAAATTCCAACTGTAACTTAAGGTAGTTCCTAAACCAACACTTGAAGAATTCGTGAAGGTAAATGAATTGTCGTTTTCACATTGACTGTCATCGTTTATGCTAAAATTAACACTGGGGTTGGGAGATGCCGTAATCGTCATTTCCGTGGTATCCTTACAGCCTCCAATGTTGGTGACAATTAATGAAACCGTTCTGCGATCTGCTGTGTTATATATTTTTGATGGGTTTTCCGATGAACTTGAACTGTTATCACCAAAATCCCATGCATAATTCAATGAGGTATTCGTCAAATTAGATGATGAGGCATTCGTAAAGTCAAAACTATGCGCATCCAAACATTGATTGGTATCGTTAACCGTGAATTGAGCTGTTGGGTTATTAAATATGGTGAGGTTGATCGTAATTATACTGTCGCAACCTGTGTAATTAGAGATTGTGTCTGCATAGGTACCACTTGTCGTCCACGAATACTTACCGCTTGGCGAAACATATTTAGCACAAACAGAAGGCGATATTGTAACCGATGTATTGTTACATAATTTGAATACCCGTGTATGTCCTTGATTGGATACGGTTCCAGCCCTTGGAACTCCAATTCCAACTAAGGTCCCTTCTGGAGGCATACTTAAAGAATATCCCGAGTATTCACCCGAGTTTTTTCCGTCGATGTCCGTTAAATATTGAGACCATGCTGAACCATTCCATTTAAATACACGAACGTGTCCAGCACCTGTGCTATTCAAGTAGGAACCTACAGCCAAAGTATTGGAATCGGCCATTGCCACTGCTGAACCAAATTGATCACCTGCAGTTTCTCCATCCAAATCTGCCCCTTTTTGAACCCAAGCGGTTCCGTTCCACTTGTAAATACGCGTTTGCCCTGAAGCAGCTCCATTGCCGTCATTATCGTAAGCACCTATGGCAATGGTGTTGCTGTTAGGCATGTCTATTGACCATCCCGATCGATCGCCGTTTGCTTCCCCGTCAATATCACTACCTTGTTGAACCCAAGCAGAACCGTTCCATTTGAAAATTCGAACATGACCTGCATCATTGGCAAATCCATCATTCGCATGTGCACCGATTGCGACGGTATTCGAATCGGGCATACTTATTGACGAGCCTGACAAATCGTTCACCGCTTCTCCATCTAAGTCAGCACCTTTTTGAACCCAGGCCGTGCCACTCCATCTATAAATTCTCACATGCCCCGCATCCCCGGCAGTGCCATCATTTTTAGGAGCACCAATAGCCACGGTATTTGAATCTGGCATACTTATGCACGTTCCCGATTCATCTAAATTAGCTTCGCCATCAATATCGGCTCCTTTTTGAACCCAAGCGCTACCATTCCATCGGTATATTCTGGTATGTCCAACCCTATTGCCGGAATTTCCGGCATTCTTAGGGGCGCCGATCGCAATGGTGTTTGAGTCAGGCATACTGATTGAAAAACCGCTGTTATCGCCAGGTGACTCTCCATCAATATCCGAACCTTTTTGAACCCATGCGCTACCACTCCAACGAAATACTCGAGCTTGACCGGCCTGACTTCCGACTGTACCATTATTTAGATATGCTCCTATTCCAATCGTTTTGGAATCTGGCATACTAACAGACCAACCAGAAAAATCATTGGAGGCTTCTCCCAAAATATCAGCACCCAATTGCGTTTGGGCGCTTCCATTCAAAATCAAAAGATTAAATAGAATCAAAAATATTGAACGAAATATCATGTACGTGTAATTGGATCGCATCTTCTTGGTAAAATATCTAGTTCCAAAAGGATAATTTTTTTGATCAACACCTGTGACAGTTAATGGTACTTTCTTGAGTGTGAATTTCTGATTCAAGTAGACTTCTAACATAACATAAGTGTATCTAAAATTAGTTTTCGGATACACAATATTAAACATTTCTTTTTTTCAAATGTCGTTCAATTAGAATTATATTCAGGTTTCTAATAAAAATTAAATCCTAACAACATACTATTTTTTAACACAGTTCAAATAACCCCTAGATTTCCTACTATTTGATTACAAAACTGCATCAATTTTTTCAGTTGAAATACTTAAGTTTGTGCTGTGCAGAAATTTTTTATCCAAAAAATAACATTGGTTCATTGTTGCGTTTTTACAGCATTTATATTGGCGCAAAATTTATCCGCGCAAAACCTACAGTTTCGTCAAAGTTATGCCCAAAGATCATTATTGAATCCCGCATTAATTGGCACAGGACAATTAAATGATATTTCTTCTGCACGCATCAGTTCAGGAACAAAAGGCCAATGGTTGGGGCTAGGTAAGCGTTTGTTTGCCCAATCCATATCTATCGACGCTCCTATTTCAAATACAAATGCAGCCTACAGTGCGGGCGTTTACACAACCGATTTAATTTCAGGTTCTGAAGGCCGAGCCAAATATTCCCATATTTCAGGACATTTGGGGTACGCTTACGATATCAAAGTAGGAAAAAACATTTTTGTGAAAGGTGGAATAAATGCACAATTCTCATCTTTTAATTTCGGAGCTGAACAATTTTTTTGGGAGGATCAAATAAATGCGGCAAACACAGGATTTATAATCCCCACTCAAGAACCTAACGCACAGATAACCAAAAATGTATTTCATGTTTCCGCAGGCTTATTGTTATATGGATCAACAGGCTTTTTAGGCATTTCCGCCCTTAATATTAACCAACCTGATATTTCTTTTTTTGAAGAAGGTGGACAAAATATCCCGTTAAACCTAAGTGTGCATGCTGGATATGAGATATACCAATCTGAAAGCGGTACCAAATTACTTCCTTCAATAAATTATACAATTCTTCCTGAATCCCAATCCAGATCGATAATGTTTAATGGTATACGCGATAACTTTCGCATGGGATTAGGGGCTCAAAATACAGAATCACTTGGACAGCAAGCTTTTTCTGTAAACTATTATTTCGGTGCACGTTACGATCGATATTATGTTGCTTATTCGAATGATTGGAACGTTAGTGTTAAAAATTCTTCAATACCCTTAACACACGAAATATCGGTAATTATATTTCCATACGAAACCAAAACAAAACCTAGGCCAAACCCATTTCCCGAATATTAATATCGAGATCCACCTATAGCAATATTGAGGCCAACGGCTAAAACTTGCTTGAATTGCAAGCGTGGTCCTGTTCTTTCCCCAAATTCATCCAAAGCAATTTGGATATCATCATCATATATGAAATGTAGAATTAAATTGGTCATGATAAACTCATTGACTTGCAGGTTAAACGTATTTTCAAAGTCAACGTCAATATTTCCAGGCTTTTCAATATAGTTCGAAAACAATACGAGCCTTGATTGTATTCCCACATTTTTTACAATTCGAGGTTCGTTATATTCGACGCGCATTGAACCACCCGCCTCTGACCTAAATTTCTTTCCCAAGGTAAGATACTCACCAGTGAAATAATCGTATTCCCCAGGCTCAACACCGTATGCCCCTTGATTGGCTAAATCTTGATTCAATACAATTGTATTTTTGCTTGTAACAGGACCTATGAATACACTTAATTTCGAACTAGGAACAAAATCGAATCCCAAGGATCCCATAACATATCCAGGGGCCATGAATTCTGAAATTGGCTTTTCATCTCCAATATTGTAATAACCAGGTCGAAATTGCGATCCTAAAGATAACAGGCCCGTGTAAAACCATTTTTCATTAGCTCTCAAACCAAATTTGGTCGTAATTTCTAAACGATCATCATTCTTAAACCATTGACCGTCTTTACCTTGAAGCATTATACCATATCCCGCATCAAAATTGGTTTCCCAATTGAATTTCTCACTGGTATAAGATAAATTCAAACTCAATGAGGTTGAAATCGCAATAGAGTTTTCACCACCACCTTGCCAATTCGAAAATTGAGCCTGACTTGTACTTATAACCGAATTACCTCCAAAAGACCATTGTCCTGAACTGGGTTCA
Organism: uncultured Bacteroidia bacterium; assembly: GCA_943789135.1. Classification (GTDB taxonomy): domain Bacteria; phylum Bacteroidota; class Bacteroidia; order NS11-12g; family UBA955; genus VMCP01. The sequence continues at coordinate 52,256 of CALSSY010000008.1, forward strand.
TCATATGGATCGTAATCATCCCACTTCGAAAATCCAGTTTTAGGACCAAATTTCAAAACCGTTTTAAACAGTGCGTCAGGTGCGTTTTGTTCATATGGCTTGCCCGTATTGGAATAGGACAACACCACAGAGGGTGTCATTAACAATAATAAATATAACTTAAGTTTAAACATGTTAACGAACTTATTACAATATTAGGCGCATAAAGTTTTTAAACCAAATCACCATCTTTTAGAAAGAAAATTATGAGCGTAATGTTATACTTAATTAACGCTTGTACATCCGTTGATAGTACATTCGATGCATTGCATTGGCACCATCGGCTTCGTTTTGTTTCCCTTTGAAAGCCCGTAAGTTATAGGTTAATTGTAACATCGCATAGCGCGTTAGAACCGTTGTCCTAACATCTTCAAAATAGGTTTCATTAACATTTCGAATGATGCTCTGATTTTGATTCAACAAATCATATAATTGAATGCGAAAATCCCATTCATTTTTCTTACCAAATTTACGCCCCAAACCTAAATTCCATAAAAAAATTGATTGATTAAAATTAGCCTGAAAACCTGTGTAAAGTTGATGCTTAAGATCGGAATTAATGACCCATTTCCCACCAGGCATCCAATTTACTTGGAAGGATGTTTGTTGAATCCAATACGTTTGATTGAGGCTGCTTTGAAGCGTATTCAAAACTTGGTTATAGGAAGTAGAATTATTGATATTGAAATCTAGTCGTTCACTTATGTTAGAACCAATGCCCAAATCAAAACCAATAGCTGGATTCTTACTGGTATTGCGCTGAGCTTCAGATTCATCTACCTGAATCATACTCGGGGTTTCTCTGTAGTCAAAAGACATGCCGGAATTGAAATTCAGTTTCCCTTTGAAAAATGGACGCGACCAAGAAAAACGACTTGAAATGTTAAATGCACCATCCAAATTCACAGGTTTGGATAATTGTGCTCCTGGTCGCAAAATAAACACCGTATCTCCCGTAGGAATCGCAATTCCATTACTGCCAATACTTGCAATTTGCGTCAATGTTGTTAATGAATTCATGGACGCAGTTCCGCGAATGAACGCAAAAAACATAGTTCCCGATTTAGGATCCATTTTAAAATAACGTGAAAATAATCTGTGCTGAAAATCTTGAACCAAATCTGGGTTCCCCGTAGTTAATTGTAGGGGATTGGAATTGTTAATTACATCTTGTAGTTGGGTAACGGAAGGCGCATTATTAGAAGTGCGGTAATAAATTCGTATTCCATTAGCACCTCTTTTCCCACTTCTCATTGTAAACTGCGGAAGCACGGAAATGAATCGCCTATTAATGTCCAACCCTACAGGAAACTGCTGCGATCCATCAAGTTGTGCAATCTGTCCATCAATCCCCGCAATCCACTGTATACCGTTTTTCATCCGTTGAAAGCGCATACCCGCAGCATGTCGGCTATATCCGTTTGTAAAACTACTTGACAAAACCGTGTCCAATAAATCATAAGCGCCACCAAAATAAGTTGGGATATAATTCAATCGATCTGAATTATTTTGATTGATATTCATCTCATAAGAAAACAACAAACTATGAAAAGAGTCTAAGGGCACCGTGTACTCTAATTCTGTCGCAAATCCTAAAACGCCTTGATTCAATTGGGTTTCTTGTTGTCTTATGGTAGAGTCCGCACTTCGAAACAAACGATTATCAAGTAAACTCGTTCCACCTGTATTATTCCAACTTGGAATAAATTCAATGGCCAGTGAACGACCTTTTTTATCAAATGCATGCAACCAATCTATTTCAAAAGCTCCGTTAATTGAAGAACTTTCATTTTTGAATACATTGTTCATTAAACTAATAATTTGGCTGTAATCCGTGGTTTGGGAGACTCCTAAAGTGGGCAGATTCTGATCCGATGTTTGATAGGTAATACGCGGTTGCATGATTACCCGGTCGTTACTATCAATATTCCACTCCAATCTAGAACTAAACCTGTGCTGCTGACTGTAATTGGTCTGGTCTGATTCTTCGGTATATCGCAGACCTAGATCTCCCAATCCACCTCCCGTTACAAACAAGCGGTTGGTATTGCTGTTATTCGTATTATTAGCATCGCTGAAGAAATAACTCCCACTGACATCCCATTTTTTACCCCATTTATCGGCATAATTCAATCCAAATAATGTGGATTGAGTAATTCCTTCGTTTCCGCTAACAAAGAAATCGCCCATTCCTCTTCTACCAAAATTTCCACCTCCAAAAGCACTCGAAATATCATCAAATGCAAAATTTTGCTCGTTAATATTGTTGGATTGAAATAAAACCGAAAATCTTTGATCGCCGTTGAACGTATTGTAGGTAGCTCCCGATTTGTATTTTGTATCGTCACCAGTACCTTCTATTGATTGACCTAAACCTCCATAAAACTTACCAAATTGACCGTTTTTAAAACCGGTTTTTGTTATGATATTCATGGTTTTTGTGGTATTTCCATCGTCAAAACCTGTAAACTGACTTTGCTCGGATTGAGCATCGTAAATTTGAATTTTCGAAATAGATTCGGCTGGGACGTTCTTCAATGCAGCTTTTGGGTCTTCACCAAAATAAGGTTTCCCATCTACCAAAACCCGAGCCACCTTTTCTCCTTGTGCCTCAATTTCACCATTTCTTTGCGTTACTCCGGGCATCTTCTTCACGAGGTCTTCGGCGCTTGCATCTGGATTAACCTTATAATTAGACGCATTCATTTCAGCCGTATCTCCCTTCATTTCAATGGCTTTTGTGCGAATTTCAACGGCCTCTATTTTTTCAGATGCTTTTAACAAGGTAGTTATTCCCAATCCCAACTGAATTCCTGATTCCCCCCTTTGCATTTCGGGCTTTACCATATTTATAGCTGTTTCGTATCCAGAGGCTTGTGCTCTCACAACAGCCATTGATTCGCGCATGCTAATTCCTTTTTCTCGTAATTTCTGAAACGATTCTCGTGTTAAAACCGCTGAAAAAAAGCCTTCTTTACTCGTATTTCCCGCATAAAATGGTTCTTCCTGTTGCGATAGCCATGAAAAGATTCGTTCTCTGTCTGTAAAGGTTTTCAGAGTATCTGAAGGAAGTATATACACCTCGACTTTAGCATTAGAAATACCGGAACCTGCAGCATCTGCAACACCCCCTTCAAGGGTAAATTGCATACCGCCAAAACCCTGACCACTTAACGAATTTGACATCAGCCAAATCGCAAATCCCAATACGTAGTTTTTCATTAAAAAATTGCAAGTTACAATGTTTTCAATTTCCATATAAAGTTTGTCGACTAAAGTGAATGTAATTTCTTTTTTATTAAAAAGATAAACAACCATTTTAATAGAGATTTGTTTAAAACTATGTGAAGCAAGTAAGCGTCATTTTCCCGCATCAACTTTTTGAGAAGAATCCTGCCATTGAAGCTGCGCCCAATGTGGTTTTGGTTGAATCTGACTTGATTTTCAATCATTACAATTATCACATTGCCAAATTGGTTTATCATCGGCAAAGTATGATGCGGTATGCAGAAAGTCTCATTCAAAGAGGCATTCCGGTTCGTTATATCGATTCGTTTTCTCCCCTTTCCAACGCAACTAAACTTTTCGATGAATTAAGTCAAAATCATACAGAAATTCATGTTATTGAACCGGAAGACGACTGGTTGAGTCGACATATCCGTAAAGGACTCAAAGGACATGGCGTTGATTTAAAGATTCATGTTAATCCAAATTTCATTACACCCATTGAAATGGGTTACACTTATTTCGATTCAAAAAAACGCTATTTCCAAACCGATTTTTACTCTTTTCAGCGAAAACGATTGAATATCTTAATGGATGCCAACCAGAAACCATTTGGAGGCAAACTCACGTTCGACTCGGAAAATCGCAAGAGTTATCCAAAATCTCATAAATTTCCGGATGTTCGTTTATCCGAACTAAGTGAAGATTTCAAACGCGCTAAAGAACATATTCAAAAGCATATTCCCAACACCATTGGTTCCATCTCGTATTTCGAGGAAAAGGGATTTTTTTACCCTACAACCTCTGAGGAAGCAAAAATTGCATTTGATGAATTTTTGACCAATCGATTCCTTGGTTTTGGTGATTATGAGGATGCATTCGGCAAAAACCCTGATGAACATTTTTTGTATCACTCGGTACTTACTCCGGCTATGAATATTGGGTTGATAAATCCAGATTACGTGATCAACAGAACCTTAGCCTTTGCAAAAGAGAACGAAATCCCGATGAACTCAACTGAAGGATTTATCCGCCAAATTATTGGATGGAGAGAATTTATGCGAATTGTTTATCACAGAGAAGGAAGAAAGCAGCGAACTTCAAATTTTTGGAATTTCAAAAGGAAAATTCCAAAATCGTTTTATGATGGTACAACTGGCATAGAACCCGTAGACATTGTGATAAAAAAAGTCTTGAAAACGGGTTACGCGCATCACATAGAAAGATTGATGGTATTGGGAAATTTCTTCCTGTTATGTGAATTTCACCCAGACGAGGTTTATCGATGGTTCATGGAACTATTTATCGATGCCTATGATTGGGTAATGGTACCTAATATTTATGGGATGTCGCAGTTTGCCGATGGAGGCTTAATTACAACGAAGCCCTATTTTTCTGGCTCCAATTACATTACAAAAATGTCAGATTTCCAAAAGAAAAAAGAACCCTGGCAAGAAACATGGGACGGTCTGTATTGGCGTTTTATTCACGAACACCGTCAGTTTTTACAACAAAATCCAAGATTGGGGATGATGGTAATTACCTATGATAAAATGTCCGATGAAAAGAAAGCCAATCACAATAAAAACGCGAGTGAGTTCCTTCAATTATTGGACAACCCTTCCTAGAATACGTTTTCCTCATGTTGGATAAATGCGCCCCAATTCCATTGTGGTAGATTTTATCCTATATTTGCCTTACTAAATATAGAGAATATGAAAAAGTTTTTATTTGGATTTGCAGCGGTGATTGCCTTAGGTTTCACAGCTTGTACAGATGATGAGCCTACAACAGACAACACCAACTCCAACCCTATAGTTGGAAAATGGGAAGTAACAGACATCAGCACACGTGTTCAGGATAGTATGACTGGAGGAAGTCTACTTGACACAACTATTGCCGAAACCTACTCTGCTGGTGAAATGGTAATTGACCTAAGAGAGAATGGCGATGCTATTACTTCTGAAACCATGGATAACGAAACATCTTACGATACTGCATACTATACCTATACAGCTCCAGTATTGAAGCTTTATGAAGACAAGAATAACATGATGGATTTCGAAGAATACAACGTTACTTTAAGTGGTGATAATGTAGCACTAAAATCCAATCCATTTTATGAAACTATGGACTTCAGTGGGTTGCCTTTAACACTTAAAATAACGGCTACTATCAACGCTAAGAAAAAATAATTTTATACATCTTAATACATAAAATGCCACCTAAATAGGTGGCATTTTTTTTGAACTTATTTTTTGATTATAACTCGAAAGTCACAGTTGCCAATACCATTCGAGGTGCATATAAACGATATCCAGCAGGTCTTGCTGCCACTACATGTTCGGTATTCAATATGTTTTGAATGCTCAACTTAAAGCTCCATTTTTTAAATGTGTAAGTAGTTCCTACATTATGAACCCAAGCAGCTGGCAAATCTGCATTATCTAAACCAACTATGCTGTAGCGCTCTGCTTGATATACACTTTGAATAAATACTTGATAACCTTTATGCACATAACCCAATACGAATCCACCTTGCAATTGTGGCACATAAGGTAACCGATCATTGATGCTAACCGAGCTCCATTCTTCAAAATCACTATTAAATGAATCTGTAAAACGCGCATCTGTATAAGTCGCATTGGCACTCATCTCTATACCCTTCCAATTAAAACCAATACGCGCTTCTATGCCTTGAACCAATGCCGCCCCTCCGTTAAACATATCTCCAGTTCCAGTACCACCTGAAGCCGCCATATCGGAACCCAATAATCGATCGTAAGAACTGCTGAAACCCGTAATCTGGAATGGCAAGTTAGCGTGTCGAATTCCTAATTCTGTATTTATACTTCTTTCAGGTAATACCCCTTCTTTTGAACCTGCAGGAGTAAAACCTTTATGAATACCACCAAAGGCAATCCAATTGCCAAGTTTTTTATTCAAAGAAATTCCCGGTAAAAGAACACGAGTTAAATTTGACCTTACGGTCAATTCGTTTTCATGGCGCTCGGGATTTGAATTTCCAAAATCTGCTCTGTAGGCTCTAATTTGTTCTCCCCTTAAACCGGCTTGAAGCGTCCAACCGACATAACTAAAAGTAGCTCGATAATAGGCACTTTGAGCGGCTGCAAAATCAATTCGATTCCCAGCAGCACCCTTTTCGCCAAAGGCTATTAGCGACAGTGATTTGCCCATTGCATATTTATCTGTCCACTGAAAACGATCCTCACCATCGCTGTGTAAGCGCAAACCTGCCTCATGGGTTAGTTTCGCAATTGACCAATGCTGGGTTATGGAACTTCTAAATTGAATACCTTGACTGTAATACTCTCTGTTATTCGCTTTAATTTCTCCAATTGCAGAATCCATTCCACCTCCATCGATTGCCAATAATTCTTCTGCGTACATTTCGGGATTTTCTAAAATCGTCGCGATTCCCTTAAATCCATTCCCAGTATTAACTTTATCTAATTTGTACCAATTTCGATTGATTTGATGGCGATAAACATCTGCCCGAAACCAACCCTTTTTTAAATTCATTGTGTAGGAGAAACGGCCCATGATGCGATCCATAAACATACTGTCATGAGAAGCACCCACATACTGTTTCCTAGGGCTTGAAATGGCATCTTGAAGCGTAAGACCCAAATAAGTTTGATTGGAACGTTCTTGGGTACCCGCAATTACCAATTCTAAATGATGGATGTCTTTATCGTCTAAATGATGTCCTACTTTGAGGTACCCATCTCGCAATAGATATCCACCCACTGGTTTGCCGTACAATTCTTTAAATCCACTTGCGCCACTTTGATTGAAGGCAATACCCACAGATGTTCTGGGTGCAATTTTGAATTCTCCTATAATGGCATGTCTGTTTTGACCGAAATTTCCCCAAGCCGTAGAAATACGAAGGTCGTTCTTCTCGTCTAATACTGGAGTCACCATATTGATAGCCCCACCTGTAGTTTGAGGTCCTGTAATCAACTGGGCAGAACCTTTAAGTATTTCAATATTTTGATACTTCCACATTGCGGGCGTGTAGTACGCCGAAGGAGATGAGTAAGGCGCCGGTGAGGTTAAAACCCCATCTTCCATAAGTGTAACACGACTGGAGCGCAACACCCCTGTTCCGCGCAAACCAACATTCAACCTTAAACCCCAACCATCTTCTTGCTGGGTATATACACCTGGTAATGTCTGTAATAATTGATTGCCATCAACCTGATCAAATCGCTTGATTTCTTGTTCTCTTAATAATACTTCAGATCCACTTAAATGCGCAATTTGTCCGATATCTTTTCTTGGAGCCAAAATGGTAATCGATTCCATTTCAACAGGTGCAATAGAGGTGCCGTTCGTTGTATCCGACACCTTTATTGCAGATTGTGCCAACCCTTGGTTGGTAAGAAAAATTATATTAAGTAATGCGAAACTCCAGAACTGAATTCTCATGCGCTTATTTAGATTATTTCTAATTAAGCACAAATCTAATTTCAATTTAGACTAATTCCAAATAAAGGAATTGTTTTTCTAAAAATTCAACTGAGCTTGTAGGCGCATAAAGCGACCCACTTGTCTATTTTCCTGTTTTTTAAAGTCTTCGTAAGTTCTATCGGCAATATTATATGCGACAACCAATTCAAAGTTCTTAAAGGGAATCCACTCCACACCGAACTCCCGTTTCTTTTACTTCATAGGATCGGGCATCCAACTCGTGCTTTTTTACCGCCATCATAATAAGTGTAACGGAAAAAAGGATGAATGATATGCCCTTTGTATCTTGCCTGATAATTCAGCAAAACGTATCCTCCCTTGATTGGCGTTAATTCTATTGAATCTGTAATTTTATTGAATTCAGGGCCTCTACCCACATTATATTCTGCTTGAATACCGAAAGGCTTCGGATATAAAATGAAACTTGCAGCTGCACGTCGATCGTCATAGGTTAAATCAGAAATTGCCTTTACCCCTGAACTTACATTTGGCAACGTGAATTTACCTTGATACGCTTGAGCGCCTGCTTCCAAAATTTGACTACCCAAATTAAACGGCCAAGAAAAACGCATTACCTGATGTAAAGAATTATTAATTTCAGGTCTATTGGCATTTTGACCGTTATAAATACCATATCCAAAACAACCATAATCGCCAGAACCTTTTAATCCTAATTTTACTAAATCAGACAACAACTTCCTACGTTTAACAGGAGCCCAATACAGAAACACACCCAAATCACGCTCGTTCGCTGATCCACTATTCAAAGCATCATCACGATCTAGATTCAATCGATTTTGACTACTTTGCATATTGATGAATCCATAAGGTGTTTTACTTTGTCCAAATCTCAATCTCAAGGAATTGTCCTCAACCAAGCCCAAGATCAAAATAAGCATCTCTTACTTGTGCATAATGAATATTGGTGCTACTCGTACTACTCGCAAAGTCTAACTGAACATACATAAACATTCTTGGATTGTACCATTCCGGCAACTCTTAAACGATTTCGTCGAATAAAAAAGCCATTGCCCGCTCCTATACTCTTATCGCATTGATCGCATTTCATCTCTGGGTTGGTTTCAAACAATCGGTTATATCGCAACTGTACATACCCTCCAAGTGAAATTTTATCAAACCACCCCAATTTCTTAGGTTCTGTTAACGTGGTCTGTGTAAAATCTGTTAATCGAGGTTGAAAATTCAAGTTTTCCGCTGCTGGGTTAACGAGAGTGTCAATACCCGCCTGTAATTGGCTAGAAAGAGCGACAAAACATAAAGTCATCATTAACTTTATGTTGGTTAAAAGTGATTTTATCATTACGTAATTGTTAATGATGCAAAGTTGCGCACATAAAAAAACACTGCCGTTACTGCAGTGTTTTTTTAATGTTATGAAAATGTTAAGACTACCTCACCAAAAGGTAAATCAAACCGGCGACTAATGCCGAAACCGGAATTGTAACGATCCATGCAAATAACAAACTACGCGTAACACCCCAACGTACCGCACTCAATCGCTTGGTTGCACCCACTCCGATAATCGAACCGGTAATGGTGTGTGTGGTACTTACTGGAATACCCATTTGAGCTGTCAAAAACAAAGTAATCGCGCCAGCCGTTTCAGCCCCCACTCCTTCTAGTGGTGTAACCTTGGTTATTTTTGTACCCATTGTTTTTACTATTTTCCAACCACCACTCAAGGTACCTAATGCAATAGCAGCATAGCAAGCCAAAGGAACCCAATTAGGAATTTCCTTGAAGTCTATAATATCTCCATTAGCGATCATAGCCGCCTCCAATTATTCCCATTACCTTTTGAGCGTCACTACCTCCATGTCCTAAACTAAATGCTGCTGAAGAAATCAACTGTAATTTTTTGAACATGTTCTGCATCCTTGCAGCCGTTGGATTTTGCACTTTTTCAACCCAATAATAAACCAGCGCAAAAGTCAAGAATACCACCATCATGATATTGGTGAGCATACGATTATCTGCCTTTGAAAGATCTTTTTGAAGTGATTTACCCACATCAATTTTATATTTAGAGATAAACTTCTCCCTTTTGGCTTCACCCAAGCCTAATATTGAAGCTACTTTAATAGCCGTCTCTTTTTCACCTAGAGAATCCAGCATTTCAAAATAAACACTAGCTTCTTCTAATTTGGCATCTGCAGCGTCTAAAGCTTCCTGCGACTCTGAATTAAAATAGGCCTCTTTTTTCAATTGCTCGTAGTGTAAAAATCGTTCAGCAACCTCTCGTTGTTTATTAACTTTCACATCAGACACATCTACATTGGCCAAGACTTGAGCAACCACATACTCACCCCCTTTGGACTTATAATCTGCCAAATAAGGTAATGAAGATTCGAAATGCTCTTTGGCTAGGTTATAATTATACGCCAAGTGTTTATCATTAGGGTTTTTATTTGATGCCTTTTTATAATAATCTACACGATAAAACTTGGATAAATTCGTTTCTAACTTTTCGTTCATGAAGTAATGGAACATAGCGAAAAGCGCCAATGAAGAAACGATCATAATTGAAAGTCTACCCCAATAATTCTTCTTAATAGTAACCAAGGTTATGAATGCCGAAATTATCATACCCATAACTGGGGCAAGAACAATAAAATAAACGGTCTTCATAATTTTGTCCGAAGCAACAATTTCCGAAAGAGGCATGAATCCTTTTTCTGCAAAAGCATGCATAATGGCGGCACCTGCAAAACCTCCAATCAAGGTATGCGACGAAGAAGAAGGTATTCCGTACCACCAAGTAAGTAAGTTCCAAAAAAATCGCCGCCAACAAACCTGCAAAATAACTTGTAAAGAAATAAAGTTATTGACAACAGTCTTACTGATAGTATTGGCTACTGCGTGATCTTTGAATAGGAAAAATGCCGCGAAATTGAACATTGCCGCCCACAATACCGCCTGAAACGGTGTAAGCACCTTTGTACTCACAATAGTGGCAATAGAGTTTGCTGCATCATGGAAGCCATTGATATAATCAAAAATCAAGGCCAACACAATGATTAATACAACAAGTGTCATAGTTCGCTTTTTATGCGTATTTCACAATAATGGTTTCAATCACATTGGCTACATCTTCAAACTTATCGGTTGCAACCTCCATGACCGTGTAAACTTCTCTACGACGGATCAAGTTTTTAAAGTCGTTTTCTGTGTCAAAAAGTTCCTTGATGCAACTGTCAAAAATTTTATCCGCGTGATTTTCTAAGCTATTGATACGTACAATAGCCTCCATGATTTTCTCAGGGCGCTTCAATTCGCGTAACTGCATGATTACTTGACCCACTTCATTGGCACCTTCGCAAATAACATCTGCCAATCTGCGAATTCCCTCATCATTTGGGTTTACTTCATGAAAGTGAATCTTCTTAACGGAAGCATAAATATAATCCACTACATCATCCATTGCTGTAGCCAGATAATGGATATCCTCACGATCAAAAGGCGTAATAAAGTTTTTACCTAGCTCTTGAAAAATTTGATGAGTCACCTCATCATTGCGGTGTTCCAAATCTTCCATTTCGGTATGAATACGGGCTCTTTTAATTGAATCCGTTTCATTAACAAACTCCTTTAATTTTTTGCCAATTTCGGCAACGTTTTTACCTGTTTGCTCAAAAAGGCTGTAAAATACCTTGTCTTTTGGCAAGAAAATACTGAAAATGTTGTTTAAGGCCATGTTAGTAAAATTGTCCTGCAAACATAGAAACCTTATTTTAACAATTTGTTAATATTGGAGAATTTAACATAATGATAATATTGCCTACTCGCAACATGCAGCCTCACCCTCTGCTATTTTCAAAGGATTGCGTTTCAATTTTAATTTTTGTAGCTCTGATAGGCCTTCTCGGCATTCGTAAGCGCTATTTATTTTTACCGATTTAAATATTTGAGAACCTCTACCCGGCCAATCTACACGCAACTCATCAATCTGATCCAAAGTCCCCAAGCCCATTTCAATTTCTAGACTGTTTGAGCCAAAGGTACCTCCATCACCCACCGTATGATAAAACGTTTGAACTTCTCCCAAACTGTTAAACCCACTAACACGAACACGTGCGCCTATGGCATTCAAGTTTTCCTTCCCGCTTAACTTTATACGAATCCAGTTATTATTGGAATTGGGATTTACAAATAAACAATTGTGAGCATCGTCACCTTCTACAGCGCCGCCCATGGTGATGTAGACATCTTGATCGCCATCATTATCAATATCACCGAATCCGATTCCGTGGCCTTTTTGCAGATGCCCCATTCCAGAAGAGGTAGTCACTTCGTAAAATCCTTTTCCTTGATTATTGATAAAAATCCGATTGGGCACTAATGTCGTAAATGCAAACGCGCCTGTTCCGGCATAAAAGTCAATCCAACCATCATTATTCAAATCTCCTGCGTTCAACCCCATTGCGAATATCATTTTATCGATGCCCCATGTTTTACTAACATCTCGAAAAGTTTCATTCCCCTGATTAAGAAACAACTTTGTTTTTTCCAACTTATTGGAAATTCCTAATAACTCTTCTCCAACATCTTGAGCCACATAATCCAATCGATCTAATGGGAACGACGTACTCAAAATATCTGGGTATCCATCGTGATTAAAATCAACCACAATAGCAGGGAAAGACATTATGGGTTGGGTTACTCCTGCCTTTTCCGCAATATTTTCAAATCGAATAGCACCATTTTGTTGCTTACCACGGTTCATGAACAAATAATTCGGTTGACCTAAACAACCCAAAAATAAATCCATCCACCCGTCGTTATTAAAATCTGCAAAATTAGCAGCTTTGGCATAGCCAAAATTTCCGTCCATGTGCCATTCTTTCGCTTTATCGGTAAAAGTACCATCACCGTTGTTGATGAATAATTCACACGGATGGTCGTTGTTGGGGTTATTCTCGTTGGCTATAAATACATCAACCCAACCATCGTTATTGACATCTGCCCATGTTGCCGTTTCTGTGGGATAAAAACTATGGGCCATTCCAGCATCAAAGGTCACATCGCTAAAAGTTCCATCGCCATTGTTTCTTAATAAACTATTGCGGCCATTCGCCTCCTTTGTCTAACCAAGCACCTCTTAAAAGTAGAATATCAATAAAACCATCGTTATTGAAATCAGCTTGTTTTGCATTTAAACCACCAGTGATGCCTTTTAATTGTGCCGATTCCGTAGCATTTTATAAAACCCCCTTTCCCATTAGAAAGAAATAAAGTTACATTGTCCATTGATGCCATAAGAACTCGCAAAAATATCCATAAAGCCATCTCCATTGAATTCTTCAATTATTCCAGCACCAGAAAGTCCTTTTTACATCAACACCTAATCCTTTTGCCACATTCCGTAGAGGTTGAAAATCAATTATTCTCGTATCTCGCGCGCCAAAATCAATTCTATGTTTAAGGGGAACTTTATTGGGATATTCACCTAAAGTCATTGCAGCTATGTTCAACAACCATTTTACTTTGAACATCATCGGGATAAACATCCAATAACATTTGATAATAACGAATAGCTTCCTGTGAACCTTTTTTCTTTACATGAATCGCATTTTTAGAAAGTGGGACAATACAACTTTCATCGTTGTGATTCGAAATGCAGTTATCGTCTTCTCCTTTTCTGAGATAAGCCACGGCTAAAAGCTCATACACCGATTTAAATTGAGGAATTACAATCTTATCCGCATCGCTACCCTGAAATTCTTTAAGGAAATTTTCTAATACTTCAATTGATCCAACAGCCATTACCGGAATTCAAAAGTTCAAAAGCATACTTAACATACCAAGTTATAGCCTTCATTGGCCGTTTTGAACTGTGGTTTATTTTTTAATAAAAATTCCGCTCTTTTTACCGCTTAAATAATAATTTGTCTGAAAATTCGCCGCTGTATTGAGACTATCCAATAAATCCACCATCTTTCGATTCCCTTCGAATCTCTTGTCAAATTGAGATTCCGTTTCACTTTTTTCTGTTCTTTTTTTCCTGACAAGAGGAAAAATAAGAACCACACCATTGCTACTCCCCAATAAAAGTTTCTCATCATTCATACCGCAGAAAAATTTTTAGTTCTAATATTTCTGCAAACAACCTTAATGAAACCAAGGGCTGAATTACTGCATTAGCGTTTTATTTCTAATGTAGTTTAACAAAAAAATGAAAATGACTAAAACGGAATCTAATTATACTCAAGACATCCTACAAAATGAAAACAATTAGGAGCGAACAATCTTCTGCTGTCAAGCGAAAAACATCAATAACTTTAAATAAATTTTTTAGTCTTCAACTAAATATAAACAAACCTTAAAGTACTCTATCCGATTTAGGGTTGTAAGCGCTGTTTCCAAATCAACTTGCCATTTTTATCGTAAACGAGCACTTCCATATACCTTTTTTTGCGATTTTCACCCTTGATGATAATTTCAGCATAATTCTGTTCTGCCACAAATGTACCATCAACCCTAAGCGAATTGACCTCATCGCTGGCGTGAGAACCACTTGTTAGAGGCGAAACGGTTAAATCATAAATGGCAGGTTTGCCTTCTTCTTTGATGGCGCTTAATTCGGTATGATGGCGGTCTCCATTCAAAAATACAACACCGTTAATTCCTTCATTTTGAATATAGTCAATGATTTCCTTCCTTTCTCCGTCAAAACCATAATTACTGTACATCTCAAATTGACCGGCATCGTTCAACAACTGCCCGCCCATTGCTACAATTTTAAATGAAGCCGATGAAGATGCTAAGGCATCTTTAAGCCATTCTAGTTGCGTTTTACCTAAAACAGTTCTGTCTCCCGATTTTCTTTCATTTGGACTTCTGAAATAGCGATTATCCAATAGAAATACATCGACATCATTCCATGTAAACATACTGGTTATGCCTTCATTATCGGAAAGTCCCGTAGCTTGGATTCGCCCAAAAGTAGGTAAAAACCTCCCTTGAGAGTTTCTTATTCCAAAGCGACCTATCGCTATTGTTAGGACCAAAATCGTGATCGTCCCCATATAGCGTAATGCGCCATCTTAGATAATAATGCCTGCATTTCTGGTAATCTGCGGGTATGGGAATTCCGATATAGCATTCCTGTGCGGGTATTCCAGTCAACTTCCCGATAATAGGTATTGTCACCAAGCCAAAGCATAAAATCAGCATTGTGTTTGGCCATGGAATTAAAAATTCTTTACATCACCACCATAGGGTTTACCCGGACGATCGGTGATACTGTTCATTCACGTAAACGCAACTTCCTGTTAAAAATGAAAACTCAGGGGGATTGGTTCTGTATTGCCAATGTTTTTGGGTTTTGAAATTGTACGAAATTATCCTGAAATTACGGGTTCGCCGCTTACTGAAATTTCATATTCGTATTCCGTACCTGGTTCTACTTTATCAGCAACCAATACGGCTGTAAACGCTTTGTCCTTATTGGTTAAAACCGTTTGAGTTTCTAGGTGTCTATCTGTAGATCCTTTCGGGCGATATTTAATGTAAACATATTTTTCGCTTTGGGTTTGAAGCCAAATTTTAACTTCTTTTAAAATCAACCGCACCTATCATTGGACCTGCAGCAAGTTGCGCTTGCGTCTCATAAAAGACACTAAAACTCATTATGAGAACCCATAGAAGTTTATGACAAAGCGGAATTTTAAAATTTATAATCATAACCCAAAAATAAGGGTAAAGTTCAAATGGCAAAAAAAACAAATCGTTAAGAGTTGAAGACATGGAAACGCACCCATCTGTTTTAAAACGATACGTTTTGGTTTCAGAAAGGCCCTAAAATAGGGCTAAAAACTTCCCATAAAATGAAATTCAACACCGAATGTTCAAGTTTTTTTTAACCCATAGTATGAACGGCTACTTTTGATTAATGCGTAATTTCGTTGGGTGATTGTTACATCCATACTTCAAATCACGAAGCCTACTGCCAAAAGTCTTGAATTTCGATTTAGAAACTCTGGTGACTGGAGTAAAAACCGGATGGAAAGAGGGTCAATTTCTAACCCTTAAAGTCAATTTTCACGATAAAGACATTTTAAGAAACTATTCCATTGTTCGTGCCGATGAATTTGGAATAAGCATCTGTATCAAACTTGTCAAAGATGGGCGAGATGTCCAGATGGGCCGAGCAAGCCAAAGAGGGAGAATCGGTTGAAATCAGTTTTGGCGGTAGGGAAATTATATTCTAACCGAGCCTTTGCCCAAAAAGCTATTATTCGTTGCTGCAGGAAGTGGAATCACACCCATTTTCGCGATACTTAATGGCCTTTCCAAAAGGCAATTACCGTCAAATCAAATTACATTAATCTACGCCAATCGGAATAAAGAGGATGCTATTTACTTGGAAGAAGTAATTCGATTGATAGGCGAAATAAAAGGACATCTTATCCTCTATTTTGAAGAAGATCAACCAAACTATCAAGCAACAGTTGGTGCATTAACTGAAGACACCTGTTCCCATTTGATTTCTAACTTGATTCATGAAGAGCACGTATATATATGCGGTCCCGAAATTGTCCGAAATAATTTTTTAGGCGCATTAAAAGAAAGGAACTTCCCAACTTCACATATTAACACCGAATCCTTTCAAATTGAGCAAGGAATTGGTAAAATGGGGAATTTTGAATTTCTTGAATCCGGTTCGGAACATCAAATTGAAACATCGGAGAATGAAAGTATACTCGACGCTCTAATTCGTGAAAAGGCCAAGATTGATTTTCAATGTAAAATAGGGGCTTGCCAATCTTGCGTTTTATTTTTAGAAAAGGGCGAATTAATAAACGCTAATGGTGAAACCATTACCCAAGGCTCTACATTTTTGTCGTGTCAATCCTTTCATTCTGGAAAAGGGGAAATTGTAATTAGTAAAAATAAAAAAACACGAAGCCGCAACTTTTGGCTTGCTGCAGCAAGCCTTTTAGGGGTAATTCTTATTTCTGGATTTACATTCCTAAATAACGGTCAGTTCAAAATGAAAGGCACGTATAATACCGGCCATGAAAACCTTAAATGCGAAGATTGTCATTTCGAGGCAGAAGGTAATTTACGTCAACAAGTACAACATAATGTCAAAACCTTCTTAAAGGTACACGAACATAAAACCTACATCGATGTGGGTCACAAAAGAGTGGCTAATACCGCCTGTCTCAGCTGTCATCAAAGACCCAACGACCGACATCCCGTTTCTAGATTCAAAGAAATCAGGTTTGCAGAGCAGCGCAAGGAATTGGGTATTCATGAATGTAGGGCATGCCACAGCGAACATTCTGGCACAAGAATGTCTATACTCCCCTCCAATTATTGCCGGAGTTGCCATGAAAACACAGAAATAAAAGACGACCCGTTGGATATTAAGCATCAGGATCTATTCCGAGATGGAAAATGGAACACCTGCCTTCAATGTCATGATTTTCACGGGAATCATATATATGAGGTTCCACAAAAGATGAAAGACACCATTCCACTTTTAGAAGTCCAAAACTATTTGAAGGGAGAAAAAGTTATTTATTCTACTCGAAAACACCATAAAGCATTGAAATGATAGACAACTTGAAACGACAACTATTGACCTTGATATTTTTGTTTTCCTTGGTTCAAATACTAAATAGCCAAATTGTATTTTCTGGAGAAGTTCGACCCAGAACAGAATTCAGAGGCGGTTATAAAACTCCAATTTCGAAAATTTCCGATATGGCCGTAGTTACGGATCAACGAACGCGACTTTATGCCGATTATCAAAAATCGAATGTAAAGATTAAAATCACAGCACAAGATGTTAGGGTTTGGGGAAATACTCCAACCGTCGGCGGAAACGGCAGCTTTCTTGGTATCGCTGAATCTTGGATTCAGATTGGCATTAAGCCTTCTATCGATCTAACAATAGGACGCCAAGCAATTAGCCTTGACAACGAACGCATATTTGGTGCGCTGAATTGGACCCAAGCCGGACAATTTCACGACGCAATACGCCTCAATTGGAGATCTAAAGAAAAATCAGCATGGAGAAATCAATTGAGCTTAATTGGATCTGTCAATCAAAGCACAAGCGTTTTATCCCAAACTCGATTCAGTACTAAGGGTTCTTACAAAGGGTTGGGTGCAGCTCATTTATCTTGGGAAAATACGTCGAAAGGCCTACAAGGATCTTTATTGAGCAGCTTGGTATTATATCCAACCCAATGGCATAATTTATGGCCACCAAGTGATACCCATTCCTTGACTTATGGAATTGGAACACATGGATTTACAAGTCGCTTTTCTCGAGGTAAAATGCGTCTTTCTTTCGAGGGCTATCTGCAACATCAAACACAATCAAAAACACCAGAATTTTCTGGTGTAATAGCCATGGGTAAAACTTGGGATAAAACTACGTTAACCGTAGGATCCGATTATTTAAGTAGCGGTTTCAAGCCTTTATTTGGTACCAACCATAAGTTTTATGGTTTCATGGATTATTTTTATGTTGGAAATCCCCACCAAGACAAAGGTTTGTTCAATCCTTATATTCGAATGGATTACTCAACGAATGCGGGTAAATTCTCATTATTCGGACATCACTTCCGTTCCGCTGTGAACATCCCTACCGGCCAAGAATGGTTATCGATGGGCGAAGAAATTGATTTGCTATGGACGAAATCTTTCTCCAATTCCATACATCTTCTTGGTGGTTGGAGTGTGATGCGAACTACAGCATTTACCAATGAAATTAAGAATACCGCGAATGCACCTCGTTTTCAAACCTGGGGATTTATACAGTTAACCTATAAAATGCAAGCTCAGAATTAAGTACAACTATGAATACAAGAATATTCTATATCCTATTAATCGGACTAATCGTATCCCTCAATATTTATCTTTTTGTTTCGGCCCCACCACCATTGGAGTCATCTGTTTCCGTAAAAAAGAGGTTTGCGATCAATGATATTTTTGAGCAATTGGCATTAGAAAATGATGCAACTCGAACCTTGTATACAAAAGCAATTGTGGGTGCTGGAAAAAAACAAGGCTTATCCTTTGATGAGCGTTGGGCCGAGCAAGATGTTCATGCTGGACCCTTGCCCGCATTGTTTTTAAGGGGGATATCAAACGATATTTCGGAAACTGAGGTCCCTTTAGATTTATTCTTAGGTTCGGATTTCCCAATTGAATCTTCCAACAAGTTCAAGGGGATACAAGCAGAAAAATTCGCACAAATGAGATCGGACAAAAAATCTAAATTCTTCTTTGATGAGATTACGGGAAAACACATTGCTATGTTTCCCGACTACGCCTCAGCGATGCCTTGCGTTACTTGTCATAATGAACATGAAAGAACCTCTAAATCCGACTGGGTTTTGGGCGATATCATGGGGGCCACCACGTGGGCATATCCCGAAGATTCCTTATCAACGGATGATGCCTTAAAACTCATTGCCGCATATAGAAGGGGGGTTAAAAATACGTATTTGCAATATTTGAAAAAGTTTGATGCTACAGAACTTAATAGCAAGCCCGAAATTGGAAATAAATGGCCGTCACAAGGCAATTTCCTGCCTGATTACGAAACATTCAGTGATTCCGTTCAAAAATTGGTTTCTCCGGCCATACTTTCCACGGTCTTAAAATCTATTTATGTCCAGAACTAGTTTTTGGTCTATCCTGAGTTTCGTATTGGCCTTTATACTGACCATTTGGCTTTCCCTGAAGTCATTAGGGATACAATTTGGAACTACACTTGAAATTTGGCAACAGGACAGAGCTTATAAAAATACCACTGGGGTTATTTTCCTATCGTTGATATTAAGTCAATGGATTTTATCTATTTCTCGGACAATATATAAAACCAACGGTGAAGCTTGGCAACGAATAAAAGAGGTTCATTTAATCGTAGGTATGCTTACGCTCATCATGGCTTTTTTACATGCTTGGAACCTTGGTTTCGGTATGTTATTCTTCCTTATGGGTTTGTTTATTCTTAACACCCTGTTATCCTCGGTTTATACGTTAAAATCCGAAGGTGTATTATTGAAAAACATCAATCTAAACTTCTTACTTCCTGGCCATATCATATTCTCTGTTGCCATCACCCTATTATCTCTAATGCATTGGTGGTTGGTGATGACGTTTAATTGAATGATTTTAAGTTAAAAAATCGACGTTTTTATAAATAAAAAAAGCCTCACAAATGTGAGGCTAATCTGGCGGTCCGGACGGGACTCGAATGATCCCCGTTAGCCCGCTATATACAAGGCTTTACAAATTCCTTATTACTAGGTTACACCGAAGGTTACATCGACTTCAGAACGGTAGTACAAGTATATGGAGCGTTACCGGATATACCAAGAAGCCCACCATCTCGAGCGCGCAATTCTACTAGCCGATCATCCGTTTTTTGGTGCGTTGTTTACTAATTAAATGGTCTATTTATGGTGAGATTATCTCCAATGGACTAATATTTTCTATATTGCAAAATGCGTTTAATTACAATGGCATTAGCGTTGGCGTGTGTGGGCTATTCCTACAGCCAAAAAATGGTTAAGCTCCAAGCAAACATCGGGGCCGCTTTTCAAAGCTCTGGAATGCCAACCCCTAATTCCTCTGCTAAATCTGTAAATGCTGCATCCGTAGGAGCAAGTACTGTAAAGGGGCCTGTAGTATATTGAATTACCTCTGAATAACTAAAGGGTATTGATAATATTTTCCGGTTTTATTTACAGTAATATAATAAATCCCGGATGGCAATTTAGAAACGTTCACTGCCTGGTCTACTTTGATACTTAAATTTGTTTTTTTACCTGTTATATCTACCGCATATATTTCGGCACTTTTTAAATCAATAGGTAAGTAAACAACGTTACTTGATGGGTTAGGATATAATTCACCCTTTTCATATCTGTCTTGAAAAACACTGCTGGAAGGACAAACTATTATATCTGTGACGCTTTTAGGGATTTGAAATTCTGAATTTTGGTCAACTATTTTTTTACCATCCGGTGAAATAATGGTGTAGGCATTGTATTCCGCCATATCCGATCTTAGATTATAGTAAAAATCCAATTCATCCCCATTATTGACAGGGATTTTTGTTACTTGCCTTTCCCCTGCATAGAATGGAATTCTCAAATAAAACCTGTTGTTTATATCTACATCTAAAGAATTCAAACCCCACCCTTGCCCCAAATAATCTGACATGATAATCTCTACCATTCCACAACTAGGCTTTTCTATACAAGCTCTTAAACCCATGGAATTGACCATTTGATCGCTTTGATTTCCCGATTCTGCCTGAATGCCTCTTTGTTGGTCTGTTATTCTATAGGATTGACCGGTATTGTAATAAGATGAAAACGTGATTACATTAATTAGATCTCCTGAATCTACTCCGAATTCAAATGCATTATATCCTCCAGTTGGCAAACTTTTTTCAGTGAGTATATTTCCATTTTTTTCTAAAAATAATTGAGTTTCTCTCCATCCATTATTGTCTTCATCAAATATTTCAAGTTTCCAAACACCACAATTACCTACAAGGTCAGGGATATCATAAACGGGTAGTACATCTTCCAAAATGTGCACTACGCCATTGTAAGCCAAGAGGTCTTTCACTATTATTCGGACACCCGCAACGTTTATAGTATCTCCATTTATATTAAAAGTGATAGTCTTATTATTTTGTGTTACTGAACTTTGATTATTGTTGATATTTTTAGTTTCTACCCTTTTTTCAATCAAATGTCCGAGTATTAAATCACCGATGATAGATGACTTTTTTAGCTCACTCAAAGTCAAATTCAAGGCATCTGATAATTTTTTAAATGCTCGGTTTGTAGGAGCCAAAACCGTGAAAGGTCCGGCTAAGTCCGAATTTTCATTGAGTTCTGCTTGCACGCGCAACGTACTTTTTAAGCCGAGTGTTTGCAACGCATCTTCAAAGAATTGAAGGCTATCCTCCATATAAATAATATCCCATACCGAAGTGGCTGGCAGTCCACTCGGAGCGAGAATATTATTGACCAAATGCGCCACTCCGTTATCAGCCATGAAATTGGTATTACTAATCAATGCACCATCCACGTAAAAGGAGTCACCTTTTTTCGTCATGAGTAAATTCTGGCCGTATAGGGTAGGCAAAAGAAGGCTATCTCTGAAATCTTTGTATTCTAATTGCCCTAACACAACCTGATATTTGAGCGCCTTAGGTAAGTCCACAAAGCGTAATCCTTTGAATTGACTAGTTTCAAGTGAGTCTATAATTTTCCTTACAGCAGCATCATCTGGCAAGAATACCGTCAAATCCAAAGTACTGTCGAGCGTGCTTCCCAGATAGTTATTTAACGCGTATCTTGATAAAAAACTCTCAGGAATGGTATCAAGTAAAAATAAGTCTTTGAGCGTAAATGCATCGGCATTAATTACTCCTTTCATCCCTAAATCAGCATTGAATCCCACACCACATTCAAATCTATGTATTCCTGGTATTTCGAATTTCACGATACCCATACAAACCCCTTCTGTTTCACCTGTAGAAAGTGGCAATTCAAATCCTTTAGGATTGTTGAAAGAGGCTCCTGTTTTAGATGTATCACCTAAAATGGAATGTTTACCTTGAATATTTATAAAGGCGACACTTTCCCCCGGTTTGATATTTAATGAGTCGGGCGTAAATTTAAAATTCGTAATGAGAATTTTATGATCTGCATTGCAATCGGTTGTTTGCCCTTTGAGTATGCCACACGACAGAAGGCTAACACCAAGAAACATTAAAAAGCTATTTTTAAACTCCATTTTATACAATACAATACACAACATTCAGTAATCAGATTTTGTTTTAAACATTTAAATATTGTAAAAGGAACCTATAAGCTGTATTACTTATATATCAGTAATATAGCATTTGTAATTAGTCTTCCCGTCAGGAGTAATAGCGCAATGCTTAACTTGCAGTATATCATATTTTTATGCATACATCGCTATCCTCTGTCTCCTCTGAAACCGGTTTTATAGGGCCTGACATTATTAATAAAACTCCCAGACCAATAACGACAAAGAGAATAACTACAGCGCTCAGATTGTGATTATAAGATATAATTAAACCATATAATGATACTGACTACAGATAAGTCCGAAAAGTCAGATATGTCAGGGGGTATGCTTTTGTGTAATTGCCACCTGACTTTTTGGCTTTTTTGATAGGAGAGCTGAGGTGACAGCCTAGCCCATACCCAACGACCACAGTGTAGCCATATTGTTGGTCAATATGTTGGTCACTTGACTATGACAAACAAAAAAAGCCTCTGAAAATCAGAGGCTTACAATTTTGTTGGCGGTCCGGACGGGACTCGAACCCGCGACCCCATGCGTGACAGGCATGTATTCTAACCAGCTGAACTACCGAACCGTTTATTACCTTCTTGTTCAAGGGACTGCAAAGGTAATGCGTTACTCGCCATTATCATTTCCTAATTTTTTTCAAGATATTTTTCCAGAAGCCGCAATCAAAGCCCCTATTTTCGTACTTCCTACTATGAAGCATTTAATTCTGTTCTAATGCTGGCCATTACCCTTGTCCTATCGGCTGCCAACCTGCATATGCGCAATTCCCACATACCCATTGCATACCACGACGATCCCAAAGGAAGCATTCGAACGAAGTCGCAACATCGACGTTACCCACATGAACTTGCGTCTCTGTTTCTTTTGACACCAAACAAAAGAAACGTCCATAGGCAGACGTTACTCACCGTTTTCATAACCCTCCAAAGTCCCATATTGATACCATTTTTCTTGATGCACCCGGCATCAATCATCTCCAAGTGTTTAACTCGACGGTAAATCAACGTATCCTTCCGCTCCAATGACAGAAGGGCCTCATCGTTGAATCGCAAACTCGAATGCACCCTACCACTCCGAACACGACACTGCAACATACTATACGAAGCATTCCCAAACGCGGGATTTACTTTCATTGGTTGGGACCTCGACACCATTGAAGATCCCGCCCATATGTCCCGCCGGCAAATTTGGACTCAAGGACAAGGCATCGACAACCGCCATTGGATTCCCATGATCGACGATCAGAAGCGATAAATTCACCACCGAAACCATCATTACCTTCGACAAAGACTACCAAGTTCTCTCCAACGGAGAGTTGATAAATTCCTCCAAAGAAAACAAAAAAGCACGGCACCAAAACCTGGCATTACTCCCTTAAAAAAGCCTCATGCCGGTTACCTTTCTGATGTTAGCCATTGATCGGTATGCCATTCAAAAAAAGCAAAAGCAAAGAAGGCATCGAACACCAATTTTGGTATTATCCTGAACACCCAGAACGCCTCGAGCCAACGAGCCGTTACAGCGAAGAAATTCTAGACTTTCTAGCCGAAGAAATCGGCATTCCCTATCCTTGGGGAACCTATTCTCAAGTAATGGTTCAGGATTTCTTGTATGGAGCCATGGAAAACACATCGGCTACGGTTTTTGGAGATTTTTTCTGGATTGACGATCGTGCCTATTTGCTCAATAGAAACTATGTGAGTGTGAACGCACATGAAGCCACACACCAATGGTTTGGCGATTTAATAACAGGTCGCAAAGACAACGAACAATGGCTGCAAGAGAGCTTTGCAACTTTTTACCCAGGTTTGGTAGAAGGTAAGTTATTCTCTGAGGACCACATGGCTTGGTATTTCCGCAATAATATGAACGGAGCCATTGCAGCAGGTCGTGAAAATTCACTTCCCGTTCGACACTCTCAATCAGGATCTTCGCGTCATTATCCAAAAGGCGCCTCAGTATTGTACATGTTACAACACCAAGTGGGTAGGGAAAATTTTCGACGAGCCATAACAGCATTATTTCAATAACACGCCCATAAAACCGTTGAAACTTGGGATCTGCAGAAAGCCTTTATGGATGCCACGGGAATAAATGTCGATGCCTTTTTTGACCAATGGATTCACCGCGGTGGCGAACCTAAATTCCGCGTTAATTATTTTGAAACCATCGAAATCAAATTCATCGTTGAGCAAATTCATGAAAAAGATGAAGTAGTTAGAGATTTTGAAATCCCTGTTGACATGGCCGTTTATTACAAAGACGGACACGATTCAACGGTTCACGAAAAACACTCAAAAATCAAGCACCGAATCCTTCACTTTCGGTAGATCCAGATGGTGCCAATTGATTTCATTCTTTTTGACGAAGGTTCGTTCGTTTTAAAGGAGGTAGCGATTTTCCCAACGAAATCCGAGGCGGCCTATGGCTTTCGCAATTTCAAAAAGCCGCAATTCATGCTCGATCGCTACGACGCCCTATTGGTCTGCCTGACGAGCGGTACCACCAGGCAGAATTAAAAAGAGATGCATCTGATTGACAAGCTTTTTCCGGTGAAAGAGCGTTCCGACTTCATTCGGGCGGAAATCGCCTCACAACTTTTGGCCGATAGCGGCGTGTCCCTTTGCCCGTTATTCACAAGCATTGCCACCGATAAGACCGGCACATGCTCACGTTCGACTTCATTCGCCCAAAATGCGCCCATCCTCAAATCCACGGAAAAGTCTGTATTTGAAAATTTACTCACCGATTCAAGTTATGTCATTGTTGAAACCGTTCTCGACCGCATTTACGATCGACCCTTTGTTTGCTCCCCGCAAGAGCACCCTGCTCGATAAAATAAACACAGTCGACGGTCACACGCACGGTATTAAAATTAAATACCTCGAAAAAGCGCAGGCCGATCTATCCTAAAATGGGACCTGGAATGCGCAAGGCATTGGTTCGATATGGCCGGTCCAAAATACGAGTTCAGAACCCGCAGTTCTCGCCTTGCAAGCATCTGCAGACGCATGAATTATTTAGATGCCGAATTTTGCTGCTAACTCTCTTCGAAGCGGCCACTAATTTCAACTCCCGACTTGAACGGCTCAGCTTGGCCCGTATTCAATCACTTTCTTCAGGCCAAACCGAAACCAGGTACATCTCCTGAAATCTGAGGCATTCAAAAATGGGCGGGTACAGATTCCAAGTGCCAACAATTCGAAACAAATGGTTGCCAAAATATCAGGGACCTCTGACATCCGCTAGGGAACCTTTCCGTAAATGCTATCCCTCCTTGGTAATAAGATAGGATCTCGATGAAAAGCGCATGATACATAGTGCCCTTCGTTTGTGTTTGGCATGCACTATTTGCACTAATATTGTCTCAACATGAGAGTGCGACATTTTATTGCAATTTGGTTTTAATCGTTGATGGCTAGCGGATTTTTACATGCCCAACCTGCTCCCTCATTTCAATTGCTTCCCAACCCGGCGCAGAACACGGCCAATATGTCATTTCTTCCAAGAATTGGATATGTCGAGAAGTATCGATCCAAATTTTTTCTATTTTTGGCACTCCCTGTGAGCGGGTTTTACCAGCAAGTTTATCCGGGTAACGAAAATCGAGGTTCAACTCTACTTCCCTGATGTGCCCAGAGGGCATTTATTTGGTCCGAATTCGCTCTGATGAATTTGACCAAACACAAAGCGCTTAAAATTACAGCGCTAAACATCCGTTGTTTACAAGGTCGAGTCTCACGCAAAATAAAATGGGGGTTTTTCTTTGATTTTTCAATACTAATCCATTAATTAGCATCTTAATTTAGCTAAATTGTGAAGATGCGTATAATCTACCAAGACTCAATCGTAAACAATACGAAAAATATCTTGCGTTTTGCCCTACTAAGTGTAGTCAGTTCTGTGATGTTTTGGGGCTGTGCTCCAAAATTCGAAGAAGCTAAAACGCTATACGACCAGGGTTATTATGGACAGGCCGCGGTTACATTCGAAAATGTATA
Source organism: uncultured Bacteroidia bacterium (assembly GCA_943789135.1). Classification (GTDB taxonomy): domain Bacteria; phylum Bacteroidota; class Bacteroidia; order NS11-12g; family UBA955; genus VMCP01. The sequence goes on from CALSSY010000008.1 coordinate 78,871, forward strand.
CCGTAAGGAAGAAGACAAAGAGAAAAAGGAACTAGCCCTATTACTTGCAGCTGAGTCTTACAGATTGAATAATAAATACGACCGCGCTCTTAAACTTTACGACCGTATTTTGCGTAAGGACCCCAATAATACAACCGCATTGTTGATGAAAGCCAACATGCTAAAGAAAATGGAGGATTACCGCAAAGCCTTAGGGCGCTTATGACGATTATTTAGAAAGAGTTCCCGGTGATAGCGAAGTTTTACAAAAAATGTACGGTTGCGAATTGGCACTGCGTTGGACCAAAGACAGTTCTCTTTTCCAAGTGAAAGAATTCAAAACAGCCAACTCTAGCGCTAACGATTGGGCTCCCATGGTGGCCTCAAGAAAAGACGATGTTGTATTTTTTGCTTCAGACCGTGAAGGTGGCATGAACAAAAGAATCTACAGCGGTACTATGGAGCATTGGGCAGACATCTGGTATGTAGAAGGAAAAAAAGCACGTAAGAAAAGAGGACAGAAAGCAAATGTTGTACCTCAAATTGATTGGGCTCGTCCTGTATTTGCAAAATCGGCAAGTACCAAATTCAATGAAGGTGGCTTAACATTCAACGAAGATTTTCTGAAATGTATATCACCCAATGCGGTGGGCTTGATGGTAAATCTGAAAAATGTGCGATTTATCAAATGAAAAAAGTAGGTCCAGACTGGCAAATGGGTGAACCTCTTGAAATATGTAGAAAGGACTCTATTCATAGTTACGGGCATCCCGCCCTAAGTCCTGACGATAAGGTGTTGTATTTCTCCTCAGACCGCGAAGGTGGTTACGGTGGATTTGACATTTGGGCCGTTACCTACAGCCGTCGTTCTCGTTCTTGGGGAAATCCAGTAAACTTAGGTCCTACAATTAACTCTCCGGGTGATGAATATTATCCTTATTTCAACTCCCACGATAACCGTTTGTATTTCAGTTCTAGCTGGTGGCCTGGTTTAGGTGGAATGGATATGTTTGCGGCAGACCAAACCGATGACATTACCAAATGGGAAAATATGGAAAACTTGCGTGAACCATTAAACTCAGGCGGTGATGATTTTGGTATCACCTTCACAGGGAATAACGCAAAAAAGGGATTCTTTACATCGAATCGCGGTACCCGTCGTAACGACGACGATATTTACGAGTTCGACGTATTACCATTGGTTATCTCTATCCGAGGCGTTGTAACCGATTGTAATACAAACAAGCCACTTGCAGGTGCCACTGTTACCATCACCAACGATCGCGATACTTCAAAAATCATCATGAAGTGTAACGAAAATGGCGAATACCTTGCAGACTTGAGTCCTCGTACGAATTACGAAATTACAGCCACTTATCCTGAGTTGTATTACTTCGAAAAGCCTCCTGTAAATCGTACCACTCATGGTATACGCTTCTCAACACAATTAGAGCAGGATTTCTGTTTGATAAACCCATTGGATCAGATTTATTCTCTACCTATATTCTATGATTTAGACTCTGCTGCTATTCGTCCAGATGCTGCAAAGGTATTGGATACATTTGCCCAAGAAGTGCTAATTCGCTATCCTAGACTAATTGCGGAATTGGGTTCTCATACGGACTGTCGTGCATCGGTAGATTACAATACCCGTTTGGCTCAACGTCGTGCCGATTCAGCCCGTACCTATTTAATGCGTCGTTGGAATATTGATTCTTCTCGTATCGTGGCCGTTGGTTTTGGTGAAACAGAACTCATAAACGATTGTAAATGTGAAGGCGCTGAAAAAGCCGGTTATACTCCATATATAGCGGGTAAAACGCGCAAAATGGTTATCGAAAAAGACAAACGAGGGAACGTAATCAGCAGTTATTACGATTCCTATAAAGCAAACGAAATCGTCACCCTGGAAGGTAAACCCTTTGTGGCATGTGATGAATACCAACATCAACAAAACCGTCGTACTACGGTTCGTTTTGCTTTTGAAGATAAAAAATCACGTGTAAAGGTAAACCAAGATGTTGATTTGAATAATACCAATAGTGGCTCATCGACACGCGATTCCATAGCCAAGTCAGATTCTATTGCAAATGTAGTTGCTGCTAAACCTGCGGTTGATCTTACATACGCCATCAAGTTGCCAATTACCATGGATGGTGACAAAGTTTCTGTTCCTGTAATGATTCAAGATACCGAGCCAAGTATGCTCGTAATTGATGATAAAGCGCGAGTAAATAGCATTCCTCCAGAACTTGCTGCAGAATGGTATACCAAGAAATTGATTAAGAAGAAAGACTTTATCAGCGGCGATAAATTCAAAGTTGGCAAAGTAAAACTACCTGGTAATCGTTTCACAGTAGATTTGGTAAAAATGGGACGCTATGAAGTAAACGGTATTCAATTTAAAATTGACGAACGTGCAAAAGCACCTACTGTAGGTACCCGAGTATTACGCAAATACTTCAAATCGGATTCTTATAAAACCGATACAGAATACATTCTTATACCAAAACGTGTTCCACGTGAGTGGAAAGCAAAACCGGTTAAAGAAAAACCAAAGCGCGAGCCGAAAGGCAAGAAAAAAGTTGAGAATAAAGACAGTGAAGATTCATCGAATTAAAACTGAACTTTCTTCGGAATAAAAAGAAGGCCCTTTGCGTTGCAAAGGGCCTTCTTTTTTTATAAATCACAGACGTACACTTAGCACGTTCGAATTTTACTTTTTAAATTACAGCTTGACGCAACCGTACCAATTTTTCAAGTAAAGATTTCATTTCAGATAAGGGCAACATATTCGCTCCGTCTGACTTGGCTTCACTTGGATTGGGATGCGTTTCTACAAAAAGACCATCTACCCCTACAGCGATAGCTGCTTTCGCTATTGTCTCAATTAACTGCGGCTTTCCCCCAGTAACACCGGAAGCTTGATTGGGCTGCTGCAAACTATGCGTAATATCCATTATTACCGGAGCCCCAAAAGTTTGCATTTCGGGAATATTGCGAAAATCCACCACAAGGTCTGTGTATCCGAAAGAATTTCCTCTATCCGTTAGTAACACTTTATCATTACCAGATTCTTTACATTTAACCAATGCATGTTCCATAGCACCTGCAGCGGCAAATTGTCCCTTCTTAATATTGATATATTTTCCAGTTGCGGCAGCCGCTACCAATAGTTCCGTTTGTCTAAATAAGAACGCCGGTATTTGCAATACATCTACATAGGCCGCTGCCATTTCTGCTTCATGAGATTCATGAATATCGGTAACCACAGGAATATTAAATTGACTTCTAACTTCTGCAAGAATTTTTAGAGCCTTTTCATCGCCTATACCCGTGAACGAATCCAAACGAGAACGGTTTGCTTTTCTGTAGGATCCTTTAAAAACCAAAGGAATTGAAAGTTCGTCACTCAACTTCACCAGTGATTCTGCAATGGTCAAAGCCATGTCGCGACCTTCTATAGCGCAAGGTCCAGCAAGAATGAAAAAATTATCAGAATCGGTATGTTTCAATAAGGGTATTTGAGGAATCATAGTACGCAAAGATAAAACTTAATAAACGAGGACCGCTCCACAATTATTTTAAGGTTAAACCTAATTGATAATCCTTTTAATATCTAAAGAAAGAAAAGGATTGTTTGTTCCCTCTAGCATCCATACCTTCAATTTTCATACTTCCACTACTTCCTTCCATGGCCGCAATTAAATCTTCCGGCGCGTCATAAACCTTTCCGTTATATCGTAATACCACAAAACCTTCAGCCAAGCCCATTTGTGAAATAGCTCCACCGCGTTTAATATTTAAGATTCTAATCCCCGCCGAAATTTTGAACTTTCCTTTTTCAGACGCATTCAAGGATTGAAAATCAGCTCCTAAATATTTGCTACTCACAACCCCTTTCATCATCAATTCCCGTTGTGTTTTTCCATCAATCAAACTCAACTTAAACGTGCGTTCTTTTCCTTCATGCAATATTGTAACCGGGATTTCATTATTAGGCCTTTGGTAAGCTAGAAACTCATCATAACTCGATCTTCCATCTATGTCGGTATTCCCCAATTTTATAATTATATCGCCAGATTTAATACCCGCCTTGTCCGCTGGACTGTCTTCAAGTACCGACCTCACCTTTATAGGTTCTTTTTCCAATTTCAATTCTTGCATTTCCTGCGCACTAATTGAGGATACTTCAAAACCAGTAAATGCACGTAGAACTTCACCCTTTTCGATAAAATCCTTGACTATTTTTTGAACAATATTACTGGGTATAGCAAATCCATAACCGGTGTAACTGCCTGTATTTGATTGAATGGCGGTATTAATTCCAATTAATTCTCCTTTCAAATTAACCAAGGCACCACCTGAATTTCCTGGATTGATTGCGGCGTCGGTTTGAATGAAACTTTCAATAGGGAATTGATTCTTCACTATATTGATATTTCGGCCTTTTGCACTTACAATTCCTGCTGTGACTGTACTTGTTAAATTAAATGGATTGCCCACTGCTAATACCCACTCTCCTACGTTTAATTGGTCTGAGTTTCCAAAAACAATCGAGGGTAAGTCTTTCTTATCTATCTTGATTAAGGCTAAATCCGAACTTGGGTCGGTTCCAATAATTTCCGCTTTGTACTCTTTTTTATCTTTATTCAGAACAACGGTTATTTGCTCAGCGCCTTGAATAACATGATTATTGGTTACGATATAACCGTCGGGATTAACAATTACCCCACTTCCCGTTGAAGAAGCCTTACCTCTACTGCCAAAAGGATCAAAATCCCAAAACCATCCCAACGGACTTTCATATCGTACCGTAGAAATCGTTTTTATAAAAACCACGGTTGGAGTAGAAATGGCACTTGCATCCTCAAAGGATGTTAGTGCGAGTCCGGAAGAGGCCACTCGTGAGGGTATAGAATTTGTTTCGGAAGCCACACGGAGCGTGGGATTATCAGACTGTGATTGCTGTAACCACGAACCGGCATATCCTGCTAAAAATGCTAATAATACGACCAATATCCAAGCTGATTTCTTCATAAATAGTACATTTATTGTATCAAAAATAGCAAAAAAGGCTCCTAAATCAGGAGCCTTTCGATAAATCTTGGTTGGATTTGGTTAGGATTACATACCCACTCCTGGGAGCCATCCACGCGCGATTCCATCTGCCATAAACGGCCATGGAATTCGAGATAAAATCAATAATAAAGCAAAAACATACAACCACTTTGCACTGCTTTTGCCCTTGCGAACAAAAACACCGCCCATCGTGATTAGTACCGTTGCTATGATCATGGTTAAAGCATGTTCAACCGCAAAAAAGCGTTGCGCTGAATTCTTCATCACCTCACCCATACCATTAGATTGGATTAATTTCAAACCCCAATTTCCCATAAACCATTGAAGCAAACCTATCAATAACATTATATGGGTCACGATGGTCAGATAACGAGCTTCTTTGCCTGCTTTAGCTTGAAATGTACGAATGATGGTTACAATGAGTAAGATTAAAATCACCCAACGTAATAGCGAGTGCATGTGTGTTAGTCCGGTTATCATAAATATAAGTTTTGGTGTCTGATAGCGAAGTTACGGAAATTGCAAAAAAGTCTTGAGCGAATTTTTGCAATTTTCATCAAAACGCACATCTCCATCTTATTTAAAGTTCCTTAAAAAATGTATTTTCGTTGAATGATGAAAAAGTGGTTAATTCGCTTTAGTGGCCTGATAGTGGCATTTTTTATTATCCTAACAGTTTTGCCTTTTGCTTTCAAAGGCAAGATTTTGAAAGCAGCCCAAGATGCCGCTTCAGAATCCGTAAATGCCAAAATCACTTTTGATGAGGATTTGAGTTTAAGTCTAATACGAAACTTCCCGAATCTTTCAGTTGGGGTCAATAACTTAAAAATAGTAGGTATTGATTCCTTTGCTAAGGATACCTTATTTCAGGCTGAAAACATCAAATTAACCCTTGATATTGCGTCTGTTTTTTCTGAAACCGAACCCATTGGTATAAAGAAAATTTACCTTAACAATCCTAACATTTATGTTCATGTTTTAAAGAGCGGTCGTGCCAATTATGATATTGTACCGTATGATAGTACTGCCCCGGTTGAGGCAGTAGACACAGCTTCAGCCCCGATATCCTTAAAATTAAATCATATTGAAGTGGTCAACGCCCATATCCGATACAAAGATGTGAGCATGGGAGTGGATTTTGAATCCATCGCTTCGAATTTTGATGCAGAGGGTGATTTCCAAAAAGATATATTCACTTTAGTCAGTCATTATACAGCGGAATCATTGAATTTGTCATACGAAGGAATGACTTTGGTTTCCAAAGCCACATTGGATATTCAAAGCGATATCCAAATGGATCTAGAAAAATTCAGATTTGGTTTTGAACCACTTACAGCGAAACTAAACGAATTGCCTTTAGAAATGAAGGGCTGGGTGCAGATGAACGATGAAAACATGGACATGGACTTGAATTTTGATGTTCCCAACTCTGAATTCAAATCCTTATTATCCGCAATACCTGGCTGTTTCACATCGGATTTCTCTCAAGTAAAAGCATCAGGGAAAATGGCATTTGACATGGCTATTAAAGGCATTATGGACGAAGTTCAGATGCCACAAACCAAGATCAACTTAGTCATTGATAATGCACAATTCCAATACCCGGAATTACCAAAATCTGTAAGTGGCATCAATATGGATCTGCATGTTTTAAACGAAGATGGAAATCCAGACCACACCACGGTTGATTTGAAAAACTTCAGTCTTATTTTAGGAAACGATCCCTTTAAAATGGCCCTGTTTACTAAGAATCCGATTTCAAATCCCTATGCACGCGGTAACTTATCGGTCAACATGGACTTAAAGGATTGGCAAGATTTTCTGCCCTTGGATTCGGGTATGAATCTAAGTGGAAAAATCAAAGCAGGGCTCGTGTTTGATGGCCATTATGCTTCCATTGAAAACCAAACATTTAATGATTTAAAACTGGAAGGAAGCCTTGGATTATATGGCTTTCAATATGCGGCCCCAGGATTATTAAAAACCGATATTAAAAATCTAGAAATTATAGCATCGCCCAATGCCTCTTTAATCAAACCGTCTCACATTCGTTATGGAACATCAAACATTGAGATATCCGAAGGTAAACTTAATAATATGCTGGGTTATGCCCTTAACGGCGAAGCATTAACGGGCACCTTAAGAATCAATAGTCCGCGTATTGACGTCAATGAATTAATGCCCGCAACATCAGAAGAAACCAAAGAAGGAAGTACGACTGATTCTTCACAGTTAACGGCTCCCCAAATTCCAACAAATTTGAACCTGTTTTTTGAAGGAACAATCGGGAAACTATTATATGACGATTATCAATTAAATAACTGTAAAGCAAGCATTCATATAAAAGATGGAAAGTTGAACATCGATCCAATTCGAGCAGAATTATGGCAAAGCAGTATCTCCTTTACTACTCAATATGCGTATTTTGAAGGTGGCAAACCCCATGTTGACTTTAGCTTTGCGTTACAAAATCTTATTCCAAAGAATATCGGAAGCAATCTCAAAATAGTCGAAACCTACGCCCCTATTGTTAAGGATTTAGACGCACCCTTTAACCTGAACATGAACATGTTAACCGACCTTGATGAAGAATTAAATTTGGATATGAAAAGTTTAGTTTCTGAAGGATTGATGTCGGTAACCAACGCACAACAATTAAAATCTCCGGAATGGCTCAGTCAAGCTTTCGAACAGTTGAAATGGAATAAGAGCAAAATTAAAGATGTGAAGATCAAACCCGGCAAACTCGGATTTTCAATTAAGGATGGAAAACTATCGTTGAAAGACAGCATCCGATTAGACGTTTACGAAGGATCCAAAATGTCATTCAGTGGAAACGTAGATCTTGATCAAAACTTAGATTTTAATGGGTATTTCTACACACAAGGGAAAGCGGTACCCATGTCTATCAAGGGCACGACAACACAACCAAAATTGCGTATCGATTGGAAAAAATTGGGAATGCAAGTGGTAGATGAATACAAAGAAAAAGCCATTACAGAAATCAAAGATGAAGCCAATAAAGTAGCCGATAAAGCAATCGAAGAAGCCGAAGCCCAAGCCGCAAAGTTGATTAGCGAAGCTAAAGATAAAGCCAACCAGTTAAGAAAGGAAGGCCAATCATTGGCAGAGAAAACACGTTCAGAAAGCGATAAACTTGCACAGTCCGTTATCGATAAGTCAAAACAAGAAATTGATGCACTCATTGCAAAAGCGCGCAACCCACTTGAAAAGTTAGCAGCTGAAAAAGCAGGAAAGAAAGCCAACGAACAAGCCGTTAAAAAAGCGGAATCATTGCGTTCAGAGGGTTACGCAAAGGCCCAAGCTATTGAAAACGAAACAAACGCAAAAGCCGATAGCTTGGAAAATGAAACCAAAGCTCGAGCCGAAAAAATAATCGAAGAAGCCCGCAATAAACAAAACTCCAAATTGAAATAATACATATTACTATGAAAACGAACATTGGAAAAATAGATAGAACATTTCGCATAGGTGTAGCCTCCATTTTAGCCACTTTAATTGCCACATCCAAAGTAAGCGGTGGAACAGCCATTATCTGTGGGATCTTCGCTGCTGTTTTCTTAATTACGGCTACAGTTAGAACCTGTCCTCTTTACTTACCTTTTGGAATTAGTACACTGAAGAAGAAATAATGACCCAATAAAATCTTCAACAAGCAATTCGAATTTACAAAGGCCAGAGAAGAGAGAGCACTCTAATTTTTTTGTTCTTTTTTGGTAAGCTTCAGATTCCCACACATACTGAAGACTAGAACGGTAGGCCAATAATTTTGGTTCTAATTCACCTCTTGTACTCCATATTTTTATTCCCTTCGAAATCAGTATTTTCTACATAACACAAAACTCAAACAAAATTGCATCATCCGAAAAAAAGGAGTTGAAGTGTTCAATCACTAAAGTTTTATCGTAAATTTGATATAATTTATTTATGACATCAATCAGATTTGAAGGCAGAAATGCCGAATTTTTCGCTACTTTAAGAAATAGAATTAATGCCTATTTCAGCGAAAATAACTTGCAACCTACAGGTAATTGGAAGCTTTATTGGAAGACCATCATTCTATTTGCTACCCTAATTGGTTCCTACTTAATGGTTATTTTACTACATCCAGAAAATTCTTGGATTTATTTAGGTTATACCATCATGGGATTGTCTTTTGCGGGTATCGGATTCAATGTAATGCACGATGGCGCGCATGGAAGTTATTCAAACAGTCCGTGGATTAATAAGTTAATGGCTAATTCGTTGAATTTATTAGGTGGTAACGCATTTTTATGGGCCGAAAAGCACAACATTGTACACCATAGTTTTACGAATATCGAAGGTGTTGATGACGATATCGACCTGTGGCCTCTGCTTCGTGTCAATACCGCCAAAAAGAAACTTTGGTTCCATAAATACCAACACATTTATGGTTTACCCTTGTATACAATTGCTTATTTAGCTTGGATTTACATGCAAGATTTTAAAAAGTACTTTACTGGAAAAGTAGTAGATCGTCCATTCAAAAATAAATTAAGCGCCTGGAAGCATATTGAATTTTGGGCGAGCAAATTGGTTTACGTTTTCATTTTTGTTCTTATACCTGCCTATTTCATTGGGATCAAAACCGCTCTCTTAGGTTATTTTGCGATGGCCATTGTAACAGGTATTTGTATCACGATTGTATTCCAGTTGGCTCACGTTGTTGAAGACATCCATTTTGTAACGGATAAAGCAGAAGCTGAGAATGAGAATAAAACGATAGAGTCCATCAATGTAGAAGACGATTGGGCTACACACCAAATTCGTACTACTTCAAATTTCAGCACAAAAAGCAAAACATTAACCTGGCTTTTGGGCGGTTTGAATTTCCAAGTTGAACACCACTTATTTCCTAAAATAAGTCACATTCATTATCCTAAATTAAATGAAATCGTTAAGAAAACATGTGAAGATTTCAATGTTAAATACAATGAAATCCCCACATTTTTCGAAGCAGTGCGTTCGCACTTTATGCATTTAAAAATGATTGGTCAGCTCGCTTAATGCGATGCCCATAATCCTGCGAGGTGTACCAACACTTCGCGGGATTTTTCCATATCCTGCACACTTACGTATTCGTGCTTTCCGTGAAATGCCATCTCACCGGTAAATATATTCGGACATGGCAAACCCATGAAACTCAATCTAGAACCATCGGTTCCACCTCGAGCGCTGCTCAAACGAGGTTCAATTCCTGCCATTTTAATGGCCTCGATTGCATAGTCTGAGATTGCCGGGGTGAGTTCTACCACTTCTTTCATATTTCGGTATTGCTCTTCTACCGTCATCTCTAACTTCGTTCCAGGATAATCGTTTATCGTTGCTTCCGCAATTGATTTTAAACGTGCCTCATGCTCGGCTAATTTTGCTGTTTGAAAATCTCTTACAATAAATTTAACCCAGGCATGTTCGGCAACGCCACCCATTGTAACGGGATGCACAAAACCTTCCCTTCCCGATGTGGTTTCGGGACTGAATTCATTTTTAGGAAGTCGATTTAAGAAATCGCCTGCCACTTTCAATGCATTTACCAATTTTCCTTTAGCGTAACCCGGGTGTGCTGACACGCCATAAAAATTCAATGTTGCACCGTCTGCGCTGAAAGTTTCATCTTCGTAACTACCACGCTTACCGGCATCAAGTGTATAGCCATAGTCAGCCGCTAATTTCTCAATATTAACGTAATCCACACCCCTACCTATTTCTTCATCAGGCGTAAATAAAATACGGATATCGCCATGGGGCAACTGTGGATTATTAACCATGTATTGAACAAAGTCCATAATTACAGCAACACCTGCTTTGTCGTCTGCGCCTAATAAGGTAGTACCAGAAGCGGTTATAATATCATCTCCGATACGTTCTTTAAGATATGGGTGTTCAGAACTTTTAATTACCTGAGAATTGTCATCGGGCAATACCAAATCCTGACCTTGATAATTCTTATGAATGATAGGTTTAACATTAGCACCGTTGCAATCTGGAGATGTGTCAACATGGGCACAAAAACAGATGGTAGGAACCTCTTTGGCTGCATTGGACTTTAATGTGGCATAAACATATCCAAATTCATCTAAATGGGCATCTTCCAATCCCATTTCTAGTAATTCTTTGACCAAAACCCGGCTTAAGTCTTTTTGCTTTTCCGTGCTTGGGAATGTGGTACTATCGGGATCGCTTTGCGTATCTATTTTCGCATAATCGCAAAAGCGATCGGCAATGTTTTTATTCATATTGTTTTACTAAATCCGTTAATGACATCTCCAAGGCCTTTGCAGAAATTCCTGTAGACTTTGGATTGAACTGATGAACCCGCGCAATTGCACCGGCAATAATTTGACTTACGTCTTTGAAAATAGCCGTATCCGTTAATTCTGCATTTTGACTCATTAAGTAAGCAAAAACCCTTGCCATTCCACAATTCGCGATAAAATCTGGAATTACCGCCATCTGTGAATCTGCCATTTTTGAAATAGGTCCCATAAAGATAGCTTCATCTGCAAATGGAACATTGGCACCGCAGGAAACGACTTCAATTCCTGAATTAACCATGCGTTTCACTTGATCTTCTGTTATCAAACGACTGGCAGCTCCTGGAATAAAAATCTCTGCCGGTAAATCCCAAATTTTTTCATTCACCTCTTCAAATGAAAGCATATTGGGAGCATTCAAAGCGTTTCCATCTCTAGATAAGAACAATTCAACAATTTCATCATGTCCTAAACCTTTAGGTTCTATAATTCCGCCGTTACGGTCAATAATCCCTCCAATTCGAACACCGTATTTGGTAAGATAAAATGCAGCTGCAGCAGCAACATTACCCCAACCTTGGATAATGGCTAATTTGTTATTGAGAAAACCCCCATAAATTTCGTAGTAATGACGCACTGCTTCGGCAACGCCCCATCCTGTAATCATATCTGCAATGGTGTATCCTTTTTCCAAAGAAGGTGTCAATCTTTCGTCTACAATGGGTAAAAGCACCCCCTGTTGCAAACGAGAAATTGCTTTTAAACGCTCTTCACCTGAGTATGCCGTATGATAGCCATTTACCACACCCTCTTGAGGATGAAGAATGTCCAAGTCGGCGGTCATAGGAATTACCTCGTGAATCTCATCTACGTTCAAATCTCCCCCTGTACCGTAGTAATGCTTCAAAATCGGCTTAACTGCTTTGTACCACCGTTCTAAAACTCCTTTTTTTCTAGGATCTGAAGGATCAAAATTTATACCAGATTTAGCACCTCCAATTGGAGGGCCTGCAATGGTAAATTTAACTTCCATTGTTTTGGCTAAACTCTCAACTTCGCGCTGGTTCAATCCTTTTCTCATGCGTGTTCCACCACCGGCAGCACCGTTTCTCAAAGAATTAATCACAACCCAGCCTTCGGCATCGGTTTCACTGTCTTTCCACGAGAAAACAATATGAGCTTGTTTGTTCTCGAACTTGTTAATTAAAGTATCTAATTTCACGTTATAATAGCTTCGAAAAATCTCCGTCTAAAGAACCCCCAATTACAGAACGTGATGCTCCTGTAGTAGCGCCCGAAATATTGGTTAAGTTCTTAACACGCATAGCGCCTAATAAGGCAAAAATCATGGCTTCTTTATATTGAACCATTTGACTGTCTGGCACTACAATATTGGAATCCGTTTCGGATTTTAAATAATCCATCAACGTATCGTTGAAGGCACCACCACCGGTTACTAAGATTTTCATCTCCTCCAAAGGCTTGCTCGAATTACTTTCCAATGCCACCGCAATTTGCGTAGCAATATGCATTACTAAGGTTTTCATTCTATCTTCTAGAGAATGATCGTCAAAATCGCGCACCAAGTGCCAAAACTCCTTATTGATCCACTCTCTACCTAAACTCTTTGGAGCAGATTTCTTGTAATAGCCAATGCTATTCAATTGTTCTAATAATGGATAGATAATATTACCCGGCTCAGCGATTTTACCCCCCTCATCAAACTTCAATTTTCTTTCGCGAGCCAAACGATTCAAAACAATATTACAAGGTGCAATATCAAACGATAAACGACCCGAATCGGTTTTAAGTGACACATTGCAAAATCCACCTAAATTCAAACAAGCATCGTATTCTGAAAATAATAATTCATCGCCCAATGTTACCAAAGGGGCTCCTTGACCGCCAGCGGCAACATCCGCTCTTCTAAAATTACTAACTGTAGGAATTCCTGATGTGCCGTAAAGTGTGGCTCCGTCCCCAACCTGTGCGGTAATCCATTTTTGAGGTTGGTGGAATATGGTATGTCCATGGGATGCAATCAAATCAATCTCTAAACCGGATTCTTTTTGAAATGCCAAGGCCAATTCGCCTAAATATCTACCGTAAAATACATCCGTACGGGCATACAATTCCGGATTTTGATATTTCAGCTGCGATAAGCGCACCCTCCATGTTTCATTGTAGGGCAATGTAATTGCCTTTAAAATATTTACATTCCAATTTTCACCATTTTGGTCCACAGAACACAACGCTAAATCAATACCGTCCATGCTCGTCCCACTCATTATCCCTAATACATTCATAATTTACAAAAGTTGACCTATCGCAAAAATAAGGATTTATATTAGAAACCCGATTTTAGGGCAGCTTAGTGATATTTGATTCACCTAAATCGATGATTTTAGCACCAAATTTTATTATTCCATCAATATTTGCTAAACTGCATGCACCATGGATCGTAAAATATTCCTTAAAACCGGCCTTGGAGCTGCTTTAGCAAGCTCAATATCTCCTGTTTGGGGGAAGTCTAAGCATCAAAACACGCCCATTTCAGACTATGATATTTCCGATTGGGGGAAAATTAGAAAGGCATTTCCAATAAAATCGAATATCAACTTTCTTAATAACGGAACAATGGGAATTACACCATACCCCGTTTTAAATGCCATAAATGAATCCTTCACCCAAATTGCCGAAAACGCCAGATATCCCCATCACAATAATGATTTGGAAACCAAACTTGCGACCCTTTTAGGCTGCTCCGCTGACGAAGTCGGAATCACAAAAAACGTCAGTGAAGGCATTAATCATATTGCATGGGGAATTCCTCTTAAAAAAGGCGACGAAGTAATTATTACCCAACACGAACACATTGGTGGGTGCGCCGCTTGGATGAGAAGGTCACAACTAGATGGAGTGAAAATTAAAACCATCCCAATTGGAAACAGTGCCGAAGCGTGTTTAGACATAATAAAGCGTGCTATATCCTCCAAAACAAAAGTTATCGCTGTACCTCATATTCCATGTACAACGGGACAAGTTTTACCCGTGAGGGAAATTTGTACGTTAGCCCGAGAAAAAGGAATCATTTCTGTTCTGGATGGTGCACACCCATTGGGTATGTTGCAATTTAATTTGAAAGAAATTGGTTGTGACTATTATGCAGGTTGTTTTCATAAGTGGATGTTGGGTCCAATAGGAACTGGTTGGATGTATATTAGGAAAGAACTTATAGAGAAAACACGCATCACTCACGTTGCTGCATATTCGGTAAATGCATTTGACATGAGTGCCGAACCGCCTCAAATGGATCTCCCCATTTCAAAAGTGAGTCGTTATGCATATGGCACCTTTTCCGGCCCGCATATTCAAGGATGCCTGGCTGCAATAGACTGGTACCAGCATGTAGGCCCGGATCGAATTGAAAAGCGCGTAAAAGAACTCAATTCGTATTTACGAAAATCCTTAGAAAATGAAGCCGATAAAATCGAAATTCTAAATGCGAATGACATCCAATCCCAAGGAGGACAACTCGGCTTTCGTATCAATCCAACTCATACAACAGAAATAAACCCCCAACAAGGTTTTGTAAATTTCGCCCGAAAAAATGGAGTAATTTTGCGTTACGTTGGAGAAAACAAAGTTGATTGTATTCGTGTTTCAACGCACTATTACAACTACAAATCTCAAATTGATCTTTTAATTGACCTCCTACAACAGTATGCTTGGAAATCCGGAAATAAACGCTGATTGGAATCACAAATGGAATACGAATCTTCCTTTTGAGATATACACATCCGGCAGTACCGGCACCCCAAAACCGCATCAATTATGGCCCCAATTACTTAAATGGAGTGCCGAACAAACCCGTAAACATTTTATTAAATCTGACAATTTACACCAGTTGATTGCATTGCCCATTGATAAGGCGGGTGGGTTTATGCAATGGGCAAGGGCAAAAACATGGAATTCAGAATTCGATCTCTGCGCACCAAGTGCAAATCCCTTATTGGAATATTCAGGAAAGGCAAAAGTTTCTTCTTTCACCCCCATGCAGTTAGAAGGTATTCTGAGTAATCCGATATCCAAAGAAAAATTAAAAGAATTCAAAAGTATCTTGATCGGAGGGGCACCCATTTCTGTCAAAATGGAAGCACAACTCTTAAAAGAATATCCCAATATTTACTGGGTACATACTTTTGGCATGACAGAAACATACTCGCATTTTGCGGGACGCACTTTAGGAGAAAACGAATACCGTTTGATTGATGATACTCGGATTGACGATTCTCCATTGGGTATGCGTATAAAAAACCCGTGCACCCATGATCAATGGGTCCAAACTTTTGATCGGATATCTGTTTTGCCCGAAAATCGATTTACATGGATAGGCAGAACCGACTTTACTATCAATTCAGGCGGCATTAAAATCCAACTAGAAACCGTTGAACGAGAAATACACCTACAAACCAATTGGCCGCTTAGTGATTTCTTTTGTTGGTATGAAAATGATGCCGTTTTAGGTCAAAAACTGGTTCTATTTATAAGGTCTAATCTGGGGCCAGTTCCTGCACTTCATTTTTCATCGAAGTATTTCCAACCAAAACATGTGCATATCAAAGAATCCTTTGTTTATTCGACTAGCGGTAAAATCTTAAGGGCTGAAAGCGCGCAAAATGTCGTCAAATAGGCTCGTCATTTTTCAAAGAGCCGTCTTTTTCTGTAACCTTTCGTCAATTTTTTAATCCATTTCAATTGGGATGAGTTTCTATTTATACTTGTTTCATGATTGAAAAAAATCAAACTCAATTCTTCAATATTTCAAGAAAAAACATCTTGGCGTTGGGGATTTTACTTGTCTTATCAATAGGCCTAAATTCTGAAAACACTGAGAAAAACACTAAAAAATCTAATATCATTCGAGAATTGCTAAAAGCCCCAGTCCCAGCATCCAAACTTTTGAATATTCATAACCATGGTGCTTGTGGCGTGATTCATTATTAAGCGGTTGAGCCGAATCGAATTTTCGACTGTATTACCTCAGATGGTGTGGAGTTATAATGCAGTTTAAAGGTACGTAGTAAAACACTATGCGAACCAAAACCGTGTTCCAAGGCTAAAGCTTCTAACGTTAAATTTTGTGCTTTTTCACCTATCATACGATCAATTAAATCTTCCATACGGCAAAAATTTCGGTAATTAACAAAGCCCATCTTGCTGTGATACTTGAAAATATATCTCAAATGATGCGTAGGTATTTTCACCAATCTAGATAATTCATCAATGCCAAATTTGGAGTCACGAAAGGGTTGATTTTTTAATACAAATTCGTCAACCCTTACTATCATTCGATTTATATTTTCTTGACTTTGAAATAATCTCTGAGTTAATTGAACATTCTCATGTTCTAAGGGTTCAATCCAAATACCTGTATGTTGAGATTTTTGGAATTCAGATTCTTTGATTATCGGGTTATGACCGTCAATGATCAATTGAGGAATACCGTAAAGAATGGCATCATTTCTCAAAATAAAAATAAGAATAATTACAATAAAGCCCGATCGAATGAACAAGGATGGTTCTAAGGACATTTGAATCTCATAACCGACAGCAATGGCAATGAAACTTTCCAAAAACAGGGTGAATAACATGCTCAGTGGAAACAATACAAACAAAGACCATTGTCCAATTAATTTACCATGTGTACCTAATAATTTACCATCCGAAAAAGCAGTTAAAAGCAATTGAAAGTTTTTATAGAGATATACAAGAGACATCAACATAAAACCCGCATGTAACATGGATAATGGAAGTATTGTAGGCATATGCTGTAAACTTGAAATATAATCAACAAACCGATCTGGTTTTTCACCTAAAAAAACCAATGGAATTGTTAAAGATAAAAACACGACAATCAACGGCGTAAAATGCAATAATTTACTCAAATCATTTTGAACCTCGTCATCAAGTATACTCTTAAGGTGCATGTATACGGATGGTAAAATACCAAATTGTATAAATCCGAATATCAGCATGTAAGGACGGTACTCAAAATCAAGCCCAATCCAATAAACCGTTTGATTCAACAAGCGAATCGAAAGTCCCATTAAAATGATTCCCAGATAAATTTGAGTTTGATAGTTTCTAAAACCTCTTAAAAAGAATACTAAACCAAAGAAAAAAGTAACGAATGCAATAATCAGAGGAATGTATTGAACAATTTCTCTAACCATATAAATAGTAAATTAACCCTGCAAACATAATAATCATAGCAACCCATCTTATAATAGAGGTTTTACGGTGAATATTTAGATATGCAATGGGCAAATCAATTTGGTTCATTTTTCGTTGCGCCAAAAAATGAGTGGTTGACATATACAGGAAAATCAGAGAGAAATACGTAATTGCTGGGTTTAGTGTTTCCTGCATCAACGTTGTCAATAAAAAATACAGGACAAACATTGCAACAAGCGTGTACAAATTCAGAATCCGCAATTTTGAGAATTGGGCTATAAAACTTCCTCGTTCCTCGTTACTCAAGAAAGCCAAAGCTTTCTCTTGTTGATGACGATTGTAAATGGTAGAGATTATAAGCAGGGCCATCCCGCCAAAAAGTGCAACTTCTTTCATCAGATAGATATTGAATACTCAAAGGAACGAGATTCGTTTGGAATTACCGCATTTATTCCCTCTTTCGAGGTAATATCACCATCAAAATTAACATGATCAGCCAATCCCCACCATGGTTCCAAGCAAATAAATGGAGCACCTTGTTTTTTCCAAATACCCCAATATGGTGCCTCTTCACCTGGAATTTCCATACCCAGTATTCGGTTGCTTTTATGATACAAATCGATTTTTCTGATTTGCTCGTGCTTGAAAACTATGGCATCCTTCTCAAAGTAAGAATCATCCAATTTTAAGAACCCCTCATGATCAAAGTGTAACCACATCGTTTCTCCTGTATACAAACCGTTATCTATAAGGTGTCTTTCCATTTTGGTTGCACCCGGAATATGAATGCTATATTCGTTTATGTCATCTATCAAATGAAAACCAGGATGGGCACCAAAACTAGCAAATAAAGTATGTTCCCCTGTATTTTTTAGTCGATTCTTGGCCTTTAAGCTAGACCCTTCTAATTCATATACAACCACAAGTTCAAAATCGAACGGATAAACAGCTTTGGTTTGTGCGTTAGAGACCAAACGCAAAACCAGTGAAGACTTGGTTGATTCGATTACATCAAACTCACATTCTCGAGCAAATCCGTGTTGACCTAGGCTATATGAACTTCCTTGAAATCGATACGCATCGTTTTTCAATCTACCTACAATCGGGAATAATATAGGAGCTACCCTATTCCAATATTTCTCATCCAATTTCCATAAAATATCTTTTTGGGTTTGAATATCGAACCATCTTAAAATTTGAGCACCTTTTGTAGAAATTTTTACCAAAGATTGGTGATTTTCGAGTGTAAACATATACTTTGCAACAAAGTAACATTACTTTTGAGTAAAGCACAAAGTACCCATTATGTCTACCGAATTAAAAACACAATTCAATGCCCTCATTATTGATGATGAAATTTCGGGAAGAACAATGATAGAGTATTACTTAAAGGAATTTGCGAGCGATATATTGGGTAAAATCGTCTCGGTTTCTTCACTCAAAGAAGCCGTACAACAATTTGATTCCTTCAAACCAGATATCATTTTTACAGATTATGAACTAAGAAATGAATCCGGTCTTTCCGTTAAAGATTACATTCACGAAGATATTCCGGTAGTTGTAGTTAGTGCGCACTCTCAATATGCCCTTGAGGCCATACAAACGAATGTATTTGATTATCTACTTAAGCCTCTAAGTGAGGATGAAGTTCTTCGATTTAAGTCAAGGTTATTAAAGAAAATTTCCAAGGATAGTCAAAACGGATCCATAGGTTTTGATGACCAGTTAATTATTAAAGACTCAGGGGAAAATACGATGATTGCTTTTGGTGATATTCTCTATATTGAAGCAGCCGGGGCCTATTCCAAAATCGTTACAGATTCCAAGAATTTCATTGCATCTAAAACGTTAAAAAGTATAGAATCAAGCTTGCCAAAATCTTTTATTCGCATTCATCGTTCATATATTGTTCCTTTGAATCAAATTGCGAGCTATTCAAGCAGTACAGTATGTTTGAAAAATGGAAATCAATTAGCCTTATCAAAAACAGGAAAAAAACTACTTCAATCCTTTATTTGATTGTTCTCTTTTGGGGGATATTTCCAGCTGCATACGGACAAGAAATTGAATATGGCCGAGAAATAAATGAGTTCAACGGTCTCACATCGAATGTATCTAGAAATACCTTTGTAGATGAATCTGGATCTGTTTGGGTTGGCACAGATGCTGGATTAAACGTATTTCCAAAAACAAATTCAGTTTATCAAAATATTTGCAATAAGGTTTCGAGTTCGCAAGTATGGAGCATATCACAGTTATCCAAATATTTGTATGTAGCTACTTACGACTCCGGTCTATATCAATTTGACCTTCTTCAAGGTCAAATGACACATCATTGGTCATATGAAGAAATGCCCAGAATTCGCAGAATTCGAAAGATAAATGAGGAATTATATGTGGTACACGCAAAAGGTATTAATCGCATTAATTCCCAGATTATCAATCAAAATATCATCCCATTTCCATTAACAGGAATGGCAAAGAATGACTTCCCTATGGATATTTTCACAATAAATGGGGAGTTGCATGTTTCCTATTATATTTCACATCTAATTTTCAAGAAATTTTCGGATGAAATTTGGCATCCGGTGAAACTATTCCCTGAAACAAATGATTCCCTGAATAAGCGAACCGTACTTTGTGCCAAAGAAATAAATGGCATTACGTATTTGGGAGTCTTCCCCAATAAATATGCAATCTACCATAATGGCAAAAGTGAGATTTATACATTTAAATCAGATAGAAGAAAAGCACTCGCGATATGGGATATCGACGGAGAAAAAGATAATATCTACTTTGCTTTAGGTAATAATTTGGATTTAAGAGATGGCTATTTTTGGAAACACAAACCGAATGAGTCAAAGGAAATACGCCTAAATCTTTTAGATAAACGTCAATATTCTTGGAGTGTATATGTTGACCCATTCTATAATGGCGTATGGTACTCAACGGTAACTAATGGTGTTTATTTTCAACCTAATCGTGAAAAATGGATTGATATTCCACAGGGGTATCATGATTTCAAAATCACTCAGAATTATATCGTTGCTTGGAATTCATTTTTTGTTTTTATTCGTAATAAAGGTAATTTCCAATGGCGCATTATTCCTATCAATAGTTCCATTTTAGATTTAGTAGAAGTCGAGAAAAGTTTATATATCGTTAACAATTATGAATTGTTAAAAATAAATCCTAACAAATCAGAGGAGTTCGAAATAATTGCTAAAGAGAACTACCATAATATTATTCGGCATGAGAACAAATTGTATTTATTCCGACTCGTAGGAATGGTTGATTATTTCGATTTGAAAAGGCAACGATTAATTAAAAATCAAAACCCCGAACTCAAGAATGTTATTCGTTTCGCGGCCAACCATAATAAATTACTCTTACAGATTGAAAATCAAGGATACATTCTTGTAGAAAACCATAACGCTATACATCTAAAGACAAATTTACCGTCTGACATCACCAAAAATAAATTTTTCTTTTGCGGTCAATACCTAATTACACAAACGGGTAAGGAAATTCAAATTTCGACCTTAAATAGTATAAAAAAAGAAATTAAAACAAGGAATAAAATCAATATTTCTGAACTTTTTAAAAATATCAATATTGAATGGATAACGGCTGCGGATAAAAGCCTTCTTATGGGAAATAGCACAACTGCTTTTCTTTTTGAAATTAACCCTGTAAATTTTGATTTGATTTATAATCGTCAATTTTACTTAGGCGCTTCGCCTCTGAATTTTGAAACGACCCAAACCGATATTGATTTCATTTATAAAAAGGGAAAAGGTGAAATCATTGTTATTCCAACCTCACCCAATAACTCTATGGACTTCCATTTGAGATTAAAAGCTCAACTGATTGGAACCAAAATGAATTTCAATACCTTAATAACAAGGTCTTGGGAGGGACAATCCTTAATTTTCAAAGGTCTAACCAATCATTTTTTGTTTGAGAAATATGGGAAATTGCCTTTTGAAATATGGGATTTTCGCAAATGTTTAGAAAAAAAATTCATTCCGGTTAACACTCCATACATACTCGAACTCTTCCCGCATGGCGTATATAATATCCATATTGGAAACAACAATGCTCAATCTCAAAACATACTCCTTAGAATCAATCAATCCATTTTTTATAATGTTGGTTTCTGGATCATTTTTATCCTGGTGATATTGCTCATTGGTTACATCATTTTCCAATATCAAAGAGAAAAACTGTCATTGAATCAAAAAATAATCAGCCTGCAATTAAGTACTTTGAAAGCTAACTTAAACCCGCATTTTATATTCAACATCATGAACTTAATTCAGTCTTTAATTATTAAATCAGAAAAAAGTAAAGCACTGAAGGCTACAAGTGATCTTGCCATGTTGAATCGTTTGTTTTTGGAAACTTCCAATAAAGATTTAATAACGATTACCGAGGAATTGGAATATGCAAAAAAATATATCGACCTCGAGAAAATGCGCTTTGAAGAGGATACGACGATTAATTTCGAAATGATCATTGATTCTGAAATTAATACCAACGAATGGTACCTACCCCCTTTGATTTTACAACCCCTATTAGAGAATGCACTTAAACATGGCTATTATAAAAACAATGCTTCTGAAACCCATATTCAATTAGAAATTCAATATTTACAAAAATTCCAATTACAAATTTGTGTTACAAATCCAATTAGTAATGTATCACATAAAAACAGAGGTACCAATTTGGGAATTTCCTTAGTTAAAGACCGAATTTCACTGCTTAATGAAAGATATAACTTTGATTATAAAGCAGACTTTAACATTAAAACCACAGGTAATTCTTTTTACTCCGCAATTATTATCATTGAAAAGCGGAATTTGGCTTGGATGTATACCAACAATTCAGCTTAATTTATTAATGGTGTAGGTGCTTGATTTAAACATACCACCTGCAATATTAACGGTAATAAAACCTGGTTGCATTCTATTCAATTCAAACAAATAAGTACTTCGTTTGAGTTTACGAACTGCACGATTTAGGTGTCGAATTCGTAGGGCAATATCTATTTCTGATTCAGAATAATCACCTGGTTGAAGGGTTCTTACTTCTGCATAATAAGGCTCATTTTTCATCATTTCGTAAGTCTCTGTCCATCTGTTTTCTCCCGTTCGTCGCAAATATTTGATTCCCAGACCTATCAACCACGCGAGCACCGTCAGGCAAAGAGTAAACATTAGAATAACCCAAATAATTGAAAAATCGCTCCTTTTAACTGACCTATCTAAAGGTTGCATTAACGGTAATATATCCTCAGAAGTACAATACAATTCTAATATTTCGTTAATTGAATATTGCATAACTTCTGAATTTTTCATGTAAACGAATAAATCATCACCCTGCACAACAATAAAATGCGAATCAAGTGCATGACCTGTTGCCGAGGGACTCGTCTTAAATAGTAATGGCGTTGTGTGCGCCGTGTATAATTTTAGATTTTCTTTGTCTAAAATGTGCCAAATAGACCCGTGATTCCCAAAAATCGCAAATTGCGTATTTTGATTGTTCCAAGATGGACGATAAAAATCAAAACTCTTGTGGTTTCTTATATCAAACTCACTTGATGTTTTCGTTCTAAGGTCTATAAGGTAAGCTCTTTTGGCGACCGAATCTGTGTTCAACTCAGGATGCTTTTCTACCGTATAAAAGGCATATAAAGTATCACCACGAACAACTGAAACCGCGGGTAATCCCGTCGGTGGTGTGCCCTTTAAAATGACCAACTCCCACTCTCGTGTATTTCGGCTAAATCGCATCAATTTGCCGTGTGTTTGCCAAAAACCATATCCTCCGAAAGCATAAATATCATCTTCATATAGGAAAAGATGTCGTCCGAAATTGTGACCATGAAAAAGGGAACGATCTATTCGAATAAAAGATCCTCTTTCCTTGGTGAATGAAAACATGTAATGACGACCTTGAGGGACAACAATAAATGAATCGCCTACTACTAAGTAGCAAGACTCATTTATATCTAAAAAACCATATTCCGCGGCTAAATCACCATTAGCCTTTCTAAGTAATTGTACGGTTTCTTCAGGAGAAAAATCAGCTTTTAATAATACCGAATGCACAAATACAACGAACAAACTAACAAATAATCTCAAGTTCTGCATTTAGAGGAGACAAATATGGGAATTATTTATTGAAAACGAGAACGAATAATGCTGCTGTTTTCAAGTTAATAACATGTTCATTACTTCGCTTGCTCAAATTCCTAGTTGATTTTTTAACCCCCAAACTTTAGGTAACGCTTTGTTCAATGGATTTCTTGTAAAAATCAAACAACACAATGTTTAGTTCATAATTCCATAACATAGTTAAGGATTAACGTGTTTTAATTTGTATTACTAAAAAAACCATTACATAATCATGAAAAAACTAATCCTTTTTTTACTCGTTGCATGTGTTACAAGTTTAAACTTTGCACAGGTAACAACCTCTTCAATCGGAGGTACCATTACCAATAATGGTGTACCGGTTGAAGACGCCCAAATTAGTTTGGTTCTAACGACGACCAACGCTAAGTATAAAACCTCTACCCGCGTTGGTGGTGGTTTTGACATCTTTAACGTTCAAGCTGGAGGTCCTTATTCATTGACCATTTCAGCATCAAAAAACGTTACTGTAGACAACATTTACCTAATCCTAGGTGAAAACTACAAGTTAGATTTAGATTTGAGTGCTACAAGTGAAAAGCTTTCAGAAGTTTCCATTGTTAGCAGTCGTAACTCAGGAACAAAAACCGGTGTTAATTTGAACTTATCGAAAGAACAATTGAACACCTTACCAACCATTTCACGTTCTATTGATGACTTCACCAAGTTCACGCCTCAAGCAGGTGGTAACAACAGTTTCAACGGTCGTGACGGTCGTTTCAACAACATTACCATTGATGGTGCCAACTTTAACAACAACTTTGGTTTGAGTTCTAACAACCTTCCTGGTGGTGATGCTCAGCCTATTTCTCTAGATGCAATTGAAGCGGTACAGGTAAACGTTTCTCCTTACGACGTTCGTCAGAGTAACTTTACAGGTGCTGGTGTGAATGCAATCACCAGAAGTGGTTCTAACAAAACCGAAGGTTCGGTTTACACTTTCTTAAGAAACGAAAGTTTAAACGGTACAAAAATTGGTGATGTTACCCTTGAAAACTTGCCTGCTACTTCTTCCAATATCTATGGTTTCCGTTTAGGCGGTGCCTTGGTTAAGGATAAAGTTTTCTACTTCGTAAATGCGGAATACGAAAATATTTCTCGTCCTGGTCTTTTATGGAAATCTACACAAGATGGTGTTGATCCTAACGACCCCAATACTTCACGTGTTTTAAAATCTGACCTTGATGCGGTTCGCAACCACCTGAAAAGCAAATACGGTTACGAAACCGGAGATTACGAAAATCTTGGCAACTACGGAACCCGCAACTACAAGATCTTAGGTCGTATCGACTGGAACATTAACGACATGCACAAATTGAGTGCGCGTTATAACTACGTTAAAAACAATAACGATCAAACAACCAATGGTACTTCAGCTCCTAACCCACGTTCTTCTTCTAGTCGTTGGAGTAACAATGCCATGAGTTTTGAGAATTCACTTTATTCTTTCGAAAACACAGTGGGTTCATTGTCTTTAGAATTGAAGAGTAACTTAAACAGCCGCATGAGTAACCAATTATTGGTTACAGCAACAAATGTTGTGGATGCACGTGGATCTGGAAGTGAGCCTTTCCCATTCGTTGATATCAAGAAAGATGGCGACCAATACATTGCCTTCGGTTACGAATTATTCAGCTGGAATAACAAAGTAGTTAACAACACCTACTCGTTCATCGATAACTTCACTTACAATACCAAGCAGCACACATTAACTGCAGGTATTGCTTACGATCAAATGTATGTAGGTAATAACTTCATGCGTTACGGTACAAGCTATTACCGCTACGATTCATTGTCTCAGTTCTTAAATGACGAGCAACCATCGGTTTTCGCTGCAACTTATGGCTACAACGGAAACAACAATCCAATTGCAGAAATGGGCTTTGGACAAGCGGCAGCTTATGTTCAAGATGAATACCGCATGAACCGTCAATTGAAATTAATCGCAGGTTTGCGTGTTGACGTTCCTATCTATTTGACAGAAGCTTCTGCAAACCCAGGATTCTCTGCATTTGCAGACCCCAATACAACTCCGTTCAAAAATGCTGAAGGAACGGAAGCATTTGCTTACGACCCATCTAAATGGCCAGGTTCTTCATTATTGGTTTCTCCTCGTGTAGGATTCAATTATGATGTTAAAGGCGATAAAACAATGATTGTACGTGGTGGAACCGGTATATTCACCGGCCGCTTGCCTTTCGTTTGGTACACAAACCAGGTTACCAACGCATACGGTTTACAATCTACAATCACTTTAGATTCAAAAGCTGAATTAGACCAATATGGTATTACACAGTTTGACCCAACTTGGAATGGTAACTACAGCAAATTCCCTACCGAGCCTGCGGCATTGCCAAGCAGCGGTGGATCATATGCTTTAGTTGATCCTAATTTCAAGTTCCCACAAGTTTGGAGAACTAGCATCGGTTTTGACTACAAGTTGCCATTTGATATCGATTTCACTGCTGACGTGATCTACACCAAATCAATGAACGATATTTATCAGTTTGATGCTAATATGGCTCCTTCTGACACTATGTTATTTGCAGGAACTGCATGGGAGCGCGCTGGTTATTCTTCTTCTTCAGCTCGTTTCAACAACTCTAAGGTTCGTAACGCGATCGTTATGAGCAACACCAACCAAGGTCAAGGAATTAGTGCTTCTTTCACGTTGAAGAAAGACTTCCACAACGGTTTGGATGTGTTTGTGAGTTATTCTTACAATAACACTATGGATATTACTGCGAACCCAGGTTCACAAGCTGCTTCTGCTTGGTCTGGAAACGCTATTATAGGTTCTGCTTTGGGTCAAAACCAAAACACTCCTTACATGTCTTATTCACAATATGCTACGCCTCATCGTGTAGTGGGTGCTCTTTCTTACACAAAAGAGTATGCGAAGAATTTCGCAACTACCGTTACATTGAGTTACGAAGGTTTCAATGCGGGTAGATTCAACTATGTGTACTCAAGCGATATCAATAACGATGGAATTGGTAATAACGACCTTATTTTCATCCATAAGTCTTCAGACATCACATTCAAAGAATACAAGTCTGGTAGCACTACTTTCACTGCTGAAGAGCAAGCTGCAGCTTGGGATGCGTATGTTGACCAAGATGCATACTTAAGCAAAAACGTAGGAAATTTTGCAGATCGCTATGCTGCTTTATTCCCATGGTTGCACCGCTTTAACTTGGCTATCTACCAAGATTTCATTAAGAATATTGGTGGTACCAACCAAAAATTACAGTTGAGTGCTAATATCCTTAACGTTGGTAACTTGATCAACTCTAGTTGGGGTATTGCACAGCGTTTAACCGTTAATAACGGTGCTGTATTAAGAGCCAATACCGATGGAACTTACCAGTTCAACGCGGCAGGTGGCGCATTGCCAACTACTACATTTACCGATATTACAAGTACTTCTACAACTTGGGGTGCTCAAATCGGTGTTCGTTATTTATTCTAATAACACAACAACTTAAACAAAAGGGCCAGCTCATTGAGCTGGCCCTTTTGTTTTTAGGCTTGCTATCACTACAGAAGCAAACTAGCAAGTTGGCCTTGTGTGAAAATATTCTAATGCGTGAATTGCTGCTATGAGTAAACGAATCGATATTTCCCTAATCGATCACCCTCAATTAAAACCTTACTTTAATTCATCTCATTAAATGTACCCAAATTTCATTTGACGGGTAAAACGCTGCCCGAATCCCAAAGCTACTATGTAAATTTGTATCATGTCGGATTCAAAACCCCTTATTTTAATT
This sequence comes from uncultured Bacteroidia bacterium, assembly GCA_943789135.1. Taxonomy (GTDB): domain Bacteria; phylum Bacteroidota; class Bacteroidia; order NS11-12g; family UBA955; genus VMCP01. The sequence goes on from CALSSY010000008.1 coordinate 106,438, forward strand.
AGTAACGACGACGGCATTACAGCCCCAGGTATTACCGCTTTGATAGCCGTGATGAAAGAACTTGGAGATGTAATAGTTGTTGCCCCTGATAAACCACAAAGCGCCATGGGACACGCCATAACCATCAACCATCCCATACGCATCACCAAAGTTGATATGCACGAAGGCGTTACCGCATACCAATGCACCGGTACTCCGGTAGATTGCGTAAAACTAGCGATCGATCAGTTGTTACCTCGCCGACCTGATTTAATGGTTTCTGGAATCAATCACGGTGCCAATTCTTCTATCAATGTGATTTATTCGGGTACGATGTCTGCGGCTATGGAAGCTGCCATAGACGGAATGACCTCTATCGGCTTTTCACTGTGTGATTACGCATGGGATGCCGACTTTGAATCCATAAAACCCTATATCCATAAAATTGCTAAGGAAACCCTGAAACGCGGACTTCCTTATGGTACATTATTGAATGTAAACATACCTGTACCCGAAGACAAAAAAATAAAAGGAATCAAAGTGTGCAGACAGGCTCAGGCCAAATGGAAAGAAGATTTCGAAGAAAGAAAAGACCCTTTCAAACGTTCTTATTATTGGATGACAGGTCAATTCGTTAACATGGATAAAGGTGAAGATACCGATATTTGGGCGTTAGATCACGGTTATATTTCCGTTGTTCCTACTCAATTTGACCTAACCGACCATCAAAGAATTGCCTTAATCAACCAATGGAATATTCATGAAAGCTAAACCCCTTCACATCATTTTAGGCATGCTATTGGCATGTATTACCTCCTTGTTAATTGGAATTGTAATTGCTCATTTCCAAGGAATTCAGCCCAAAAATTTCTTATGGGCCGTTTTTAATTTAAGTGTTGCCTACAATACCTCTTTTCAAGTTGGGGTAGCTGCGAATATTGGTGTATTCTTTTTATTATTAAAGCGCGACTCCCTAATATTTTGGGCCCGTGGTTGGATGGTAGGTACCATGCTCGCTGCCACTGTTGCCATTATTCGAATTGCATCTGGTTTCTAAGTAGATCCATTAAATCCAAATGAAATACTCAAATCCCCATCTCCAAAACAATTTGCCTCGTTCTCTTTGGGGAAGTGAAACATTGGATGGGAAAAAAGTATTTTTAGTTGCTGGAGAGGCAAGTGGCGACCAACACGGATCCGAATGGGTAAAAAATATCAAATCTCAATTCCCTGAATGCCAACTGGTATGTTGGGGAGGCGATAAAATGGAAAGCGCCGGAGCAAAACTACTCTCGCATTACCGCGACAGAAATATTATGGGTTTGATCGAGGTGCTGAAAAACCTTAAGAAAATCCGTGGCTTCATGGCACAAGCTCAAAACGATATTGAACGGGAGAGACCGGATAAAATCGTCTTTATTGACAATCCTGGGTTCAACCTTCCATTAGCCAAGTTTGCCCACAATTTAGGCATAGAAGTGCACTGGTATATCGCGCCAAAAGCATGGGCTTGGAATACCCGCCGAATTAAAACCATGAAACGGGTTATTGATCATTTGTATGTGATATTCCCATTTGAAGTGGCGTTTTTTGAAAAATATGGAATGCCCTCAATCTATGTAGGAAATCCAACGTTGCAAAGTGTTCGTGACTACAGAGAATCTAAACCGGCATTGCAAAGTAGCGAAAAAACCATTGCCTTATTACCGGGATCACGACCCGCTGAAGTAAGCAATTTACTACCTAGTTTTATTAAGGCCATTCAACTGAAGGAAGGGTCAAATGTTAATGTGGTTGTGGCTGGAGCTCCCAGTTTATCGCGTGAATTTTATGAAAATGTTTTGCAGAAATCGCAACTTTCTGCGGATGTTGTATTCAATGAAACCTTCAAACTATTGCATACGGCAGCCCAAACAGGCGGGTATGCTTTGGTAGCGAGTGGCACAGCAACCTTGGAAACCGCACTTTTCGGATGCCCGCAATTGGTGGCCTATAAAGTAAGTCCGCTCATGTATTTCTTAGGTAAACACGTATTTGGAATCAAACATGTAAGTTTGGTGAATATATTATTAAAACGCGATGCTGTTCAAGAACTTTTGCAGGATGTAAGTCCCGAGCGTTTGAAGCAGGGCATTGACGATATCGGAATAAACAGCGGTGTTTCAATTGCGCAGGAATTAGAAACGATTTTTAATTCCTAAAGAGAATCAGAAAATCAAATTCGCTTTCTGCGTTTAAATTAATTCCCGTACCCACCAAAATTAGAAAATAACACTTATTTTTGCCATCCCTTAAAGGGAGACCCGTTCCCATGCGACCATTCACCGGGATTTTGTTGGGCAACCAACGTAAAAAATCGGGATGTAGCGCAGCCCGGTAGCGCACTTGCATGGGGTGCAAGGGGTCGTGAGTTCGAATCTCGCCATCCCGACCAAATAAAAAGCCCAACGCATAGCGTCGGGCTTTTTTTATGCGGCGAATCCAAACGTAGTTTGAGTAAGCCCGCAGAAAAAAGTCCGATGAGCCGCACAGCGGCGATGGGCTTTGACTTTGAGGCCACCCCCCATCGAGATCATGGAATAATCTCGCCATACCTCCAAAATAAAAAACCCAAGTAAATTAATCTAAATTCCTCTTATCAATAGGTGCTAAGAAAACATATAAAATCCATGCAAACCAAGAGACCGAAAGCATGGCAATGATCCAAACCAATTTCTCAATTCCGTTGGTTCTGTCCGACTTCAGGATTTTAAAAAAGGGTATCAACCATATAATTCCGATTAACGCCCACATAACTAGTAGGTAGATATAAATCATGAATTAAATATAAAAATATTTATTCAATTCTTAATCCTCAACGTTTAATATTCAAATCTATCAATGGACTGTACATCATGAAGGCATGATTTTCAACCAAGAGGGATTCAAAAACTTCACCATTGGCCAACCTTTCCATTTTGAAAATTTGATTATGGCGAGAGTAACCACCCCAATACTCTTGCTTTATTATATGATTCCTTTCTTCAACCTCGTATGTTGTTTCCAACTGGGAGTCAGAAAACAAAGCGCCATGCAGATGCGTTTCGTCTAACCATAATTTTAATTGAAACGAATAAGGAGTCTTATTTCTAATTTGAAAGTCAATATAATTATATGACAATGTAGCACCCGCGCCAAACGGCACCTTCCGATTGACATCTGGAAACACATCAAATCCGTGTCGATGCCTTTCCGTTATGGTGCAAGGTGAATGTGCAAATATCCAAAACAACAAATTCCCTAATTGACAAAGTCCACCTCCAACTCCTTTTTGGACCTGACCTTGTTTAAGAACCAATCCATCTAAATACCCTTTTCGACGCGTCGGCCGCCCTACTTGTTTCCAAAACGAAAAGAACTCACCAGGGTGAATAACCGTATTGTTTATTTGGGCTATAGCTAGTTTTAAATTCGTTCTTTTGTTGCGCTGTAAATGCATATCGACCTCTTTGAGTGGCCTCATAATCAATGAACAATGATTAAAAACTAAACAATCTAATGACTCACTGTCATAGCTTTGCCTACTCCATTTCTCATTACCCAATAACCAATGCATCCTCCGCTTAAGTATAAAATATTCTCGACCTAGAACTTGTCTGATTGCGCTTCGTTTAATGGGTTTTTGCATAGGAAATGTATTAATGGCGCATAATTTTATCTATCGTTTTTCCTTTTGCCAGCTCGTCAACGATTTTATCCAAGTACCTCACTTTTCTAGTGAGGGCGTTCTCGATTTCTTCAATCTTATACCCACAAATATTGCCCTTGATTAATTCAGCTTTGTTATTGAGTTGCGCTCTTTCAAAAAAAGTTTCAAACGTGATTTTCTCGTCGATAGCATTTTGAACCGCTTCATTATCAAAACCTGTAAGCCATTTAATAACTTGCAATAATTCCAGTTCCGTGCGACCCTTTCTCAAAACCTTCGCAACATAATGCGGATAAACTGAAGCAAATGTCATCCGTGCGATTTTCTCGTTATGCTCTTTTGTCGTTTTCATATACGCGTGCTAAAAAACCAGTTTCCTATAGGTCTTATTTGATAACGAAGAATATCTTCTGATTATTTTAGTTTAAAACTTCCAATTGATGATACATCCCTGCTAAATCTGCGATGTCCCACCCTTTTATTAACAACAGATTTTAATTTTAAGTCCTATATTTGATATGTTATGATCTACCTCGAAAATTTTCTCTTGTTTGCCCTAGCTATTTTAGCCCTCATGGGCTCTGTGATTACCGTACCCCAAGGCTCTATTGGAGTGATCACCATATTCGGAAAGTACCGACGGATTATGTCGCCCGGACTTAATTTCAAGATTCCCTTAATAGAAGCCGTACACCGTCGAATTTCCATTCAAAATCGCTCCATCGAACTCGATTTCCAAGCCATTACCATGGATCAAGCCAACGTGTACTTTCGAACCATGTTGCTGTTCTCCGTATCCGATGCCAACGAAGAAACCATCAAAAGCGTTGCGTTCAAATTTTATAACGACAAAGATTTTATGACCGCCCTCACCCGTACCATTGAAGGCAGTGTGCGCGGTTTCGTGGCCACCAAACGTCAATCTGAAATACTTGCCCTGAGAAGCGAAATCGTACAATCGGTGAAAGTTTCTATCGACCATACCCTCGAAGCATGGGGTTACAATTTGCATGATTTGGCTCTTAATGATATCACCTTCGACGAAGTTATAACCAAATCTATGGCCCAAGTTGTGGCGTCCAGCAATTTAAAAGCCGCTGCTGAAAATGAAGGTCAAGCATTATTAATCACAAAAACAAAAGGTGCAGAGGCAGATGGAAATGCCATTAAAATTGCCGCAGAAGCCGAAAAAATAGCCGCACAAATGCGCGGTGAAGGTATAGCCCTTTTCCGAAAAGAAGTAGCCCGTGGTATGTCAGAAGCCGCCAATGAAATGAAAACGGCCAATTTCGATGAAAGTTACCTGTTATTCACCATGTGGACAGAAGCCATTAAAAACTTTGCGCAAGATGGAGAAGGTAATGTCATCTTCCTCGACGGTTCGCCCGAAGGAATGCACAGAACCTTAAAGCAAATGATGGCAACTGTAAATCTTGATAAGCAAAAAGCTTAATCGCTATTTGATATAAATAAAGGGGATTTAACAATAGGTTGAATCCCTTTTTTATTGGGTCCTTTTGGATAGAAATACGCTCAGGTAAAATTTCCCCAATAATAACAGACCCACAACAAAAAAAGGCGCCGCCAAATGACGTATACCGTCGTTAAAAAAGAATTCACCACACATCCAAACTACATTGGCCATAATCCAGCATAGGACGGCCCCGTTATGATGCAGCTCTGAATCATCGCTCCTGGTAATCCAACACAATTGAACCGCTAAAAACAAAGTAGGAATGGCCATCAAAAGTGCCAAAATTTTAAAATCCATTATCCAGCCAAAATCTTTCAGCAACCACAAAACAATGTGAAGGTTTTCCTTTTTTCGAACGGCCCCAATCATCACACAATTTTAATGTAAATATTTAATTTCCTTGAAATTTATCCCGTTTTTTGAAACTCCATGTTGTCTCCTAAAATCTTGATTCCAATAAGTATTTTCATGGGTTCATGCTTTTTGCATTACCCCATTCCGTTTGCGAAATCGGGTATTTCTGAAAGTCACGTTGAATCATTATCAAACAATGGACTAAATATCGAAACAGATACCATTATCGGTTTGTCAAAAACATACCGCATTGCTATCGGTTACCCATCGGCTTCCGCGGGAATTATCATCAATAACAATTGGTGGATCTTAGGCGATGATGCCCAAAATCTGTTATGTGTAACATCCCAAAGAACCGATTCACCATACCTCTATTACCCGCTTCCATTTATACGTGAAACAAAAGATCTCACTGAAGAGCCCCAATACCGTCGAATTAAAAAAGCTTCAAAAATGGACTTTGAGGCGCTCGCCCATTTTGCCAATACCTTTAACAGCGAAACGTCTTACCATATTTGGGCATTCGGCTCGGGTTCCAAGAGTCCTCAACGCGATACCGGCCTGTATTGGAATTTTGAAAATTCAATTCCAAATCCCAATAAACAACCCGATAAAATAAACCTCAGCCCGCTTTATGAATTCCTACAAAGGCAGACCAATATAAACGCCGAAGATTGGAATATAGAAGGTGCCTGCATAGACCCAAGAAACGAAGGTGTGCTATATCTATTAAATAGGAAGCCCGCCGTTTTGATATCTTTAAGCCTACGAGATTGGTTTCGTTATTTAGAAATTGGCAGTTTACCCCTAGGGCAAATTGAAATCAGCCCCTTTACATTGCCGGTAATTGATGGGTATGAATCTGGATTTTCTGGAGCCACTATGGATACCGCACGAAATAGTATTTGGTTCTCCAGCTCGGTAGAAGTTACCGATAATTCTGTAAACGACGGTACAATACTGGGTTCGTTTATTGGAGAAATATCATTATCAACAAAAGCGCTCTATGGTCGACCCTTTTTAATACCCGAAGAACCGTTTTCCAAACAAAAAACCAAATTGGAATCCATTTCCTTACAAGCTTCAGATAAATCCAAAGCCAGGATTTTTCGAGGTACCGTTGACAATGATAACGGCGGCTCGCAACTGTTGATTATTGAAGCCCAGCTAAGGACAAAAAATTAGTAGGTTTGCATGGTGAAACATATTGTTTTTGTTTGTCTCGGAAATATTTGTCGCTCTCCATTGGCAGAAGCTTTATTTAAAGATCAAGTTAAATTAAAAGGTCTTGAAGACCACTATTTTATTGACTCTTGCGGCACCAATGGATTTCATAATGGAGAAGCCGCAGATCCGCGCACACGAGCCAATGCCGCCGAACACGGAATAGATGTTACCAGTATCAGTCGACAACTTACTCTTGGAGACATTATGGATGCCGATTTTGTGATTACAATGGCCCGTGATGTGCACGATCAGGTTATACGTTTTTGTCGCAATGAAGAGCAACGAGAAAAAGTTCATCTATTCAGAAGGTTTGATCCTGAAGATCCCAATTCCGATGTTCCCGACCCTTGGTACAACGATAAATTTGAAGAGGTTTTTCAGATTATTGAACGCAATACACAAATTTGGTTACAGCAAGTTGAGGGATAGCACAAGGCTTATTGTAGAATAAACAATTTTAAATTAAATTGCATTTCGCGTAACAATTGCGTCATACATGAATTTATACAAACATCTCAACATAAATTTTTGGTTATTAATTCTCATCCTTCTAATTGGCAATAATTTACAAGGGCAATTTACCCTTCAGATTTCCAGCGATAAAACGGGGAAAGCTTTAGAAAATGTAGAAGCCGTTTCAATTTCCGATGGCAATTCTCTTGGAAAAACAGATGAAAACGGCATTTTAAATACAAATTCACCCAAAGGCACTGAAATCTTATTAACAAAAGAAAACTTTGAAAACTACACCACTGTTTTAGGAAATGACAATCGAATCTTCATCAGTTTAACTCCGAAAGTCGAATCGGTTGAAGAGGTTGTAATCGTTGGATATAACAGTCAAAAAAGAAGAGAAATTACCGGCTCCGTAGGTTCTGTAAAAGGGGCAGACCTAATAAAACAACCTGTACTAACAGGTACCCAAGCCATACAAGGCAAATTAGCCGGAGTTCAAATAACCAACTTTGGATCTCCAGGATCCGCACCTACCGTGCGCATTAGAGGTACGGGTTCCGTAATTGGGGGGGCAGAACCCTTATACGTTGTTGATGGCATCATAACCGATGACATTCGCAATATTGCCACTACCGATATCGTTTCTATTGATGTACTTAAAGATGCCTCGTCTACCGCTATTTATGGAGTGCGAGCTGCCAACGGAGTTATATTAATTACCACCAGAGCAGGGAAAAGAGGAACCTCTGAATTGCGCTACGACTCGTATTTTGGATTTAAATCCTTAACGAATAAGGTGTATATGTCTGGACCCAATTCTTTCGCCACATATTCCAATGAAGCGGCCGGTGCCTTTGCCATTAAACCCGAACAAATTACGGGAAAAACCGATTGGATGGATGCGATTACACGAACCGGACTGCAACAAAACCACTCCATTTCCTTAAGTGGAGGAGGCAATAAAAGCGCCTCGTTTTTAAGCGTAAATTATATGAAAGAAAGTGGAATCCTCTTGGGCAACGACTACGAAAGGATTACCATTAGAAATAACAACGATTACTACATCAATAATGGACTTAAAATTGGAAACACTCTAAATATCAGCCGTTATAAATCGAATAATAAACCTTTTAGCGTTTTCACTTCAGCCTACAATGCCGCACCCCTATACGATGCAGTTGATGAAAATGGAAATTATGGTTATTCCGATGTTAATAATGTTGGAAATCCACTTGCCGCCCTTGATTACACCGATGATCAATCTTTTGGAAATCGCCTCATGGGCAATGTATATGCCGATGTAAAATTGGCAAAAGGACTTAATTTCAATACAAGCTTTGGCTTAGATGCATTTGACAATCAAGGCCGAAATTACCAACAACGTTACCGTGTAAGTCCAACACAGCGTTACGATACCACGACATATCGCGTGAGCAGCCAAAATGGATACCGTTGGATTTGGAATCAAATTTTAACCTACACTACGGAAATTAATAAAAAACATAAGATCACCTTATTGGCCGGTCACACTGCAGAGCAATACGACGGTGAGGAATTTGCTATTGCCAAAGACGGGGTGCCTTCCAAGCCTCAATACCGATATATCAACACGGGTAATTCTACCATTCAAGGAAATATCCTCTACCAAAGGCCAATCGGGGATTATGGAAAACGAGAAAGTTATTTATCCAAATTCAACTATGCGTATGCCGATAAATTATTCGTTACCGGTTCTTTGCGTCGAGATGGATCTTCCAAATTCCCTGAAGCCAATAGATGGGGATATTTCCCATCATTAGGACTTGCCTGGGATCTAACGAAAGAAGGGTTTATTTCCAGAAACAGTACCGTTAATTATTTGAAATTAAGAGGTTCATTTGGTCAAGTGGGTAACGATAGGATCAATCCATCTGAGTTCACAGCACTTCTGTCTACCGGTTTGATTTCTGTTTTTGGAAATGATGACATTCAAGACGGTTCTACTATTGCTGAAATTAAAGATCCTAACCTTAAATGGGAAATCACCACAGAGTACGATTTAGGTGTTGATTTGGAGATGTTGGATAAGCGTATTTTTGTCACTTTTGACGCCTATTACAAATTAACCTCTGGGGCTTTATTTAATGTGCCATTAGCAGCTGGGCTAGGAGACAACAACAACAGTATGTTAACCAATGCCGCTGATATTTCTAATCAAGGTATTGAATTAACTGTGGGATACACACCCAAAAACAATGCAAAAAACACATTCAAATGGAACACTCAATTAACCAGTACATTCAATAAAAATCGCGTTGAAAACCTCGGTTTAGGTAGACCCACTAATTATGGAAACCTAAATAACGGTGAGTTTGCCACTCGCGTTGCTCCCGGTCAACCAATTGGGGTATTTTGGGTTTACGAAACCGATGGTATATTCCAAAATACAGATGAGATCAATCAAAGTGCGCACTTTTTTGGAACACAACCCGGTGATTTCCGTGTTATTGACCAAAATAACGACGGCATAATTAACGATGAAGATCGTATTTATGTAGGTTCCTATCAACCCGTAGTTTATTTAGGATGGAATACCCAAATGAACTGGAAAAATTGGGATTTCAATATTGACTTCTTCTCAAATATTGGCAACAAAGTATTCAACGGAAAGAAAACCGTTCGTTATGGCGGTAGCTATAATGTTGAATACGAAGTCGCCGCAAATCGTTGGACTCCCGATAACCCAAGCAATACGTCCCCAAGAGCATTTAACGGGGTTCCGAAACCTACAGACTATTTTGTAGAAAGCGGTTCGTTTTTGCGTTTGAATAATTTAGCGATTGGTTACACCATGCCGAAAAGGCAATTGGCCAAAATTGGTGCAAAAAACGTACGTTTCTATTTAACCGCTCAAAATCTGTTTACCCTAATGAACTATTCGGGTTATACGGCTGAATTACCAGGCGCTCCGCCGGAAGCCGGAATCGAACTCAATATATACCCAACTTCAAGAACGGTAATTACAGGCGTTCAAATCCAATTTTAAATTAATATCCATGTTCAAACACAATAAGATATTTACTGCCCTATTAGGTCTCACAGCACTTTCACTGACCCTCGGAGGATGTAAAAAGAATTTCTTAGATGAACCACCAAGAGTTCAAACAATAGAAGACTATTTCACAACTTCCAATCAAGCGGCACGTGAAATGGTGAATGCCATTTACAATAAGCTATACGATTGGAATATCCATAGTTTCCCGTTTATTGGAATGACTGAAATTGCTGGGGATAATGCATCCAAAGGAAGCGATGTAGGAGATTCTGGTGGCGATAAAGACCAATTAGATGCCTATTTCTTCTCACCCACCTCCATTTCTTTTGGGGATGTTTGGAATGGCTATTTTGAAGGAATTGCACGCGCCAACAAAGCCATAAAATTCATCAATGAATTGGAAATCCCAGAAGCGCAAAAAATACAATACATAGCGGAGGCTCGTTTTTTAAGAGCGTACTTTTATTTCTTTTTGGTCAGAAGTTTTGGTGAAGTACCCGTAATTCCTCAGGTTCCCGAAACAGAAGACGAAATTGCACAAACCTATGTTCGTTCGTCCATTAGCGATGTTTACGCACTAATTGAAAGTGACTTTCAATATGCCTTACAATTACCTTCGAAACAATTGGTCGATTTAGGGCGAGTTAGTGGCGATGCTGCACGTGCCTTTTTAGCTAAAACAGCACTTTACCGAAAAAATTATGGCCAATGCGCCAGCTATTGTAACGAGCTAATCAATAGCCAAGAATACAAACTCTTACCGGATTATTCGCATATCTGGCGGGAAATTGGCGAGTTCTCTGAGGAGTCTATATGGGAAGTAAATGCCAAAGGGTCAGATCCCCAAAAAGGCATTTTGGAATATTTTGTGGTTCAAGCCCCGAGAGGTGGAAGCAAAGGACTTGGATGGGGATTCAACACGCCCACACAAGCGTTTTACGATGCCTATGAAGAAGGCGATGTTCGGCGCGAAGCCACCATTATTGTTTCGGGTCAAACGCTTTGGGATGGATGGGAAACCGACCCCAACCATACAAATCCTTTGTACAACTATAAATCATACGTAAGTCGATTGGCGGAATCATGGGGTCAAGGCGACATGAATGCAAATAAGAACCTTCGTGTGATGCGATATGCAGAAGTACTTTTAATGGCGGCAGAATCTGCTAACGAATTAGGAGATGCTCAATTAGCTTGTGATTATCTTAATAGGGTGCGTTCAAGAGCGGGCCTACCCGATTACAAAACAACCGATAGCGATTCCTTACGCATGAAAATATGGAATGAACGTCGATTTGAGTTGGCTTTCGAACACGATCGGGTATTTGATTTACGACGTCAGGGACGTATTGGTGAAGTCATGAAATCAAATGGAATACCATTTGTGGATGGAAAACACGAACTTTACCCCATTCCACAGAGACAAATAGACCTGAGTGCAGGTAAAATGTTTCAAAATCCCGGATATTAAACAAAAACTAATCATTTATACTAACTATGAAAAAAATAACATTTAAACCATTATTGCTTGCATCAACTGCAGCCTTGATTTCGTTGAATTTTCAATCGTGCACCAAAGAACCTGAAGACGATTTAGGTGGAGGTGGAACAGCAGGTTACACGAAATCTGATGATATTGCCCCTAGTAATTTAGTAGCTAAATTTTCATTTGAAAATTCTTTAACCGATGCCAAGGGTAACATCACCGAGGAAACTTCTACAGGTATTACTTATGCCGCAGGTGCTAAAGGATTTGCATATCAAGGAGCAACAGATGCTTATGCATTGTATTCCAATATTACTCCTGCCATTAGCGGTTTGCAAAGTTTCACCGTAGCAACTTGGGTAAAAACAAACAACCATACCGATGGTGCTGAATCTTGGTTTCAAGTGTTGAACGACAGTAACTGGATTGGAAATCTATTCTTGCTTCAAGAATCAGGTGCAGAAACCACAGATTCTGTGCGTGTTAAATTCACCTTCAATAAGTGGGATGCACCAGCATGGAAAGAGCAATGGGTAGACCTAAATGGCGACAATCGACTGGTTATCGGAAACAACGAATGGCACCACATGACGGCAAGTTATGATGCCGTTTCTTCGAAGTTTACCGTTTACATCGATGGTAAATTAAAAGAAGTGAGCGAAGATGTTTCCAACCGTTTTGGCGACGATCCTGCTAACGGCGGTGGTCCATTAGGCCCATTGCAATTTAAAGGTGCAACTCGATTTGTTTTTGGATGTTTCAATAATCACCTACCAGGTAACTCACCTGATGCATGGATGAAACATTTTGATGGTGGCTTGGACGAGTTTAGAATTTACAACAAGGCATTATCTTCATCAGATGTTGAATCTTTATACGACCTTGAAAAGCAAGGTAAATAATTTGAATTTTTCACTTAAAAAAATTGCAGGAGGAATGGGCTCATGGAGTCTCCTCCTGCTTTTATTTTCGCAAACGGCACTTGCCTGTAAAAAGGATCCTCCAACAAAAGATCCAAATAACAACCCCACTCCTATTCAATTGGTTTCCATAAAATGGAACGATGCCAATGTTTACGGTATTCGTAAAAATGCAGAAGTCAATCCAACAATCCGAATTCGTTTTTCTAACGCCTTGGATACAAGCATTGCCAAAGAGAATATCAAAGTTAAATTCAATGGCGTAATTTCCGTTGATGCCAACTACTGGTTTGAAAACAACGACTCAACAATCGCATTTCAACCCAATCAATCCTTAAAATATTTTTCAAAATACGTTCTAAGTATTCCAGCAACCGTTAAATCCCATAACGGAGGCGACATCAATGCGGCAAGTAGCATATTGATTCGAACTACTTGGGACCCAAGTCCGAAGTTCGATAGAATTTCTACTGAAGAATTGATGAATTCAATTCAGAAACAAACCTTCAGCTATTTTTGGGATTATGCACACCCCACAAGTAGATTAGCACGCGAACGTCTTGGTTCGGGAGAAACAGTTACCTCTGGAGGAACTGGATTTGGAATTATGGCAGGTATTTCTGCGGTAAGCCGCAATTTTATTACCCGTTCGGAGTATTTGGATCACATGCTCACCATGACGGATTTCCTTTGGAATAAAGCCGATGAATTTCATGGCGTATTCCCTCATTGGCTTAATGGCACAACCGGAAAAGTGATTCCATTTTCGCCCAATGATGACGGAGCCGATTTGGTGGAAACCTCATTTTTGGTAATGGGTTTATTAACAGCAAAAGAGTTTTTCAATACCTCCGATCCAAAAGAAATCCAACTACGTGCTACTATAGACTCTATATGGCACCGTGTTGATTGGAATTGGTTCACTAAAAATGGACAAGAAAAGAATTTATATTGGCATTGGAGTCCCAAAAAGGGCTTCATAATGAACATGCCAATAAGAGGTTGGAATGAGTGTTTAATAACCCACGTATTGGCAGCTTCCTCTCCTACACATCCGGTTGAAACCGAAGTATACCATCAAGGCTGGGCAAGAAATGGCTCAATTAAGAACGGCAAATCATTCTACGGAATAAAACTTCCCCTTGGAGAAGATTTTGGCGGACCCTTGTTCTTCTCTCATTACAGCTTTTTGGGTATCGATCCAAGAGATCTCACCGATGATTACGCCGATTATTGGACTCAAAACCAAAATCAATCAAAAATAAATCACGCCTATTGCAAAGCAAACCCCAAGAATCAAGCGGGTTACCACGATTCCATGTGGGGACTTACCGCAAGTGATAATCCTTGGGGATATAACGCACATTCACCAACTAATGATTTAGGAGTTATAACACCAACCGCAGCATTAAGTGCATTCCCCTATACACCTGAAGAATCTATGAAAGCCATGGAGTTCTTTTATTACACCATGGGTGATCATTTATGGAAAAAGTATGGGTTTGTAGACGCTTTCTGTGTTGGTGAAGTTTGGGCCGCAAATTCATTCTTGGCTATAGACCAAGGACCCATTGTGGTAATGATGGAAAATTACAGAACACAATTGTTATGGACCCTATTTACAGCAAATTCAGACGTTAAGAATGGCATGAAACGCCTCAATTTTAAAGCTCCCTATTTATTTTAATAATTGAACCAACGTGAATATCAAATCCTATATATTTTGGTGCTTAATCACTATGGGAACGGTCAATCATGGCTTTTCTCAAAGCAAAACAGTAAATTCTTATAAATTTGAGGCTACTGCCTTGAGTCAAGCACCTTGGCTAATAGATAAATCCGATTATAAACTTGAGAATAATCGTCAAATTGATTCATGGGTCAATAACCTTATGAGTCAGATGACGCTTAAAGAGAAAATTGGTCAACTCAATTTGGCATCCGTAGGATTTGATGTCACAGGCCCACTTCTTTCTCAAGATGTGGAATCTAAAATTGACAAAGGTTGGATCGGTGGCGTGTTCAATACATTCACACCGGTAGCGGTGAGAAAGTTGCAAGAACGGGCCATTAAAAACAGCCGTTTGCATATTCCGTTGCTCTTTGGGTACGATGTTATTCATGGACACCGAACAATATTCCCAATACCTCTGGGACTTTCTTGTACTTGGAACCCCGGTCTAATTGAACAAACCGCATCCGTTGCGGCTTTAGAATCCAGTGCGGATGGCTTGAACTGGACTTTCTCTCCTATGGTTGATATTGCACGTGACCCACGTTGGGGACGTGTATCTGAAGGAGCAGGTGAGGATCCTTATTTAGGGTCTATGGTAGCAAAGGCAATGGTTAAGGGTTACCAAGGAAATGATTTAAGACAAACCCAAAAAATAATGGCTTGTGTGAAGCATTTTGCGTTATACGGAGCGGCAGAATCCGGTAGAGATTACAATACCGTTGATATGAGCACCTACAAGATGCACAACGACTATTTACCTCCATACCGCGCTGCGATAAACGCTGGAGTGGGTTCGGTAATGACCGCATTCAACGATGTAAATGGCGTGCCTTCTACTTGCAACGAAACCTTAATGCAAGATCTCCTCAGAAAAAGCTGGAATTTTAAAGGTATGGTAGTTACCGATTACACCGCTATCAATGAACTGGTTAATCATGGAGTCGGCAGCGAATACACCGTAAGTAAAAAAGCCATTAAAGCCGGTTCCGAGATGGATATGGTTGGAGAATTCTACTTGAAAAACCTAGAAAAAATAGTAAGTGAAGACCCCGAATACCTCGAGTATGTAAATCGTGCATGCCGTAATATTTTGATATCAAAATACCGCCTTGGATTGTTCTCAGATCCTTATCGCGGTTTAAAAGACGATAACTCAGAAATCATTCTATCCCAAGAAAATCTAAAATGGGCTCAAAAAGCCGCCGAAGAATCGTTCGTCCTTCTACAAAATAATAAAGATGCATTGCCATTAAAAGCCGGAAAATCCATAGCGTTTATCGGTCCTCAAATCAAGAGAAAACGCGATTTAATTGGAAATTGGAGTGGAGCCGGAGATTGGAAAAAAGCCGTTAGCATTTGGGAAGCCATTAACCAAACAGAAAATAAACGTTTTACATCTAATATTAAATATGCCTTGGGATGCAACCTTCTTGAGGAATCCCAGCTAATTGAAAGACTCAACCAACACGACGGACAAATTCCAGCCCCAGTGAACAGTGATTCTTTATTAAAAGAAGCAATGGAAATTGCCAAAAATAGCGATGTTATCGTTGTTGCACTAGGCGAAGCATTTGGTATGAGTGGAGAAGCCGCTTCTATGAGTAAAATAGGATTGCCAACACATCAAATAAAATTATTAGAATCCTTGCACACTTTGGGAAAACCTATAATCTTATTTCTGTATAACGGAAGACCATTAATTCTAGATCCCGTTCTAAAGTATACCGATGCCGTTTTGGAATGTTGGTTTCCCGGCACGGAAGGGGGTAACGCCATTGTCAATACCCTATTCGGTAAAAATAACCCAAGTGGAAGGTTAACCATGAGCTTCCCTAAAAATGAAGGTCAAATTCCGGTTTATTATAATACCAGAAACACGGGAAGACCCTTCGATCAAAATCAAAAATATACCAGTAAATATCTAGATGTCCCCAATGAGCCTCTATTCCCTTTTGGATTTGGACTTAGTTATACCCAATTTGAATACAATAAACCCGAATTAATCCAAAACAAAGATGGTATTACAGTAAGTGTAAACATAAACAACGTGGGTAAGTACGAAGGCGATGAGGTGGTTCAGGTATATTTCAGAGATGTTTATGCGGAGCAAACAAGACCCAAAAAACAACTTATCCGTTTTCAAAAAGTTCCTCTTAAACCTTACCAATCCCAAAAAGTGGAATTCCAAATCCCATTATCTGAATTCGGTTATTATAACGCAGATGGTAAGTGGATTTTTGAGAAAGGTGATTTCGAACTCTTTGTCGGTAATAACGCCCACAGCACACAACAGGTTAATTTCACTGTAAACTAAGACCTACAGGCTGACGAATCCTTTTGCAATTACGCTGAATTCATTTGCTCCTTGGGCATTATTGCAATACCATGACAATTACTTATTGTGACATATGCACGTGTAAAACACTATCATTGTTGCAATTGTTCGATATTTATTGTAAAATTTACAATAAATAAAATTTTTGTCTAAAAAAAAGGGGCTCAGACTTATTGTTTTTATTACAAATTCTGAATCATAATTCGTACTATTGAGCAACTAAAATTAAAAAATGATGAAAAAATTATTACTTTCTTTATTCACAATGTCAACTCTTGGTCTAATGGCCCAAGTTGAAGGCACTTGGATGTTAACCCCTAAGGCGGGAAGTTTCGGCGTAGGACCTTCTAAAGGAGATTATTCTTGGTGGAGCGTACCTGAGGCTGAAATCACGGGTGCTCGTGCTTGCCAATTCGATGATGAATTCGTTTTCAATGCAGACGGAAGTTTCCAAAATGTAATGGGCGAAGAAACTTACGTTGAAGGATGGCAGGGTTCTGATGGTTGTGGTGCTCCTGTTGCTCCTCACGACGGAAAAACGGCTGCAACATGGTCATATGACGAAACTGCAGGTACAATTACCATTTCTGGTAAAGGTGCTTACATAGGTTTGCCAAAACCATATAACGGTGGCGAATTATCAAATCCAGCTGATGCTCCTGATAATATCACCTATGAAGTTACCATGACTGATGCCAATAACATGGTGGTTGAAATCAAAGTTTCTGATGCAGGTGCTTATTGGAAATACGAATTAACACGTAAAATGGATCCTATTGATCCAACAGGATATTGGCAGTTAGCTCCAAAGGCATATGCTATGGCAGTTGGTCCTCAAAAAGGCGATTATTCTTGGTGGGGAAATCCTGCTGAAGAAGTAGCTGGTGCTCGTGCTTGTCAGTTCGACGATTACTTTGTATTCATGGAAGATGGTACTTTCAAAAACATCTTAGGTGATGAGACTTTCATTGAAGGATGGCAGGGTTCTGACGGATGTGGTACTCCAGTAGCTCCTCATGATGGTTCTACAGATGGTATGTGGTCTGTTGATGCAGCTACAGGAACCTTAAAAATCGTAGGAAAAGGAAACTATGTCGGCATTCCTAAAGTTATCAATGGTGCGGAAATCAAAGCTCCTGCTGAGGCAGCTGATTCAATCACTTATATGGTTTCTATCATGGAAGACACCATGATCGTTGAAATCCAAATTTCTGCTGAAGGTGCACATTGGAAATTCGAATTGAACCGTGTTGCTGAGCCAACTATGAGCAATAAAGCAATCAACAAAGGTTCATTAAACGTGTATCCTAACCCAGTGAACAACACCTTGTTCGTTAATACAAACACTGCAGTTAACAAATTAACCATCCGTGACCTATCTGGTAAAGCAGTTTACAATCAAGTAAATCCAAATACCGAAAAAGGTCTTGATGTATCGTTCTTGAATACCGGTGCTTATTTCATCTCTATTGAAACAGCAAACGGAATTGAAAACGCTAAATTCATCAAACAATAATTCATTTCTTCATATTTTCTAGAAAAGAGGGGGCCTTGTGTTCCCTCTTTTTTTATGAATCAATCCTATATTTGCAACAATGTCTGACAAATACGCCAAACGCGGTGTATCTTCTCAAAAAGAAGATGTACATAACGCGATAAAAAATGTAGACAAAGGCCTTTTCCCAAAAGCATTTTGTAAAGTTATTCCTGACTACCTCACCCAGAATCCAGAATTATGTACAATCGTGCATGCGGATGGCGCAGGTACCAAAAGCAGCTTGGCTTATGCGTATTGGAAAGAAACAGGTGACATTTCCGTTTGGAAAGGCATTGCACAGGATGCCATCGTTATGAACACCGACGATCTCATTTGTGCCGGCGTAACCGGACCCTTCCTGCTTTCCAGCACCATCGGCCGCAATAAAAGCAATATTCCCGGCGAAGTCATCGCCGCCATCATCGAAGGCACCGAAGAATTCTGCCAAAATATGGCCCAATACGGCATCCAAATCCACACCACCGGGGGCGAAACCGCCGATGTGGGCGATTTGGTTAAAACCATTATAGTAGACTCTACCTTAGTGGCGCAAGCCAAGCGCAGCGACATCATCGATAACGCCAACATCGGTCCCAACCAAGTCATTGTGGCCTTCGAAAGCCACGGTCAGGCCACCTACGAAACCGAATACAACGGCGGCATGGGGTCTAACGGCCTTACCAGCGCGCGACACGATGTGTTCCATTCCGATTACCGCAGTAAATATCCCGAAACCTACGACAACAATCTCGACACCTCCGTAGTGTATTGTGGCTCTAAAAAATTCACCGACCCTATCGGGGGAAGCCCATTGAACGCCGGTAAACTCGTTTTATCGCCTACCCGTACCTACGCACCCTTAACCCAAGCCATCTTCGAGAAGCTCGGCCGGAATTGTATTAAAGGCATGATTCATTGTTCCGGCGGCGGACAAACCAAAATCTTGCATTTTGCCGATAACGTGCACGTTATCAAAGACAATCTAATGGAGATACCGCCTTTATTTCAATTAATCAAAGAAGAAAGCGGTACCGAATGGCGCGAGATGTTTCAGGTGTTCAACATGGGACATCGCTTGGAGATATACACCGATGCATCATCGGCTTCCCAAATGATAGAAATCGCGAAAACCTTCAACATCCAGGCACAAGTTATAGGTCGTACCCAAGCCTTCAAGGGGAAAAAACTGAGCATCATAGGCCCCTGGGGCGAATTGGTGTATTAGTTCATTCGAAGTCTCAACGACCCGAAAGACAACCTCTATCCGGGTTGAACGCGCGTATTAAACGCATTTATTTCGAATAAATGCGCCGTTCATTTAGCACCTGAATTTTGCGAAAAGGCATTGAACTAGGAAATGAAGTCCGTAATACGAAAATCGCAAATCTTTTAGGGAATATATTTAACTTTCCACTCGTTAAAGTATTAAGAACTATGAAAAAGTTAACCTTTGCTGCCTGTTGGGGCATGCTTTCCTTGCCTATAATGTCGCAAGTTTCCGGAAATGCCACCTGGAATGAAAACAACCGCTTTAAAAATAACAACTCTTATTCGGCACCCGTACCCGTCAACATGGATCGAGGGGGTGTAAAAATTTCCTACGATGTCAATTCACGTAAACGAAAAGATAAACAAACGGGGAGAGCGGCGAACGGCATGGTATCTAACAGTTACCAATGGCATGTGCCCAACGGTATGAATCCCATAAGCTCCAGTAATGAAGCCACCGATATCCAAATACACATCCTCAAAAACGCCACCCCCACCGCCTATACCGCCATTTTTCACATCAATCAGGCTGGAGAAAAAGTATCGGAGCTCGACAGCAACCTGAATCGCCGTTTGCGCAAATTTGTGGCCTTAGGCAAAGAAATCGGACTCAAGCAGAGTGATTTCTATACCGATATGATTGCGTTGGTGCCCATTTTCCGCAAAGAGAAAAAGTTATTTTCAAGCACATATGTAGAAGTCCCCAAGGGATTTGAAATACAAAAGAACGTACACATACGCTACGACCACGCTTGGCAATTAGATCGACTATTCTCGATGGCGGCTCAATGCGAAATTTACGACCTTATTAAGGTAGAATATCATTTTGATTCGATGCAAGCGGCCCAAACCGAAATGCGCAAAAAAGCATTAGAATTACTCAAATTACGCACCGCGCATTTAAAAGCAACCGGAATAAACGTAGATACCTGCTTCCGAACGCTCACAGAAAGCATTCAACAAGCAGATCCCGTAGACCAATACAAGCCCTATCAGCCGTTGGCTATTAGTGCCATTACCGATGATGCTACAACGCCAGAAACTGCATCAAGACCCAATCGCAGCACTTTATTCCACAATCGTTTACCGGAAGATCGCTTCGACGCCGTTATAAATCCTTCTCCTTTAGAGCCCAGCATACAAATCACGTATACGGCTTATGTGCATTACGAACGCAAACTTCCGGTGGTACAGCAAACCAAAACTACCACGCGCACCAAACTTATGATGGTAACACCACAAGGTCAGATTACCGAAAGATGGATGGATTAATAAATCACATTCGTAATCTTGAATTCTGTTCGTCGGTTCAATGCATGCTCATCGGGTGTGCATTGAACTCCATCGATGCATTTATTGAGAATTTGTGTTTCACCGTATCCTTTGAATGTTAATCTATCTTTGGATATGTTTCCTTTTTCTATGATGTAATTAGCACTTGATTCTGCTCTATTCTGGGAAAGCGTTTGATTGCTTTTTGCGGAACCACGACAATCAGTATGTGAGCCCAACTCAATGGAAATTTCAGGATTTTCAACCAAGGCCTTAATTATTTTATCCAATTCAATGGCAGCATCTGGTCTAATGTTAAATTTATTGACATCGAAATAAATCATACCAACCTTATAATATTTACCGATATCTAGACCTTTTTTAGTTTTCTCAAGTGCCAACAGTTTTGGAGAGAATTTATTTAAGTAGATCGTATCTAAATCTGTGATATTCAAAAATACCGAATCAGAAAGAATCAAATAATCTTGTGTTTTAAACTGATACTTAACCCACAGAAATGTTTTTCCTTTTGCTTCTTCCAATACCCTACTGGTTATTCCATTGTTGATTGTATCGGTCATTGTAATAAATTGATTTCCATCTAAAGAAATCGAAACCTTACCAGCACTGAACACTACAGGAATTTCACCGTTAGATTCTCTGATCTCTATAACCAATACCGGAGGTTTAATCAATGGAAGTGGTTCTGCGTTCAGATGAATTTCATCCATAGTTTTAAGGTCAACGTTCATGGATTTCTTATTTGGATAAAATCCTTCTGACTTATAAGAAATTTCCACAGGTATCTCGCCGTTTGAATTTAAAACTTCCAAATTAAAATTATTACCCATCACCATGATGGTGGTATCTAGGTCTCCAATTCGAACCGTAACTTCCGTTATTACCGTATCTGATGCAATATGATCAAGGATAAAATTCAATTTCTTGGTTCTTGCGAATTCCTTGAATGTAAAAGCTATAATATCATCCGTTCCATAACCGTTTACACGATTTGAACAAAAGTATCCCGTAGAATCCGATACAAAATAAACATGGTAGTCATCCCAAATACTGTTAAAGTCTTCTAGTTCTCGAACTTCGTCATTATCGAAAATCAATAAATCTAAGTTTCCCGTAGTTTTATAACCATTGCTCGAAAAGAAGAATTTTTCTTTGTAAACGGTTGGAAAAACTTCATCGCCCGCAGTATTGATTTTTGAACCTAGATTTTTAGGTTCAGACCATTTCCCATCTGTGAGTGTCATGCTATACAAATCAAATCCGCCTATGCCGCCTGGCATATCCGATGAAAAATAAAGGGTATTTGTATTATCGTCGAAAAAGGGATGTTGATGATTGAATTTCGTAGGCAAATTTTTCATTCTTTGCCAACTTGAATAACTTTTCTTATTCTCATCAAATACAGATTCAAACAATCCCAATCCCATTTGGGAATTCGTAGTTTTAGCATTTCTGGTTAAAATAATCCGCTTATTTTTATTTGAAATACTGAAAGGCCCATCATGAAATGCAGAATTTATTGAATTTGAAGAGAATCCATTAAAATAGTTATTTGCATTCTTCATTTGACCGTTAGTATCCAACCAAAACACATCGTAATATGCTTGTTGATTCAGATGATATTTCCCCAAATCCATATTTGAATTCGGCCTTGAAGAAACTATAAATAATTTCCCATCGTGCATAATGGGCCCGAATTCCTCAAATTCATTCGTATTCCAATCTAATCGATGTGCTGAGAAACCGCCTTTGGCAAAATCAATATTCACGAATACCTCATTTTTCCAGTTTGGATTGCCATACTTGCCGAATAAAACCTCTACTTTATTGGCTTCCTTCTCTCCCAATAAAATAGCGGCCCCTCTGAATCGAACCCAATCATTTTTAGATATACTCGAATATTTTGCTAAGGAAGTTGAATAGTAATTGAACGCCGCATTGTTATCTCCTGAAATGTAGGCAAATCTTGCATTTTCCAATATTGTCAAACTGTCAACTCCGTTTTTATTATTTTCTGGAGTTTGACCATTTAGGTTATTAACACATAACAATAGCACGAATCCTATTACAAATAGGATGGTTTTACTTGAAATATTCATTTATAAATTAGTCTAATAAATTAAATTCTACCCTTCTATTCAATTGATGGAATTGCTCGGCACATTCCTTATTATCGCCACAATCATTTACCAGATTGGTTTCACCATAAACGGCAAAGACGCAACGATCTCTATCGATTCCTTTATCTGTTAGGTATTTAATACTCGATTTTGCTCTGCGCTCTGCTAATTTCAAATTGTAATCAAAGCTTGCCCTAGAATCGGTATAGGCTTTTATCTCTAACTTAACCGATTCCTGCGCTTTTAAAATATTAAATATGGAATCTAACTTATGGGTTTCACTTTTACGGATATTGCTTTTATCCAAGTCGAAATACACAATTGGAAGTCCAACTTTCCCATTTTTAGGTTTCGGTTTATAATCCGGCTCTCTAAATAAGTAGATTTTACCCAAATCTAACTTCCCATCCCTTGGTGAAATAGCCTTATAAACAACCCGTTTGGTTTTATACCCCTCTCGGTTAACGTCTATAGTAATCTTAAATACGGAGTCTGATGACAGATATCCCAACTTGATTTTCACACTATCTTGTTGTACAGTGAATTCTGATTTTACACCCGACAATAAATTTTCAACTTCAATATCGAGCTTTGGCAATTCAACCCAACTCTGGTCTACCGCATCGAAAATAGATATTTGCAAACCCGCAATCATAGGTGTTCCTAATTCCGTTTTTACAATAGATGGCTTAATTGTATTGACCTGAATTGTGTCTTCAGGTTTTTGCTGTTGAATAAGTTCAAATTGTAAAACATCATCATGTCCAAAACCATTGGATCTATTTGTTGTGAAAAATCCAGATGAGTCGGAAATAAAATAGACTCCGTAATCATCCCAAACAGAATTTAAACTGTTCATGGCATACAACGTATTACCATCCCATTTGAATAAATCTAATCCTCCTTTATTCACAATACCATTAGATGAAAAATACAACTCACCGTTATGAAGATTTGGAAAAACCTCGTCTCCACTTGTATTTATCGCGCTGCCACAATTGGAAGGAATACTCCATCCCGAATCGGTTAATTGGCTGTAATACAAATCAAACGAACCATAACCACCAGGCATATCTGAAGAAAAATACAATTTTTGAGATGCCGTATCAAAGTAAGGATGTTGGACATTGTATACTGCAGTATTGTATTCAAATGACTTCCAATTCGACCAAACTCCACGCTCATTTAGTTCAGAGTATACAATTCCCAGATTTATGTTATCGCTATATTCAATATTTCGGGTAAGAAAAAATCTTTTGGCATCATCGGAATAATGCGCGGGGCCATCGTGCAATTTAGTATTTATTCCTTTGGGCAAATTTTTATCATCGCGAAGAAGTTTAAGATCACAACCGTTTACTTCGTATAAATCGTAGAAATATTGATTATTGTACTTGTACTTGCCTAAAGCATCATTCTTTGATGGACGCGCTGATACTACACAAAGTTTATTTGCAATAACCGTTGGACAGAAATCTTCAAAGTCATCCGTATTAAAACAACTGGATTGTACAATATATTTATGTCGATCCTCCAACATCGTATCTGAAAATCCTCTTACGCTAGAAAATCTGTATAAATCTCCAAACAGCATACGAAATTCTTCGTCCTTTGTAGACTTAGTAATTTGGTTACAAGTAAAAAAAGCGGTTAGATCTTTTATTTCTTTTAAATGTCCACCGTTAGCCAATATTGTAAAATAATTCTGTGCTTCCCCAATCTTACCCTGATAATATAATACCCGAGCATAACTCAAAATATCCTCAACATCAGATGTATCGACTACCTCTTGATAAGCCTTAGCTGCTCTGTAATAATCATTTTTCTGTTGATGGGGTCTACCCGTTTTGTTCCACTGAGCATTTAGAATTGGTGAAACAAACAACCAGAATATTATCAATAATGACCTCATAAGGCTTTAATTAAAATATCTCGGTGTTAGTATTCGCTTTTCTCTGGCGTCATTAAAGGTAAATTTAACAGCAACCTCGTTGGTCATCCTGGTAACCCTTCTCATTTGGGAAATAGGATATTCATAACTATAACCTAGATATAAACCGTTGTTAAATTTATAACCCGTAATAATTCCTATTGCATCCTGAATACGATGCATCATACCGATATCAAAACGATCGAAAATTGTTGCAGTTAAATTTAAATCCAAATTCAAGGGGGCATTAACAGCAACATTTCCCATAATACTAGGTCTCAAGGTAACGTCTCTATTTATATCGGCCTCATATCCTGCATAGAAAAAACTATGTTGAACATCTTTGTATGTGCTGATATTAAATGCATCGCCATAACTATACCTCAATATACGTGGCAAGGAAATTCCCACATAATACTTGGGGTTGATTAAGACAAAACCTAATCCTGGATTTACTCGAAATCCACTGTTTAGGTTGTATTTAAACGCCTCATCGGTTTGATCAATAATATTTCGATCGGCTAAATTTACAGAGTGATTAATAACACTCAATCGAATACCTGCAGCCAATTTGGTTGTATTGGTCAATGGAATTTGATAAGCGTAATCAAGCCCTACATACAAATCCGAAACGGGTCCGATATTATCAGAGACTATATTTAAGGCAAATCCCACATTTTCTTGATAAGGCATGGAAACGGACGCAACGTGTGTTTTCGGGGCTCCATTTATTGCAGTCCATTGCCAACGAGATAAAAGAGACGCATCCAATTGCTTAGTTGAGCCTGCTTGGGCCGGATTGATTGCATTTGCATTGAACCTGTACATTCCATACATCGGTTCAATTTGCGCATATACCGACACGCTAAGACTCATCAAAATCAAAGCCAGAGTCTGTCTAATTATTATTCTTATCATTTTAATATTTCTTTATGCGGTTAATATATAAATCTCCTGTACGAGGTTTTGAGCCATCGCCTAGATCAACAAAATAGAAGTAGGTGCCATCTGGGACTTTTCCGTCAGTATCCAGCACTCTAATACCCATATTGCTTGTACCATCCCACTGATTCTGATAATTAGAAGCTTGGAATACCACATTACCCCAGCGGTTGTAAATTATAACTCTGTTCTTCTTATACGCCTCAATACCTGGAATAACAAAATTGTCGTTTACACCGTCTCCATTCGGAGAGAATCCATTCGGGATGATTGGTTCACAAGGATCGCTATCTCTATTGTTTGGAATGCCATCGCCGTCACAATCTCCTTCAAATTCATCGGCATCTTTCACTCCGTCATCATCGGCATCCAACTCTCTAAAGTCGGGAATGCCATCTCCATCTGTATCCTCTGGATTTTCACCATCATCACCTGCTTCGTACTCATCAGACCACCCATCGTTATCGGAATCCAAATCGCGATAATCTGGTGTTCCATCTCCATCGGTATCAACTGGGTTTTTACCATCATCTCCCGCCTCTATTTCATCAGGAATACCATCGTTATCAGAATCCAATTCACGATAATCTGGTGTTCCGTCTCCATCGGTATCGATTGGATTATTTCCATCAGGTCCTTTTTCAACTTCATCTGGAATACCGTCGTTGTCAGAATCTAAATCACGGTAGTCTGGTGTTCCGTCTCCATCGGTATCGATTGGATTGTTTCCATCAGGTCCTTTTTCAACTTCATCTGGAATACCGTCATTATCAGAATCTAAATCACGGTAGTCTGGTGTTCCATCTCCATCTGTATCGATTGGATTATTTCCATCAGGTCCTTTTTCAACTTCATCTGGAATACCGTCGTTATCAGAATCTAAATCACGATAGTCTGGTGTTCCGTCTCCATCGGTATCGATTGGATTGTTTCCATCAGCACCTTTTTCAACTTCATCAGGAATACCATCGTTATCAGAATCTAAATCGCGGTAGTCTGGTGTTCCGTCTCCATCGGTATCGATTGGATTATTTCCATCAGCACCTTTTTCAACTTCATCTGGAATACCATCGTTATCAGAATCTAAATCGCGATAGTCTGGTGTTCCGTCTCCATCTGTATCGATTGGATTGTTTCCATCAGGTCCTTTTTCAACTTCATCAGGAATACCATCGTTATCAGAATCTAAGTCACGATAGTCTGGTGTTCCGTCTCCATCTGTATCGATTGGATTGTTTCCATCAGCACCTTTTTCAACTTCGTCAGGAATACCGTCATTATCAGAATCTAAATCGCGGTAGTCTGGTGTTCCGTCTCCATCGGTATCCACTGGATTATTTCCATCAGCACCTTTTTCAACTTCGTCAGGAATACCATCGTTATCAGAATCTAAGTCACGGTAGTCTGGTGTTCCGTCTCCATCTGTATCGATTGGATTATTTCCATCGGCACCTTTCTCTACGGTATCCGGAATACCATCGTTATCAGAATCTAAATCTAAATAATCAGGAATTCCATCATTATCGGTATCCACTGGATTATTACCATCTAAACCTTTCTCTACAGAATCTGGAATTCCATCAGAATCAGAATCTAAAGACCTCCAATCGCGAATTCCATCATTATCGGTATCTACAGGATCTTTGGTAGCTCCTTTTTCAACTGAATCTGGAATACCGTCATTGTCTGCATCCTCATCCAAATAATCGTCTTTTTCTGCACCGTCTGTGTTAACAGGCGTGTAACCACCATTTGCAGAAATCGGAACTCCATTTGCGTCAACAACAGCTGAACCTGTTCCAACGATACCATCAAAGTCGTTATCCGTACCGTCCACTTCGATTACATCATCAATTCCATCATCGTCAGAATCTAAATCTTTATAATTCGGAATTCCATCTGAGTCGAAATCAACTAAATAATCTTTACCTTCATTTTCAACAACATCCAAAATACCATCATTATCGGAGTCTAAATCCAAATAATCGTATACTCCGTCACCATCTGTATCTTCAGGTCCTTCTATGTAATCAGGTATAGAATCATTATCTGAATCGGCAAAAAGCACGAGTACTTTGGTAGGAATTGGGCCGGTTTTATTACCATTAACGTCCGTTACATAGACATCAAGGTCTACCCATCCTGTATCCGCAATTGTAAAGTTATACTGAGATACGGTTGAATCTAGTATTCCACAATTGTCGTAGGTTAATGAAATAACAGATGCATTAACAATGGAACCTTTTGCAGCTGTATCTAAATAAACAATATTCGTTTTTACAACAACTGTAGGTTTAATAGTATCTAGTACGGTAACCGTAATATTTTTGGTTGATACATTTCCAGAGTGATCTTCTACCTTATATACAACCGTATTATTACCGATATTACCACAATCGAATGAGTCAATATTGATCTCTCGGCTCTTAATTGAGCAGTTGTCAAAACTACCCGTATCAATATCATTTGTGCCGAAGTATACCTTTCCGTTATTATCTAAATAAAGCGTAATGTCTTTTGCCTTGATAATCGGACCAATTTTATCGAATACAATTACATCGATGGTATCTTTATGATTATTATTGGCATCATCTGTTACGGTTATTACCACTTCATTAACTTTTCCTGTATCAGAACAGTCAAATGTATATCTGTCTAATAAAGTATCTCTAACTGAACAGTTATCCGTAGCCGAATTAACCGCCATTTTATTGGTAATTGAAGCAGATCCAAATGAATCAAGATAAATCACCAAATTATTACCTACAACTACTGGGTTAATTGCATCGCTTACGGTTACATAAGCATGTGCCGTGTCTTGGTTTCCTGCAGCATCTTCTACCGTTAGGATTACCTTGTTTACTCCTGCATCCGTACAATCGAATGTTGAATCGTCTAAGAATATCTTAACGATACCACAATTGTCGTTTGATCCGTTATTGATATCGCTGTAGCTGATGCTTGCGCTGCCACTTGCATTCAAGTTCACGCTTGCATTCTTAACTACCGCTACGGGGTTGATTGCATCGCTTACGGTTACATAAGCATGTGCCGTGTCTTGGTTTCCTGCAGCATCTTCTACCGTTAGGATTACCTTGTTTACTCCTGCATCCGTACAATCGAATGTTGAATCATCCAAGAATATCTTAACGATACCACAATTGTCGTTTGATCCGTTATTGATATCGCTGTAGCTGATGCTTGCGCTGCCACTTGCATTCAAGTTCACGCTTGCATTCTTAACTACCGCTACTGGGTTGATTGCATCGCTTACGGTTACATAAGCATGTGCCGTGTCTTGGTTTCCTGCAGCATCTTCTACCGTTAGGATTACCTTGTTTACTCCTGCATCCGTACAATCGAATGTTGAATCATCCAAGAATATCTTAACGATACCACAATTGTCGCTTGATCCGTTATTGATATCGCTGTAGCTGATGCTTGCGCTGCCACTTGCATTCAAGTTCACGCTTGCATTCTTAACTACCGCTACTGGGTTGATTGCATCGCTTACGGTTACATAAGCATGTGCCGTGTCTTGGTTTCCTGCAGCATCTTCTACCGTTAGGATTACCTTGTTTACTCCTGCATCCGTACAATCGAATGTTGAATCATCCAAGAATATCTTAACGATACCACAATTGTCGTTTGATCCGTTATTGATATCGCTGTAGCTGATGCTTGCGCTGCCACTTGCATTCAAGTTCACGCTTGCATTCTTAACTACCGCTACTGGGTTGATTGCATCGCTTACGGTTACATAAGCATGTGCCGTGTCTTGGTTTCCTGCAGCATCTTCTACCGTTAGGATTACCTTGTTTACTCCTGCATCCGTACAATCGAATGTTGAATCATCCAAGAATATCTTAACGATACCACAATTGTCGTTTGATCCGTTATTGATATCGCTGTAGCTGATGCTTGCGCTGCCACTTGCATTCAAGTTCACGCTTGCATTCTTAACTACCGCTACTGGGTTGATTGCATCGCTTACGGTTACATAAGCATGTGCCGTGTCTTGGTTTCCTGCAGCATCTTCTACCGTTAGGATTACCTTGTTTACTCCTGCATCCGTACAATCGAATGTTGAATCATCCAAGAATATCTTAACGATACCACAATTGTCGTTTGATCCGTTATTGATATCGCTGTAGCTGATGCTTGCGCTGCCACTTGCATTCAAGTTCACGCTTGCATTCTTAACTACCGCTACTGGGTTGATTGCATCGCTTACGGTTACATAAGCATGTGCCGTGTCTTGGTTTCCTGCAGCATCTTCTACCGTTAGGATTACCTTGTTTACTCCTGCATCCGTACAATCGAATGTTGAATCATCCAAGAATATCTTAACGATACCACAATTGTCGTTTGATCCGTTATTGATATCGCTGTAGCTGATGCTTGCGCTGCCACTTGCATTCAAGTTCACGCTTGCATTCTTAACTACCGCTACTGGGTTGATTGCATCGCTTACGGTTACATACGCATGTGCCGTGTCTTGGTTTCCTGCAGCATCTTCTACCGTTAGGATTACCTTGTTTACTCCTGCATCCGTACAATCGAATGTTGAATCATCCAAGAATATCTTAACGATACCACAATTGTCGTTTGATCCGTTATTGATATCGCTGTAGCTGATGCTTGCGCTGCCACTTGCATTCAAGTTCACGCTTGCATTCTTAACTACCGCTACTGGGTTGATTGCATCGCTTACGGTTACATAAGCATGTGCCGTGTCTTGGTTTCCTGCAGCATCTTCTACCGTTAGGATTACCTTGTTTACTCCTGCATCCGTACAATCGAATGTTGAATCATCCAAGAATATCTTAACGATACCACAATTGTCGTTTGATCCGTTATTGATATCGCTGTAGCTGATGCTTGCGCTGCCACTTGCATTCAAGTTCACGCTTGCATTCTTAACTACCGCTACTGGGTTGATTGCATCGCTTACGGTTACATAAGCATGTGCCGTGTCTTGGTTTCCTGCAGCATCTTCTACCGTTAGGATTACCTTGTTTACTCCTGCATCCGTACAATCGAATGTTGAATCATCCAAGAATATCTTAACGATACCACAATTGTCGTTTGATCCGTTATTGATATCGCTGTAGCTGATGCTTGCGCTGCCACTTGCATTCAAGTTCACGCTTGCATTCTTAACTACCGCTACTGGGTTGATTGCATCGCTTACGGTTACATAAGCATGTGCCGTGTCTTGGTTTCCTGCAGCATCTTCTACCGTTAGGATTACCTTGTTTACTCCTGCATCCGTACAATCGAATGTTGAATCATCCAAGAATATCTTAACGATACCACAATTGTCGTTTGATCCGTTATTGATATCGCTGTAGCTGATGCTTGCGCTGCCACTTGCATTCAAGTTCACGCTTGCATTCTTAACTACCGCTACTGGGTTGATTGCATCGCTTACGGTTACATAAGCATGTGCCGTGTCTTGGTTTCCTGCAGCATCTTCTACCGTTAGGATTACCTTGTTTACTCCTGCATCCGTACAATCGAATGTTGAATCATCCAAGAATATCTTAACGATACCACAATTGTCGTTTGATCCGTTATTGATATCGCTGTAGCTGATGCTTGCGCTGCCACTTGCATTCAAGTTCACGCTTGCATTCTTAACTACCGCTACTGGGTTGATTGCATCGCTTACGGTTACATAAGCATGTGCCGTGTCTTGGTTTCCTGCAGCATCTTCTACCGTTAGGATTACCTTGTTTACTCCTGCATCCGTACAATCGAATGTTGAATCATCCAAGAATATCTTAACGATACCACAATTGTCGTTTGATCCGTTATTGATATCGCTGTAGCTGATGCTTGCGCTGCCACTTGCATTCAAGTTCACGCTTGCATTCTTAACTACCGCTACGGGGTTGATTGCATCGCTTACGGTTACATAAGCATGTGCCGTGTCTTGGTTTCCTGCAGCATCTTCTACCGTTAGGATTACCTTGTTTACTCCTGCATCCGTACAATCGAATGTTGAATCATCCAAGAATATCTTAACGATACCACAATTGTCGTTTGATCCGTTATTGATATCGCTGTAGCTGATGCTTGCGCTGCCACTTGCATTCAAGTTCACGCTTGCATTCTTAACTACCGCTACTGGGTTGATTGCATCGCTTACGGTTACATAAGCATGTGCCGTGTCTTGGTTTCCTGCAGCATCTTCTACCGTTAGGATTACCTTGTTTACTCCTGCATCCGTACAATCGAATGTTGAATCATCCAAGAATATCTTAACGATACCACAATTGTCGTTTGATCCGTTATTGATATCGCTGTAGCTGATGCTTGCGCTGCCACTTGCATTCAAGTTCACGCTTGCATTCTTAACTACCGCTACTGGGTTGATTGCATCGCTTACGGTTACATACGCATGTGCCGTGTCTTGGTTTCCTGCAGCATCTTCTACCGTTAGGATTACCTTGTTTACTCCTGCATCCGTACAATCGAATGTTGAATCATCCAAGAATATCTTAACGATACCACAATTGTCGTTTGATCCGTTATTGATATCGCTGTAGCTGATGCTTGCGCTGCCACTTGCATTCAAGTTCACGCTTGCATTCTTAACTACCGCTACTGGGTTGATTGCATCGCTTACGGTTACATACGCATGTGCCGTGTCTTGGTTTCCTGCAGCATCTTCTACCGTTAGGATTACCTTGTTTACTCCTGCATCCGTACAATCGAATGTTGAATCATCCAAGAATATCTTAACGATACCACAATTGTCGTTTGATCCGTTATTGATATCGCTGTAGCTGATGCTTGCGCTGCCACTTGCATTCAAGTTCACGCTTGCATTCTTAACTACCGCTACTGGGTTGGTTTGATCTCCATTTACTAGTGTCACATATTGACTATTTGAATATGTAGGTGCACATCCAAGATTGTCTTTAATAACAGCTTTATAGATTCCTATCGAAAGACCAGTAAACGTATTTGAACCTTGGAATGTTGTTCCACTATCAATACTATATGAAATGGTATTACCTCCTGTAACATTTAAAACAATTTTACCATCAGAAGCCGACAAACATGATGGATTGGTAGGTACTGTGCTACCTAATGTTAGAATTCCAGGCTGAGTAATCGTTACATTCTGGTTTGGTGTGTAGGTTGCATTACAATTATTGTCATCGCTTACTACTACCGTATAACTGCCCGGTGCTATCCCGCTGAATACATTCGAGGACTGATACGTACTTCCATTATCAATGGAGTATTTCAACGTTCCACCACCTGTAGCTGTAATCGTAATCGTTCCGTCAGATGCTCCGTTACACGTTACATTCGTTGACGATATCGCACTTACACTTATCGCTGCTGGCTGAGTGATCGTTACACTCAAGGTCTTTGTACATCCATTGGCATCCTTCGCCGTTATCGTATAACTACCCGCTGATAAGCTAGAGAACGTCGCACTTGTACCATAAGACCCGTTGTCAAGTTTATATTGATATGGGCTCGTTCCGCCTGCTGCCGATACCGTTACACTTCCTGTTGCGTTTCCGTAACACAATACATTCGTTTGTGAACTGTTGCTTAAGGTCAATACCGTTGGCTCCGTCACTATTACACTCGTATTGCTTGAAGTACAGCTATTCGCGTCCGTTACCGTTACGCTGTATGTTCCCGCTGATAATGTACTGATATCTTCACTGGTTGAACTATAACCCGATGGACCGCTCCATGCATACGTATAAGGACTTGTTCCGCCCGCTGCCGTAATATCCGCTGCTCCATCCGTTCCTCCGTTACAACTTACATTCGTTACACTTACACCACTGCTGCTTAATGCCGCTGCTGGTTCTGTGATCGTTACACTCAAGGTCTTTGTACATCCATTGGCATCCTTCGCCGTTATCGTATAACTACCCGCTGATAAGCTAGAGAACGTCGCACTTGTACCATAAGACCCGTTGTCAAGTTTATATTGATATGGGCTCGTTCCGCCTGCTGCCGATACCGTTACACTTCCTGTTGCGTTTCCGTAACACAATACATTCGTTTGTGAACTGTTGCTTAAGGTCAATACCGTTGGCTCCGTCACTATTACACTCGTATTGCTTGAAGTACAGCTATTCGCGTCCGTTACCGTTACGCTGTATGTTCCCGCTGATAATGTACTGATATCTTCACTGGTTGAACTATAACCCGATGGACCGCTCCATGCATACGTGTAAGGACTTGTTCCGCCCGTTGCCGTAATATCCGCTGCTCCATCCGTTCCTCCGTTACAACTTACATTCGTTACACTTACACCACTGCTGCTTAATGCCGCTGCTGGTTCTGTGATCGTTACACTCAAGGTCTTTGTACATCCATTGGCATCCTTCGCCGTTATCGTATAACTACCCGCTGATAAGCTAGAGAACGTCGCACTTGTACCATAAGACCCGTTGTCAAGTTTATATTGATATGGGCTCGTTCCGCCTGCTGCCGATACCGTTACACTTCCTGTTGCGTTTCCGTAACACAATACATTCGTTTGTGAACTGTTG
>CALSSY010000009.1 GCA_943789135.1 uncultured Bacteroidia bacterium
CGTTGGAACCAATCTGTTTCCATTGATTCTAATAATTTAAAAACTTTATCAATACTGCAACCTGTAGGGGGTGTTACGGATTCATCAACCGCAACTAGTAAAATAGAATCGTGTAATATTTCATAGCCCGCAACAAGATCTGACCCATGCGCCTTCCAATCCGAAACGAACAAGTCTAATTTCGAAATAAGTTGCATTTTTTCTGGTTCTTCAATTAAAGTGGAAGCCCCAAAAAACCAAACCCGACTATTTTCAGGCAATTGGGAAATTATCATTTGCTATGTTGATTAATCAATTCAGCGATATCAAGAACTTGAACATCCGCCTCCTTTTCAAAATGCTTGGTTCCATCGCGCATCATGGTCATACAAAATGGACAATTCACCGCAATTATATCCGGATTCCCCTCTAACGCCTCTTCAGCTCTTTCAATATTCACCTCTTTATCTCCGTTTTCGGCCTCTTTGAACATTTGAGCTCCGCCAGCACCACAACATAATCCATTTGTGCGACAACGTTTCATTTCTTGTAAATCAGCATCCAAACGTTCAATAACCATTCTGGGTGCCTCATAAACTCCGTTTGCTCTGCCTAAATAACAACTGTCGTGATATTTAATTTTTTTTCCATTGAAAGGACCACCTTCAACTGCCAAGCGACCTTGATCAATTAATTCATTTATGAATTGTGTATGGTGAACAACGTCATATTGTCCTCCCAAAGAAGGATATTCATTCTTTAGTGTATTGAAACAATGTGGGCAAGCCGTGACAATTCTTTTAATTCCATAACCATTTAACACTTCAATATTTTGCATGGCTTGCATTTGAAACAGAAACTCGTTTCCTGCTCTTTTGGCCGGATCACCTGTACAACCTTCCTCAGCACCTAAAATGGCAAATTCTACATTTGCTTTATTTAGGATTTCCGCAAATGCTCGGCTTACTCTTTGTGCGCGTTCGTCATAACTTCCTGCACAACCCACCCAAAATAAAACCTCAGGTGTTTTACCTTCTTGAATAAACGATTGAATTTCTTTAACCAAATGCATGTACTCGCAATTTCGGGATTTTTTTTTCGATTTGCGTAACTCTAAATAACATTTTAACAATCCCAAGAATTTAAGATTCAAAAATTTTCAAACCATAAACAAAAGAGAAATAAGTCCTACTAGGCAAACTCTAGTTAACTTAAAACAAAAGGAAACATTTTTTACGTATCCAACAAAAACGGGTTGTATTTCTACAACCCGTTACAAAAGTATCAACTTAAAAGTAATTAATAGCCTACGCCTCCCATTCCGGAAATTTCCTTGAACGGCACGATTAGTATTGGAACTTGCGACTTTTCGCATATCTTTTGAAACGCTACTGGTTTTGAATACCCCCTCGGTATTGCTTACGGCACTCACCCAACAAGGACTAGATGACTGGGTTCGTTCTAAAATAACCGCGGTGCAATCTTTGGAATGGACTTCTTCAAGAGCGGTTTTAATCCTGCGCTCTTCCATATATGCTTGACCTTGCAAACTATATGTGTGTACATAACGTTGGTCTTCCTTATCCGAAGGATGACTAACTCCCAATACATGAATACTCGAACGAGTAAACTGTGCCCATTCTGAGATACGGTAAAACTTTTGTCGCGTTTCTGAATTGCCATCTAAAGGCATAAGAATGACCTTAGGTTCAACCCATTTTGTAGTATTATTCAAATACAAAATCGCACTATTAAACGCATCAACGGTATCCGACATACCTCCCCCAAATAATCCAGACTTTACAACCTCCGCTCCTACTACAACCATGTTGCAGTCTCGCTCTTGTGCTACGGTGGCCAAGGTTTTCCAAAATGGTCCTGCTTGTTTAATATATTCGAGATCCTTGAAGTACTTGCGTTTAAACTCCGTTTGAAATCCTAATAAATCCTGACCATTTGTGATATCCTTAGAATCGGAAGTCTCTACATAGGTAAGGGTTAAATTGGATTTTTTACTAAGATAAATTGCCGCGTCAAGCGCATCTTGATTGGCTACTTTGTTGTCGATACTAAATAAAATTCTTGTAGTCTTTTTATCCATAGGCATTTAAGATTGATTTATTCAAATAACGGAGAATTCCCTTAAAAATGCAACACCGATAAATTCCTTAACCAACTGAAAATATGATAATTCAGCTATTCAAAGTGTTACGAGAACACGTTATACTTCAAAATACAATAAATTGCCCTGAATCCATCTTTCCAACCGATCTTTTTACCCTCCTCGAAAGTTCTACCGTAATAACTAATACCAACTTCATAAATCCGAATCCCTTTTACTCTGGATATTTTTGCGGTTACCTCAGGTTCAAAACCAAATCGCCGTTCTTTAAGCTCAAGGGATTGCAAGGTAGTTGTGCGGAACATTTTATAACATGTCTCCATATCTGTAAGGTTCAAATTGGTAAACATGTTCGACAGAAAGGTTAAGAACTTATTTCCAATACTGTGCCAGAAAAATAAAATACGATGTGGGTTTCCACCCATAAATCTACTACCATAAACCACATCAGCAACTCCATCGACAAAAGGTTTCAATAAAATATTATACTCTTGAGGGTCATATTCCAAATCTGCATCTTGAATTACGGTTATTTCCCCTTTAGCTAGTTTAATTCCTGAATGTAGCGCAGCTCCTTTCCCTTTATTTACCTCATGTCTACTTAATTGTAATTTCAGTTCAGGATTATTTTCATGATAAACTTGAAGTGCTTCAAAGGTCCCATCACTCGAACAATCATCTACGATGATTATTTCTTTTTCAAATCCCCCTATCAATTCCACCTTTTGAATTTTATCTAAAATAAAATGTATCGTTTTGGCTTCGTTGTATGCAGGTATTACAATAGACAATAAGGACATGGTTTCAAAATTAAACTAAACTTTGGGCTTTACCTCCATCAAGCCTGGCACAAAATACCATTTGTTTGTTGCCAACTCTTTACATCGGTATCGACTTCTAAGTTTTGGCCCCTTCTGAAAAAGTCGATCTTCAATAAAAAAGAAAGCATTTTCAGGCAGACTCTCCAACAGCAAACTCGAATCATTTGAAATATCGTATTGCTTGAGGGCTCTAACAAGTTCTGGACTGGTACAACTACTAGCTGCTGGATTTTTGACATAATTACCGACGGCTTTTAAGATATCATGGGGTAAAAAATCAGGCTCTAGAATAGGTTTTGCAACTTCTTGAAATTCAGATTTCCATTCTTTACCGTGCGGCTTTACTTTGACTCCGTTTTTTTCAAAATTAATTAAATGTGCTGTTTCGTGTAAGAACGTTATTAGAAATGAATATGGATTTAGGTTATTATTAACGCTAATACGATGAGGCTCTCCTTTCCTTGGTGGGCGATAATCTCCCAACTTAGTCTTTCTTGGCTTTTTAATATGAAGTTGTATTCCATATTTCCAAAGTAAATCATGGGCATATTGAGCACTCCCAGGAGGAACATATTTTTCGAGAGTTTTCAGAAGCTCACTTGACATCTTTTCTATTTATAGATTGTTGCATTGCAAACCATTTCATTCTTTATCAAAATTTAACCGTTCCGAAACGGTCAGTCCAATCGATAAAGATGAAGTTGCTGCTGGACTTGGCGCATTCAAAACATGAATAAAATGTTTACTCTCTTGAATATAAAAATCATCTAATAAACTTCCGTCCTTATCAACCGCTTGAGCCCGAACCCCTGCCGGAGCTGGCTCTAAATCTTTTTCGGTTATTTCGGGAATCAGTTTCTGAAGCGCTCTGGTAAAGGCTAACTTTGAAAAAGACCTGTAATATTCTCCTATGCCTGTTTTCCAGTATTTAACCGCAACTTTTTGAAAACCTCTCCACATAATACTGCCTAGAAAGTCGGATAAACTAAAACTCGATTTATGATAGCCCTCTCTTTTAAAGGCAAAAACCGCATTCGGCCCAGCTTCAATTTCCCCAGTAATTCTCCGCGTAAAATGCACTCCTAAAAATGGAAATTGAGCATCAGGAACTGGATAAATCAAAGATTTTACAAGATGTGCCTTTTCTGGCTTTATGGTGTAATATTCCCCTCTAAATGGAATGATTCGAACATGCAATTTCTCTCCAGCTAATTCGGCAATTTTATCGCAATACAATCCAGCACAATTAATAACCTTGTCAACCTGTAATTCACGTTTATTGGTTTTAACTTTAACGCCATCCTGTAAAGATTCAAATCCAGTAACAGACTCATTGGTACAAATATCTACCTTATCTGATGATGCTATCTCTTCACCAAGTGCCTCAGTTAATCTGCGGTAATTCACAATTCCCGTTTGGGGTACGTAAATACCCTTCAACCCCCGGGCATGGGGTTCATATTCTTTAATTTGGGTTTCATTAAGTTTAATTAGGCCTTCCAAGCCGTTTTCGATTCCACGTTCGTATAAAATATCTAAAGCTTTAAATTCAGATTCATCTGTAGCTACAATTACTTTACCACAAAGCTCAAAGGGAATTTTCTTTGATTCGCAGAAATTGATTAACATTTCGTACCCACGTAAACAATTCTTTGCTTTTAAACTTCCAGGTTTATAATAAATCCCTGAGTGTATGACGCCACTATTATGTCCAGTTTGATGTGCTGCTAAACCCGATTCTTTTTCAAAAATGGTAATTTTCACCTCGGGATGATTCATCCATACTTGATAGGCCGTAGCCACACCCACAATTCCCCCACCTACTATTACCAAATGCTTCATATTTACAAAAATAGCAAAACAAATCCCATCAGGGCTCAGATATTACAACTTCGTTTGAATTCGATTTGTGATTTTTACAAAATTCTTTTGTCGCAAGTCCTCCGATGTATTCAACCCCATAATTCTTGTCCAATTCTGCATGAAGAACATTTCTTAATGCCACAAAAATGTTTGTGCTGGGCAAGGAGGGCATGGCTCATCTTTTGATTCTTGGGTGCTCCCATATTAATGAGCCAATTCATAGATTCTGTTATCCGATTACTTTCAAATGAACCTTTCCTGAGCATCTTTGAAAAATCGAAGTCGATTTCGTTTCCTAAGTAAATCCTTCTCGCTCCCCATACTGGCAAAATGGCATTTTGAATTAACCTCTCACGTATTTGGGTATTCCCCATCAAATTTGAATTAGACCTTTCCAAATCAACTTTCTTTTTTGGATCAGAATTCATTAATCCCCTATCCTCACAAAGTAACCTATGCAGATTTTCAATGTTCTTTTCATCAATTAAGTCGTCAATATACCCTTCTCGCGCGTCTATCCATTCTAAAAATTGCATAATGCGCTGAATTGGGTATGCCCCAGGTCTTAAATTCCTATTTTGCCAATTCTGCAGTGGCTCTATTTTGGGAAAAATATTTCGTTTGTAGCTATGGATATATTTCTGAAAATGATTCCGTATAAATTGCGGACTTTGATCCCAAAGGCCCGATTCCGAAATAACCCAGCCTATGTAGTCAAACTTTTGAAATCTTTTAAAATACTTTACCGGTATTTGCTTGGCTAAATCATAGGCTATTTGTCGATTCTGCGGATCTACAGAATAGGCAAACAACCTAATAAAAAGTACGCGCTCCCAGTCAAAATTAAGTTGCTCTGCCCAATTGAAGGTTTCTTCAGATTGAATTCTCATTTCCCCAATTGAAGCTGCATTCAATTGGGCTTCAATTAAATTCGTATCCAATTGATTTAAACTCAAATTGCAAGGAAATTTGGTTACTGTTTTAGTAAGAGGTTGTGCTTTTTGCAAATCTTTTTCCAAAAAATAATCACTAAGACATATAGTTGGAACAATTTGACCAAGCTGATTCATCACAGATTCATCGTATTCCCAGACTACATGGAGTACAACTTGGTTGTAACGACAATCATATTGATGTCCATGTTTATTCCAATGAGAACTCTTGATATGAAGTTCAATGGAACCGTAAAATACCAATCCATTTACTTCAACTTCAGCCTCTTTAAAATCAGGCCCTTGCAAAGTATTTAGCTCACCAAAGTTTCGAATAATAATGGGTTTCAAATCCATGGTTTTAAAATCCCAACGGTTGGTACATTTAGGATTCCAAAATCGATGTAATAATTCCTCTCGCATCTATCACTTGACTTTCCATGCTTAAATTACAAAAAATAAAGCAATTCCAAAAGAACGTAGATACCCTCGAGCCCTGAATAATTCAGTTCAGTTTTGATTGAACCAATAAGCGGAATGAGAGATTTGAAAATAAAAGCAGCCCCTTCTTCAATAAAAAGAAACACTTATTGAGACAATCCAAACGGATTCCCCCAAAAAGAAGGTAAAAACGTATTAATTAAAGTCCTAAAAGTGCTTCAGCGGGCGTCTTACCTGTTAGCAACATCTCTGGATTTTCCAATAAAGTCTTAACCCTAACCAAGAAACTTACACTTTCTCTACCATCGATAATTCGGTGATCGTAGCTTAATGCAAGATACATCATGGGACGAATTACAACCTGCCCATTTTCAGCTATTGGACGTTCTACAATATTGTGCATGCCTAAAATACCACTTTGAGGGGGATTTAAAATAGGCGTGCTCATCATCGAACCAAATACGCCACCGTTGGTAATGGTAAAGGTACCTCCTGTCATCTCATCAATTGAAAGTTTGTTATCGCGGGCTTTTAATGCCAAACGCTTAACTTCTTTCTCTATGCCATCTAAGGTAAGGGCCTCCGCATTTCGTATCACCGGAACCACCAAACCTTTAGGTGCGCTAACCGCTATTGAAACATCGCAATTATCATGATATATAATTTCTTCACCGTCAATGCTCGCATTAACCGCTGGCCATTCCTGCAACGCTATACATACGGCGCGTGTAAAGAAACTCATGAATCCTAGACCAATACCAAATTCTTCCTTGAATTTATCTTTATAGGCGTTTCTAAGGTCCATAATCGGCTTCATGTTTACTTCATTAAAAGTTGTAAGCATGGCCGTATCATTCTTGGCCGAAACCAAGCGCTTCGCAACTGTTTTACGAAGATTGGTCATTTTTTCCCTTCTGGCTCTCTAGAAGCCGGTACTCCAAAACCATGTCCACTGGATTTCTTTGAAACCCCACTTTGTACAATGGCTTCAAGAACATCAATTTTAGTTATACGACCGTTGGAACCTGTGCCTTTAACGATTTGAGGACTCACTCCATACTCAGACATTAATTGTTTCGCGATTGGAGAGGCCGCAACATCCAATTCTAGTGAAGGCGCATTTTCTACTTTCGTTTCTTTAGCGCTTTCTTTTACCTTGGTCTCAACTGGCTTGGAATCAACTGGTTTCTCAGATTGAGTAGCACTAGCTGGCTTTTCAGCTGTTTCGTCAATTACCGCAACAATCGTATTTACTTCAATAGTATCACCTTCTGAACCAATTAATTCAGTAATTATTCCCGCTTTTTCCGCATTAACCTCAAAAGTAG
This sequence comes from uncultured Bacteroidia bacterium, assembly GCA_943789135.1. Taxonomy (GTDB): domain Bacteria; phylum Bacteroidota; class Bacteroidia; order NS11-12g; family UBA955; genus VMCP01. The sequence continues at coordinate 7,487 of CALSSY010000009.1, forward strand.
CTTTATCGCTTTCAAATTCTGCGATGGGATCATCCATATTCACCCAATCGCCTACTTTCACCAACCATGAGGAGATGGTTACTTCGCTAACGGACTCCCCAGGTGCGGGGACAATAATTTGAATAGACATATACCTGTGTTCTCAGGCAAAGTTACGATAAATTAGGGTGTCGCACAATGTTCAGTTTCTGCTAAGTTACTTGTTGAACAATTCGGTAACTCAAACCCAAGATGAAATTGGTAGAACCAATCATTTAAGCCCATCAGTAGACCTTGGCGCACTCGGGCCTATGTTCTCGTCATACGATATTAATCTTCTTTCAAGTTCGATCCACTCGTCCAATTCTCGAGGGTATGAACTTGAGAGATCTCCAATTTGTTGATTTGCCTTCAAAAGTTCAACATTTCCACCATACCAAGCTCCTTTACCATAATCATCCAAATAATCAGTCCCCGTGTAACTCAACTTCATCTCAGCTTTTAACGTCCATCTTTGACGTAAATAAGTTAAACTAAAGGAGGTTCCAATTAAACCTGTAATTGTTGAATACGGAGATTCTCCTGGTAAAAAATTCTGTCCTTCTGAACCTAACTTTCTAAGATCGTACAAATCATTTTCATATACATTCACTTTGTGTTCAGCAAAGGTATACTTTTTACGTTTCCAAGCTCGATAAATCGCCCGGTAAGGGGTATAATGCATTAAACCCAAGCTTAATCCCAAAGTGGGGATTAGTTTAGATTTCTTACCATCCTCTAATTTGTACGACCTAAGATGCCATAGAGCTTCACCCTCTAGTATATACATTTTAGTCAAAAAGTTCAATAAAAATGTATTTCCTTCTGGTATATATTCGTTAAAATCTTTTCCTAAAGTTGTAGGCATTCTTCCAGACGACACTATCAATGGAGCATACATGTTGTGCATTGAAACAGTGGAATAATAAAAGCTCCCCTTCATTGCAAACCTGGAATTTAGATTATATTGACCATAAGCACCATAACTATATTCTACAGTAGAAAACACCGGTAGTCCTTTAACAAACCAAACATCTTTGAGGGGGGATGTTTTAAAATCCATAACCCTCTTATGTTTGAATATCTCCTCCGCCATAAACGGCGCCTCCTCCCCAGAATTCCAAACTCCCAGCTTTCTCTGATTTCGTCAATATCCTCTTGTCTTACCGAACGTAGGGATAATAATTACCATGAACCCTACTTTGGTTTTCAGCGTAGTATCGGGCCATTCTGGGCTAATCAATGTTGTATCAACTTTTCTATACAGAGGCGGTGGTAATTGTGCAGGTGTCAGTTTTGGAACTTTAACCTTAACACCATTTGCCATAGTTACTTCAATTGGATTTCCTTCAAGATAATTAGCTGTAAGAGTATCTCCTGAACGGCGTTGGTTGATATTCACAGAACGATTGAATGAATCACGCACTCCAATTATCTTAACATCCCCAACAATATCAAATTGCAATTCTCCAAATTCGTGCCTCGCCCCAATAATGAAGCCATCATCACCTTGCCTATCCTTTAAACTCGAAGTAAAAGAAACATTCAAACGTGGAAGACTTATATCTCCTCGATTATCATACAAAACATTGGATATTTGAGTATTTGCATAAATTTTTCCCGCATCAATAGAAATCGGCGTTCCAGGTCCTCCACTCAAAGACATACCAACAGTAAGGCCTCCTGAATAATTGTTAACAAAGGTTAAATCACCAACTATCACATTTTTCGCAGTTGTATTTCGGGCAAAATCTAAATGAAGAATACCCATACTTGTATTTTCACCTTCTATGTTATTATCATTAAAAGTCAAGTCACTTAATGTATAAATTATACCCTTAGATCCAAGTTTCTCTAAAATGATGTTTCCCTGATTATTGAAAAATTTAGATTTCTCAATAACAAATTCGATCGATTTTGACTCTCTTAAATCCAAAAATGGTGTTGAAGTATAAATAAAAGGTTCATTATAAATCAAATCGTGAACTTTAACATTTGAAATCTTAACGGATTTACGGTACCAAAAAGGATCGAATCTGATAAATTGCACCACATTCATTACTTCCACATGTTTGATGCTCACATTATCATTTTCATTTATGCCTTTTACTACAATACCCAAACCCGGATTTTTAGGGTTTTGAGATTTTATAACTACCGGTTCCTTAGAAGAACCTGATATTTTTAATCCTCCGTTAACCACAATACGGGCACCTGGTTCAAAAACTAAGGTTTGCCCCGCAGTGATATTGAACGTCTCTCCGGCCTCAATGATTTTGGTTCCCGATACTAATACTTCATTAGACTGGGCGCCAAGCACCGTAAACATTGCAAAAGCAATGATTATCGAAAAGATATGAATTTTCTTTTTCATTTTTAATTACTTCACTTGAATTACTAATGGAGACTCAAACTCCATATTCTTTATTTCATTATTGATGTCTGCCGCCTCTATTATAACATAGCGCAGAGATTCTATTTTATCCGTTGGGATATTAATCACATTGTCGGCAGCCGTTAACGGATCTGTAGATATACCTAACAAGCGATATTTAAGATTACTCAATTTAAAATTGAACTTCTGCAAATCTGGATGTGTGGCATACATCACCAACTTATTATCAGACTTAAGACGAACCCGCGAAATCACTTCGCCACTTACCCCTTTTGCATAAACAAACGGAACAGGTAGTTTCTGTACAAAAACGCTATCCTTTAATAACAATTTTCCCTCTTTGTTATTGATTTGGAAATAGCACCAGCCTGTTGCTTTAGGATTGAATACGATCTTACTTTTTTGACGGTCTAATGTGGCATCTGGATCGCAGCTGCAACTCACTTGCCCAGGATTCAATAGATTCACATAGTGCAATTCTGACGTTTTGCCCTGATAGAAAATATTGTATTTGTTGTCTTTCTCCCTTTCAAATGTTTTTGCCACAGAGGTTACTTTTAAGGTTTCCTCCACGCCATTCTTTTTGAAACTCAAGTCGTAAACACCTACATATTTAGGAATAAACAACAACGTATCGCGATTCCAATCGTTCAACTCAAAAGACTGTCCGCCTTGGCTTGCACTCACTTGCATTTCTTCATGATTGAAAACCACAATACGCACCGTATCTCCCGGACGTACGGCTTCAATATTGTAAGCCATTAAGACCAAATAGTCGCGATTTTGCTCTTCAGTGGTAATAATACCTCCATTCAGCAACTTCATTTTGAGCTTCATATCCGCCAACCAAGTCACTACAACTCCCATTGGAACGTGTTTGAATTTCCATTCTACCCAAATATTTGCTTTTCCCGCTTTTAAGCCATTGACAAGGTCATTTTCAAACAGATCAGCAAACTCTTTCCCTTTTGGATTATCAGCAGGCAAGGATTCATAATACTTTTTGAGTTTTACCAACTTTTCAAAAAGAGCATATCCTTTTTTGTCGCGAATAAAATATTTATCCGTCAAATTATAGCCATCAAGCTCACGGTATTTCTTATTAACCACATCGTATCCGATTTCCTTTAGGAATTCTTCTTCAAACCTAGATAACTCATTGAAAACATCGGCAATATCTGGATCGTCAATTTCAACTTTCGTTGACTTTCCAATATATTCGGCCATATTGATATTCATCCTCAACCAATCAATAGGAATTTGTAACATACTCAATGATATAAATATCAAGTACATCACACTGATCAGTTTGAAACGCAATACCTTAGCCTTTTTAACTTTTACGTAATTGCCCATATTATCCTTTTATTTTAACAATAGGACGTCCTTTTGAAGTCAATCCCATTTCACTACCCAACAAACGAATATTATCAAATACCAAAACACTACCTGCAGGAGCTTTTTCTTCCAATTCACGCAGTTCATTTCTCAAAAATCGAGTGGAAGAATGTAATTTTTTGAACTCTCCTGTTGGATAGGTTACGCTCATATCAAAATCAACAACCTGCCAGAATGGATTCTTCGATTCCAATTTATTGGCATTCTTTAAGTCTGCAGATTCGCCACTGATATCCATCAGCGTAACTAACTCATCGGGTTTCAAAGTTGATACAAAAGAAGATCGATCAATTTCGACGCCTCCTTTTTTCATTATAACATCAAAAAGTCCCTCTTTCTCAGGAGTTATTTCCAAAATCCATTTTTTGCGCTCAATCTTGGCTGCGTTTGATTCGAAGGTGATGGCATTGCCTTTGGGCACATAAGAACTATCTAAGGTTACAATGATAGGCTCGCCTACAAATCCAGAAACCGAACTCGCCGAGTTAATGAATCGGAACATAGGAGGTACCACCTTAAACGTAGTAAATAACCTTTTTTCACCCGATAATACCTCAAGGGCATAATCACCCACTCGTGCAGGCTTGTAGAACAAACGATATTCCGAACGTTTTAATGAGTCTAACTTAACGGGAGTTCCATTAATTTTAACTTTTATGGTTTCCTCTCCCGATTTAGGACGTATTTTCACATCCAAAGACTCTCCTAAAATCAAATTCCTTTTGAACTTCTGAATAAAATCAGTTTCATCTAAGGATACGATCTCAAATTTGGGCAACTCCGATTCTTTCTTCTTGAGAGCCAAAATTGTTTCGTACAGCATGACCGTTTTAAAATGTTCCAAAACACCCGGTACTACTCCATTAGGCAATCCCTTGAAGAAATAATAAATCGCATCCAACTCCTGACCTTTATTCGTGAAACACCGAACCAATTCTGCATCTAAGCTTTTGTTGCCAACAGGGTTATAAGCACTCAAATAATCTTTGAGTACTCCTTCAATTATTTTACCCCAACTGCCATTTCTAACTTGTATTTCTGCGAATTTGCTTTCACGAAGCCTGTCGCCGATAACACCGGTGCTCTTTTTAAAATCGCGATAGGCAACTTCTACCTTCTCTAGCTCTGACAAACACTGTAAGGTAACAGTTTTTAAGTTGTTCTCTTTTTCTCCTTCTACCGTAAAAACCGTTAATTCCGACAAAAGTCGTTCATTAACCATGGTTTGCGATTTTGCCACATCTGGGTATTGTAACACGTACATACCGGGAGATGTGAAAAATATTTGTACGATGAAAATCAAGTAAAACAAAGACAATCTCATAAATGAGATATTCTTTGATTTCGTGATTTTAACGGTGAGATTTCCCATGTTGGAAGTTTACTTCTTCAGAATCTCGTTGTACTGTTCGTTGATTTTCTTCAAGTTCTCGTTATAACCCGTCATTAAGGCATTGAACTCAGAAACCGATTGCTTCATGCTGCTAGATTGCTCCACATTTGAACGCATCTCCGTTTTGATTTCATTAACCGCACTGGTCATTTCTTTCAATCCGTTGTTCAACTCTTTCAAGGTTTCGCTGAACTGTTGCATCGCTGATTGGTATCCGTCTGTTTGAACTGAATTCCCAGCCTGATCTACGTTATCTAACTGCGGAAAAACTTGCTCCCACTGGTATTCCTTCTCGGTTACTTTTCTCTCAAATGCAGAAATTAAAAATACAATAGCTTCTACCGTTAAACCTACGATAAACATTTCGTTAGCATAGTTCCAACCTAGAAACTTAAACATCGCCCCTACCAATACGATAGCGGCACCAACTCCGTAGATAAAGGTAATTAAGTCTAGTTTACCCTTGCTCTCTTTTTGATTTATATTACTCATAGATATGGTTTTAAAATATTACAGTACGGTTTTATTACTTCTTTAAAATATGTTCTTGGAAGGAATTCCAATTTGCTAAATTCTGTTTCATTGCTTTATTAGTAGATGCTTTTGTAAGTATTACAAATACAATTAACAAAGCTAAAAATGCCAATCCAGAGAATACCAATTGGTCGGCAAATTTCTTCGATAACTCCTCACGAACCCCCGCTACCAATTTATTCTGCTCTTCAAACTTTACAGAAAACTGATCCAAGGCAATGTTCATGGCCTTCTCATTTTGAGCCTGCAATTCCTGAGACTTCCGAATTTCTAGCTTTGTACTTTCCTCAATGGTGGGAATTTTTGTCTTCAAAGCGAAGATCTCGCTTTCGGCATTACTCAAACGAACCGATAACACTCTGTTCTGTGTTTTTAATGATTCTATTTTTTGCAACGCATCGTCTGCATTTTTTGTCTGTCCAAATGCGCTCGTAAACGCAGTGAAGAACAAAGTAACGATTAGTAATCTTGACATTATAATAGGTTTATTATGTTTTCTAAAATATCAGCAAAGATAGAATTTAATTTGATTTCCAAAATATTTATATGTTATTAAATGGAAATCAAAAAATATCTTTCTTTTTTATTTTCACGCTGTACAACAATTATTTGCAAAAATCGCGCCAAACGACCTCATTTCCCTCACCAAAATCAATTAATTCATAATTATCTTTAATTTTGTTTTTGTGAAACGTGTCCAAACTTTCCTCCTTATTGCCTTTACAGTGCTCCTGGGGAATACCGCGTTCGCTCAAAATACCAAACCCCTCACCGTAATTGTTACCGAAAAAACCTCAGGCGACCCCATTCCATTTGCATCTGTACTTATTAAAAACACAAAAAACCAATTTGAAACTGACTTTAATGGCAAAGTTCTCATATCCCTAGACTATCCATTCCAGGATACAATCGTTTGCTTCTTTAATGGCTATGAAAAAGCCATCATACCTATTGATTCTGCATTTACTTCCAACTATCTCAAAATAGTACTTAAGCAAGAAATCATCCAGACTAAATCAGTAAGGATTTCATTAGGCATCAATCCAGCATTGAAATGGGTGGAACTGGCTCAAAAAAATCGAGAAACACACAATCCCCTTAACTATCCAAATCACTCCTCATTGATTCGGACTCAGAATACCGTTGCTCTGAATCATATTTCCTCTAATTTCTTAAATAAGAAATTGGGGGAATCTTTATCTGAACTTTCTGACACGATGAGTTATGTGACAGGGGATTCTACTCAACGCGTACTGCCGGTTTTTCACTCTGAAACAGTTAGTAAAGTTTTCCAACAAAACAATCCATATAAACAGCAAGAGGTAATTTTAGGTAGCCGAGTCCATGGTGTCGGTGTGGATCAAGGAGATTTCATTTCGCAGGTTACAGGATCCGGACTCCTTACCTATAATATCTATAAACCGATCTTAACCTTCCTTGAAAAAGGTATACCATCACCTATTGCACCTCAAGCTACTTCGACTTATGATTACGAATTAATTGGTGTCGACAAAAAAAATAAACTCCGGGAATTTATTGTTAAAGTCCGCCCGAAATTCGAACAGGATGTAGCTTTTAAAGGACTTTTGTGGATTCAAGAACAATCGGGTGCCATTTGTAAATTCGTACTAGAATTGCAGGGAGCATCCAATTTAAACTATATCGATAGATTGAAAATCACCCAAGAACATTTTATCGATACAAGTTTTGAAAACAAATGGGCTTTGAAACACGGTCGAATTTCATTCGATATGGAAGACCTAAGCAACAATACCGCGGGTATTATTGCATTGAATGAAATAAACGCTATTTCCTACCAGTTAGAACCCAATATAAGCGACAGCTTTTCATTACAACGCATTCAGAAATTAGAAAATGCTACAGAGAGAGATTCTTCATTTTGGAAGAAGTTTTCTGTTTTAAATCCGAGTAAAGCCTACAAAAAAATACACGAACAAATCGACTCTGTTAAGGCAATTCCAATAGTTGCGAAAGGCGTGAGCATTGTAAACCTGATGGTTGACGGCTATTACGGACCTGGTTTGCCTGTAGAATTCGGGCCTTATTTCCTTTTGGCAGGTTACAACCCTTTAGAAGGTATAAGAACTCGATTGGGGTTTCGTACTTCATACCGCCTTACGGAAAAATGGCAATGGGAAAGTTTTATTGGTTATGGATATCGCGACAAACGATATAAATACGGTGTAAAATTTAGTTGGCATCCGAATGCTAATAACGGTACCTACATGAAAATTGCACATTCACAAGATGTAGAATTAATTGGATTTTCAGATAACGATGCGGTTTCAAGTGGAGATGCACTCGTGACTGCATTAAATATGTTTTATAATACGTCCTTAACTTATTGTGAAGCGGAAAAAATTGAAATAGGCACCGATATTGCACGTGGATTAAGCGTCTCAGGTGTATTTTCACACCGCCGGTATTCATTGCCCGAAAATCAGCGTTTCCAACTCGCATGGTACGACTCGCTTCCAGGTGATCGAATTGGATTCAACCTCAATAATGCAACGGCAACATTAAAAATCCGATATGAACCTCGAGCTTTTTATTTGGTACGCAGAAACCGCCGAAAAAAGATGAGCCCAGCGGGTCCCGTTTACACCTTATCCTTCATGCAAGGAATTAGAGGTTTTTTAGGAAGTCGATTTGAATATACGCGTCTCGCCACCCAATGGGAACACACTAAAATATGGGGACCGGTTGGGCGAACTGTTTCAAAAATCCAAGCATCAAAAGTTTTTGGGACTATTCCCTATCCTTTATTGGACATCCCATTGGGAAATCAATCCCGGGTTTTGAATAACCGATCATTCAATCAAATGCAACTATTTGAATTTGTAGCCGACCAAAGCTTTCAGTGGTCGTTTTCCCACCATTTCAATGGTTTTTTCTTTAATAAAATTGGCGGATTTTCAAAGCTTAAATGGCGTGAAATCATTCATACCAAAGGGGTAATAGGAACTTTACGTCCAGAGAACCAAGCACTAATACCTCAAGAAATCCAATCCGAACAAAATTTGATTCCCATAAACGGTTTTTCGAACATGCCCTACATGGAAGCCGGGTTAGGAATTGAAAACATGTTCCGCTTTTTCAGAGTCGATGCTATTTGGAGATTGACCTATAGAAGCCCGTACCCGGAACGCAATTTTGGAATTAAATTTTCGGCGTTCGTTAAATTCTAGCAATTTTCAACTCTCTCACTGGAATTGCTTTCGATGCCTAAGTAAAGCGATCCCACCAATGGCCCAAGCAAAAATTAGGATCATGCCTCCAATTGGAGTAATGGCACCGAATTTTCGCAAACCGTGGCCAAATAACTCATTCACAGAAACCAGGCATAATGTTCCTGTAAACGTCACGCTGCCTATCCACAACCACCTAAATACACCCCATTTCCCGTAGAACTTATCGCTTAATTGATCAGCATTTCTAATAGGGTCAACAAAAGTTGCCAAAACCATTATACCTAACATATTATACATCCAATAACGCCAGGCCGTTTCCCAGACTTGTAGATAGCGCAAACTTAAAACGTTCTCTAAACTATGCGCACCCATGGCTCCAGCACCTATTCCCAATGCCAGCATCATCATAGCAAAACCAATTTGAGTCCTCTTCATTATTATTGGAGTATTAGAGTTTCGCTGCAATTCCCAAACCAAACCAGCGAGGCATTAAAGGGACGCTTGCAATTTCACGATATTGTGTATTTCCGATATTCATGAAATTTGCATAAGCATTCCAAGACTTTCCTCTATTAAATTCCAATTTAGCATCGAAAATATGATATGAATTGCCGTTCGTACGGTTTACCAACCTCCATACACCTGTTAGATAAACGGAATTTTGAAATTCTGAATCTTCACCTTCCCATAATTTGAACCGTACCCGCGTATTTTGCTGGTACATCATGTAGTTCAGCGCATTTTTTGATTGGTATCCACCGTTTTCAAATTGGCTATCATCCAACAAACAAGCATTGAACACAAACTCTGTATTTTCTGATAAAACCGGCATAAAGTCCACAACCTTAAATTCACCCTCAATACCATTGAATGTTAAATTGGCAATATTCACAGGAGTCCAAGGTAATGTATCAATCGGTCGAATCCAGTCTATCATATTGGAATAGGCCTTTTGAAAAACAGAGATTTGAGTCGTGAAATTCCCCTTTTTATACCTATAACCTAATTCGGAGTTTTGTGCACTTTCAGATTTCAAATTGGGATTACTACTATTTCCGGGATCTCGGTAATACCAATCGGTATAAGTAGGCAAGCGTTGCCCTGTTCCCCAATTGCCCCAGAATGCCGAACTTTCAGTTATACCCCATTGAAATTCTGCGCCCGGATAGATATTGTAACCTATAAAATCTGTATGCAGCATATACGCTCCAACTGTTGTTGTAAAATTACCAAACCAGGTTTTGATGTACTCACCATATGCTCCTAATATGTCACGTTGATGATTACCTAAATTACTGCTATTGATTCGCTCACTGCGTGATTCTATGCCAATCGATAATCGTGAATTTTTAAATGAATGCAAGTAAGCTGCATCTACTTGAATGGCTTGATTTTGATGTTTATTCTGATAAATCGATGGATTGTTTTTAGTATAGATATAATGATCGTAATTCCAACGACCAGATGCATTGATTGTTAATTTATCGACATCGCTAAGGTTGCCCACTATCTTTGTATTTATAAATTGCGTGTTTACGGTTTCACGCGAATTCAAGTCACCGGGGGCCGCATAAAAATAGCTTGCACCAAATGTATTGTTATTACTTCCGCCGAAAAGTGAAAAACTGCCCAAAGAACTTTCTTTAGAAACTTTCACATAAGTTCGCAATTGTCTGAAATCGGTATTATAACGGTAACCATTTCCACGAAGTCCTTCAGCTGCCGCCATAAAATTCCAACCATCTTTTTGTGCAGATCCAAAAAGTCTTAATCCACCATTGACACCTTCATTTACGGTAGTGTTTCCCGCCTGCATTCCAAAGGCCTCAATTACGAAAGGGGATTCGTTTGTTTTCTTTGTGATGATATTTACCACACCTCCAAGCGCATTCAATCCATATCTACGGGCAGCAGTTCCTCGAATGACTTCAATTCGTTCTATCAGCTGAAGTGGAACTGGCAAATTCATCTGATGATGTCCGGTCTGCGGATCCGACATGCGAACTCCATCCACCATAACCAAAACTTGATCAAACGTACTGCCTCTAATCCCAATATCGGCTTGAGTACCCATTGGACCTCTTTGACGAATATCAACACCACTCACATAAGCCAATAACTCGTTTATATTTTGAACCGGGAGATGTTTGATGTCATTCTGAGTAATTATCGAATAATGCATCCCCGATTCACTAAGTTTCACCGACAATCTATTTGAACTCAGCTGAATTTCTGATAAAGTTTCAAGGGAATCATTGGAAACTTGAGCTCCCAATTGAAATGTAAATACTGCGCAAAACGCAAAAATACTTCTTTGAAATATTTGCATATAGCGCAAAAATAGGTTTAATCGTTCAAAGCCGCATCGATTAACTGTTTGATATGGTTTCGATGCACTGCAATTGAGTACACTTGATTCGAACTTTTCACCCAAGAGTAAATACGTTGTATTTCTGCCAAAATATTGGATTTTGTAACACCGTCGTATCCTCCTTTTGCTTTCCAAATTGCCAATAATTTTTGGGTGTAGGCGATTTGTAAATTACGTCTTTGCAGTATTGGCAGCGCATTCAAATCTACTTTGAAAACCGCATCCGTTAACGACTGTAACATCTCCGATTGGGTGTACGTATTTCCTACAAAATAACTTTCGTTTAAACGGTCAAGCGTAGTTGGGTGCAGTAAATGCGCTAAAACCGACAGTTGTGTATTTAACATTGCCTCATAAATTGACGGCAGTTCTGATTTGGGAAATAAATTAAACCCTCTGCGTTCCGTTTGAAGATAATAGACCAACCCATCGGGAACTTTAAAAGCGTCCGGAGCAAAAATATGTTTGGATAAAGCTTCCATGGCACGGCGCTGTTCGTTAGCAGGAACGGCTTGATACGGTTTCTTCGTTTGGGATAAACCGGGCATAAAACGCTCAACATAAACGCCACCTATATAGCGAGAAATAATGCCTCCATTTTTGCCATACGATCCAAATAAAAGAGAAAAGCTCTTGCGAAGAGGTTCGTAACTATGCTGTCCGTGACCGTATCGATCCAAAAGCTTTGGCATAATAGATTCCGCCAATTCAATTTGACCTATGCTATAGGATATGGCATCATTGCTTAAATCACCCACATTAATTCTTGGGTCGGTAGCTTTTCCGGGAGAACGCATGTCATCGGCATCGTTACCAAACGTATGCTCAGGCATAATACTTTTCATAAGTATTTGTTCCAATCGTTGTTCTTCTTCATCCTCGTTTTCAAACCCCACCGAATACCCGTATTCAAGTGCCCATAAATCATAGGGACCTGGTTCTACTTGTTCGTATTGTACTTTAATGTCTTTTTTCGGAGGAAGATTTATCGCAGGATAATCCATTACTGAACCAATGAGTCCGCGGCTGTAGGTTAACTCCGGATTCAAAAGTTCTTCGGGGGAATTTAACTGCGATGCCTTCATATTGTGATTCAAACCGAAGGTGTGACCCATTTCGTGTAGAATTAAATAATGCAATGACTCTTCCAATAAACGGGTTAATTCACCGCTGTCTAATTGGGAAATTTGGGCCCAAGTTTGTGCTTTGTTCCATTCCTCGTGTAAAACATTGCTCGCATGACAGATATCTTGGGATCCTTTTGGAACATCGTAAACATCTGTTAAACGTACTCGGTTTGTCAAGAAAATATATTCCAGCATGATATCAGCACCCAAAATTTCTCCTGTGCGCGGATTCACGAATGAAGGACCATATCCGCCAAACGGCGGATTCGGTGAGGAAGTCCATCTTAAAACATTATAGCGGATGTCTCCAGCGTCCCAGGTTGCTGTATCGGGTTGTTCGTAAACTTCAACCGCGTTAATAAATCCTAGTGGCTCGAATGCTTTATTCCATTGCAATGCTGCATGTTTGATTATGGGCCTCAAATATTTTGGGGTCGTATTTTCAATCCACCAAACTACCGGTTTAATTGGCTCGCTTTTGGCTAAATCAGGGTTCTTCTTTTCGAGATTCCACCGATGAATAACATCTTTATAATTGGTATAACCCGTTGCGGTCATATCGTTAATTTGTTCGGTAAAATATCCAATACGATAATCATCACGACGTGATTTGAAATTGTTTTTTGGCACTGCAATTAGGGAATGCTGCAGTAATATATTCACATAGCGATTATCAGCAACGGATTCACTGCCTCCATCTGGGGCAGGATTATCAAAAGCGTAGTTGACGATAAAATCCGTATTTTCAGGATAGTTTTTTACCCGCTCGTAATAGGTTTTGTCTTTGGAAATTCGACCTAGTTTGAAACCTTTCCTTGGGCTCCTTGAGCCCGCATTTATTTCATGTAATTTATCTGTTAAAAATAATGCATCAGCCGAGATCAAAATATTACCATTCGTATCGAGGGCAATTATTTTCTCTGATGCCAAAATAGATGCAGAAATATTGGCATTGGCCGCTTTTGACACCTCATTTTTAGGGTCAAAATAGTAATTCGTATTATGCTGTACTACATCAATTTGGTTGTATCTGCGCTTGAAACTAAGAATCCGACTTCCCCGATACGATCCGCGATGGTGACCTACTTCAATTACGCCATTTTCGGTATACGTGAAATGGATGTATTCTTGATTTAGTTGTGAGGCATTAATTTGCATGAATAGTTCTCCACTTTGTGTGTCCTTGTAAAGATCAAACAAGCCCTGTTGCAAACTCATTCCTTTTGTTTTCTCTGTAATGCTTGGTGTGGCGTTATTTTTTTTCGCCGGAGCATTTACTGCAGATTTTGATTTCTTTTTAGATTTGAATAATTGTGCTTGGGTGGGGGCTGATGCCAGAAATGCACAAACAATGAATACACGAGTAAAATTCATACGAAAGTGCAAAATACTTTATTCTAAGCGTTTTACAGCTTTAGCCATAAATTTTACCTTAATTTCTTTTGAAAAATTCGCTGAATTGTAAAAATTCCTCTATTTTTGCACTCCGTTTGAGGGTGTTCCCAACCCTTGCACTCTCGAACAACTGCATGCGTAGCTCAACGGATAGAGCATCTGACTACGGATCAGAAGGTTTGGGGTTCGAATCCCTACGCGTGCACGACCAAAATCAAAAGTCCTCAACGTCTCGTTGAGGACTTTTTTATGGAACCGCTCTCGCATTCGCAGAACGCATGCGAGAGCGGTTCCATAAAAAATACAGCGCGTAGCGATGGACTTTGGCTTTTGCGAAACTAAACTGTAGGGTTCAGCGAAGTGAAACGGAGCTAATCCCAAATCCGGGAAACCCCATACGAATCAAAAATTGTGTCTTTACTTAGCAAGGTCATATTCTGATTCAAAGCCTGACAGGCTATCAGCCGATCAAAAGGATCTCCATGATGAAAAGGCAATGCGCTCAATGCAACAAAATCAGCATTTCGCAGACCCAAAATGCTCCAATTTGCTTTGTTAAAGTAAAAGAAAATATCCTCCCAAGAACAGGGAAGCTCCAATTTCCCCAAACTTATTTTAATTGACATTTCAAACAAAGTGGCTTGACTGATAAACCCTTTGTGCATGGATATCTCCATGATATTCGATACTTTAGGTGAAAGTTTCGCGTCGTCATTCAAATACCAAAGAACCGCATGGGTATCGAATATATAATTCATGGCATATAGGCCTTAAAGGTGTCCAGTGGGGCATCAAAATCTTCCGACATTTTCAATTTCCCTTTTAAAACGCCCTTTATACTAATTTGTTCATTGGGTAGATTTTTAGAGTTTAGATATTCGGCAAACTGCAATAATTCTGTTTGATTTTCCGGATGCAATCGAATAAATATTTCCAATAGCGCGTCTTTAAGTGGACTGTTTGAAGTAATTGAATAAGGAGGAATAGATTCAGATACACGCAATTCATTGCGTTCTTGATTATAGGCATTGAGCATGGATTCGATATTCTCGCTGAGGCTTTTACCCTCCTTATGTGACCAGTATTTTGACTTCTCATGGATATCCTTGTCCAGGGTAATGTTTACTCTTATTTTTTGCATATCACAAATATACACAATGTGTATAAAATTAAAACATACACATTATTGTGAAATGTCTAAAACAGGTTGCTCCAATACGCAAAACAATTAGGGCCTTTCCGCTGCAATTTCCTGTTCTGATTCAAGACCTGTAACATTCAGCTGAACTATTTAATCAAGCCCATAAGTAAATCATAAGCAAATATTAAAACAGTTTGGGTATACAATCGGTCATCAACAGGGCAAAACAATAGGGTTCAGCGAAGAGCAACGGAGCTAATCCTGCACCCGATCGCGTATGAGTTCGCAGAACGCCGGCGATAGCGGTTCCATAAAAAAATCCAGCGTAGCGATGGATTTTTTCTTTTCAGGATTAAACAGCAGGGATCAGCGGAGTGAAACGCAACTAATCTTTCACATCCCCCAGTGTTAAAGTATAATTTTTTGCCGCCAAAAAATTCCGAACAATAATTACTTTTGAAGGGCTATGGATAAACAAATTTTTATCAATCTTCCCGTTGTTGATTTACAAAAATCGGCGGACTTTTATGCGGCTCTGGGCTTTGTAATGAACCCTCAGTTTTCAGATAATCAAGCAAAATGTATGGTATGGAGTGATCACATTTATGTTATGATTCTCACGCATGATAAATTTAAAGAATTCACCCAAAAACCGATTTACAACCCTGATTCCCATATTTCTTCGTTGTATTCCTTGGCCTTAGACTCTGTTGATAATGTGCACAAGCTAATGGAAAAAGGATTACAAGATGGTGGAAAGGAACCCAATGAAACTCGCGATCTAGGCTTTATGATACAAAGAACCCTTGAAGACCCTGACGGACATACTTGGGAATTATTCCACATGGATTTTTCGAAACTCCCAAGTTAAAATTCGCAATTTTAATCCGGGCAACTCCCAAGATCAAAGCCTTCTTTCCAATAGCGCACCTTGCCATTTGAATTATTCAACTCCATAACTTTACAATCGCAATCAAAAGAAACATCATATTTTACAATATTCCCAAAGTTCAAATCCACAACTAAAGAATCGCCTTCCATCCACCACTTATTGGGATTCGGTATGGCACTATCCAATGTTCCAAACTTGCCGTCTGTTGAATAGATGGTGTGCTTCAAACTATCGTCAAACTCATATAAGGTAGAATTCATCACGACCCATCTACCCTTTACCACGCATTCAACATTTGAATTTTGACCATCTTTTTCATTCTTTTCTTTACATGAAAAGGAAATCAGAAGAACCGCAATAACGACAAAGATTCTATTCATAAAACAAATATAATCATTTATTAAGGCTATCCCCTATTTCGTTTTCTGAGCAAATCATACAGCAATTGCAAATTATCTTTATCTACCGAAGTTATGCCAGGGGCATTCATAATCGTTTTATCATCAACAACAACCACATTATACATGGGCAAAGATTGAGCAAGGTCAAACTCTTGATTCTCTGATAAAGTTACCTTATTCCTAAAGTCATATCCAATTTGTGCACATATTGACAGCGCGGCATATTGAATTTCACTGGTATTTTTAAACTCTTTCAAATCTCCTTCGAATAATCTATCAAAACGCAAATTGGGAAACCTTTTATTCATTGCGTTAACATCCACCTTTTGAGATTCAAAACCGCTGTACATCCATTTGAATGAAATGTATGGTCCCTCTTTAAATGGTCCAAGCTCTGTTTCATTTTGTGAAGTCGTTTCAGTTAATATTGAAGATTGGGGATTCATTTGATTGATATCAGATGTATCAAATTGAGTTACACTTATGGGAGCAGAGATTGCATTGACCATTACCTTATCTTCGTCATCAAACCTAGGGAAGTCTGAATATAATACTTGTGATCCATATCTTTCCCTGTCATTATCGACCATATCAATATAGGCCCAAAAATTCAACTTGTTGTAGTCTATTTTAGTTTTATAACCCGGTATTTGATTCTGAATCCCATGTATAATCAATTCCGGCAAAATAGTTATAACAGGCGTATAGAAGCCACCTGCTAATCCCCCTGCGAAGGCATATAATAAAGTTAATTCATCGAAGCTCTCTGACAATATGGCGCCACCCAAAGCTCCAACGAAAGCACCAATGAAAACATCACGGACAATTTTATCTCCTAATATCAAACCCCTTCGTATAAAATCAATTTTACTATAGTCAATAAATCTAAATTTGTCACTTCCCTGAATATACAAATATATCCCGTTGTTATCTACAGCCACTAACCTACCTTTATGAATACCTTCTTCACCGTTTCCTAATTTCACATAAATTTTTTGAGGATTTTGCTCCAAACCACTTAGAAATCCCATTGGTATATGCACTTTATAATAGGGCTTTGGGTAATCTTTTTGGACGGATTTTACAGAATCCAAGAAATTCTGACTGATACTTGAATAATTTCTAGGGGGATTTTTTTTGGTTTTATTGGTGTAAGTTTTATCCTTTCCATTTGGGTTTATAAAAATTTGAGCCAACAAATCTCCATTGAAGACCTGAAAATTGACAATGGTCAAAATTATTTTTAAAGATAAGCGCAGATCCATAATGACAAACCTACATTTCCCCTATCGATCCTTTTTTGCAATAAATGCAAAAAGGCTAAAAAGAATTACGGAATTTCCGTAATTCTTTTTAGCCTTCTTTATCTTTTTAAATTGAAACTTTTACAAGCTCTCCAAGACCTTATCTATTGCCTTAAAATCAGGCAATTCTCCTGCATTTTCTAAAACTTCAGCATGCACAACAATTCCATTCGCATCAATAACAAAGGCGGCTCTTTTTGAAACGCCTTTAAGTCCTAAAATCCAATCTTCATATATAGCTCCGTAAGCACGACTTACCTCTTTATTAAAATCCGATAGTAACGTAAAATTCAAATTCTGATCTTCTTTAAATTTTGCCAATGTAAATGGCAAATCGACTGAAATTGCCAAAACCGTGGCTTTTTCATTTTCATATAAATGGATGGCGTCGCGAACGGTGCAGAGTTGTGTGGTGCATACGCCTGTAAATGCCGCTGGAAAAAAATGCAAAATGACATTTTTTCCTTTAAAACTGCTTAAGGAAATTTCTTTCGTTTCAGAACTGATAAGTTTAAAATCAGGTGCTGGAGATCCAATTTGAATATTCATACTCTTTTAAAACAAATTAAGCATGAATTAGATTTATAATTGAAATTTCAAGTGCAATTACTCTTACTTTCAAGTTCCACCGATTCCAGAATTACTTCTTCATAATTTGTCCATCCTACTCACCCAAACACAATTGACATTTACATGACAATTATTGGTTTTGTGCGAAATTTCCACTTCTACTAATGCTGTAAAATTTACAATAAGTAACATTCTACAACCTTTAAAAACCTTCATTTACCAAGCCTTGCCATCTATTTCAAGAGTAGAAACACGCCTATTAACAAACGATTTTAACAACTCTCGTTATCTACAAAGAATTATTCAGATATTATTCAACTTTAAAAAAACAACAATAAGGCAATGGGTAATTGTCATTTTGACACACATAATTATTAATATTGTAATATTGTATACTAAACAAACCTAAAAAATGAAAAAAATTACCAAATTACTCATGCTTGTGGGATTAGCCTTTACGGGACAATCTCAAGCGCAGATTTTCTTCTCTGAGTACGCGGAAGGAACTGCCGGAAACAACAAATACATTGAAATCGCCAATGGCGGTAGTTCTGATGTATCCCTTGACAATTACATGCTTGTGAATAACGCAAATGCACCTGATGCAGGTAAAGCTTTTGACTTTGACAATACCTATATGATTGCCGGTATCACATTGAAACCCGGTCAAGTTTATGTTATTGCCAATAATGGTGCAGATCAACCTGTATTAAGCAAAGCGGACACGAGTTTTCAATATGTAAATTTCAACGGTGATGATTGGTGGGCTATTTTAAATGCATCTGATTCTTCAGTTGTAGATGAAATTGGAACTTCAGCCGCTGATCCAGGGTCTGGCTGGGATGTTGCTGGTGTTACCAATGGCACTAAGGATAAAACCTTAGTACGTAAACCAGGAATTAAAAAAGGAAATACATGGGATAAATCAGCTGGAACAGATGCCGCTTCAAGTGAGTGGATCGTTTTAGACGGACCAGATGCCTCTAATGTTTACGGTAATCCAGGCACCCATCAATTTGATGCTAAACGCATGGTGAAAATTTCCGTTGACATGAAAAACGAAACCATTTCTGCAAATGGCGTTCATGTTGCTGGTTCATTCCAAGGTTGGAGCCCTAGCGCTACTACCTTATCTCAGGAAGGTTCAACTAGCATTTACTCTGCGTATGTTGAAATGGATGAGAATGCATTGGTTGAATATAAGTACATTAACAATAACGACTGGTCTTCAGGCGTTGAAAGCGTACCCGCTATTTCTCAAAAAGGACATACCAATAACGGCGAAACTAACGACAACCGTTGGGTATGGACCGGTTCAGGTTCTGACACTTTAATGTTGCCTGCATTTGTTTTCAGTGGTTCTGCTCCAGATGGAGAATATGCAGTTCGTTTAGCTGTTGATTTGCAAAAAGAATCAGAGGTAAGTGCTGACGGCGTTCATATTGCAGGAAGTTTACAAGGTTGGGATCCAGCAAAAACAGCTATGGCCAATCTTTACAACACCAATAAAATTTACGAAATCATTTTAACATTAGCTGACAACAGTTACGAATATAAATTCGTAAACGGTAATGCTTGGGGTAAAGATGAGTCTGTACCGTCTTCATGTGCTACTAACAACAACCGCAGTGTTACTGTAAGCGGAGCCGATGTAGAAGTTTCTAAAGTATGTTTCGGATCTTGTGATGCATGTCCAGGTAGAGAGATTCCTAAGTTCAAAGCTACATTCCAAATCGATATGGCTAAAGAGTGTAACTTCGAAGATGTAGACATCGCCGGAGGTAAAATCAACGGATGGGCTGGTGGAACTTTCTTATCAGACCAATCTGGCTTAAGCGGCGATTGGAAAATCACTAAAATTGGTGTAGGTCCTGCTAAAGGTGATATTTCTTGGTTCAGTGAAGAAATTAACGGTACTACTCGCCCTTGTATGCAAGACGACCGCGTAGTTTTGAATAGAGACGGTTCTTTCTTCAATATTTTCGGTGCTGAAACTTGGATCGAAGGCTGGCAACAAGCTGGTGCTAACGGATGTGGCACTCCAGTTGCTCCTTTCGACGGATCTTCCATGGGTACATGGAAAGACAACGGAGATGGTACTTTCACTGTATACGGTAAAGGAAGTCATGTGGGTATACCTAAGGTAGTAAACGGTGGTGAAATCAGCAATCTTGCTGATGCGCGTGACTCATTAACCTATGAATACGAAATCACTGACAACAAATTAATTACTTACATTCAAATCGCAGGTGGTGGATATTGGCAGTTTGATTACGCTAGAAACAACTCAAAATCTACTGTATGGACAACCACTATACTGTTGGATTCTGGCGTAGAAATCGCTCACAAAGTTCGTAAAATTGACGCTGATGGTAACGTAAACTGGGAAGGTGGATCAGACCGTAAATACTTCGTACACGGAGACACAACTTTCGCTGAGCGTTGTTTCGGTTTGGATGAAGCTTGTTCAGGTAACACCTTAACTCCTTCTGATATTCTTTTCCGCGTTGATATGAGTAATGAAATTCCTCAAGATACTGTTTGGTTGATGGGTGGATTTACATCTCCTTCTTGGCAGGCTGGTGCTATTCCAATGACTCCTAATGTAGATAATTCAGATATTTACGAAGCATTGGTAGAAAGTCTTTGTAACGAATATTTCGAATATAAGTTCGTTAACGAGCCAATGAGCAGCAGTGCTAATGGTGAAACTTTCCCAGATTCAACCGACCGTGATTGTGTTAAAGACAATGGTGTAGGTGGTTTCAACCGTCACCACACACGTACCTCAACTGATTTGGTAGAATTATTCTACGTATACAACTCTTGTCAAATGGGTAATAGCAACGCAATTGTAGATATCAAGAATGATCTACGTGTTTCTCCAAACCCAGCTTCAGGTATGTTTACCGTAAATCTTGGTTCTCGCACAATTAAAAATGTTACCGTTATGAGTTTTGACGGGCGCATCATTCGCAATATTAACGTAGATTCACACAGCGCTGATATCCATGTAAATGGTTTGAATGGTGTGTATGTGGTTCAAGTTACCGATACATTCGGAAATATTGCAACACAGAAAATCGTATTGCAATAAATAAGATAAACTATCTTATTTCTACAAAAAAAGCGGCCTCGAGCCGCTTTTTTTGTATTTCATTTTGGCACACAGAAATAAAATACCGGAAATTTATTTACTTATATTCGTAATATTATGTCATTGCGATCTATTATCGTTGTTTTCGCTGTAATCTGTGGGTTTTCCTCAACTAAACTCTTTTCTCAAAGCAACTTGTTTAAAAGCAGCGACACGCTGAATACCATTACACTTCTATTTGGAGGCGACCTTATGGGACACGGACCTCAAATCAATGCGGCCCATATTGATTCTAACAATTCGTACGACTACAAACCTGGCTTTCGTTATTTGCAAAAGTCTATTGAATCCGTTGATTTTGCAGTAGCCAACCTCGAGGTGACTTTAGCGGGCCCGCCATACAAAGGTTATCCTCAGTTTTCATCTCCTGATGCCTATGCATTGAACATGAAGGAATTGGGATTTGACTTATTGGTAACTGCGAATAATCACAGTCAAGACGGAGGTAAGCGCGGTCTACTTAGGACAATAAGAGTATTAGATAGTTTTGCCATTGACCATACGGGTACTTTTACCGATACGTCTGAATTTCAGAATACATATCCGTATATCACAGATATCAACGGACTTAAAATTGCCGTTCTGAATTATACATATGGGACAAACGGTTTAACGGTTACCCCTCCTACGATGGTAAATATCATCGATACGAATTATATAAAACGTGCCATTTTAAAAGCGCGGAGTAAAGGGGCTCATTTCGTCATACCTGTTATGCATTGGGGATTGGAATACCAGAATCAAGAAAGTGAGCACCAACGTAAGATGGCCCAATTTTTAGCCGATGTCGGTTGTGACGCCATAATTGGCATGCACCCTCACGTTGTTCAACCCATAAAAAATATTAGAACAAAAGACGGCAGAAATGTACCCGTTGCCTTTAGTTTAGGGAATTTTGTTTCCAACCAACGCGATCGTTATAAAAACGGAGGCATTTTAGCTCGTGTAAAAATATTACACCGGGGCAATGAAATCAAACTCGTCCAAATGGATTACAAACCATTTTGGGTCCATAAATTATTACCCAATGACACGTATCCCCCCTTTAATAAAAGAGGCTATTATCTATTGCCACAAGAAAATCTCCACTTATTAAAAGAAAAATACAAAAGCGAAGCGGATATCTTCTTTCAAGATACTCGCGAGTTATTAGATGGAGTTCCCGAATGGAAAAACTAAATCTCTGAAGCATTACCACCATCTCCATATGACCAAAAAGCACCCTTTCCCGTCCGAATCAAACCAGAACTTTCTTTGATTTCTTTGGGCAAATCTGCCATTTTCTCCCATTTCGCTTGAAATGTCTGGGCTTGAATATTAATAGAGAATCCGAAAAATAGCAGTTGTAAAAATCGTCTCATCCAACAAAAATGAGAACTTTAAATCACCCAATTCCAATAAGAATAGTCAAATAACAATTTCTTAACTATCGCAACAAGTAAAAAACTTGTTTATCGTTTCCGCGTATTCCTCTTTTACCCGATGTGTATTTATAGCGAACGTTAATTATGTAAGGCCCTTGTGGGGCATCTGCATTACGATAGGTTCCATCCCACCCTAAATCATTCAACCCACCCTCGTATATTTTCTCACCCCAACGATTGTAAATTTGATAGCTCAGTTCGTCTAAATCGTATGCTACAGGGGCAAAGTATTCATTCAATCCGTCACCCGTTGGCGTGAACGCATTTGGAATGAATATCCTACAATTAAAATCACGAAAATCAATTCGAACTGTATCGGCAACAGTACCACATAAATTAGTGGCACTCGCCCAATACAATCCAGGCTTTACAATGCGTCTTTGAGCACGCGAAGAACCATCATCCCAAATATATTTGCTATTCCAACTACTCAGTACTAATTCGAGAATTTCATTTTTACAGAGGGTAGTATCACTGCCCAAGTTCACAATTGGCTGCGGAAAGACCTGAGTAAACTGTTTTGAACTGTCGGTACATCCTTCAACCGTTACGACGTAGGTTACCGTATCACGCCACAACTTCAGGGGAGAAAACTCAAAACCATTAACAACGTTCTTACCAAAGAAAACGCCCCCTTGCGTAAATGCATTTAAGGGATAATTCCCAGTATTCTCACAATAAAATTCTCGCAATACATCAAATCGCGCATCTGGCATCGGTTTTACGAATACGTTTTGATTGGCTGTATCGTAACAACCCCACTCGCTTTCGACGATCAAATTTATCTCCTTAACACCTGGTGCATTAAAAATATGTGCTTGCGGATTCATTCCACTGTTACGCTCCCCATTTATATCCCACCATCTTCTTTTCACACCCAAGGAATCCGTTGAAATATCGGTAAATAAATAATCATTCTGATTGAGACACTGCGCGGAATCATTCACTAATATTTGAGCTATTGGCTTGGGATATACCCGAATGATTCGTTTTGTACTATCAACACATCCACTGTCGCTTACATTAATGAGTCTAATGGTTTTAAAGCCACTTTTTTGATATGTTTTCTGAACCGATTGTGTATTGTACGTATTCAAATCTCCCTCTCCTAAACTCCAATCATAACGGCGTATATTTCCTCTTTCAATTAAACTCTGGGCTGTAAATCTGAAGTCTTGAGCGTTGATACATTGATCCGTATCGTTAATATTTATACGAACTTGAGGGTTGGGATTTACACTCAGTATTTGAGTAATAGAATCCATGCAACCATAATTTGAGACCCCAATTAGTTTAACAGGGTAATCTCCTACTTTAGCATATTTAAAGAGTTGATCTTGATTGGATACTCTTACTGTATCATTTCCAAAATGCCAATATCCTTGATACGTACCTTCAGCAATATTGGATAAGTTCAATAAAGCAAATTGATGGGTTAAGAAACACTGTCCAGGATCATTAACAATGTAATTCATAACTGGCATCGCTCCAACAATTACAGCCTTACTTAAAGTATCTGCACAGCCGTGATTGGAAATAGCCCTTAACGAAATGGTATACTTCCCGTGATTATTATATATATGAGTTGGTTCAAAATCAGCGGAAATAGTACCATCGCCTAAATCCCAACTCCCAACCGTTGAACCGTATTTTATACGTGTATAATTGGTGATGATAAATTGATTTTGACGCAAACACTGCATGGTATCGTTTATCCTATATTCAATTTCCGGACTTGGGTGTGCCACTGCGGACGCGTAGGTAGAATCCATACAACCTTTATCACTAGTCTCAATCAATTTTATGGTATAAAACGTGTCTTTTTTGTAATAATGCTCAAAGGAATCAAGGGTTCGATTATTGCCATCGCCCATATCCCATTTATGCGATAAACTACCTTCGCCTATTTTGCTATTGCTCCAAAAAATAAACTTCTGATTATTAAAACATTGAGAACTGTCGTTATGACCAATTTTCGGTTCTGGCATGGGATTCACCTTTACCTTTTTTCTGATTGAATCTACGCATCCCAAATCACTCGTAACCGTTAAAAGTGCTTGTTTTTCACCCCAGAAACTGTAAAAGTAATCGGCATCCTTTGTGGTATATACCTCTCCAAACTCTCCTATATCCCAGCGGTAACTTAGGTTCCCATATTTAATTGATGACCCATTGGTGAATTTATAGAAATTCTGATTCAAACATTGGGCCGAGTCATTCACTGAAAAATTGGGTATGGGATTGGGATATACCGTTATGAATTTGTCCATGGTATCCTTACAACCAAATTCAGACTCTTGAATCAATCGAATTCGATAACGGATGTCATCTGGGAAAGTTCGGGTTAATGTTGTTTGTAAACTTGATGAATCAAAGAATATCCAATTTCTACGGATATTCCCTGTTGGTATTAATGATACATCCTCAAAATAAAAAGATTGTTGGTTCAAACATTGTCCGGTATCGTTTATGACAAAGTCAGTAACGGGCATTGGATAAATGTAAATCTCTTTTTGAATGGTATCCCGGCAATCTTTATCCGTTTTAATCCAATGTTTGGGATAATATGTCTTGTGGTTCCCGAACACATGTGAGGTGGCAATTCCTGAATCCTGTGATCCGTCATTGAAATCCCAATAATAAATTAACGTACCTGTTTTCACCGTAGATTCTGAAGTGAAACGAACTTCATTTCCACGGAAACACTGCGTGGAATCGTTCATGCTAAAGGCTGCTTTGGGCATGGGCCAAACATCAATGAATTTTGATATGGTATCCTGACATCCCTTGTCACTTGTACTCTCTAGTTGAACCTTAAATTTCCCATCATTTTGATACGTATGAGACACTTGTTTACCAGATTCTTTATTCGACCCGTCACCAAAAGTCCATTCGTGCTGAGTGCTGCCGGATTTTATTTTTCCAGCTTCTGTGAATTCAAAAAGATTACCCCGCAAACATATTCCATCATCGGTAATGGTAAAGTCCGGGTAAGGTTTTGACCATGTTTCAATTATCTGAAAGGAAGAATCTGTGCAACCAAAATTACTCTTTACGATTAACTGAATTTTATAGGTTGTGTCTTGGGGGAAATTCAACATTAAAGAACTTCCTGGAAATGAACTATCACCTTTATAATACCATATCCCATTTATATTGCCATAACGAATACGACTGCTATCTGCAAAAACGAAGGCTTGACGATTCACACATTGCTGACTATCGTTTACCCAAATTTTCACTTTCGGCATAGGCCTTACAAACACCTGATGTTTGATAGAATCTATACAACCATGAACCGAAGTTACTTTTAATATTACGGTAGGTTCAAAATCAATAGCGTAACTATGGGTGACCGTATCTTGAAAAGACTTAGTACCATCACCCAATTGCCAATTATAATCCAAGTCCCCAATTTGAATTTCCGAGGTGTTGCTAAATACAAATCTATTTTGATTTAAGCATTGACTTGTATCATTAACGGTAAAGGAAGGCAGAGGCATTTCTCTCACCCAAATATTTTTGCTGACTGTGTCTGCACAACCAAAATCACTTATTGATATCAGTCTTATTATTTTAATTCCAGTATCTGAGTAGTTGGCTATCGTATTGGTATTGCTGCTTGCATTTCCATTCCCCAAATTCCAATTATAATTTAGATTCCCCCAAAAAAGCGTTGATTTATTGGTAAAAATGAACTCATTTGTGCTTAAACACTGATCGGTATCATTAATGCTAAAATCTGCAAGTGGCATAGGCATTAAGCGGACCACCTTAACAGCAGTATCGGCACAACCTAAATTGGTGAGTGTTCTTAAGCTTACATAGATGAGTCCCGTATCGGTATAACTATGATTAACCGGTGTTGTATTTTTAATAGAAACTCCATCGCCTAACTCCCACAATAGGTCATAACTACCGGCTTTCTTAATACTTTGATCCGTAAATTTAAATTTATTGCCTCGATAACATTGATTGGTTTTATCAATGTTAAAATCTGGATTTACCGATGGCAGAACCGTCAATTTCTGGTAATCGGTATCGCGACATCCATAGTTGGATACTGAAATCAATCGAATGGTAAATGTTCCTGTATCTACATAGCGTTTCTGCGAAAATTTTGAGAATGCGGTGCTTCCGTCTGCAAAATCCCACTGGGCCGTGGTACTACCACTAACTATGGAGGACACATCCTCCAATTTGAAATTATGCTGGGTAAAACACTGAACAGAATCTCCTAATAACCTAATATCCGCTATGGGATTGGGATCCACAAAAATCCATCTACTGCTTGAATCCCAACAGCCATGTACGGTTTTGATCCGTAACTTCACGAAATAATTATCAGGCCCTGAATATAGATGTTTGGGTGCCCATTCTTTTGAATAATTTCCATCTGCAAAATCCCAATCGTAAAATTCAATTTCTTGTTTGGCACTGCTTAACTGAACAAAATTTGTTGAATCTTCGTGACAAACTGCGTTGGCATAAAATGCTACTACCGGTCGAGAATATACCACTACGGTTTTGGATGTGTCTTTTACACAACCCGCAGAATTTCTCACCCTAAATCGAACCGTATAAGATCGATCGTTATTATAGGTTTTCAAGGGGTTTCTTTGCCTACTAATACTACCATCGTCGAAACTCCAATAATACGATGTTATGTAATCATTGAAAGCCTCTGTCGAATCATAAAACTGTGTTTTCTCGCCTATACAATTGGCGTCCCAACGGAAATTCGCCACCGGTGGCGGTGCGATTTTCACATTAGACTCAAAGGTATCGGCACATCCATTTGAACCTGTAATTCGAGCAAAGAAAGGATAAGTACCCGTATCCTTATAGGTATGAATAATATTGCCAATGAGCTGATTGGGATTAAAACCATCTCCTAAATCTGTACCATCACCAAAGGATGCCCAGAAATAATCAATTGTTCCAGAATTCATGGAACTCACATTGTAAAAAGTAGTTGTGAATGTTTTGCAATCGGTTGCCCAAACAACATTCGCTTTAGGCTTCTCCAATACCTCAACTACTCGCTTTATTTGGGTGCTTGTATCTGGATAAATAGATTCACAGACCCGTGTAATACCATTTACTGTGAAAGAGCCCCGAGCAACCAATAAGGGATAGAAACTTCCATAACCTTGATAACTCAGATGAACATTTGAATCTGAGGTTGTGGTTAAAACGTTGTTGTTTACATCTCCGAATCTCCATGTATATTCGTTAGCATCTTTACTCTTATTGGCAAAATCGACTCGTAAGGGTGCGCATCCAATTGAATCTTTTATAAAATCGTAATAAGCGGTGGGACCAATTACTGTAATTTCCTTTTCGAATGAATCAACACATCCCCGTTGATTGTACACTTTTTGAACTACCCGATATTTCCCGGTTTCAAAAAAACGACTGGGGCTTGCAAACAAACTTTTGGGGTATTTGGAACCAAAAGTATATTCATGACGGCTTATATAATCACCCGTTAAAATTTTATTATTCGTGGAATCGTAGGTGGTTGCACGATCGGAAAACAAAATAGACTGTGGGCATAAAAATGTATCTGAGGGAGTACTAAATCCGGCATATACCCCAGAAACTTGAATGTTCAGGTAATTCCAAAGTGTATCGCTACAACCCAAACTGTCATTAACAATCATTGAAATTGGATATACGCCGGGTGATTTAAATGTAACTTTTGGATTCTCTCCATAATATTGAAATCCAGCTCCATCATTCAAATCGTAAACTACCTTTTCTTTACCAGATGCATATCGCTTTTGACTGTTGAAATAATTGGTTTTTCCGTCTCCCCATGTGAAATAACGATTCTGCTGAATTAAATCTATACTGTCGGAGCCTAAACAAATTAAATTCTTAGAGACCTCGAAGTGTGGCATAACACCAATATGTACCCACATCCCTTCTTCCATGCGACATCCATCAGGATGAATAGCGACGAGACGGACCCAATAACTGCCGCCGTTTTGATAACGGTGCCATACAGGCATTGGTGAAACCGTATCGATTGAATTGCCATCGCCAAAGTTCCAAATGAACCGGATTCCTTTATTCTGCATAGTATCTTGAAGATTAAAATGCACGGTATCACCTCTACAAAAATGGGTTGAGTCGTTATACGAACTTTCGAATCTCGCATCAATTCGGGTTACCTTAATAATTTTCGAAAACCACGCTGTATCTCTGCAAAGCACACCAGAAGAATCGTATCCATTTTCAACAATTAACCCGACTGTTACATATCCCGATGAATCTCCTGCAGGGTTGAACGCATCATAATTGTATCCAACAGAATTTGAGACCCACATACTATCAAAATTATTTGTTTTTGTTGCTTGTAATGAATCCCACATAACCCACCAGGCGTATTTCAAACAACTGGGTTCTGGTTTAGAAATATCAAAGGTTAAGGTTTTATTTTGGGTAGGCAGATTATTACCCGGACAAGCAAATGTATCAGAAGGCGTAAAGTTTCCTTTGGCTTTTGGCGCCATTAAAGGCAACGCAACCATTGCGGAATCTCTACATCCAAGTACGGTATCCACAACTAAAAGTTTTATGAAATAACAATCTTCTTTACCTTTTTGATATAAATGTTTGAATGACAATGAATCGGTAGAAAAATTGCAGTTCTTCTTGGTATTTTGGTTATTTTTTCCGGGCGCGATACATTTTGGACCGAATGGATCTTGTGCATCCCAAAAAACAGACAAATTTTTATTTCTAAAGGAATAGCTGCCATTTTCAACATGAACAGTATCCGTGATCTGACATTGAAATTGGTTGATTACATTGGTAATGCGAGCAACCGGACCATAAATAACAACCGAGTCAAATTGCAAAGAAGAATCGCACCCGTTTTTACTTATGGTTACACTTGGCACATAAACACCTGGTGAATTGTAAGAAAAACTACCTGAAAATGTGTTTCTAGTAGCTGGAAGTTTCCATAGTATTGTGGCCCCGTTTATATTGGATTGTTTGAAATTCAAAACGTTATCATTATGACAATGACCTATTAACGTGTCAATTTTCGCATCAACAACAAATGAAGTATTGGTAACCGGCAATCTGGCATCTGCCGTATCCCAACATCCATCTTTGTCTTGAACAATAATTCTGGCATAAAACGATCCATCTTTTTGGTAATAGTGCTTTCCAAAAGTAAATGGCATGGAATCGTATTGAGTCGAATCCCCCCAATCCCAATATACCTTTTTTAATTCTGCTGAATCCCTGTTGGTCAAGTTAAAAAATGTACCCATTGCACCGAAACAACCCAAAACCGACTTATTTGAAATACTCGCTTTCAGTTTCTTATGAATCACAACAGCAGAATCCAAAAATTCAATTGATGAACACCCATTGGAGTCTGTAAGCTGAACTGTAATTTTATATATACCTCCATCTGGGTCAATATAGGAATGGCAAATTTTGTTGCTAGTTGGCGAATTGGTTTGATCTACATAACCATCATCAAAAGTCACTACGCGCTTAACCACACCACTATCGTGTTTCAATTGAATACATACCTTATTACCATTAAAGCATTGGGTATCCATATCAATAGTGAAACTTGCATTTGGAAGTGGATTAACCAAAATAGAATCTAAGGAAATCTCACAACTGGTTCCTGGGTATACCACTTTTAGCTTAGGTTGCATCCAACCCGTTTTTAAATAAACGTGATCTACCACGCGTTGGGTGAATGTCGAACTATCTCCAAAATCAAAAATATACGATTGTGCCGAGGTTTTCGTATCTGCTGTAAATCGTATTATTCCATTTTGACAAACTTCATTTTTATTGATAATGGCACTTGGCTTCTGATAAACTTGTATCGTTTTTTTTATTGAATCAAGGCATCCAAAATTTGAGGTTAATTTGAGCCAAACATCATAACTCTGTGAATTCGAATAATTAACCGTGATAGAATCACCCGTAGCTGAATTGCCATTTCCCAAATTCCACGCGTAAGATTGCACATTATCGATCGAATCTTCTGTACTGTTGCTCACCAAAGTACTGGGCAATCCCTGACACGCATTTTCGTAAGAAAAATCAGCAACTGGAGTTTGAAAAATTCTAATTTTTTTAGCTACCGAATCCCTACACGTACTTCCTCTTGTAATAATGAGCGTCACCGTATAGACACCCTTTTTGTTATAGGTATGGGCCGTTGAAGCCGTAGTGTCAAAATTCGAACTGCCCGATGCAATATCTCCGAAATCCCAATTATAAACATTCCCTGCAACTTGCGAATTAGATGTAAATGTGACATTCTCTCCACTGCAGGCAGCCGTATCAACAGTGAAATTTGCAGAACATTGTGCCTTTAAACTCAAATCCCAGAAAAAAGTAAGTATAAAAATTAAGGCTATATGTAAGAATTTCAACATTCTAATATTAACAAATCTACTTATAATGGATTCAATTTTTATGCCAAATTCCCAATTTAAATGAAAAAAGAACAAAAGAAAACACGCGCTTGAAAATGCACGAATTTATCTTCAACTTTTTATTGATATTTGGCACCTGTAATTCAAAAAAAAGGTGTCTCAAAATGAAACACCCTTTTTTGTATTCAAATAGTATTTTTATTATTCTTTTGAGGGAACACCTGGAATTACATCCAATAGTGTTACTTCAAATATGGAAATTCCATAACGATTTTTAAAATCACCTTGGGGATCTACCAATCTTGGGTGTAATTCATTTGAAATGTACAAATTGAACTTACCTCCAGCTGGTGTTTTTTGAAAAGCCTCTTCTAACGGAGCCAAACGTAAACCTGCTAGTTCACCTCTGAAAGGTTGCTCACTGCTCATATTATCGATTAAGACTTTACCGTTTGCGTCTTTCATTAAGAAACGACAAACGATGGTATCATACGACTGAGGTGCGTTACCCTTACCCGCTTCGGTAACTTCGTAATAAGCATTTGAGGGCAAAGCACTAACGCCGCTTTTCTTAGCAATTTCATCCAATTTAGCTTTAGTTTCCGCTTGAATACCCTTCATCTTCTCAGCTTGAACGGAAGCGATATACTCAGGCTGAATACGAGCCATTTGGTCTTCGGATAAAACAAATCCAGAATCTAAAGCCATTCCATCGCGAAGTCCTTTCACAAAACCGCTTACTGAAATTTTATCCAATCCTTTGATTTTCAAGTTCTGGCCGATGTTCACGCCTATTGCATAGCTGAATGAATCTTCGGTTGTTTTAGGCAGTGCGCCAGTTGGCTCAGATCCTCCACAAGAACCTAAGACTAAGGCGATAAATGCGCCTGTAAATATGGTGTTTTTCATGGTTTTTATGCGTATAATTCAGTTTTGCGCTCTTTGATTTCCGCAGATTCTGCGAATTCCTCGTAGCTCATGTGTTTGTCTATTAAACCGTTTGGTGTAATCTCAATAATGCGATTGGCAATACTATTCATTACCTCTTGGTCATGTGAATGGAATAAAATAGTGCCTGCAAATTCTTTCATTCCGTTATTCAGCGCCTGGATACTTTCCAAATCCAAATGGTTCGTAGGTTCGTCGAACAAACCCACATTGGGAGACTCTAACATCATCTTCGAAAGCATACAACGCACCTTTTCTCCCCCGCTCAATACGGTACACATTTTCTGTGTTTCTTCGCCAGAGAATAACATTCTGCCTAGGAAACCACGAATATAGGTTTCGTCTTTCTCTTCTGAATATTGACGTAACCAGTCAACCAAGTTGATTTTCTCGGTAAAATAATGCGCATTTTCATTTGGTAAAAAGCCCATTGTTACGGTCACACCCCAACGAATTTCACCGGTTGAACCCTTTTCTTCTCCCCATAGGGCTTTGAACAAGGTATTCAATGCGAGTGTATTTCTAGAAACAAAAGCAATTTTATCGCCTTTATTTACCGTGAAGTTCACGTCTTTAAATAAATATTCCCCGGAACTTGTTTGGTATGACAAATTTTCTACGGTTAATACTTGATCGCCCACTTCTCTATTTTGGCGGAAAAAGATACCTGGATATTTCCTTGTAGAGGGTTGGATTTCTTCAATATCCAATTTATCCAACATCTTTTTACGGGCAGTTGCCTGTCGGCTTTTAGCCACGTTTGCAGAGAAACGGGCAATAAATTCTTGTAATTCTTTCTTCTTTTCCTCTGACTTTTTATTTTGATCGGAGCGCTGACGCAAGGCCAATTGAGAGCTCTCATACCAGAAAGTATAGTTTCCAGAGAAAATATTAATTTTACTGTAGTCAATATCGCAAACGTGCGTACACACATTATCCAAGAAATGTCGGTCGTGCGATACCACCAAAACCGTATTTTCAAATTGTGCTAAGAAATCTTCAAGCCAGCGAATGGTCTCTACGTCCAAGTCGTTAGTCGGTTCGTCCATTAGCAAAACGTCTGGGTTTCCAAAAAGCGCTTGAGCTATCAAAACCCGTACTTTTTGGTTACCGTTTAATTCTTTTAGGAGTTTATCGTGAACGTCTTCTTCGATTCCCAAACTGCTCAATAAAGATGCTGCATCGCTTTCTGCATTCCAGCCATCCATTTCTGCAAAATCGGCTTCGAGTTCAGATGCTCGCATTCCATCGTCTTCGGTAAAATCCTCTTTTGCGTAAAGAGCATCCTTTTCTTCCATGATGGCCCATAACTGAGAGTGACCTCGAATTACGGTTTGTAACACTGGAAATTCATCAAATGCAAAGTGATTCTGATTTAAAACCGCCATCCGTTTACCGGGATCCATATCCACGGAACCGGTGTTTGGTTCAATTTCCCCTGATAAAATCTTTAAAAAGGTAGATTTTCCAGCACCATTGGCGCCAATGATTCCGTAACAATTACCTCGGGTAAATTTAAGATTTACATCTTCAAATAAAACGCGCTTACCAAAACGCAATGAAACATTTGCAACCGTTAACATAAATGACTGCAAAGGTACGAATTAATAATATGCGATTGAAAGCTATTAACTCCTTACTAACTTAAAAAATTTCAAAGACATTAAATCCTTAAAAGGGGGATCGAAACGATTATCTGAGGAAAAAACAAAAACACCAACGGGATAAAACCAAAAAAGGGGGATCGATGATCCCCCTTTTTTGGTTTTATATCCAATATTATTGGAAATAAGTCAATGGTAAGAATTTATCCAATTGATCCTTGGGAACGTTGTCGTTCGCGTTTATTTCTGACTGCGGATACAAGAAACGAGCAGGAATTTCGGTTCCTGAATTAGCGGGAACACCTATGGCATTCTTAGTTCTGCGTAAATCGCAATAAGATTCAATTTGTCCGAACATACTTGCATATTTTTCGGTCAATATTTCTTTTAAAAGCGCTTTACTCGCATCGGTACCATCTATCATTTTACCGGGACCAAAATCTGCGATTTCATAGGCATCATATTTACCTTCCGCAAACATTGCAGCATTGTAAGTTCTAACATTATTTAAATGCTCAAGTGCCTTATCGTCGTCATTGCTCCGAGATGCACATTCTGCTAAAATCAATTGATTTTCAACATAACCTACCAGGGTATATCCTGAATAACTAGCAAAAATACCATCTAAATAATTTGGATCGCGTGAAGAATAGTTATCCGGAGTTCCCGAAGCATAGTAATATGCAAAACGTGCATCTTCATCTGTTTTCGCATTATGACGCTTTGCGGTATTGGCAGAATCTCCATCAAGTAAGGTGGATAGATATGAATTTTCGCAGGTCATATAACCACCGCGATTCCAATAGCAGAAGTCGAAATACAGATTCCAAGCACCTGGAACATCAGCAGTGTGATTTGCTATCAAATCTTTTCCTGCTTCCACTCCATTTGCCGCTGCGGCAGCAGCTCCGGCATAATCACCTTTACGCAATAAAGCACGCGCTTTCAAAGTATTTGCAACTTGAGACCAATCATGGCCACCTGCATACGCGCCACTGTGCGCTGAAGATCCAGCTGTATGTTTTATGGCTTCATCCAATAATGAAATACAATAGGTATGGACATCATCCATTTTATCATATTTAGGCATTGCAACATTATCATTACAAGCTTCAGATTGAGGAATGTCTCCCCAAAGTCCTGAGGCTGTAAGCAATAAATTTGCCTCTGTAATAGCCGCTACCGAATGCAGAACCAAATCATTGGATGCCGCTGCTTGCGATTTTATCAACCGGCATTGTGCAACACCTTCGGCATACAATGTACCCCAAATGTTATCAAAGTCACCTGCACCATAACTATACTGCTGCAAGGATAAATATTGGCGGTCGGCACCTGTAAAGTATCCGGAGAAAATTCCTGCCATTCTAGCAGCCTCTCCTTCATTCAATAATACGTTGGCCAACTCGGCTCCGGTAATCATCAAACGCCCTTCTGACCCACTAAATTGATTTGGGTTGGTTGCGTTTATATCTGTCATATCCTTCTTACATGCATTGAATAACAGCGTTATTGACAATGCAGCGGATATTAAAATACTATATCTTTTCATTTTACTATTTTTTAGATTTTAATACTTAAGCTAAACATGTAGGATTTTGTACCTGGGTTATTGAAATAATCCAATCCACGACCGTTTGAAACACCAGTAAGATTTGTTTCAGGATCTAATCCTTCCACATTCGTCCATAATGCCAAGTTACGACCTGTAAATCCGATTGTAGCGCCAGGAACATGCAATGCGCGAAGAACGGTTTGAGGTAAATCATAGCGAATACTTAGTTCACGCAAACGGAACCATGAAGCATCATAGATAAACTGCTCACCTACCGGACCGAAACCACCACCATTAGTGGTATACCAGCCTTGGTTCAACCAAACATTTCCACCACCAAAATCTTCAAGTTTTCCTCTAACTGTGTAAGTACCGTCGTCATTAGGGG
The DNA here is from genome assembly GCA_943789135.1 of uncultured Bacteroidia bacterium. Lineage (GTDB taxonomy): Bacteria > Bacteroidota > Bacteroidia > NS11-12g > UBA955 > VMCP01. The sequence goes on from CALSSY010000009.1 coordinate 43,140, forward strand.
CAACCCAATCTGCAGCAGTCATTCCATAATAATCTTTAATGGTAGTACCTTGATCGGCAGTCATGGTGATTTCTTCCCCTGTTTCTTTAGAAACACCGAAATAATTCAATACCCCATAGGTTCCACCCCACATTTGATTACCTTGGCAAGCTTCAAATAATACATTCAAAGACAATCCTTTATAAGAGACACTTGTTCCGAATCCACCTTTCCACGTGGGGTTTGGATCTCCTAAAACTCCTTCTTCAGCATCTGGCTGAGGGAATCCGTCGGCATCTAACAAGAGTTTACCACTCTCATCACGCTTCCATTTTCCACCCCATAATGCACCCATTGATTCTCCTTCAACTGCTCGAGAAGACACACCTGTAAATCCTGCTAAAAATATTGATTTTGAACCGTTTAAATCCTCAACGATATTTTTGTTGGTTCCAATATTACCGTATAAATTCCATGTGAAATCTTGATTTTCGATTAACTTAATGTTCCAATCTAATTCAAAACCGGAGTTTGAAATGGTACCCGCATTTAACCATTTATTGGTAAAACCGGTAGATGCAGGAACAGCAGTAGCCAAAATAATATCATTAATGGTGTTGGAATAATAGGTAGCACCAACAGAAATTTTATTATTTAAAAACTTCAAATCTGCTCCTATCTCCATTTCCTGCTTTATCTCAGGACGAATATTAGGATTTCCACTTGTTGTACTTCTGTAAATAGAACCTCCGAAATACGAAGCGTCTAGTAATTCACCCCAACCAGATGCTGAACCCGCACTTACATAATTGGTACCTGTGATATAGGCTGGAGGCGCAACACCCACACGACCCCAAGATGCTCTCAATTTACCATATGATAATGTCGGTATTTTCATGTCTTTAGTAAACTCATAACTCAAACTTGCACTTGGCGACCAAAATCTGTCTGCAAACGTACTTGATGCCTCAGCTGCGGTTGCCAATTGCAAGAATATTTTATCATCATAATCAAAATCGAACATTCCATAATAACGATCATTCAATACGCGTGAAATACTATTAAATGGTGTCATGTTATCATTGGTAGAATTAAAGAAACCATAACGATCTTGATCGGTAATGATGAAATTAATGGCAGAACCTCCAATTTGGAAGAAATTTCTATCGGTATACAAATATCCTAATGTCGCATCCATGCTTATCTTGTCGGAGATTTTATGGGTAGATTGATTGATTAAGTGCATACTCAATTCAGATTCCGTTATGAAATTATCGCCGAAAGAACCCGTTGAGGTACTAGCCGCTGATCTGTAAGGGAAATAGGTAATACGACGATCTGTTGACTGATCGTAACCCACACGAGCAATAAAAGTAGAATTCTCTAACCACTTGTATTGCAATTCGGGTGTAACTATAAAACGTGTTACATCACTCGTATTCACTTGCTTATTAAGCGTCCAGCCTGGATTATTATAGGTTGGCGCCGCACTTCCCAAATAATTACGGTAACCTCTATGAGAATTCATCGTACCTACACCTGCTGCGTTATAATAAGTGCCGAAGTAATCGCTATTATCGAAATCTGCAGGGGTTCTTAAATAACCAAGATAAAGTCCATTTAAATTTGAACCCATCTGAACTCTATTGGAGAATACTTTAGCAAGTGTATTCTTCATAGAAAGTTTTAAATTATCATTTACATTATAATCGAAATTCAAACGACCCGTTGTTCTTCTGTAATCGGAATTACCGGCCAGCACACCGCTTTGATTCCAGTCGCTAGCAGAAAAATAAACCGATCCCTTCTCACTTGCTGAAGAAATGGACAAATTATTATTCCAGGTAACACCTGTGCGGAAAACTTGGTCTCTGTTTGATTGATTGTAGGTAGTTTGATCACCTTTGTGTGTAATTGGGTATTGCACAGAACCATCTTCCGATACAAATTTTGCACCCGATGTATTGAAGGAATCCGAACCGGATCTATCCGCAATTCGGTCTCCCCAACTGAGAGCATTGTTCGCTGCCCAATTGCCATTAACACCTTGTCCGAACTTATCTTGCTTTTGGAATTCTCTGTTTACATAATCCAAAGACAATGAACTGCTAAATTCGATATTTAGGCCTTTTTTACCCTTTTTGGTGGTGATCATGATAACACCGTTCGCAGCGCGGGTTCCCCAAATTGCAGCGGCGGCCGCCCCTTTTAGAATTTGGATATCGGCTATGTCAGAAGGATTGATATCGTTCAAACGGGATTGTTGCACAACTCCATCAACACCTCCACCTAAACTTGAGTTGCTCACAGGAACCCCATCAACAACAATCAAAGGTTGATTAGACCCTGTTATGGTATTTTGTCCACGAATTTGAATGTAGGCTCCAGCTCCTGGATCACCTGTTGATCGGGTAATCTGCACGTTGGATGCTTTACCCGTTAAAGATTGGATCAGGCCACTTTCACCACTGGTGGAAATTGCCTTACTCTTAATTTGGGATGTACCATAACCTAACTTCCGCGAATTTTTGGTTTAAACCAGCGGCGTTTACGGCTACTTCCTCAAGTTTCAATGTATCCCCGTCAGATTGTTGTGCAAGGCCCAAACTTGGAAGGGCCAATGCACTACAAAACAATAGGATACACTTCGATAATGACAGTGTAACTTTTTTCATATTCTTTAGTGTTTTAGTTCTCAAAATGCAATTAGCAGTATTTTTTTAACTTTTCAAAGCACCCACTCGTAGAAAATAATATAAAAATAACGCATTTTGTTTGGAATTGACACCAAAAAAGCAGTAAACATCGGGCTTTTCGTTGTTTTTACAAAAAATAAAAGTTTAAACCATTGATATAAAATTCATTGAGACACTCTGATTGGATATCCAATACTATATATCTAGCTCAACCTTTTAATTGAATACGGGCTTAGACTATTAAAATAACTCTGCGTAACTTGCAGAGATTTATTCCTTAAAAATGATTCACAAAACAAACCAGCCTACAAAGATCATTGTATTCATTTTGCTACTTTTATCTAAGTTAAGCTGCATACAACCTGAAGATGTCCCTTCGGAATTCAAACGGGTTGATTCAACATGGAAGAAAATCGAGCATGCGTTAGAAGTCGATACAATTGGATATCGCGCCATTACAGCTTATTTATTCTTTGCGCGAAATTATGAAGAACGAGAAGCCAATTGGCTCATCGACCAAATGAAGTCTCACCCAAATTGGGAAAAAAATGAGGACTTGGAATCTGCGGCACAATTATATAGGGGATGGAGATATTTAGAAAAATCTAAGGATTCCACGGCACTTCAATTGTTCCACAACATTAAAAGCAAACAAATTGATATTTTATTATCCGGAATTCAAGCCAGTGCGTTTTATTTTTATCTCAACAACCAATTAGATACAGCACGAAAACTATATTTAAAATCCTATGAAATTGCGGAGTCTTTTGGAAATAAGCCATGGATTTTGCGATCCGCGAATAATATCGGAACCTTGTATTTTGACATACGAGAGTACGACAAAGCTTCAAATTATTTCACTACCGCATTAATTACCGCACAAGAAATAAAGGCTGAAGTGCCTATGTTGATTAATAATATTATTACCTGTGCTTTGGTTGATTCTGATGGTCAAGATGCCATCCAATTATATAAAAAATACAGCGGCACATTCAAACCAAACAATCCTTACGAAAAAACCATATACGATCTCAATAAGGTTCATTATTTCTGGAAAGTACAACAATTGGATTCTTTTAAACACTATTTAGATTCAGTGGAAGTAGGCAATATTGGGGAAGTCGCCAACAATATGCGCGACCATCAATACTTATTTTATTTTGCTCAAACACAGAATTCCAAATCATTTGACACGCTATTCTCAAAATATAGAAATATTATTTTGGAGGATCCCTTTACCAATCTCCCACAATGGTCTGATGTTCTATGCTATGCACAAACCAAAGGAATGACCACCTTAACCTATTCACAGCTGAAAAAAATACACAATCAATATAAAGATACAAGCAATAAAAAATTCCAAAGTACATTAAGCAATCTACTGTACCTGCACAGCTCCGACGAACTATCTAAGAAAAAATGGCTTATCGAACACCTTCAATATGAATTAGACATAGTAAAATCCAGCGCTGTAAGTTTTCAAAACGATTTGAAAAACCAAATAAAAATACACGATCTCAAAAGTGAAAACAATGAAATTAAGTTGAAACTAGAACTTGAAAGTGCCGAAAACAAAACCTATCTAACCATGGCATTGGGTTCAACACTGGTATTGATTTTGTCGGTATTCGGATTTGTCTTGTTCCAAAAAAATAAGAAAATCACCATTCAAAAACTACAACTTGAGATTCAAAATAGCCGTAACATAGATGAAATAAATACTACCAAAAAACAATTTGCAGAAAGGCTTATTAGTGCTAATAAAACCATAAATAAAAGATTAGATAAACTTTCATCCAAACTAAAAAATTCAGAATTTTCTAAAAATCCTGAAATCTTGCAAGTGAGAAAGGAATTGGATAGCATCACCCAATTAAAGGGCGAATGGAATTCCGAGTTGCAACAAATTGAATCCATAGAAGACATCCGTTATTTACATGAGCATTTTCAATGTATTCAAAACTTCAATCAAACCGAACAAAGTTTATTGGCTTTAATAGTAAAAGGGCACAAAGTAAAAGAAATTGCCACTTTGATGAATATTTCAGAACAACACGTTCGTAATACCAAAACAAAGGTGTTAAAATCTATGTCCCGAGAGAAGGGATTTGTTGTGACAATTGATTTTATAGGCAAAATTCAAAACAACGGTCCTATAAATCTATAGGACAACGTTTTAACTTTATCACCATCCGCAAATAGTATAAAAATCGTTCGATTTTAGGATATTTATAGTATATCTGTTTGGGCGATTCGCACATAACAAAACATAACATCATACCGAATTTTAGGTACTTTCGTTCCGCTTGTTCCCGAAAAGATTGGTCATCATTTTGGGTAAATTGAAACTTTTACAGCATGGGCATGAATCTTCCACTTGGCAATTTGTATACAGAGGATACTGTTCTTCTGTCGGCAGAGATGTTTGCTACTGGCGACTTAATCAATCAAACCCGCGAACGCTACGCTCATTACCTTTCTAATCAAAGGTTCGGAGCGTGTAGAATAGGCATACCCTATGTTGTAGAAGATCGTGTTTACGACCCCAGTTCTTGGATTGGATCATTTATAAGCGAACTTCCTGCCAAAGGCAACTGGTTTTATTATCTGGATATGTCCATGCGGCATGACATTTCCAAATGGAGTTGGTCATTCCCAGAATTGGGTGAAACCAAGACCCTGTATATACGATGTTCTCGCGGCATTAATTGGAATACGTTCCTAAGTTCTATTTGGGAGTATGCAAAAAAGAATGTGAACGTAATACTCCTGGATACCAACAGATTATTACTCCATCAGAAACATGCCAAAATAATTCAGTCCTTAGTTTTAAGAGGCGTTGTTTTAGGTTTTCATGGCGAATTTTCCAATAATTGGTGGCAAAGTGAAAGTAGATTGATTAAAAAACTATCATTTTTGAATGTGGTAGATTTTTGGCAAACCAAACACTTCTATGAGGAATCCAATAATTTCCGTCGTGAAATCAAAAACAAGCAACTGTATATATCGAAAAAAGTTTAAGCCGTTTTAGTCAATAGCTTTTCGATTTCCGAACGCATTAACTTTCCATTCACCCATTCTGAATCTAATACAGCGCCATATTTTTGGTAAAAATGCAAAGCCGGCTCATTCCAGTCCAATACTTGCCAACTCATTCCAACGCATTGTTCGTTTAATGAAACCTGCATTAGAGCATTAAACAGATCCGTACCGATTCCATTTCCCCTATAGGACTCTGTTACAATAAAATCTTCCAGATATAAAAACTTACCTTTCCAAGTGGAATAGCGAAAGAAATAAAAAGCCATGCCCACAATTTTAGAATGGTGTTCGGCTATAATAAATTCAAATAGCCTTCTCGAACCAAAACCATCTTTACGCAATTGTTCTAAAGTTATGGTAACCTCTGCAGGGGCTTTTTCGTATTTAGCCAATTCATGTATCAGGTTTAGAATACCCGATAAATCATCAATCTCACCCTTACGAATTATGGTTCCCACACTACAAATTAAAGCGCTTTAATTAACTTTTCTTTACTTGCTTTATTTAGACTTAATGGATGTTAGTTTCTACTCTAGCCTTACAGTTCATTTTTCCGCCTTTATCAATATCAATAAATGGCTTTCTTATTCTTTTCAAAGCAGATCCAAAATCAATAATTCAAGGCTACATTTGCGAAAAAAGTAATGAACGAAAACACTACCCCTAAAAAATGGAAAATGATGCTTGTTAGTTGGGCATTCGTATACCCCGTAATTAATGTGTTATTCTTTTTCCTATTCCCAATAATTCAAGATCTACCTCAATTATTAAAAACGCTGATTTTAACCATAATTTTAATTCCACTGATGGGAATTATGATACCCAAATTGCACAAACGATTCTGGAATTGGATTGTAAAATAATATCGATTCCATTTATCCAAGCGCCCTATATCATTCCACACGTTGAAACACATAGATATGTTTCATAAAATCAAGTACCATTTGGGTTTCGTTAAGTTCTTTTATTTTAAATTTTCCATTAGAAGAAATCCCATCTGAGCCCATAATTCGCGTCTTTTTCAAAATAAGACTGTTCATGTTAAAAATCCACTCGCATTCGAATCCATAATCTTCACAACCCTCTATAGCCTCACACTTAAGTCGCAACTTTCCATAGACACTATCTTTATAAAAGACCCAAGGCATCAATGTATCACATGGAGTTAAGCGGCGACGTTTTTTTGACTGTGGACCGTGTTTGAATTTGACTAATTTCCAGGATCCAATAACTTCATCTTCGGTTAATTTCTTTTTGGTGGAAGAAATCCTCGCTCTTCCGGTACTCCTACTTGTATTCGCACGCTGGGAGAAAGCCTCCCCTGAAACAAAGAATAAAAAGAATACGGCCACAATGAGTTTCAAATTCATAAAACAAAACTACGTATTTAATAAATAACGTCGTTTACCCACGAATCATTGCTTTATGGGGATTTACAGAAAATAAATTAATAAGATATCGAAATTCTAATTATTCGTGTTTCATAACACAACGGATACCATCGTTATTATAATAGATCAAAGAGTTGGATGATTTATCATAGGTAACGGTGGCGCTTGCGTCGGACTTTTGAAAAACCTGTGCAGAACGTCTGTTCCATTTAGATTGTTGATTTGCGTTTTGGACCAAAAGAAAATCAGCAATGCTGTGGACAACCTTCTCCAAATCCCAAAGGTAGACCACCTAAATTTATTACTACACTAAAAAAGCAAGGATATTACTCAGAAGACATCAACAGGGTTATTCTAACCATTCTATCACTACACGAGGAGAAAGTCTCTCAAATCGCTTCTGGGGGACGAATACACAATATTAGAGCGAATCATAGCAAAAGCACTCATTAACAGTCTTAGAAAGGGTAATTTGTATGCAATGGAGAGCCTTCTAAATCTAAGTGTAGGAATGCCTAAACAACAAAGTGAAGTTCAAGTTGAAGAGAAGAAGGTTAATGTGACTTTGAACTTGAATTAAATATCTATAAATTTGAGATATGGCGATTACCAAAAGACACATAAATGCACTCAAATTAGAATTAGAAAAAATCGATATACTAAAACTTCAAGAGGAGAAACTCAATGAGGACAATACCCGCAAGCGAATAATTGAACCGATTCTTATGGCTCTTGGCTATAGTTGGGACCATATGGAGTCGGAATATGATGCGGGCAGAAGTAAAAGTGAAAGAGCAGATTTAGGGTTAAAAACAAATGGTAATCGAATTGAAGTGTTGGTAGAATGTAAAAGGTTAAATGAAAAACTAAATGAAAAACATTTCAATCAATTGAACCAGTATTTTGTCAACTTACCGACAACCAAGGTTGCAATTTTAACAAATGGTCAATACTGGACTTTCTATGCTCCAAAAGATGAATATTCCAGAGACCTAAATTTAGAACCTTATTATACTTTTGATTTATCAAATTACAACGATGACGAGATTGAGACTCTTCTTAATTATTCGAGAGTGGAATTTGATTTCAAAAAAGTTCTTGAAAAAGCATATGAACAGTACTTTATGAGCAACTTCGAAACTGCATTGGTGAATGAGCTTTATGAACCATCCGATGATTTCATTAAAGCAGTATTTGTAAGAATGGGAGGTAAAAGAATGACCGACAAAATGAGAGAATCTTTAGGGACGTTAATTAATTCCAAATCATTACAAAAGGCGATTGATAATGTAATCCAAAAAGAAGTAAAGAATGGCGGCTTAATTATTACTACTGCAGATGAATTGAATATGTATCACGTTGTAAAAACTTTGCTCGTACAATCCAAAGAATTTAAAAAGCAACCTGAACGAATTACCTTCAGAGACCAAAAAACAAGTTTCAATGTAGTGCTCGATGATAATATTCGAAAAACCATATGCAAAATATACGCTGAAGGGGAAAAGAAATCCATTGAAATTGGTGGTGCGAAACTACCCAATTGAAGAATTCGACAACATTATCCACCGAAAAAATGAACTTTCAAAATCGGCTTTAGGCTATCTTGAATAGTTCAAAACCTGTACACCAATTCTGTACACCCGTACCCGTAAATGAAAATCACCCTGTCTAAGTCTGCCGATAAACAAACATCTTTAGAAGGGTATTTGTGGGCCCACCTGGGCTCGAACCAGGGACCACCTGATTATGAGTCAGGTGCTCTAACCAACTGAGCTATAGGCCCGAAAAAGGACTGCAAATATACGCGTTTTTAGGATTATTCGCAGCCCCAATTGAAGTTTTTATTTCGATAGGCTATTGAACTACAATTGCACTGGTGTATGTCTTTCCAGCTCCTTTAACCTGTACTTTATACATTCCCGATTCCAATGGTGCATTTACCATTTGATCCTTCATTTCTGAATAATGCATTTTCCAAACGCATTTTCCGGCTAAATCAATAATCTCAACAGAAGCATCCGACAAGGACTCTTCCAATTCAATTAAGAAATTTCCTGAATTGGGATTAGGGAAAATTTTCATCTTCAAGCCACCAATATTTTCCGTTCCGGTAAAAGCAAATACGGTGCAACGACTTGTATCAATACAAGAGCCTTGTGTAATTTCAACGGCAAATTCACCATTTCCAGAAGCTTCGTATTCGGCTGAGGTTGCTCCATCAATTTTTTGCAAATCTTGTTGGCAATCCAGCCATTGGAATTTAGCCCCTGAAACCCCTTTAGAAGCAGAAATTAGCGTGTTCCAATCTCGGTTTATTTTGGTATCAATATTTACAATAGTAACATCTATGGTTTGAATGATACTGTCGCATCCAAGAGTAGACTTATACGTTTCAAATATTTTCCCCGAAGAGGTTACACGCTTACCACCCGGCGAAGTATAACTTTCACAAGCCGTAATACTGGTTGAAGCAGCTTTGGGCTTGATCAAATTCAAATTAATCACCACAAAACTATCGCATGCTTTTGAGTTAGCGCCGTATAAGGTATCGCGATACGTACCAGACTCCGTCCAAGTTTTGCCATTTGGAGATTTATACGAATTACATGCCGTTACATCTACTTCTCCTGTGGTTTTGGCCGATATTACATTATAGGTAATAAACGAGTCACAGCCCGCAGCATTCATAATGGTATCGTAGTAAACTCCTGGTTGTTTGTATATAACATTTTTATCAGTTGGACATGCCACGAAACTGCATAAATCCAAATTAGCCGAAGCCGAACTGTTCTTTAGAATGGTAACTTCATGGATAATGATACTATCACAACCGCCCCATCCCGTAAAAGAATCCACATAGGTTCCCGAATTCGTTACAACTTTACCCGTTCCCGATAATGTAACAGATCCGCATTGGCTATATTTCAGCGAAGTTGTGCTAGGCTTGGTAATGGTTAAATCAATATTAATGATACTATCGCATCCAACCGCATTAGGTATACGCTCTTGATATTTTCCACTTTTACGATAAACAAGGGTCTTATCGGCGAGACTCTTGAAAGAGTCGCAAGCTACCACGCGCAGACTACCGACTGAATTGTACCGTATTTCAACCTTAACGGTAATGACCGAATCGCATCCCTTGATACGAACGAATGGTGTCGTTGTATGTACCCGATTTATACACCATTCTTTTTCCTGAGGGAAGTCTATACTGCTCGCAAGCCGTGGCTGATGTTGAACCGTATACTGTTGAATCGCAATACGCCAATCCTATTACAAAATTAGAAGCACTGTCTTTCAAATCGAAATTCTCCAAGCTTCCTTTATTACCCAAACTACTTTGGTCTGACACACTGGATACCTTGGTATTGTCTTTATACGGATCGCCATCTTCATAACTGTATTGAAGCAATAAGCCCTTTGAAGGAATTATCATAAGTAGTAATCATCCCCTCTTTGATTTCCTTAGCGCTACGAGCGTAATTCCATATGCGAGTTTCTTCGGCAATCCCTCCATAACCTGTTTGAGGATCCCCAATCCAAACATCGGCATTGGTAGAGGTATAACCAATTGAATTGAATTTGGTTCGTAGTGAATCCAACACCACTCCATCTAAATAAATCCGCATCCAAGTACCGTCAAAAGTACCCGCAATATGATGCCAAACACTATCTTTCAGTACAGAAGATGTTATGTTTAAAGATTGTGTTCCATTAGCATCAGAAAGATCGAAATGAAGACCTTTGCCATTCCCCGTTCCAAAACGATAACTTCCTCCTTGATGCCATATAAGAGGCGCACAATTGCTACATGGTGAACTGTTGAAATTATCGACATAAATCCACGATTCTAATGTGATTTTATCCGGACCGCTTAGATCTTTATGATTCGTAATTTTAACGTAGTCATTCACTCCGTCGAAATGAAGTGCAGTAGATTGAGAAAATAATTGGGCTCCAAATAAGATGGATGTAATTGAGAGTATTAGTTTTTTCATAGGCCGATTTATTTAGGTACATTTCTCAAATGTTACAAAAAAAATCGGTTAATCAAAATTTAATACTCTCCTATACCATTCAAAATGAACAAATTAAGAATTTCTTGAATAGAGAACTATTAATTCCTTACGTACTATCACCCAGATCAAAGCGAACGGGCAATCGGAAACTACACCTTACCGCTTTGTTTCTTTGCAATCCAGGTATCCACTTACCGGATGTCTTTCTAATAACGCGAATGGCCTCCGCGTCCATCTCTGGGCAGGATTTGTGTTGGGTTAATGTTTCTACATTGGAAACTTGACCATCTTTCTCAACAATAAACGACACGATAACCACACCTTCTATACTGTTTTCCATACAGCGATATGGGTATTTTACATGTTTAGCAACATATTGATATAACGCTTCCAATCCACCTTTGAACTCAGCTTGTCTCGCAATTGGCATAATCACTCCTGAATCCGTTCCTTCAGATTTGTTATTAAGGGTATCTTGAGCCTTCACACTCGTTTGAAAGAATAGCAGGAGGGTAACAAAAGTCAATAATCGCATAAACAAAATTAATTCTTTGCTCGTGTATATTCCCTATTAAATCGTACAAATTTGTCTATTCCGCAGAAGCTCATTAATTTACACACTATGACTGAAAACAATTTCGAAATGCCCCAAATGGGTGCTTGGCCCAAAAAAACTGTTTACACCATCATTGGTGTGATTTTGGTTATTTTTTTCTTAGTAAAATCCACCATCACCATTGATTCTGGTTACGCCGGTGTGATTTACAAACCCTTTGCTAAGGGTGTAGACACCAAAACTACCTATGGCGAGGGCTTTCATCTTGATCGCCCCATGGAATAAAATGTTCAAATACGAGGTGCGCCAACAAGAAGTGTTTGAGAAATTAGCCGTACTCAGCAGTAACGGACTCGAAATCAAACTAGAAGCCTCTATTTGGTGTCAGCCTCGATACGAAGCGTTGGGATTATTACATCAAAAACGCGGGCAAGAATACATCGAACGCGTAATACGTCCATCGGTACGTTCTGCTACCCGCAGCGTAGTGGGTCGCTATACACCCGAACAAATTTATTCTTCTAAACGAGATGCTATTCAGAAAGAAATCTTTGATGAAACCAAGAAGATTTTAGACCGCCAATACCTGCAACTCAATGATATTTTGATTCGCGACGTAACCTTGCCTCCGACTATAAAAGGCGCTATAGAGCGCAAATTAAAGCAAGAACAAGAAGCCTTGGAATACGAATTCCGTTTGGCAAAAGCCAAACAAGAAGCGATAAGACAGCGCATTGATGCAGAGGGAAAGGCCAAAGCCAATATTATTTTAAGCGCTTCATTAACCGATAAAATCCTCAAAGAAAAAGGAATTGAAGCGACCAAAGATTTAGCCAGTTCCCCGAATGCAAAAGTAATCGTTGTAGGAAGCGGTAAAGACGGACTTCCTTTGATTCTTGGAGGAAATTGATCCAGATAAAAAATCCTTTTTTGTATCTGAACTTTTGAGGGAACTTTGTTGTTCTTCATACACACATGGAATCACTAAAACACTTAGAGTGGAGATACGCTGTCAAGCGTTATAATCAAAAAGCAGTTCTAACAACTGAACAAGTTGACCTACTTCTTGAGAGCATACGTCTTACCCCAACTTCATTAGGATTACAGAGCTTTAAAGTTTGGGTACTCGGTCCCGATTCTCCCCACCGTGAAGCGATGAAACCTATTTTGAATAATCAACCACAATCGATTGAGGCTTCGCATTTATTCATTTTTGCGGCACAGATTCAGGTTGGAGAGGATGATTTGCAACAGCATGCACAAAGAATGGCTACAACGCGTAACCAAGACATACGTGAACTGGATAAATTTGTTCAAGGCGTAGGTGCCTACTTGAAAAATCTGAGCGAAGCAGAACGTTTAACATGGGCACACAAACAAACCTATATCGCATTGGGTATGGCAATGGCTGAAGCGGCACGTGCCGGGATAGACACGACACCAATGGAAGGTTTCAAGAACGACGAACTCGACGCCTATTTTAAATTAAACGAACAAGGATATGCCTCTTCTATTATTTTAGCAGCAGGGCATAGAGATTCTGACAATGATTTTTTGGCGAATCTAAAAAAAGTCCGAAAATCAAACGATTTGATGTTTGAATTTTTATAAATTATTTACGCGAGCCCATGAAAATGGGCTCGTTTTTTCCTTCACTGATGGTGTAATATTTTTGACCGTCATTAGTAAATTAATATAGGTATTTCTTGACGCATCTATTCTAAACGGGAAGCTAAGTACTTTTTTATGATACTAGTTTTTGTAGCTTCGAAATTCCAATTGAATTGATTACCTATTATTGATTTAATATTAAAATTGCATTAAGTCCAACGTATTCTGATTAACATAATTTCGTAAAATTAGCACCCAAAAACCAAAGGTTTTACGCTAAATTTCTGTAATTTGGCACATCTAATTTTGATGAAGAAACACATTATTTTATTATTAACCCTGATTATCGGGATCCAAGTATGGGCAAAAAATGGGGATACCATCGTAGTTAATACGCACCAAAATGTACTTATTCAAACCGATCCCTCTAAAGGGAATACCCGATATTACGGTTGGGGAGATTTCCCAAAAGAAGGCAAATACCAGAGAGTCTATGCCGAATTGAGTTTTAGATGTCCCGATAATTTGCGTTGCGGAGAATGGGATTACCTCAACTATATCTACCTACGAACCCGAAAAGGCAATTTCAACGACACCCTCAATTGGGAGCTCATGCGCTTTATAACCCCTTACGGGTTTGGTTTCAATAAAGCATGGAATCACACCTGGCGTTTTGACATTACCGATTTTGAGTCGCTCCTACGCGACTCGGTAGAAATTGAATATCGACATACCGGTTATGAAGCCAAAAACGATCGCGGATGGATATTGGATTTGAAATTCGTTTTTGTAGAAGGAGAACCTTTGCGTGATGTTTTAGGCATCAATCGGATGTACCAAAAAAGTGTACCATTCGGCGATGATGCCTTGTTTGAAGAACGAACACCAGATTTCACTTGGTCACCAAGCCAAGGAACGGAAACTTCTCGAATAAAAATCATCCAAACCGGACATGGAATGGACAAACCTAGCAATTGTGCCGAATTTTGTCCTCGTTATCGTTATCTATGGTTGGATGGAAAATACGTGGATACTTCTTTGGTATGGCGCGACGACTGTGGGGCTAACCCGGTGTATCCTCAAAACGGTACTTGGATTTACGATCGCTCTGCTTGGTGCCCAGGTCAAAACGTAGAAGAATACAATTTCGACTTTCAAGAAAATGGCGATTCTACTCACACTTTTGATTTAGACATGCAGTCCTACACCAAAACATCTGGAAATAGCAACTATGTTATTACCTGTTATTTGATTGAATACGGCCCGCTGAAATACAATAGCGACGCGGCCATCCTAGATGTCATTCAACCGAGCAAGCATCCTCAATACCTGCGTCAAAATCCTATTTGTTCAGAACCCATCATCAAAGTTAGAAACAACGGAAAAACACCGGTGTATTCTTTAGACATTGAGTATGGTGTTTCTGGGGGAACCCTTTCTAAGCACCATTGGGTGGGTAAGCTTATGTTTGGTGAAACCGCAGAAGTGCGTTTGCCCTACAAAATGGATTGGACCCCTGTAAGTAATAATTTCGAAGCCCGAATCTTAAAATCAAACGGCCAACCCGATCAAGACGAAAGCAACAATTACCTTCAAGTAGAAATGCCAGCTCCACCAAAGGTGTTGGCGTCAAAAATATTGGTAATGTTCCGTACCAATAATGCCTTCAAAGAAACTTCTTGGCGGCTATTGGATGCAGGAGGACATATCATTAAAGAACGTAAAGATTTCGATGCCGCGAACACAATTTATCGCGATACCTTACAACTCTATAACGGTTGTTTTACTTTTGTTGTTGACGATTCTGGAGAACCACCAGCTTCCTATCCTTTAAATGAGGACGGTCTTAACTGGTGGGCCAATACTGCAGATGGTAATGGTGCCGTGCAGCTTCGCAACGCCGAAAATGGATCGCTTTTGCATACATTTAACGGAGATTTTGGCACCGATATTCGATTGGAATTCAGCGTTGGGTATACCATTAATACGGATAATTTTGGCAGCTACACTACAGATTTAAAGGTGTATCCCAATCCAACCGACAACGATTTCACATTAGATATTCCTGAAAGATTTGTAAATAATACAAGTCCTACACGCATTGAAATAGTAGACCTTCAAGGTAAAATCGTTCATTCACAAACCTTTACACATATACAAAGCGCATTGGTCGATATACATACCGAAAATATTGCTCGTGGTATGTATCTCGTTAAATTGAAACAAAACAACGACCTTTGCACTACAAAAGTATTGTTACGTTAAGGTTTGGAAAAGCTATTGATATTTTCGGCACCTTCAGGATCGGGGAAAACCACGGTTGTGAAGCACCTCATGGAGACCCTTGCAGAGCGCATAGGATTTTCTGTAAGTGCCACTACACGTAAACCCCGCCCAGGTGAAGTAAACGGACGGGAATATCATTTCCTATCTGAAGAGGAGTTTCGGGAACGAATTGACAAGGATGAGTTTCTTGAATATGAAGAAGTTTACTCTGGAATTTTATACGGAACATTATGGAGTGAGGTTCACAAAATATGGAACCAAAATAAAATGGTAGTTTTCGATGTTGATGTTAAAGGTGGCCTCACCTTAAAATCAAAATTCGGACAAGGTGCCTTGGCCATTTTTCTTAGGCCTCCAAGTGTTGAGGTTCTTATGGAACGACTCACAAAAAGAAGCACCGAAGTTGAACACGAATTAAATGAGCGCATTAATAAGGCCACGTATGAATTGAGTTTTGAAAACCAATACGACGTTGTAGTTGTTAATGATATACTTGACGAGACCTTCAAAACTTGTGAAGACTTAGTCAACGACTTTTTTGAGAAATGAGCGTTCGTATAGGTTTGTATTTTGGTTCCTTTAACCCCATTCATAATGGGCATATTGAAGTTGCCCATTATATGAAAAACAACGCTCCTTTTGATGAAATTTGGTTCGTCCCATCGCCTTTAAATCCCCACAAATCCGGAGAAACTTTAATTCCTTCCGATATTAGATTGAGTTGGGTTCAAGATACAATTGCCAAGATTCCAAATTTTTCATGTAAGGACGATGAATTTAAATTAAGCCTTCCTTCTTACACCTATAAATCGTTACTCCATTTCACCCAAACCTACCCTCAACATTCTTTTGGAATTATAATGGGGGCGGATAACTTGCACGGTTTCCATACGTGGCAAAATGCCAGAGAATTATCAGAATTAGCGCCTTTACACGTTTATGCCAGACCCGGTTATGAAAAACCACCTGAGCCAATGCCTTTTGGCGCTAATTGGCATGACGCCCCTTTAATTGACATTTCAGCAACTCAAATTCGGGATTTATTGTGGAAGGGCGAATCCATAAATGATTTGGTTCCCACTGAAATAATAGAGAAAGTTAGGTTGTTCTTTCAATCTAAGAAAAGCGACTCCGAAATATTCGCTTTTTAAGCGCTATTCTCCTCAGAATTCCTATTTCTGAGTCGATGAAGTCTAAACCGCAACAAGCCTACCGACAATCCGAAGGTGAGTACGAAGGAATACAAAGCATAGACCAAGGCTGGCTTCTCCATTTCAGGGTTCCCCAAAATTTCACTCGCCACCAGTAATGCTAAAGCGGTATTGTGCAATCCAATTTCAATTGCGATAGTCGTAGCATTCCGAAACGACATTCCAAAAATAGCAGCGACCAGATGTCCCAAAAGAAAAGCCCCAACGTTCAACGAAATAACGATTGGTGTAAGATCAATAATTTCACCAATTGATATTGCCGTACCTCCTGAGGATTTACTCGCTAGAAATTTGATCACAAAAACAAGCAACAATAATATCGGGAAAAGTATATTCACGATTTTTTGCAGATGCATTATTTTTCTGCCCATTTTGAATCTAACGAGCATACCCAATACAGCGGGTAAAATAGTAACAATAAAAATACTAAAAACGGTATTCAAGAAAGGCAGTTCGATAACTTCTTGTCCCTTGTTGTAAAAAACATCTAGAAAAACATTCACCATTATGGGTATGGTAAAAAGTGTAATTATAGCGTTTGTCACGGTTAGGGAAACCGATAAAGCAACGTTTCCCTTGGCAAAATAACTAACCAAATTTGAGGTAACCCCCCCTGGACAGATTGACAAAATCAACACACCCACTTTAAAAGCGGCGGGTAAGTTTAAAAAGGTAACGAGTACAACCGCGAAAAGTGGCAAAAGCACCATTTGTGTGAATAAGCCAATTGTTAAAACACGAGGTTGTTCTACCAGTTGTTCAAAATCGACCTTTCTAAGACTCAATCCCAGCCCGAACATTATCAGGGCTAAAACCAGGTTAAGCAATACATTAATATGTTCTCCAATAAATGTCACTAAACCTATTTCAACACGGGTAACAATAACTTAAAAAAATGATACATATAATAAATGCCTATTGCAATTAATACATAACCAATGTACTTATTCAAATGGAAATAAATCTTATAATTCAACTTCTTTCCGATATAATCACTCAAATATACCTTTCCAAGGTCCAGACTGAATACCGTTAACAAGATAGACAACATTTCAACTAAGATGATGTATTTATCTTCTGTTAATGAATCATGTCCAACGGTTATTGCTCCTAATAGTCCTACCCAAAGTATGAGTACAAACGGATTTAGTAAATTCACTAAAAAACCTTGAAAAAAATTGGTTTTAGGGTCTATCGGCTTGTGCAAATTTGTTAGAAACTTCCTATATCCGCCCCATGCTCCTTGCACACCCATGAAGATGATCCCAAATGCGGCAAAGGCCGAAAATCCCAATTGAAACTGTGGTGTAATAAAGAATTCGGCAAGACCAAAGAAACAAGCCAAGGCTACGAGTAAATCGCTCAAAAATATTCCACCAGCCATTCTCAATCCTGCTGATTTACCTCCCTGCATTCCCATTTGAATGAGTGCAAAAAAAGTGGGGCCTATGCTCATTATGCCTAAAAAAAGCCCATAACCGCAACCTTTCAATACGGCCAACACCCATTCCATCTTCGCAAATTACAAGGGAATCCTCAAAGCGACAAATTCATGACAAACATCATTTAAATGAAGATTGAAGAACTTTTGTCATATTGGGATATAATTTTGTACTTGAAGCCAAAATTTGATTTTCAAATACCACCGATTCTTTTCCATTGAAAGTCGAAACGCGACCTCCCGCTTCGGTTACCAATAAAATGCCTGCGGCTATATCCCAAGGACTCAAATTCAATTCAAAGAATGCATCGAATCGTCCGCAGGCGGTATAAGCCAGATCGATTGCTGCAGACCCCATTCGTCTAAGTCCACGGGTATTTTGCATGAAATGTGTTAAAACATCAATATAGGCTTGCATCTCAGCAAAATTGTGGTAGGGGAAACCTGTTGCCAACAGCGAATCTTTCAGTTCGCCATTATCCGAGACCCGTATCCGATTCCCATTTAAAAAAGCCCCTTCCCCTTTTACAGCCGTAAAGCGCTCCTTTAAAACGGGACAATCAACAATACCTAAAACAGGCTCACCGTTGTGCAACAAAGCTACAGAAATAGAAAAAACAGGCAAACCATGAAGATAGTTGGTAGTTCCGTCTAAGGGATCGATTATCCACGTATATTCCGTTAATTCACGATTTTCCGAGGCTGATTCCTCTCCAATTATGGTACTATTGGGGAGGGCTTTCAACAATGCCTCAACCAACATTTGCTCGCTTTGTTGATCAACAAAGCTAACAAGTTGATTTAATGACTTATCGTTTACGGCCTCCGCCTTTACCTTATTCCAGTTTTCTAACTGAAAAGCGCCTACGGTATCGCAGGCGCTTTTCATCGATTCTAAAATTTGTTGCATCTAATTAACAATGTTCTGAATAGGCGCCCATTAGGTTATCGGCCAGCATTTCTGCCGTGCGTCCTTCAATCATGTGACGTTCTACCATATGTACCAATTCTCCGCCTTTAAACAAAGCCACCGCCGGAGATGAAGGAGGAAATGGAACCATATACTCTCTAATTTTAGCGGTTGCATCGGTATCTTGACCGGCAAACACCGTAAGCAATTTTGCTGGCTTTTTGTCTCCTTGTAAACTGTGTAACACTCCTGGTCTGCAACTACCTGCCGCGCAACCGCAAACTGAATTTACAACAACTAAAGTTGTATCGTTATTGCCGTTCATTGCATTTACTACGTCATCAGCTGTTTTTAACTCGGTAAAACCGTTATTGGCTAACTCGGCTCTCATTGGAGCCACCATCATTTCTGGATAAGGCATATTTATTATTTATTAATTCGTTTCAATTTGGTTCAATCTGAATGCATGGAAAACATACAATCTAGATTACAAAGTTCGGGAAAATTTATTCATTGAAATGACAGCCGGTCGAATTAACCTAATTGTTTAATCGAAAATTGGTTTTTCCTCAACTAATGAATTTCTCCCCATTAACAAATACGGATTCTACTTGATTTTGTCCCACAAAATAAGGCATTTTAGCCAGCGAATTTTCTGATTTCATAACAAGAAAGTCAGCCCTACAACCTTTGGCCAAACTTCCAACGCTATCTGTAAGTCTCAATGCGGCTGCTGCATTTACCGTTATAGCATGAAAAGCTTCTTCTGGGGTAAGTTTCATTTGCGTGCATGCTAAAGACATTACCATTTGTAGGGAATGTACCGGACTTGAACCTGGGTTAAAATCTGTTGCCAATACCAAAGGAAGTCCTTTTTCAATCATCTTTCTGCCTTCGGCATAGGGCAATCCTAAGAAGTAAGAAACACCGGGTAGAGCCACGGGCAAAGTTCCCCCAAAATCAGATTTGAAACTATCTAGCAATAAATTCCATTCTTCTTCTCGGGTAAATTCCAAGTGGTCAACGCTCCAACATTCATTAGATACTGCCACCTGAACTCCACCGCTATATCCCAGCTGATTGCCGTGAATCTTTGCGGGCAATCCATATTTTCTTCCACCTTGAATAACTTTAGTTGCCTGTTCTTGACTAAAAAATCCATTCTCACAAAAAACATCAATATGGTCCGCTAATTCTTCTGCTATTATGGTGGGCAGCATGTCTTTGATTACCAATTCTACATAATCGTCTTTGCGTTCTTTAAATATTTCTGGAAATGCATGTGCCCCTAGAAAAGTGGCTCTAATGGTTATTGGGAAAGCTGCTTTAAGTCTTTTAACCACGCGCAACATTTTTATTTCGGCATCAACACTTAGGCCATATCCGCTTTTAATTTCAAGCGTGGTAGTGCCATTTAGGATCATTTTTTGAACTCTCTCCTTTGCGCGGTTAAATAATTCATCTTCCGAAATTGCACGTAGTTTCCGCGCCGAATTCAATATTCCGCCTCCCGCTTTGGCAATTTCTTCATAGCTGGCCCCTTTGATGCGCATCACGAATTCTTCCTCTCTAGGCACTGCAAAAACCGTGTGGGTATGGCTATCCACAAACCCCGGCAATACTTCTCGATTTCCTAAAGAAATAATCGCATCCGATTCGGGAGTATTTTCCATCTTACCAAAATCCAATATACAACCATTCTCCACCAATAAATAGGCATTTTCAAGGCTTTCCAATTGATTCATTGCAGACCCAAACTTGACTGCGTTAGAAATACCTATTAATCGAGAAATATCGGTGAAAAGCGTTTTCATAATGCGAATATACAAAACCCCAATTCGGAAGTGCTTAAATTTGAAGTTATGGATTCTTCTGTGAAACTCATTTCGGTATTAAAAACACCCATCCAAAAAGAGCCCAATGTTTTTATTGCTCCTAATGCAACCGTAATTGGAAATGTTACGTTAAAAAGCGAATGTAGCATTTGGTTTGGCGCCGTTTTAAGAGGCGATACAGACCAAATTACGGTAGGAGAACGCAGCAATATCCAAGACAATGCGGTTCTACATGCCGATCCAGGGGATCCTTGTACTATAGGAAATGATTGTGTTATTGGTCATTCAGCAATTGTGCACGGCGCCACGCTTGAAAACAATGTTTTAGTGGGTATGAATGCCACGGTATTGAACAATGCTCAAATTGGGAAATACTCCATTATTGGAGCTAATGCATTGGTGCCGGCAGGAACCATTATTCCACCGTATTCACTTGTATTAGGGGTTCCTGCAAAAGTTGTAAAAACCTTGGATTCGGAAGTTGAAGTCAAAATCCAAAACAACGTAGATGAATACGTAAATCGAGCCGCATTGTATATCCAATACTACCCGCGAAATAAACGGATAATTCAAGCGTTTTAATCACGTATTGCTTATTATTGTAAGCCCACTAAATGCCAAGGACCAAATATTTCTATAACCAAAAGAGTTTGAGCTTCGAAAAGGTCTCTGAAAACAGGGGCTATGTTTTGTGGCGTTTTTTGGGAATTAGTTCTTTGATTATCGTTAGCGTGGTCATTCTAAGCGTAATCATAAGTCGTTATATAACAGACTCCTACGACGATGTTTTAGACAGAAAAACCAAAGCTGCTGAGTTTGAGATTAAACAATTACAACGCGATTTACGAGAATTAGACGCATCCTTGTTGGACTTGCGAGAAAAAGACGAAAATATTTACCGCGCCATTTATGGCGTTGCGCCTCCAAAGGTTAACGAAACCGACCAAAACGATTATCAAGAATTATTAAAGTTGACACACGGCGAAGCACTCCAAAAATTAAAGAAAAGAATTTCAGAACTTAAAGCATTGAGCACTTCCCAAGAAAAAAGCTACCAGCAACTTACTAAACTCATTTCCCAACGTTCTGACTTGGTGAATTCTATTCCAGCTATAATGCCTGTTGCTAATAAAGACTTAAAGCGCATGGCCAGTGGGTTCGGTTATCGTTTAGATCCCTTTTATCACACCTTCACCTTTCACGGTGGCATGGATTTTACAGCAGAAACGGGCACAGAAGTATACGCAACTGGAGATGGTCGTGTGGTAAAACGCAAAACCGACGCTTGGGGATATGGAAATCATTTAATTGTAAATCACGGACATGGATATACAACCGTTTATGCACACCTTTCACGTTTTGCTGTAGCAAACGGCACTAAAGTAAAAAGAGGGCAGCTTATCGGTTACGTAGGAAGCACAGGTCGTTCCACAGGCCCACACCTGCACTATGAAGTGCGCCGAAATAATAACCCATTGAACCCTGCATTTTTCTACCGTAATGACTTGAGCGATGAGGATTATCAAAAAATGCTGGAGTTATCTCAAAGAGAAACCAATCGATTCGACTAAATATGGAAGCACCTACAAAAAAATACTTCAAAATTGGGGAAGTGGCCGAAATGCTCGGTGTTAATGCTTCCACGTTGAGATTCTGGGAGAAAAACTTCCCTCAGATTCAACCCATGAAAAATAAAAAGGGCGATAGGATCTACCAACTCAAGGACATTGAAATCTTAAAAGAGATTTATTATCTTACTCATAACAAAGGAATGCGATTGGCGAATGCCAGCAAAAAAATCAGTAAAAACCCAGATAAAACGGACGATAAGCTGAAGCTCATTCAAGAATTGCGACACTTTAAAGAGAAACTAATACAACTCAAAGAACAACTGGAATGAAGAGGTGGGTATGGCTGTTGGGAACGATTTCGTCAATTTCATTTGCACAAATCGCAAATTCCCAATCCCATCCCAAAGAAACCAACTATACGCTTATTAATGAACCATTTTACAATGGATTTTTTCCCAACTTCAAACCAGGTTTTGCACTAGGCACATTCACAGAAAATACATTCGTTGGTACGGATATCCATGCCACGCAATTTTGGGGTCAAATCAATTTTCGCACCCGGCAACATCGAATTTCTGCCGATTATTCAGGCAGCCCCGATTGGAATCAAACTCGAATAGCCACATCAAATTTTATACGAATAAACCCTAAATGGTCGATAGGGGCAGAATTAGGTTGGACTCAGAATCCAATTTCTCACAACTTTTTGGATGGCGGTTTGCACACCCAATACAAAAACAAACAAATCCGCTTGGTGGCAAGCGCAATTCTATCTAAAAGCCAAGCACAATCTATTGTAGGAGGATGCTACAACGGACAGAATTTTTTAATTGGCCTTTTTGCTATGAATGCAAGTCAATCCACTCAAGCTCATGCCTATGCTCAAATACCTTTAATCGAGAATTTGGATATGGTATTTTGTCTTAGTAGCGGGAATAAACCCTTTGGGTTTTCGGTATTACACCGTTTTCAAAATTTCCATCTGCAAATCGGCGGAAATTGGCGTAGTACCCTTGAAACATTACAACTATTTTTTCAATTGCAATATGTGGGTCAAGTTAGTGGGGATGATAATTTGCGGGCTGCCGTTTCGAGCGGCGACAGCCCAAATAGAAGAATTTCAAGATGAATGGAATGAGAAAAACAGCGCGATTTGGGAGACCTTAGAGTTCAACAACAAATTAAATCTTAATAAGACTTCTGTTGATGAACTAATTGCCTTCGGGTTTAACATGGAACAAGCTCAATGTATGCTCGATCATCAGGAAAAATTTGGCAACTGGCACCATGAATCTGAATTACAACAATGCGATATTGAATTGGAATTTATTCGAACCCATAGACAAGATTGGTCTCCGATTCTGGTAGATAGCCGGTTAACCTATTTTATGGAAAATCGAAAAACACCTTATATCCCACAACTATCTGTTACATCTAGTTTCAATAACAACTTGGGGAGTTTAAAGAATCCAACGTGGCATTCCCAGGTTCAATTTAAATGGGGGAAATTAGCGCGCCTTGTCTACACAACTCAAACCGATGCGGGAGAGAAATCTTTAGATTTCCAAACAGCCGCATTGGAAATAAATTCACTTAAACACCTTAAGAAATTAGTTGTAGGGAAATACCAATGGAATTGGAATCACGGCTTGGTATTTGCCGCCCCTTATTCAATTGGCAGAAGTTACAATCTCGGATCTTGGGTGAATAATTACCAAGAGTTGCGGACTGCCATTTCAACAAATGAAGATCAAGGTGTATGGGGATTGGGCAGTACTTGGCAAATTCGCAAAAATGAATTTTACGTCTCTTTGGGTACGGCTAAAATTGACACCAGATTAAATGAATCGGGTACATCCTTTTTAAAAAGGAATTATGGCGGCTTGCATATTGGTGAATTGGAAAAATCGCGGAGGCATAACAATCAACTTAATCAAATATTTGGAGGCTGGAAACATCAATTCCAAAACCACTCCTTTAATTTTTCCGGAGTTTATTACACGTATTCCATTCCGAGATTTCGAAATTTTGATAGCATTAATCATGAATACATTTATGAATTTCAGCATACGTTAAATCGTTTCCTTAAGGGAAAAATGCTATTTAATATCGCTGCCAACAATTCAGGAAATTGGTCGTTCTACTCAGCGGGAGCTTGGAGTCTGAGTTCAAAATTTGATCTGGCATTTAGAATTCAATCGATTCCTGAGTCATTTTACTCGCCTGAACGCTCTCCCTTTTCACAAAGCGACATTGGCAACAAAACTTCGGAAATGGGTTTCGATTTTAATCCTAATAAACAACATTGCCTCCAAATTAGAAGTATTCAAATTTTGAATATTTCACAATTGAGTTATCCGAGAGATGACCGTAATTCCTTCAATTGGACGATGCAATATATCCATAAAATCAATCGAAGCGATTACGTTCAGTTTCGTTGGAAAAAAACACATTCTATACTTGGGCATCCGCTTGCCCAAGTATTTATCCAAACCAAACTGAATATCGGTTCTAAATTCACATCTCGATTCGTTTTCTTGCAGAATAGGCCTTCCACAACTAATGAAGAGAATACGGCACTTCTTGGACAAATAAGCGGCAAAATTGGCCCTTTAAATTTACAATTATATACCGTTAGATTTTTCAGTGCATCACCCATGTATTTAACCTTGCCTTCTGCACAATTTCCCTGGAAATTGGGTGTTTTCACAGGAAATGGAACAAATTTTGGTTTCGTATTGAGATACAGAGTGCATAAAAATGCGCGCTTATTATTTTCATTGGATGCTACCAAGAAAAATTCTTTCCTTGAGGACCAAAGCCAAAAGCCTCGTATTTTTGTTCAATTAGAGATATTATGAGTAAACACACCAAATTAAGCGTCAATATTAACAAATTTGCTACCATCCGTAATGCCAGAGGAGGTAATAATCCAAACTTATTGCAAGTGGCTAGAGATTGCGAGAACTTTGGTGCTGAAGGAATAACCGTTCACCCCAGGCCTGATGAAAGACATATTAGAAGGCAAGATGTTTACGATTTAAAAAAAGTCATCAAAACAGAATTCAATATTGAAGGATATCCATCGCCGGATTTCATTAAACTTATACACGATATCAAACCCGAACAAGTTACTCTGGTACCTGATCCACCAGAAGCCTTAACTTCTAACGCAGGATGGGACACGGATAAGTATGGAGATTTCCTAAAAACGGTTATCAAAGATTTGAAAAACAGCACCTCTAGGGTTAGTATTTTTTTAGAGGCAAAACCAAGTCTAATTGAATCAGCAAAGGCCACAGGTGCCGATCGCATTGAACTATATACCGAACCTTATGCCGAGCAATTCAAGGCTGATAAAGAAGCTGCAATTGCACCTTTTTTAGCAACCGCATTACGAGCGGCTGAGTTTGAATTGGGGGTTAATGCTGGGCATGATTTAAGTTTAGAAAATCTCAATTATCTCACCGTAAATATGCAAAACCTATTGGAAGTTTCAATTGGACATGCGCTAGTTTGCGATGCCTTATACCACGGACTTCAAAATACCATTCAGATGTATTTGGGAGCCTTGGATACCATGCCGCGATGAAGAATTCTCCAAATATTAAAACTTACGGATATAAACGACTAAAAGGTTCTATTAAGTGTTTTATTACGTTAGGGATTTTATTTGGATACCAAGGTTGCCACAATCTTTTCGCTTGGGGATTTGAACCACACAAGCGCATCAATCAACAAGCTTGCCTGATACTTCCTGAACCGTTATTCGGCTTTTACAAGTCGCATATTTCCTATATGGCTCAACATGCTACGGAC
>CALSSY010000010.1 GCA_943789135.1 uncultured Bacteroidia bacterium
TTGTACAAACCTAAACGCTAAATTTGAAAATTCATTCCATTTCAAAACAAGGCCACCAAATAATTTTAAATCCTGAAAATCACCATGAACCCGAAGGTACTTATACAAAAGTGGGTTGAATTATTCAATCAACACGACTTCCAAAACTTGGCTAAATTATATTGCAAAGAGGCTGTAATTCACCAAACACCAATTGGATTTATTGAAGGACAATCCAACATAAAAAGCATGTTCAAGGATGAGTTTGAGCAATTTGATATGGTTTGTGAAATCGAAAATATTTTTGAAGATAATAATGTGGGGATATTAGAATGGAAAGATCCAAAGGGATTGCGAGGATGCACTTTATTTTGGGTTGAAAACAATCAAATTAAATACCAACGGGGTTATTGGGATAAACTCTCTTTTATGGGATCAACAAGGCATAATTAAGTCCCAGCCACTTTTTATTCCCAATCTTCAATCATACTTACCGAGGATAATTCCGGTTAATCGAATTATCTCAGAAAGGTTTCATACATATCCGAATCCTTTCTTAGTTTGGCTTCATGATTCAATGGCATGTTTCCCCTCCACCATCCACACCATATATCGCATCTATATTTAACTACTTCCTTTCCGAAGATTTAGATGGTTATGAGGAATACGACATATTAACTTTACAACTTGCCAAGAAATTCTCCCGGCTTTCTGGGCTATGAAAGCTTTAAGCACAACGACAGGGGTTCGTTCATTAGTTATTGGACCGATATGGAATCCGTGCAAAAATGGGCCCGCAATCCTGTTCATATTGAAGCAAAAAAACTAGGAATCAATCGTTGGTATCGCTACTATCACAGCCAAATCGCTCAAGTCTTGCATTTCAATTCAAAACCGTAGTCGCAAGCTTTCACATCCTGTACTCTCGGGGAAACTCCTCTCAAATGCGCAAAAAGTAAATAAAACTTGACATATGCGTGTAAAACACCTATTTTTGTAAACAATACTTTACAAAAATGAAAGAGAAATAAACGTAAATCAACCATTCAACTGGCTATCTGGACATGGACTTGGGTAGCCTCTTTAGCTCTAGCGTCTTTTGGCCCTAGATTCTTTTGGGATGAAAACCCACTTCATCACGACCATCGCCATCATTATCAATGTTGCTATGGGCGTTATGATGATTATTGCCAATCGCAACTTTTTCAATCATTCCGACGAATTAGAAAGAAAAATACAATTGGAATCCATGGCCGTTACACTTGGCCTCACCGTAGTTGTTGGTTTGGCTTACTCTTTACTCGAGCAAACCAAACTCATCAATCACAAAGCGGAAATTAGTGTACTTCTCTTTTTCATGTCGTTTACTTTAATCACCGCCTTATACGTTAACCGCCGCCGTTACCAATGAAAAACAGGGTGAAAGAATTACGAAAACAAAAAGGGCTCACACAAGAGGAGCTCGCCCGACATTATTGGGGTTTCAAGGCAAACAATCAATGCCATTGAAAAAGAAAAGTTTGACCCCAGTTTACCCACCGCATTTAAAATGTCGCAATTGTTTGAACTACCTATTGAAGCATTCTTTTTGTTCGAGGGTCACGCCGAAAGAGTGAAACCAATCAATTGGCACTATTCCCGAGCGCGATTATCTTTGCAAGTGTCTATGAAATCACCCAAATTATTCAAATACATAACCATCGGCCTCGGTATCCTTGGCGTCTCCATTTTCATCACGTTATGGAGCGCTGGCGCATTTGCTGAAGTGGAAATCCAACAGGGCCAACAGGGCGGATATTTACTAATAGGTTCGGACCACCAAGGTGCCTATCAAAATATTGGACCCGTATTTTCAAAAGTTAAAGAAGCCCAGTTTCAAAACGGCTTGGATTCGGCCATGTTTCGTTGGCGTTTATTACGATGATCCCGGAAAAGTTAAGGAAGCCGATTTACGATCGTTTGCGGGCATCGTGGTTCAAGATTCTATTGAAGGACACAAAACTGATTAAGAGCCAACCCTGAGTTTTCATTTTGTTTCTGATCCCCAATCGTAAGTCTTATTTTACCGAACTCAAAACCAGCGGAATGTTATCCATGATAATTGCAGCCATTAAGGCCTATCCTAAGCTTGGAGAAGCGATTACCGCTGACCGCGTAGTTCCCAATAAAGAAGGGATGGCCTATGAGGAATATCACGAGGGATTTACCCGATTTGTAATGGCGGTAGAATGAGAAATCATTCTAAAAAACCATAATAAATACCCGTCCATAATCCAAAAATCCATAATCATCTACACGCAAAAATCATATTTTGAGCAATGGAATTCCGATAAACTTTGCGTTTTAAATTTGCCAAAATGAGAAAACTTCTTGCCATTATTGCCATTTTAATATTCGGCCCACTAAACAGCTTACAGGCGCAAACCTATAAACTCACGCACTTTATGTTAACGGTTAATAGCAAACCTCAAGCCTATGACGGTCCCTCGCTTGTAATCGGAGATACCTTTTTGAGCAATATCAATGAAGTAAAAAATGGTGACAGCACCGAAATAAAAGTTGAAAAGGAGCGTATCCTCAGAAATAAAAAAGGGTATTTGGTGCAAACCGCCATTAAAGGGGGTGCATGCAATTACTATTTTGAGCCAAGTTCGAATAAAGCAGAGAAGAAAGCGGGCATCTACGATATTACTCTTGAAATCGTAATGAACAACGGCTCTCGAAAAGACTTATTCTTCAGAGGTATTAAAACCGAGGAGAAAAAAGGAAAGAAAAAGTAAATTAATTATTCGGGATTCGTTTTGGTCGATATCCACCAAAACGCATCAGGAAATCTTTTTGACCAAGATCTTTCACTGTGGTCATCTCCAGAGAAGAATCGGGTAATCCAAGTTTTTTTCGTTAAAACCACCATCATGCAAAACAGAATCCACTTGTGCCTGAATGGGCGGATATAAAGCATCCAAGGTTTTATCGCCCAAATCAAAATACAAGCAATGATCTTTGGGTCTTGGAAGATTATTTTCCATATAATTTAAAATCAATTGAGGAATTGGATTTTGTTCTGTTTTCCAAACGCCAGGCCAATGCGTGCTAAAACACATAGCACCTCCAAAAACTTGTGGGTACTCGCAAATCGCATACATAGAAATCAATCCACCCATACTGCTGCCTCCAATAAAAGTATGAGAAGCGTCCTTCTTTACGAAAAAAGTGGAGTCGATTCGGGGTTTTAACTCTTCCACGATGAATTTTAAATAGGCATCCGATAATGGTTCAAATTCCGGACCTCCTACAGAATAATCGCGACCATTTTCTCTACACCAAATAAGTACGGAATCGTTCATATTATCATATACCTTCTTCGGGAAAAACTCAGAATGACGATTACTTCCGCCATTATATATACCTACAATCATGGTTGGAGGCACTTTGCCTTCATCTATAAGATTTTGCAAACTTTCATCCGCATGCCATTCTAAATGATTCCACGTAATTCCAGAATCAAATAACATTTGACCGTCATTCATATAAAGCACTTGCAATGCAATAACCGTATCATCCATTACATCGGGCATCCAAATATCAATATTTCGATCTCCGATATTTTTCGAATGGAAATTCCATTGTATTATCTTTCCTTTAGAAACAAAGGGAATCTGTGCTTGCATTTCATTTACAGCAAAAAAGCCGTAAACCAATATTGAACTAAAAATTAGGGTTTTCTTTAAAAAAAATAACATCGTCCTCATATTTTCCGAGTTTATACGCCCCATTAGGAATCACTCCCAAACGCGTAAAATTTTGTTTTATCAATATATGTTGGGAAGCCGCATTTCGCCCAAAAACGTGAGCCATAACTACCGCAATATCTAAATTCAAAAATCCAAAATCCAAAATTTTAGTTATGGCTTTTGTGGCAATACCCTTTCCCCAAAATTTGGGATTGACCCAATAACCCAATTCAGCCGTTTTCCTGTATATATCCGCACGGAAATGCAATCCAATACCGCCAACTAAATCGCCATTAAAAAGGATTCCAAAAACAGCGGCATTACTTTCATCTATATGCAGGTCAATAAAACGCTGCGCATCTGATTCGCTATAAGGATGAGGAAATCGATCGCTGGTGTTCTCGGCAATGCGCATGTCATTTGCGAGTTCTGCAAATAATTTCGCATCCGATTTTTGTAATTTTCGCAATTCTACACTCATAGTGAGAAATCAATCTTATAATAAAACAGGGGCAACAAGCCCAATTGATAATTGATTCTCCGGTAGGGAGGTTCATTGATATACGTGTAATTCAAGATATTTTTTCGATTAGTCACGTTAATCAAGTCAATTGCAAATTCATGGCTTACTTTCTTGGCGTTGTACCGATAACTCAATCGGAAATCAAATCGCATGTACGGATTTCCAAAACGCTCGGTATTTTTCAGTTCATCCAGTTCTCTGTATTCCCTAAAATCAACAGAGGCCACAGAATCGATTGGGGAAAAACGGCGGGCTCCCGCAAATGTTGCCTTTCCACCAATATTCCAAATATGCTTATTATTTACCGTAAATTCTTTTGCAAATAAGGCATTAACAGCATAGTCTGTATTGAAGTCTGAATTCCTCCAGACTCCATCGCTGCCGGCATACATGGCTTTGAACAAACTTCCCGAAAAGAGATAATAAAAACCTTTCGAGAAAAAACGCTCTACCGTTAATTCCATGCCATAATTATATGCCTTCCCCTCAGATACCAATGGCTCGGGGAAAAACCTACTGAATCCGGAACCGGTATTTGCTAAACTGAACGAAGAAGGCTTTTCTTCTATAGGGATGTCCCATAAATTTTGATAATACGCTTCCATTTTAATACGACTTGCGCGACCCATATTCCAATCCCACCCCAAAATATAATGGGCGCTTTTGGTCAATTCCATATCGATCAAATGAGGCCTTTCTGCTCCAGGACGAATGTAATAATACAAATAGGGCGACTGCGTCTGAGCGTGCACGCCAGTACCAAAATTCAAACGATGTTGCTTATTAATTTGATACGTCAATCCCATTCTTGGTAATGCCCATGCGGCAGATACGCCTCTAGTCGGATCATCTAACTGCATGCTTAAAGGTATCATAGGCTTAAACCCAATACCAAAGACTTGCGATTGCCATCCTATTACACTTGTTAAATTTCGTGTCCATCTATACTTCCATTGAATATAGGGAATGAACATATCGCCGGGAGAGTTTTGAGAATTCCACCGCAAAGACCAAGTCCAGAAATTGTCTAATTTCTCATTTAAATTTCTGGCAGAATCAAAATAGGTATACCAATAATGGCGGTATTGCAAACCTGCCTTCAAGGTGCTTCTAGAGTTAAATGCATGATTCACGAATAGGTGAAAACCTAAAGACTGCTCCTGAAACAGATAGTCTAAGTTAGGAACGGTTGAATCTAACTGCAAAGAATTGAACATTTCGCCATCGCGTTGGAAGGTATCCAAAATGGTAAAATAAGCCAATTGATGCTGAGCATCTACACGTTGGTGATTGAAACTCGCCACGGCCTTTATATAGGTTTTATTACTCAGTGTTTTTTGATAACTAGCCCCGAGTACTCCCATGCTCGATCCAAAAAATTGATCGCGATCGTTATCGCCATATAAGTTTCTGCTGGATTCGGTTTTATCCGAAATCATGATATCGATATTGCTGATTCCACCCATCCCAAAAACAGAAAAACTCGCCTTGTTTTTTAAGGGAAATTTAAGATGGAAAGAAGCATCTTGATAGCGTGGAACCGCATCGGTACCAATTGGTACATTCAAAGCTCCCAGCATGGATAACGTAGAATATCTATAGGTGGCTAGATAAGTGGCTCCTTTGTTATTCAAAGGCCCTTCTGCGAGTAAATCCCAACCCAAAATACCAAATTGAGAACTCATTTCATGTTTCTTATTATTCCCTGGCCTTAACTTAAGATCAAAAGCTCCGGAAATACCGTTTCCATATTCGGCAGGAAAAGCACCCGTGAAGAAATCACTATTCCCCAAAATCTTATTATTGATTATCGAAACCGAGCCACCGGTTGTCCCAGGAATGGCAAAATGATTGGGATTGGGAATGTCGATACCTTCTACCCTCCAAAGAATTCCTGCCGGAGAATTTCCACGCACAACGATATCGTTTCGTGAATCATCGGCTCCTTGAACTCCCGCAAAATTCGAAGCCATACGAGCCGGGTCTCCCCTACTCCCTGCAAATCGATCCGTTTCTTCAACCGTAAAAAGTCGTGCCGAAATCAATGCGGCATCGTTATTTGTTTGATCATTAGATTTCCGCGCCTTCAAATCAACCGAACCCATGCGTTCAACGAATTCTTTATCAAGGGAAACATACAGCACGCCTTCCTTTCCAGAACTTAAAATAAAACCATTCGCCACAAACGGGGAATATCCGTCAAGTCGAATTAAAACTTCATTCCTCCCGACCCAGGCATTCTTTATCACAAAACTTCCATCAGAATTGCTTTTGGATTGTCTCAGTGAATCGCTGTTTTGTTCCCAGCGAACTTGAACAATGGCTTTCTCCAACGGACTTTGAGATTCTCTGTCGATTACGATACCCCGTAAAGTTTGAAACGACTGAGCGAATGTGGCTTTCCCGATAATGAGCATTACTAACAATAAGGAGGTTTTTAACCCTACCCGTTTTGAAACACCATTCATATACGTTTATTTAATTATGGATTGGGTGTAAAATTACACTTATCCTTTATTTATCAAAACCCTTTGCCAATCGAATTTTATTAAATTTCCTTAAGAACTTAAATTGATATTATTGAAAATTAATAAAACGGTGATATTCCCTTTGTAAATCTCATTAAATCAAGCCAAGTAAAACCCCATGGTTATTTTATGGTTAACTCGTTGCTGATATTTGACTTAACGGATTTAATTCCCTATATTCGTTTTATATGGTT
Organism: uncultured Bacteroidia bacterium; assembly: GCA_943789135.1. Classification (GTDB taxonomy): domain Bacteria; phylum Bacteroidota; class Bacteroidia; order NS11-12g; family UBA955; genus VMCP01. The sequence continues at coordinate 6,959 of CALSSY010000010.1, forward strand.
TACCGAATATTAGCTTCAGAGACATCCGTAAATTTGGAAACTTATTTGGGTGAATACCTTTCCCAAAACCCCGAAGCCAATATCATCATCGGTTGTGATTCAAAAAACCGCGAAGACTATACCATTTATGGTCTGGTTATCGTATTGTACAAAGAGAAAAAAGGTGGACATGTATTGTATGCCAAAGAACGAATCCCACGAGTAAGAGACCGCTGGTCTCGACTATGGCGGGAAGTGGAATTATCCGTTGCATTGGCAAATGAACTTCAAGAAAAAGGATTTCCAAAGGCTCAGTTTATTGACTTGGATTTGAATCCAGACCCTCGTTATAAATCCAATGATGTTGTTAGAGCAGCAGTTGGATTAGTCGAATCTATGGGATACAAAGCACGAACCAAACCATTTAGCCTTTGCGCCAGTTATGCGGCGGATAAAGTTTGCTAATTTTTGCGTTTAGATTGGCAATTACCCCTGCTTATCGAAACTACTTATTTTTTTGAGATCCTTTTTGTATGTTCGCCGACTTAAGTATGTTAAAGGTTAGCCACGTATACAAATATTTCGATGATCAATGTGTAAACAATGACATCTGCCTCGAACTTAAACAAGGCGAAATATTTGGTTTATTAGGTCCCAACGGTGCAGGTAAAACCACATTAATGCGCATGTTAGCCACCGTGACAACCCCAGATCGCGGTGACATTTTCATACAGGGGGAATCCTTAAGCTCCAAGCACGTGCCCTTAATTGGCTACATGCCTGAAGAAAGAGGATTATACCGTAAAATGTCGGTGGTAGATCAACTTTTATACTTTGCTGAGTTAAAAGGATTGTCGCGTTCACAAGCTAAAGAGAACGTCAAGAAATGGCTTCATCAGCTTGATATTGTTCATTGGGCTGACAAGAAAATGGAAGAACTTTCTAAAGGAATGGCTCAAAAAATCCAATTCATATCGACCATTTTACACGAACCCAAATTTCTAATATTGGACGAACCCTTTAGCGGGTTTGACCCTGTAAATGCCGATATGGTTAAAGACCTCATTATCAAACTAAAAAATGAGGGCACCACGATTTTATTTTCTACCCATAGAATGGATAACGTGGAAGAATTATGCGATAGACTTGCCATCATTCATGAAGGCCGCAAAGTTTTAGATGGAACCATAGAAGAAGTTCGAAGAAACCATTTTAAGAACGAATACGATTTAAACTTTTCAGAACCTATTTCAATTCCTGAAGATATCAAATTCCGAAAATTGGAACAGTCAAAATCATTCTCAATTCGTGTTACCTTAAATAAAGAGGAATCCTATCAAGATTTATTGGACTGGGCATATAAAACTAAAAAATTAAAAGCTTTTGGAGAGTACCTCCCAACGATGCACGAAATATTCGTAAATAAAGTATCAAACAGATGAGAAGTATTTGGGTTGTATTAAAAAAGGAATATTTAACGCGGATTAAAAACAAAACGTTCATAATCATGACGTTTTTGGCCCCTGTATTGATTGCCTTGTTCTATGGTGGTGCGATATATTTTGCTACAGTTGGTGCCGAAGATCACTCTGCAAAAACTGTTTACTTCAATGCCCCATATTGGGATTTAGAGTCCGATGAATTAGCATTTGATGACTATACTTTCATTCCGGCTTTACCTGACTCAAAGTCGATGTTGGATGAAATCGAGTCGAAAAAAATGAGCGGTTGGCTCCAAATCAACGATAAAGATATTCATGTACTTGACTCGGCTGAATTGATTGGAGGCTCTTCTTTTTCGGTTACTGAACTCCAAAAACTCAATAACCATTTAAAAACTCGAGCCCATGAATATTTATTAATGGAAGCGGGCATCTCAGACAGCACACTCCGATTAACCGAAGTTCGTGGAGGTGTTAAAGCATTAGAAATAGATAACGAAGGCGATATAGCAAACTCAAACACCACCTTAAAAAGCGCCGTTGGTTTTGCGATGGCCATGATCATTTATATGTTCATATTCATATATGGATCAATGGTTATGAGATCGGCGATGGAAGAAAAGACCAATAGAATAGTGGAGGTGATAGTCAGCTCCGTGAAACCCTTCGATTTAATGCTGGGGAAAATCTTAGGTGTCGCACTGGTTGGTCTTACCCAATTTTTTGCATGGATAGTACTTAGTATTGCCTTGCTCGGAGGTTTGAGCTATGCCTTTTCTTCGGATGCCAATTCCATTCCTCAAGAGGCCAATAATCTGCCTGTTCATGAAATCATTTCCGGTTTCCAATCTCTTCCTTTTGTAGACATTATCGTTGTTTTTGTACTTTTCTTTCTCGGGGGATACCTCTTATACAGCAGTATTTTTGCTGCTATAGGATCTGCCGTAAATCAAGAAACCGATGTACAACAATTCATGCTACCGGTGAGTCTGCCTTTGGTATTTGGATTTATCATTGCGCAATCCGTGGTTTTCCAATCCCCTAACGGTCATTTGGCGAAGGTTTTCTCCATGATTCCATTAACCAGCCCCATTGTTATGGCAGTTAGGGCTCCATTTGACGTACCCTTGACCGAAATAATTGGAAGTTTTGTTGTACTCCTGCTGACCTTTGTTTTTATGGTCTGGCTTTCAGCTAAAATTTATCGTGTTGGTGTATTGATGTACGGTAAAAAACCAAGTTGGAAAGACCTATGGCGTTGGATACGCCAATCTTAAAGCAAGTTCAATTGGGAAGGATTTGACCCGTTTTGCTTCGGAGGTTCTACCGGTACTATCGGTTTTGATTCAGCTACAGGCTCATTACCCTCACTACCTCCAGATTCAGAACCACTCTCTTCTTCCTTCTCTTCCGATTGTTCTGACTCAGGGGCACCATTTTTCTCCGAGGTCAATTTGATTTTCTTTACTGTATCAAATGAAAGTCTATTACCTACAGCCTTCCACCCTTTTATTTCGATAAAGTCGGTAATATTTACCTCTTCGGTAATTTTTTCCTTCTTTTTGGTTTCGGTGAGTACTTCTACTAACATAGGATTCGCTAAGGATAAACATTCTAAATGAGATCCTTTTTCCTCAGATATAAAGACAAATTTCTTGTTGGAGGTACTTGTTTCTATAAGGAAGCGTTTTACGTAATGATATTTTGATTTTCCATCCAAATAGACAACTTGCAAAGGCAAATCGGGATAGAACTTCTGGATATGATACACCTCTCCGGGGTAAAACGATTGATCAGTTCGTAATTGGTTAACTCATAAGATCCATCCTTGTATACTACCAACAATTGATCATCTGCATTAAAGTCACCCAGATAAATACCTTTTTCATCACCGTTTAAACGACCTGTTAGGTTGTCCCACCAAATATTAACACCACCAAGGGTTGAACCACCTTTTTCTTTAAGATCAACTTTTCTTACGGCATATTTGGTGATTTGGTTACCTCCCGCTGTTTTCCCTTTTATGGCTAGTTTAGCAAAATCATAATCGAATTGCTTCAGTCGCGCATTGGCCGAGGCACTTAAGTAAATATTCACCTTTTCAGCTTCCCCATTCGGATTCGCGGAAAAATACAACACTTTTGTCTTGGGATTATCCGTTGCCATGTTGTATACCTTTTCACGAATCAAACCAATGGCATTGAAACGTTTCGCCATGGCTTTTTTACCTCGCACCATCCCAATATACGAGGTTGTAAGTGGTCCGTTCATCGCCTTTCCGCCAGACACCCACATGGATAATTTCTTTTCCGAAGAAGTGTTTGTCTGAAACTTTGGCTATTGAATAGGTTCCATCTGCCCTGAAAGCTATGATATCATCGATATCGGAACAATCCAACACGAAAGTATCTTTCTTTAGTGAGGTACCGACAAATCCTTCTTCATAATTGGCGTACAACTTCACGTTGGCAGCGGCAACTATATTGGCTTCGATGGTATCAAATAACTTTATTTCTGTTTTCCGCTCTTTACCTGCTCCGTATTTCTTAATAAGCTGCTTGAAATATAGAATGGCATAATCGGTAAGATTATCCAAATGATGTTTTACTTCATCAATTTCGTTTTCAATACTTCTGATTTGTTCATCCGCTTTAAATGAATCATATTTAGAGATACGTTTAATCTTGATCTCCGTAAGGCGCACAATATCTTCTTCTAAAACTTCTCTTTTTAGAAGTGGTTTAAATGGATCTAATCCGCGATCTATGGTTTCAATCACCGATTCCCACGTTTCACATTCTTCAATATCGCGGTAGATTCGATTTTCAATGAATATTTTCTCCAAAGAAGAATAATGCCATTTATTCTCAAGCTCACCTAATTGGATTTCCAATTCCCGGCGTAATAGCCCAAGGGTATGATGCGTAGACGCTTTCAATATTTCGGAGACCCCCATAAAACTGGGTCGGTCTGCCTCAATTATACAAGCCAACGGCGAAATGGATAGCTCACAATCGGTGAAGGCATAGAGGGCGTTTATGGCCATATCTGGCAAAATACCAGGCGCTAACTGAATTTCAATTTCAACGTTAGCCGCTGTATTATCAATAACCTTTTTGACTTTAATTTTACCACTATCGCTGGCTTTGATTATACTTTCTATTAAACCACCCGTTGTAGTTCCAAATGGAATATCTTTGACTAGGAGTGTATTTTTATCTTTTTCTTCGATGCGGGCTCTCACGCGAATTCGACTTCCCTTTTTACCGTCGTTGTAATGCGTGAAATCTGCACTTCCTCCGGTGGGGAAATCCGGAAAAATCTCAACCTTTTTGCCTTTGAGAACGTCAATACTCGCTTCACACAGCTCGATAAAATTGTGAGGCATTATTTTCGTACTCAAGCCTACTGCAATTCCCTCAACACCTTGTGCCAAAACGAGCGGAAACTTCATGGGCAAGTTGATCGGTTCGCGCTTACGACCGTCATAACTCAATTGCCAATAGGTGGTTTTATCGTTAAACGCCACCTCTCTAGCAAACTTCGAAAGACGTGCTTCGATATAACGGGGAGCCGCAGCAGAGTCTCCCGTTCTAACATCACCCCAGTTACCTTGGGTTTCGATGAGTAAATCCTTTTGACCTAAATTCACCAAGGCATCGCCAATCGCAGCGTCACCGTGGGGGTGATAGGCCATAGTTGCTCCGATAATGTTGGCGACCTTATTGAAACGACCGTCATCCATGACGTTCATGGCGTGCAATATTCTGCGTTGCACCGGCTTCAGACCGTCTTCAACAGCGGGAATAGCCCTCTCTAATATTACATAGCTAGCATACTCAACAAACCAATCTTTGAAAAGTCCACCAACGGGCTTTACCTCCGATTGGGATTGGAGATTGTCTTCGTCGTTTTTGGGTTCAAGGTTATCGATATTTTCGGGATGCTCTTCCATGAATAACTCCCAAAATTATCATTATTATTTCAAGGTTACTTCACAGTTTATTCACAACTTCTGCGTGAATAATTAAGACCTTAAACCATATACTCGTGTGACATTTTGTCAGTTTATCCCTAAATTTGTGAAAACATGGAACTACAAGCAGTAAAACAACGTTTCGGGATTATTGGGAATGCCCCATTACTCAATGCAGCGCTTCAAACTGCAGTGAAGGTGGCGCCTACCGACATGAACGTTCTTATACAAGGAGAAAGTGGGGTTGGTAAGGAAAGTTTTAGTAAAATCATTCACCATCTTAGCGGACGCAAACACGCCCCATTTATTGCGGTAAACTGCGGCGCTATTCCGGAAGGCACTATTGATAGTGAATTGTTTGGCCATGAAAAAGGATCGTTTACGGGAGCTTCAGAAAAACGACAAGGTTATTTTGAAAGTGTAAATGGGGGAACCATATTTTTGGATGAAGTTGGAGAATTACCTCTGGGAACTCAAGCTAGGTTATTGCGAATTTTAGAAAACGGCGAGTTCATAAAAGTAGGAAGCAGTAAAGTACAAAAAACAGATGTACGCGTCGTGGCTGCAACAAATCGCAACCTACTGGATCGTGCGCAACAAGGAAAATTCCGTGAAGATTTGTACTACCGATTGGCTACTGTTCCAATTCGAGTACCCAAGTTAAGCGAACGCAAGGAAGATATTTCTTTATTATTTAAAAAATTCAGCTCTGATTTCGCCGAAAACAACCACCGCGAAATGCTTGAATTAAGTCCAGGGGCACAAACCTTATTGGAGAACTATCCTTGGCCTGGAAATATCAGACAGCTAAAAAACATTAGCGAACAAATTTGCGTGCTTGAAAACGACAATTGGATTGGCGAAGAAGCTTTAAAGCAATACCTCCCTCCCGCTGTAAATCAATTACCCATGCTCCTTGAAAAAACAGCAGACGGCAATTACGACGGCATGAGTGAGCGCGATGTATTCTATAAAGTCCTAATCGACCTAAGGCGAGATGTAAACGACCTCAAAAAAGTGGTTTTTGGCCTTATTGATTCTCAAGAAGGATCTCAAGTTCCCATTCCTGCTAATCTAAAACAAGAAAATAGCGGTTTTCGCAATTATCCTGTAACTGAAGAGTCGCGTTTCTTGCAAACACCATCGCATGTTACCAGCGAAATAAATAGCTACCCGCATCCCACAGATGACGAAGAGGATTTCATTGATGCGGAAACTTACGGCATCGATGAATCCAATGACCTAAGTTTGGAATCAAAGGAAATCGAATTGATTCGACTTGCTTTATCTAGAAATAACGGCAAACGCAAAAAAGCCGCAGAAGATTTAGGAATCTCTGAGCGCACTTTATACCGAAAAATCAAGCAGTATGAATTGGACTAAACACATATTCTGGATTGCTGCTTTGACATTGCTTCAAGGTTGTGGAATATACGATTTCAGAGGAGCCAACATTCCAAAAGACGTACAAAATTTCTCTGTAGATTTCTTCAATAATGAAGCAGATTTGGTCAATCCTAGCTTGAGTATTGATTTCACTGAAAAAGTAAAAACCAAGTTTCAAACCGAAACATCACTTGGAATGGTTGCCGAAAACGGAGATTATAAAATCGGTGGTGTAATCAGCCGGTATCAAATAACCCCAGCCGCATTGAATGCCCAAACCGGTTCAGCACAAACTCAATTCACTATTTCTGTTCATGTGGATTTTATTTGTGAAAAGTACCCCGAAAAAGATTTCTCAAAAGACTTTACATCATCACAAACCTTCGATTCAAGCTTAGACTTTGCAACTGTCGAGTCGGGCTTATCCAATGAACTTACGGATATAATTGTACAACAAATTTTTGCAGCAATTGCTCTTGACTGGTGAACCAAAAAACGCTTAAACATATCGCTAATAGTTCGGAGCCTCTAGAATCTGGAACCGTTCAAGACTTAATAGACTTGACCAAGCAATTTCCCTATTTCGCTTGGCCCTATGCTATTTTAGCCCGTCATTACCACAAGAAACAAGATTTTCGAACTGAGGCTTTGATGCACCAAGCCGCAATGCGAATACCAGATCGCACATGGCTCTATCATTTCACTCACGACCAAACCGATGAGAAAGCTGTAAAACATGTATTCGAACCAATCATTGAGCCAATTGTTGAAAATGAAATAATTGCACCACAACAAAATTCTACATTAGAATTAGAGGAAAATACTGAAAATATTGCGCAAGAAACGATTGAAGTCAAAGAATCTCCCTTCACAAAAGCGGCGAAACTCGATGCTGAGGATAAAATAAAAAATGCATCTTCGGAATTGAAAATTCGACCTCAACAAATGGCATACGATTTAGAATCCCTATTTAGCGAGGAAAACAAAACTGAACAAAGCACTCACAAAGGCCCTGCAAGTAACGACTTCTACAGTTGGCTAAACGGTCAAAATACACGAAACGATAGTCCATCGAAAGCAAATGCTCAAAACGAACCCCCAAAGATTATCGAGCACCAAAAAAGCATCATCGAAAACTTCCTAATTACCAAACCCAGCATTTCAAGACCTAAACAGGAATTTTTCAAGCCTGAAAAAGCACAGAAAAAGGGCGAACAACTCACGGGAGCCATCGTAACGGAAACTTTAGCACGCATTTATTTAAAGCAAGAAAACCCACAAAAAGCAATTTGGGCATACAAACAATTACAGTTGAAATTTCCCGAAAAAAAGACGTACTTTGCAAACCTAATTAGTCAAATAGAAAAAGAACAAAACAAATCATGACCTGGATACTTATTTTAGCCATTATCGTTTCCCTACTCCTTATGTTGGTTATTCTCGTTCAAAACCCAAAAGGTGGTGGATTGGCATCTAATTTTTCTCAAGGAAACCAAATATTTGGAGTTGAGAAAACTACAGATATCGTTGAGAGAATCACTTGGATTGGCGCTATTGTTATCGTCGTTATCTCATTGGTAGCTGCATCCTACAACGGACAGCGTTCAAAAGCAGCCGGTTCTCAACCTGCAGCAGAAGAAACTTCTTTACCAGATGTAAAGGCTCCAAGAACAACCAATTAATAAAACAAAATCAATCATAAAAAAAGAGGTCGCCTTGGCGACCTCTTTTTTTTTATTTTCAATTTCAATTGCATAAAAATGGCTGCATCAACGTAATGATACAGCCACTCTAGGTATACACGTAAAACGTATTTACTGTTTAGAATTTAATCTTTCTGCTAAATCTAATCCGTGTTGCTTAGCGGTTTCTTTTGCAATTTCGTAACCTGCATCAGCATGTCGAACGACACCCATTCCTGGATCGTTGTGCAATACGCGGCGCAAACGCTCTTCCGCATCGTCCGTTCCATCAGCAACGATAACCATTCCAGAATGAATGCTGTATCCCATTCCAACACCTCCACCGTGGTGCAAACTAACCCAACTTGCACCTCCAGCTGTATTTACGAAGGCATTTAATATTGGCCAATCCGCTACGGCATCCGAACCGTCTAACATGGCTTCGGTTTCTCTATTTGGAGAAGCCACAGAACCTGTATCGAGGTGGTCACGACCAATAACGATAGGCGCTTTAAGCTCGCCATTTCGAACCATTTCATTGAAGGCCAAAGCTGCTTTTTGGCGCTCACCCTGACCAATCCAACAAATTCGAGCTGGCAACCCTTGGAATTCGATTTTTTCCTGTGCCATCGTTATCCAACGCTTTAAGCTCTCGTTCTCAGGGAATAACTCCAATATCTTTTTATCGGTTGCATGAATATCTGCAGGATCACCGCTTAGTGCTACCCATCGGAATGGGCCCTTACCTTGACAGAATAATGGACGGATATAAGCCGGAACAAATCCTGGAAAATCAAACGCATTTTTCAAACCTTTTTCCAATGCTCGACCTCTCAAGTTATTTCCATAATCAAAAGTAATGGCACCTTTCTTCTGCATTTCAAGCATTAAATTAACGTGCTTATACATCGTCTTATAACTAAGCTCAACGTATGTATCTGGGTCGCGTTCGCGAAGTCTATCTGCCGCCTCAACATCCATTTCTTCAGGATAATAACCTACTAGAGGATCATGAGCCGAAGTTTGATCTGTAAGCGTATCTGGAATCACATTGCGCTCGAGCATGCGCTCTAAGAGCTCCACTGCATTGCACAAAACCCCAATGCTAACCGCAGCACCTTGCTCTTTGGCGATCAGAGCTTTATCGATGGCATCATCAATTTCGCGGCACATTACATCTAAATATCTTGTTTCCAGACGTTTTTTTATGCGCCACTCTTCTACTTCTGCTACCAACGCCACACCTTCATTCATTGTAATGGCCAATGGTTGAGCACCGCCCATTCCTCCTAAACCAGCTGTTACGTTTAAGGTATGCTTTAAACTTCCTCCAAAATGTTGACGTGCACACTCGGCATAGGTCTCGTAAGTTCCTTGCACAATTCCCTGAGAACCTATATATATCCAACTTCCTGCAGTCATTTGTCCGTACATCATTAGCCCTTTTGCTTCTAACTCACGGAAATGTTCCCAGGTTGCCCATTTGGGGACAAGTTGACTATTCGAAATTAAAACGCGAGGTGCGTTTTTATGAGTTGGTAAAATTGCCACGGGCTTACCACTTTGAACCATAAGGGTTTCATCGTCGTTCAAATCTAATAACGCCTTACATATATCGTCAAAAGCTTGCCAATTGCGGGCCGCTTTACCCAAGCCTCCGTATACAATTAGATCTTCTGGACGTTCTGCTACATCGGGATCTAGGTTGTTATGCAACATACGGTAAGCAGCTTCTTGAACCCAGCCTTTACAGTTGAGCTGTGTACCAACAGGCGATTTCACTATTCTTGATTTTGAAACAGTAGTCTCTGACATACTGCAAAAATACGCAATCCCTACCTTAAGGAAAAAAAGCGGCGTATTGATTCGTTCAAAAAATCTTCAACACCTCAATCCTTCATACTCAGACCCAAGCGCTTACGATCGATATCAATTTGAGTTACGCGCACAGAAACCTGTTGCCCTAATTGCACAACCTCCGATGGGTGCTTGATAAATCTATTGGCCATTTCACTAATATGAACCAGTCCATCTTGTTTTACTCCAATATCTACAAAGCATCCAAAGTTGGTTATATTGGTTACCACACCATTCATTTGCATGCCCACCTCTAAATCTTCGATTTTACGCACGGAAATATTGAAGCTCACATTTTCAGCTTGACCCCTTGGATCCAATCCAGGTTTCAACATTTCTTCTTTAATATCCTTTAATGTCGGCAAACCAATGTCTGATTTTTCGTCAATGAAATACTCAAGCTCAATGCGATTCCAAGCCCCTTCATTTCCTATTAAATCTGTAACAGCTACACCGGCTTTTTTAGCCATCTTTTTCACCAAATCGTAACGCTCAGGATGCACACCGGTATTGTCCAATGGATTCTTAGAATTTCGAATGCGCAAAAATCCCGCACACTGCTCGAAGGCCTTTGCTCCCAACCGAGGCACTTTTTTTAATTCATCACGAGATTCAAATCCTTTTATTTCTTTTCTGTAGGAAATTATTTTCTCAGCAAGAGCTGGACCTAGGCCACTCACATAACTCAATAAATGTTGACTCGCCGTGTTCAAATTAACACCAACTTTATTAACGGATAAGGTGACTACATCTGTAAGCCTATCTTGTAATAAACTTTGATTTACATCGTGTTGGTATTGCCCCACACCAATACTTTTGGGGTCTATTTTAACAAGTTCCGCAAGCGGATCCATTAAACGACGACCAATACTCACAGCACCTCTTACAGTAACATCATGGCCAGGAAACTCTTCACGTGCAGCTGCACTGGCACTGTATATACTTGCTCCGGATTCGTTTACCATAAACAAAGGCAACGTTTCACCTACAAAATTTTGCAAGAACTGAAGCGTTTCCCTTCCCGCAGTGCCGTTTCCTACAGCTATGGCTTCAATTTGGAATTCTCGAATTGCTTTTTCTATAGTAGTTTGGGATGTTTCAATTTGCCGTTGCGGTTCATGAGGGAATATGGCACCATTTGCAAGTAACTCACCTCTTTCAGATAGGCAAACCCACTTACAACCGGTTCTAAATCCTGGATCCAATGCTAAAACCCGTTTTTCACCTAAAGGCGATGCCAATAGCAATTGTTGTGCATTCAAAGCAAAGACGGCTATAGCCTCTTCATCAGCGCGCTTCTTTTCATTGGAAAGAATTTCATTTTCCAAACTAGGTTGCAACAATCGGGAATAGGAATCGTCTAAAGCATCTGCCACGATATCACTTAAATCGTTATAACCATTCAATATTTTCCGCTTAACCCATCGGAGTGATTTCTCTGGGTCTGGCTCTGCTTTAACGCTTAAAAATCCCAAATCATACCCGCGCATAACCGCTAAAAACCTATGAGAAGGCATTCCTGTTAGCCGTTGCTCGAAATTAAAATAATCTCGAAATTTCTGCGCTTCGGGTAAATCTTTTTTACCTCGAGCCGGCTTTGCAAACAAATTTGCGTGTTGCTCAAATTGCTCCCTTAAATGCAAACGAACTGCAGCGTCTTCATTTATCCATTCTGCTATAATATCCTTCGCCCCTTGAATGGCCTCAGCCTCTGTTTGAATTGAATCTGTCAAATAAGGTTTCAAGTTCTGTAAAAGGCGGTTTTCTTTTTGTTCGAAAATTACTTTTGCTAATGGCTCTAAACCCTTATCTCTTGCAATGTCTGCCCGAGTTTTACGTCTCGTTTTATAGGGCAAATATAAATCTTCGAGTATTGTAGCTTCTGAACATTCGTCAATCAACTTTTTCAATTCTGATGTTAACTTTCCTTGTTCTTCGATATGCTGAAGGATATAGTCCTTACGCTTCCTAAAGGCTTCCAAACGTTCAAATTCATTTTTTATATCAATTATTTGAACTTCATCTAAACCACCCGTTTTTTCCTTTCGATATCGGGCAATAAACGGCACGGTTGAACCTTCTGCCAATAATTCAAGAACTGAAAAAACTTGTTTTGATTTTACTCCAAACGTCGTTGCGATCTGCGGCTCCCACATAAACCACAAATATACATCCCCACATAAGTAGGAATTTTAAATTTTGTGATATTGGTTACGTAAATAGCCAAAAAAAAGAACGAAAATTGCTTTATGAAAAACCTATTTTACGCAGGAGCTTTAACCCTAGCCTCCTTATTTACGATGTCTTGCACCTCTACCTCAACAACAGCAGAGAGCAATGCTAACAATTCAAATACAACAAATATCGAAGCTAGTTCTTCTTCTGATACCAGTAAAATTGGAACTTCTGATGCCGTTAAATCTATTATTGTGGATGTTAGAACCCAAGGAGAATGGGATAATGACGGTCACGCGCCGTGCTCAACCTTAATTCCTTTAGATGAATTGGAAAAACGTGTTGAGGAACTGCGTCCTTACGGTAAAATAACCGTGGTATGTCGCAGCGGTGGACGTGCAGGTCGCGCAGCTAATTACCTTAAATCTGTAGGATTCGAAGACGTAACAAACGCGGGTCCTTGGCAAAATGCAAATTGCGAATAATACTAGAAACACAAATAAAAAAGGCGATTATCCGAGATAATCGCCTTTTTTATTTGATAGGTTCGTAAATTACATATTACGTCTATACTGTCCCCCTACGTCGAATAACGATTCTGTTATGTCTCCAAGGGTACAATACTTACACGCATCCATAAGGTTGGCAAACATATTTCGATTGGCTACCGCAGATTCCGTTAATTTCTTTAACTCGGCACTTCCCTGTTCGTTATAGGCACTGCGCACAAGTTCAACAGTTTGAATTTGTTGTTTCTTCTCTTCCTCGGTACTTCGAATAACCTCACCTGGGGTAGTTGTAGGAGATCCTTTACTGCTTAAGAATGTATTCACACCGATAATTGGATACTCACCGGTATGCTTCAGCGTTTCGTAATACAAACTTTCTTCTTGAATTTTACCACGCTGATACATAGTTTCCATGGCCCCTAAAACACCGCCACGTTCGGTGATTCTATCAAATTCTAATAATACCGCCTCTTCAACCAAATCGGTAAGTTCTTCAATAATGAAGGATCCTTGTATTGGATTCTCATTTTTAGCCAATCCCAATTCTTTATTGATAATTAATTGAATGGCCATGGCTCGACGAACACTCTCCTCAGTTGGAGTTGTAATCGCTTCGTCATAGGCATTTGTATGAAGGGAATTACAATTATCGTAAATGGCATATAATGCCTGAAGCGTAGTTCTTATATCGTTAAAGTCTATTTCTTGAGCGTGCAAACTTCTGCCACTTGTTTGAATATGGTATTTCAACATTTGTGAACGTGCATTTGCTCCGTACTTTTCTTTCATGGCTTTGGCCCAAATACGACGAGCTACTCTTCCAATTACCGCATATTCAGGATCGACACCGTTACTGAAGAAGAAACTCAAATTAGGGGCAAAATCATCAATATTCATGCCTCTTGACAGGTAATATTCAACGTACGTAAATCCGTTGGAAAGTGTAAATGCCAATTGCGAAATAGGATTGGCTCCAGCCTCCGCGATGTGATATCCACTAATACTTACAGAATAGAAATTCCTAACCTTTTGACTGATGAAATAGGATTGAACATCTCCCATCAAACGCAAAGCAAACTCCGTGCTGAAAATACAGGTATTTTGTGCTTGGTCTTCTTTTAGAATATCTGCTTGAACGGTTCCTCGAACTTGAGTAAGTGTCCAGGCTTTTATTTCTTCATAGACATCACTCGGCAATACCATATCACCGGTAACTCCTAATAACATCAATCCCAACCCGTCATTTCCCGCAGGAAGTTCTCCATGGTAAACGGGTCTATTCAAACCTTTAGACTTATACAGCTCATCGATTTTGGCATTCACTTGATCTTCGAGACCGTTTTTCTTGATATACAATTCACATTGTTGGTCAATAGCTGCATTCATGAAATAGCCCAATAGCATCGGTGCAGGACCGTTAATGGTCATGGACACAGACGTCATTGGATCTGCTAAATTGAAACCACTGTATAATTTCTTAGCATCATCCAAGCAACATATACTAACACCTGAATTGCCAATTTTACCGTAAATATCTGGTCTTAAATCTGGATTTCGCCCGTATAAAGTTACCGAATCAAATGCGGTACTCAATCGTTTTGCAGGCATATCCTTGCTCACATAGTGAAAGCGGCGATTGGTGCGCTCTGGACTTCCTTCACCCGCAAACATTCTGGTAGGATCTTCTCCTTCGCGTTTAAACGGATAAATCCCGGCGGTATATGGGAATTCCCCTGGGAAATTCTCTTGCCAACGCCAGCGTAAAACATCTCCCCATGCCTCATATCGCGGAGAAACCACTTTAGGAATGGCAGTATGACTTAAGCTTTCGGTATGTGTTTGAATATTGATAACCTTATCACGAACTTTAAAACTGTATACCTCGTCTTTATATTGTTGACGTTCTGCGGCCCAATTTTCAATGAGTTTACGGCTTTCCGGCAATAGTGTTTCGTTTAAGGAATCGTATTGGGTTTGTAGTGCCTCAATTAACGTTGAATCTCCATCATTTTCTTTTAAATGATTTAAGGTCTCGTGAATACTGTATAACCTTTGAGCAATTCGTTGCTGATTGCGACCGCGTTCGTCATACTGACGATTATTTTCTGATATTTCAGACAAATATCGATTTCGAGATGGTGGTATTATGAAAATTTTCTCACTTAAATCGCTACCTATAGACCATTGACTGGCAAATTTGCTACCCGTTCTTGAATCTACCGTATCCATGATACAACGGTATAAGCTATTCATCCCAGGATCGTTGAACTGACTCGCTATGGTTCCAAAAACTGGCATTTCATCGGTATCCTTGTCGAATAATTTATGATTCCTTTGAAACTGTTTGCGAACATCTCTTAAAGCGTCCATGGCGCCTCTTTTATCGAATTTATTCAATGCTACAACATCAGCGTAATCCAACATATCGATTTTCTCCAACTGAGTAGCTGCCCCATATTCCGGAGTCATTACGTACAAACTGGCATCACAATGTTCGGTTATTTGAGTATCACTTTGACCAATTCCACTGGTTTCTACGATTATCAAATCATACCCTGCAACTTTTAAAATGGCTACGGCATCATCCACATGAGAACTCATAGCCAAATTGGCTTGCCTTGTAGCCATTGAACGCATATAAACACGAGGATTGTGAATGGAATTCATTCGAATTCTATCACCTAACAATGCCCCACCTGTTTTTCTTTTTGAGGGATCTATGGAAATGATAGCCAAAGTTTTATCCGAAGTATCCAAGAGAAAACGTCTAACCAATTCATCAATCAAACTACTCTTACCTGCTCCACCCGTTCCTGTAATACCTAATACTGGAGTTTTAATGGTAGTGGCCTTTTCTCTTATTGAGGTTAACGTGGCCGCATGTACTTCCGGGAAATTCTCAGCAGCGCTGATCAATCGTGCAACATCTTTATCATTGCCAACAGACAACTTCTTATCTTCTTCGTTTAAAGAATCACCCTGCACATAATCACTTTGACGCACCAAATCGTTGATCATTCCCTGTAAACCCAGCTCACGACCGTCGTCAGGGCTGTAAATACGCGCAATACCATAATCCATCAATTCTTTGATTTCCTCGGGAAGTATTACCCCTCCACCACCACCAAATATTTTAATATGGCCCGCACCACGCTCCTGAAGCAAATCGTACATGTATTTGAAGTATTCAATATGTCCACCTTGATAGCTGGTCATGGCAATAGCGTTGGCATCTTCTTGTATGGCCGTTTCTACTACTTCTTGTACGCTTCTATCATGTCCCAAATGGATGACTTCACAACCTGTACTTTGAATAATACGGCGCATCACATTTATAGCTGCATCGTGGCCGTCAAACAAGCTAGCGGCCGTTACAATACGAACTTTATGGGTGGGTACATAGACTTCTTGTTCTACCATGCGGCAAATTTAACTCAAAACAAGCAGTTATCATTTAAAAGCCGAGTAACAATAAGGAAATCCATTCCAAAGACCCATATGAAATTCGCTAAGTAACCAATGTCATTTCGACTCTTTTGGTTTTTTTGGGGGATATAGAGTTAAAATGTGTCTTAGTTATTGTAGTACTTTTTTTGCACTTATTGATATGAAAACGCAAGGAATCCGATATCTAAAAATTGCACCCAACTCAATATTGGTGTTGTTGCTCGGTGTTGGGTTTCTTGCCTCTTGTGAAACATCACCCAATCCAAGGGCACAATCCTTCATCGATAAACAAAACATTATTTATGAAGCTGAAAAAAGAACAGAATCAATAGTTTGGGAAATTGATTTGGAACAGAATTCAATTGAAATGGCCAACTACGGACTTGATCCGTTATTTATCCCAGAATCGCTATTCAACAATACTGAATCCAATCCAATAAATCCTCTAAAAACCGAATGTCGAAATACCCAATTTTCAAATTCGGAGTTTGAAAATATATCCGGTTACTTAGATGCCTTTGAAAACCGTCAAATTGAAATAATTGATCTCGCTAACTCCTTAAAGCAAAATTGTGTTGACAGTTTAATTGCCTATAAAACTAGTCTTAATCAACGTTTGAACGCTGGCAATTTAACTCAAATCCAATATGACCTTTTGTTGACAAAAGCCGAGGAAACATTTATTCAAGATTTACGTCATAGATATAACGAAAGCAAAATATTAACAACATCGGCTTCAAATTTAAAAGTAGTACTTAATGAAATTGAAGAGGTGTTGTCAGAAAAATCTTGGGGCCGATTTATGGCTCGTTTAAAGGAAAAGTAACTCATGTGGTTATTTTGGTTTAGTTTGGTAAAAGAAAGGTCCGTAATTCGGACCTTTCTTTTTTGTAAATTGCACCATGCATTCGGGCCATTTCTTGAAACAATCGTTATTTAACGATTTCCATATAGATAAAGAACCAATAATCAGCCCCAAATCTCAATTGTATTTTATTGGATCTTGTTTCAGCCAAGAAATTTCTCAACGATTTCACGAACGATACCTGCTAACAGAATACAATCCTTTTGGCACCTTATTTACTCCCCAATCAATTAGAAAGGCACTTGAAATCATCTCAGGCACAAAGCCTGTGGAACTTACAAAATTCAATGAAGAATGGCACTTCCTTGATGGTGCATATAGATTCCATGGGACCCATTCAGAAAAGTTAAAAAGCCAAATAGACCAAATAGCATTACAAAGCCGTGCTTTTTTAAAGCAAAGTAATTTCTTATTTATAACTCTAGGAACCTCGATATATTACGAATGGATTCATAACTCTCGTTCTGTTGCCAATTGCCATAAAATCCCACAGAATAATTTCCTAAAAAAACAATTTACAACCGAGGAGATCAAAACGGATTTAAGCGCAATTGACACGTTAATTTCTGAAAACTTCCCTCAAATACAAATAGTATACACTGTAAGTCCAGTGCGTCATTTGAGAGACGGGATTCGAGAGAACTCGGTGAGCAAATCAATACTGCATGCCGCTTTACACGAACATTTAAGCTCCAATCGAGCTCGTTATTTCCCCTCTTATGAAATTTTCAATGATGAACTTAGAGATTTGCGTTTTTTCAAAACCGATTTGATGCATCCAAACGATTGGGCAACGGATTATATCTTTACTCGTTTTCTTGAAACTTATGGCACCACAGAATTAATAGAATTCGTAGATCGCGCCGACAAATTAAGAAAAATTGAACTCCATAAAAAACATAATTCGGCAATTCAAGTTGAAACCAACTGGAACTGGGAAGAGAACAGAAACAACTTGTTGAACGAATAGAGCGTTATTCCTTTTCAGGTAGCTGTGCTTCAATTATAGCACCTACTTTTTCGCTGGTTCTCACAAAAAGAGGTTCTACTGTTGTTAACTTTTCTGTCACTTCAAGCGTAAGTTTCAAATTAGTAGCCAATCTGCCTTTTAATAAATTTCGCTCTGATTTAAAACCTTCAATATCGTTGTCGTAATTCCCATTCTTCAATTGCTTTTCCAGTCCTTTTATTGAATAGAAGATATCTTCTGCTGTTAATACCGACTGTTTGTATTTCGTACCCAGGCTTTTATAAACCCTGTATACGCCATTGTATTTATCGAAAGTGATTTTATCTTCTTCGCTCAAGGATTTTTCATTTAAAAACTGAGCTTTGATCAATTGTTTTTCCATCTCTGACTTGCGTTCAACAAATTCATCCATTTTGAATTTGAACTGCATGCGTACCATTTGGAGCTCATTCCAAAGACTATCAACCGACTCTAACATCAACGTACGCGTGTTTTTTTCGGGTGATGGATTGTTGCAACTCGAAAAAAGCCCAATAAAAGTAAGTAGCAGAAGACCTAAAAGCGGTGATTTTTGCCTTGATTTGTATAAGCGTAAATGCATCGTAGTACAAACTTACAAAAAGCACGACGATTTCGGTTTCTAAGAGCCGTTTTTTGGTTGGGGTTAACCGCTTTTGGTGGACCGCAGATGCATCTCCCCTATTTCAAAAAAAATCTTGTTGAACGCTTAAGGTTTCTAACTCAAGATGAACTCATTGAAATAAACGCATTCTGCAGCGCATTACCGGGTCCTACTACAACTCAAACGATTACCACAATTGGACTCAAACTTGGAGGAAATCGCCTAGCAATTTCAACACTTGTTTTGTGGTCTTTACCTGGAGCTCTAATCATGATGGCTTTAGCCATTTCCCCAAAATTTCTCGGGGCCAACGAACTCCAATTTATGGGCCCCATGGTATTGGGCTTTATGACCTATGGTGCATGGCGCATGTATCAATGGATACAGCCTTCCAAACTGCACTACGGCGTATTTTGGATTTCTGGTCTCATTGGATTTATGATTCAAAGCCCATGGATTTTTCCAACAAGCATGCTAATCACAGGCATTATCGGAGCAAAATGGGGCACCGCTCCAACTCAAAAACCAATTTTTAAAGACGCTCCCATAAAGTGGCGTAATATGGCAATTTTTGTAGGGATCTTCTTAAGTGTTGGAATAACAGGTGCTGTACTTTCGAAATTTGAAAAAGAGTCTAAATGGTTACAACCTGTTGTCTTATTCGAAAACACATACAGAATGAGCAGCTTATCACTTGGTGGTGGACATGTGCTTGCGGCCATGACTTTGGAACAGTACGTGCATCATACCAAAAGAATGACCACGAACGAATTGAATGCTGGTATCGGAATGACGCAAGCGGTTCCTGGACCCAACTTCAATTTAGCAACATATACCAATGCCGTATCCATGAAAAACCTCCACTTTGATCGTAAATGGCAAATTATTGGCGCGTTCTTGGGAATGATTGCAGTTTTTTTACCTGGTACCTTATTTGTGTTTTTCGCTTTTCCCATTTGGGAAAAGATTAAATCTATCGCATTCCTTCAACGAAGTATTCCCGCTTTATTTGCGCTTTCCGTTGGTTTTATTCTAACGGCAGCACTAACAATTGGATATGATGTATTCCAGCAGTGGATTACCGAAACTGTAATTCACAAATCATTACACATTGGTATTTTCATTTTTACGCTAATTGCTTTATTGAGTGAAAAAATACCAAGTCCGTTTATCGTTTTAGCGGCACTCCTAGTGGGATGGATTTTCCCTTGATCATTTTTTTACCTATTTTCGAGACACACACATGAAGGCACTTCGGGTATTGCTCATTTTATTTATTATAGGAAATATCCTTACGTCGAACCCGCTGCAATCACAAGTACCCAAAAAGAACAATCCCTTTATTTTGTTTACAGGCCTAGTTCTCACTTCCGATAGTCTTAAACCAATTCCCTTTGTAAATATCCGGAGCACGCGTAGAGGTCTTATTGGCTATACGGATATCAATGGATATTTCGATGTCGTTGTTAAACGAGGAGATACCATTTTGTTTCAACAAATTGAGAAAATTGGTTCTTCACATGTCGTTCCCGATACCCTTCTTGGGAATCGTTATAATGTCGTGAAATTAATGACGCAGGACACCATTCATATCCCTGCAATTTTTATACGAGCTTTACCTTTAAAATCGCTTTTTAATCATGAGTTTGTTTCTCGTGCCGTTCCCGATGATGCTCTGGAAAGAGCGAGAAAAAACCTAGAAAATGAAGCGATGAAAGAGGAATTACGGATGCGTCCTAATGATGCCCACCAAACACAATCTTTGCTTACCCAACAGCGCGCTCAACAATTATATTATTACCAACAAGCACCTCCTCAGAATTACTTAAGCCCTGTTGCTTGGATGCAATTTTTTGAGGCATGGAAACGCGGAGATTTCAAGAAGAAACCTAAGAAAAAATCATACGAGTACGTGAGTCCGTATTAATTGTCTAAATCGTTTTTCTCGATAACCAGATTATCAATAATAAACTCCTGTCGTTCAGGTGTGTTTTTACCCATATAGTATTTGAGTAACTTCTCCACATTGGAATCCTGTTTTAAAATAACCGGCTCCAAACGAATGTCCTCACCTATGAAATGGGCAAACTCATTCGGCGAAATTTCACCCAAACCCTTAAAACGGGTAATTTCTGGCTTTGGCCCTAACTTCTCAATAGCATCGATACGTTCCTTTTCGCTGTAACAATAGGTTGTCTCTTTTTTATTACGAACGCGGAACAACGGTGTTTGAAGTATATATAAGTGACCGTTTCGAACTAAATCTGGGAAAAATTGGAGAAAAAACGTCATCAAGAGCAATCGAATGTGCATACCATCCACATCCGCATCTGTAGCAATAACAATATTGTTATATCGCAAGTCATCTAATGATTCTTCAATATTCAAAGCATGCTGCAATAGATTGAATTCCTCGTTTTCATAAACCACTTTTTTCTTCAATCCATAACAGTTTAATGGCTTTCCTCGCAAACTGAACACTGCTTGTAAATCTGGGTTCCTACTTTTGGTTATACTACCACTTGCAGAGTCTCCCTCCGTAATGAATAGCGTAGAATCATGACGTTCGTCCTTTTTCACATCGGTGAAATGGATGCGACAATCACGTAATTTCTTATTATGAAGATTGGCACGTTTCGCCCGTTCTTTTGCTAATTTTTGAACGCCAGCCATGTCTTTACGCTCGCGCTCGTTCTGTAAAATCTTTTTTATTAGAGCATCGGCAACATTTTGATTCTTGTGGAGGTAATCGTCGACATGCTTTTTAACAAATTCCAGCATTGCCGATTTCAAGGATACACCACCGGGTTCCATTTCTGAAGAACCCAACTTAGTTTTTGTTTGACTTTCAAAAACGGGCTCCACAACACGGATACTAACAGCCGCGGTTATAGATGCACGGATATCAGCAGCATCGTAATCTTTTTTATAAAAGTCTCGAATGGTCTTTACAAATGCCTCCCTAAACGCCTGAAGGTGTGTACCACCTTGAGTCGTGTACTGCCCGTTTACGAAGGAATAATATTCTTCACCGTAAGCTTCTGTATGCGTAAAAGCTATTTCAAAATCTTCAGATTGCAAATGAACCACTGGATACAGTGCATTCTCTGGAGTAACTTTACTATCTAAAAGATCTAATAATCCATTTCTAGAAGCATACGATTCTCCGTTGTAAACAATTGTTAATTTACTGTTTAAGTAGGTATAATTTTTGATTTGTTCACGAATAAAATCATGAATAAATCGGTAATTCTTGAAAATTGTTGGGTCCGGCTCGAAGGTCATTCGAGTACCATTACGTTCGCTTGTATCTGACTCAGGGGCGTCAACAATTAACTCACCGCAATTGAACTCGGCAAGTTTTGTTTTACCCTCACGGAAACTCTCCACTCGGAAAAACGAACTCAACGCGTTAACGGCTTTGGTACCCACTCCATTCAATCCCACACTTTTTTGAAATGCACGGCTGTCATATTTACCACCCGTATTGATTTTCGAAACACAATCAATCACTTTTCCCAATGGTATACCGCGACCATAATCACGCACAATAACACGCTTCTCATCAATTTTCACGTCAATGCGTTTCCCGTTACCCATTACGTGCTCATCGATACTGTTATCAATAATTTCTTTGATTAAAACATAAATACCGTCTTCTGGAGATTTACCATCACCCAACTTTCCAATATACATTCCTGGACGGAGTCGAATATGTTCTTTCCAGTCCAAACTACGGATTTCGTTTTCCGTATATTGCGGGATTACGGGATTTTCACTCATAGCACAACGTTACAACGGATTTCTGGTTAGATGTACCCAAGTTTTTCACAACTATACGCACTTTATTGTAAATTCGAGGCCATGAAAATCCAATTGCAATTGTGTATTCTCGCAGCATTGTTCTTAGGCGCTTGCAACAGCAATATCGATAAAGAAACTGCTTATATCAATTCCTTTTACAGCCATGTTACGCCTCAATTAAAATTGGATTCACTTCCTCCAAATGCAGACAGCGCTCTTTGGAATTTCGCAGAAAACAACCCAAAAAATTCAAAATCTGATACATTCGCTTATCAAGCTATTCAAATTAAAATAGCGAGAAACATGACCTTACAAGCAGCAAAATGGGCAGAAGTATACCTTGAAACATTTAAGAAAAGTAAAAATCACAGGATTGACCTTTATGTAATGGCGGCACACTATTACGAACAGCACGAAGTATTTGATAGGGCACTTGATCTTTACAAAAAATTCATCGCCGAATTCCCTGAGCATGAAATCGCACCACAGGCGAGACAAATGATTGAATTTATTGAAAAAGGTCTTATCACGCCGGAACAGCAATTGGAATATCTCATTAATAAAAGGCAACCCCAATCATGACGCACCATATTTTGGTGATTGGCGCCAATGGTTTTGTTGGTTCTCATTTGGTGCAACAAGCATTATCAATGGGTTGGAATGTCGACGGAGTAAAACGAAAGAATAGCAACATCACGCATTTTGAAGCTATAGAAAAATACTACCGAGGCAAATCAAATATTGAACCCGAGTTAATTGAAAATTTAAAATCCGAGTTGTCTGAATTTGCAGATAGCAATTTGGCCTACAAACAGAATAGTCATGCGAATCGCGGTGATTTCAAATGGATTGAATTGGACTTGCAAGATCCTGTAAGCTTGGTTGAAACCCTCAACACCCCATATTCCTTTGTATTTAATGCGGCAGCCATGATTTCATTCAAATCGTCAGAAGATGATTTGATGATAAAAACGAATATTGAAATTGCCAAAAACATCGTCAATGCCTGCTTAGAGGCCAACTGCCGAAATCTGGTTCATTTCAGTTCAATTGCGGCACTTGGACGTCCAGAGAACGATGAAGAAATAAATATCAATACAACCTGGACAGATTCTGACTTCAACACACCCTATGCATTAAGCAAATACCTCTCTGAAATGGAAGTTTGGCGAGGGGCTCAAGAAGGACTAAACGTATTAATTGTTAATCCGGGTGTCATATTGGGTTACAGCAGCGGCAAAACAAGTTCCACACAAGTAATTGATGCTGCAAATAGTAAAAATCCTTTTGTTCCAACAGGTTCCAATGGATTCATTTTTGTAGAAGATTTGGCACATAGGACACTTAATTTATTGGATAATTCCGAAAACTGGAATTGCCGTCACCTAATGGTGAGTCATAACATTCCTTTTATGCGATTATTTGAGATTATCAATAACGTATATCAAACAAAGCGTAAAAAAATATTGCTTAAACAACCCCTTTGGAGCGTGATATATTTCTTAGTGCGTATGTTGGAATTTTTCAAACTGCATTTACCTATCAGCACACATTTACTAAAAAGCACGAGAAAAAACAGCGTTTATAACAACAAAATTGGCGCTACAAGATCTCGCTGTTTCGTTGTGTAACCATACAAAAAAGGCCAACTCTTTGAGTTGGCCTTTTTTGTATCGAACATGTTATGATTAGTAACGATATTCGTCGCGCTTGAAGGGACCTTCAATGCTTACTCCGATGTAATCTGCTTGCTCTTTAGATAGAACGGTAAGTTCAGCTCCGATTTTTGCTAAATGCAATTTTGCTACCTTTTCATCTAAGTGCTTTGGCAATACATAAACTTTATTCTCGTATTTATCGGCATTGTTCCAAAGTTCTAATTGAGCCAATGTTTGATTCGTGAATGAGTTACTCATTACGAAACTTGGATGCCCCATGGCACAACCTAAGTTCACCAAACGACCTTCAGCTAGTATAACAATTTCCTTACCATTAACGTTGAATACATCAACTTGTGGTTTTACTGTATACTTGGAATTACCATGTGTTTTTTCAATCCATGCCATGTCAATCTCATTATCGAAGTGACCGATATTACAAACGATTGTTTTATCCTTCATGGCTTCGAAATGCTCAGCACGAACAATATTACAGTTACCTGTAGCTGTAACAACTACATCAACCAGAGGAATCGCCGTTTCTAAGGTCAAAACCTGGAAACCATCCATTGCAGCTTGAAGCGCACAAATTGGATCAACTTCTGTTACGATTACACGAGCACCCGCACCACGTAAAGATTCTGCAGAACCTTTACCTACGTCGCCATAACCACATACAACAGCTACTTTACCAGCCATCATAATGTCCGTAGCACGACGGATTGCATCTACCAAACTTTCTTTACAACCGTATTTGTTATCAAATTTGCTTTTCGTTACGCTGTCGTTAACGTTGATACATGGCAAAGGTAAAGTTCCTTTCTCCATGCGCTCATACAAACGATGTACACCTGTAGTTGTTTCTTCCGAGATACCTTTAATGCCAGCGGCTAATTCTGGGTAACGATCTAAAACCATATTGGTTAAATCACCACCGTCATCAAGAATCATATTCAAAGGTTCACGGTTTTCTCCAAAAAACAAGGTTTGCTCAATACACCAATCAAACTCTTCATCGGTCATGCCTTTCCAAGCGTATACAGGAATGCCTGCAGCAGCGATAGCAGCGGCAGCGTGATCTTGAGTCGAGAAAATATTACAAGAGCTCCAAGTAACATCAGCACCTAAAGCCACTAAAGTTTCAATCAAAACAGCTGTTTGAATGGTCATGTGCAAACAACCTGCAATGCGAGCACCTGCTAGAGGCTTAGAGTTTCCAAACTCTTCACGAAGTGCCATTAAACCAGGCATTTCAGCCTCGGCCATGTTAATTTCTTTTCTACCCCACTCAGCAAGTGAGATATCTTTTACTTTGTACGGAATGTATGTTTCTGCTGTAGACATAATTAAATTATGCCGCAAAGATAAGCCAATATATTGAATATAATGTTGAAGTTACGTGCTTGAAATCAACTCAAAAACCGCAATTACATCCACCTGACTTTTTGGGTCTGTGTTGTTGGGTTCCGCAAGAACTTACCGATGCTCCCATCCATAAAATTGCTAAAACTGCAAATATCCATCTCACAAATTTTCTTGATATCATAAAACGAAAATACGTATTTGCTTGAAATATCAGACCTTTGCAGACATTAAATCTAAAAATGACCTATTTAAGTATTATTGACATCGCATCGGATTGGCTTTTCCACTTGGATGAGAAACTGGAAATCTTAGTTCAAGATTATCGTTATGTCACCTATTTCATTCTCTTTGCCATAGTTTTCACAGAAACTGGTTTGGTTGTAATGCCACTACTTCCTGGTGATTCGTTGCTGTTTGCTGCAGGTTCAATTGCTGCTTTAGACAATACATTGAACATATTCATTCTTATTCCTTTGTTAATTTTAGCCGCTCTTCTAGGTGATAATACCAATTATTTAATTGGCTCGAAAATAGGCATTCGAATTTTTGATTTGAATTGGAAACTGTTAAAAAGGGAGTACTTAACCCAAACCGAAGAATTTTACGAAAAACACGGTGGATACACACTAATCATGGCACGTTTTGTTCCTATTGTGCGCACCTTCGCCCCGTTTGCAGCAGGTATGGGAACCATGACATACAAAAAATTCATTTCCTATTGCATAGCCGGAGCCGTTTTATGGGTAACTTCAATAACCCTTTTAGGATATGCCTTAGGTCAGAATCCTTGGGTTAAAGATCATTTCGAAACCGTAGTTTTTGCTATCATTGGAATTTCCCTGTTGCCTATGGTTTTTCAATTCATAAAGCACAAATGGCTCAAGCCAAAATCTTAGGTGTTCTTGGGTTCCCCATAGAACATTCCCAATCTCCAGAAATCTTTAATCGCTTTTTCAAACGAGAAAGCCTTAAAAACTGGTCCTACACAAAATTCTCTTTTGAAGAGATAAACGCATTTATTGAATATCTAAAATTCAATAAAGAAATTATCGGATTCAACGTCACCATTCCTTTCAAACAGGATATCATTCCGTTTTTAACAGAAATAGATGAGAACGCAATAAAAATCGGAGCAGTAAATACGGTTTCTGTGAAAAGAGACAATAATGGGAATACCATATTAAAAGGGTATAACACCGACTATTATGGTTTCAAATGCAGCCTTAATTCATTATCTCGAACACCTCAAAACGCAATAATTATGGGTACAGGCGGCGCCTCAAAAGCGGTTTCGGCGGTTTTAAAAGACTCGAAAATCCCATTTGTTTTTCTCTCACGCAAACCTTCGAAAGATGATTGCATAAGCTATTCGGATTTCTATGATCACATTATCAAATCAAATTGTTTAATAATTAATACGACACCTATTGGCATGTCAGGATTTCCCGAGAAAGATATCCCCTTAAAATTGGAGACACTGCCAAACGATTGTCAAGTGATTGACTTAATATACAATCCTAACAAGACCCCTCTTTTATATCATTGTGAGAAAAATGGTATAAATTGCCTTAACGGGTCGCTGATGCTCGAAAAACAAGCGGAACAGGCTTGGGAAATATTTAAATCTATCTAATGAAATTTATAAAATATTACTTTGTTTTATCCTCATTGCTCATTTTGCATGCGTGTGGAGATTCAAAAACAATGTCACTTAAGGAATGGGAAAATGATTCCCATTTTGAAAAAGTACTATTCTCTGGAGAGGAAGTTGATGAAATTGTAGTTGAAATATTAAATGCGGAAGAAAAAAACCTTCCTTACCAAGCTCCTGCCGATAAAGATTGGGAATTGCTGCATACAGACCTTGAAATCAATCTGAATTTTAAAGAAAAAAACCTGGAAGGAAATGCGCTAATTTCACTCAAACCTTATTTTTATCCTCAAAGAAATGTGCGTATTGATGCAAAAGGTATGGATATATTTTCTGTTGAAATCGCACAACAAAATGGTATGAAAAATGGGCCAAAGCCCGATCCTCTCAAATGGAATTACAATGATTCATTGCATCTCGACATTGAATTTCCTTACATAATCGCTCCGAACGAATCGGTCCGTCTTTCCATTGCTTACCGAGCCAACCCTGAACGCAAAATATCCAAATTGCATAATGTTTCGCATACAGCTGTTAATGATGATAAAGGCGTATACTTTGTGAATACCGATGGTAAAAATCCTACTTATCACGGGCAAGTTTGGACACAAGGCGAACCTGAATCAAATAGCCGATGGTTCCCAACATTAGACAAACCCAATCAAAAACACACTCAAAAAATTGCAATTGAATTTCCAGATTCATTAATATCTATAAGTAATGGAATTCTTAAGGAAAGCCGAGCCTTAAAAAACGGACGTAAACGAGACATCTGGGAAATGCAACAAAAACATGCTGTTTACTTGAGCATGTTTGCTGTTGGTTCTTGGAAGGAAGTATATGACACCACGCTGAAGGTGATAAACCAATTCACAGATACCACTGAAATTCCCATTCGATATTTTGTAGAACCCGGATATGCAAATTATGCAAAGGAGATTTTTGGCAATACCCCTGAGATGATTCATTTTTTCGAAGGAATTACGGGCGTTGCCTACCCTTGGAATAAATACGACCAGATAGTCTGTCGTGAGTTTGTAAGCGGTGCTATGGAAAATACAACTGCCGTCAT
Organism: uncultured Bacteroidia bacterium; assembly: GCA_943789135.1. Taxonomy (GTDB): domain Bacteria; phylum Bacteroidota; class Bacteroidia; order NS11-12g; family UBA955; genus VMCP01. The sequence goes on from CALSSY010000010.1 coordinate 35,419, forward strand.
ACATAATGATCGACTCCAAGACCCCAGCAACAAAATGGAAGATTACATTGCTCATGAATTGTTTCACCATTGGTTTGGAGATTATACCACTGCTGAAAGTTGGGGACATCTTTCTATGAATGAAAGTTTTGCAACCTATTCGGAATATCTATGGCGGGAATACAAATATGGGAAAATCAATGCCGAGGAATGGCTACTTGACAACACAACCTACCCCCAAATGGGAAGCGATGGATTTGCGACAGGATTTCTTAAATCGACTCCATTGATGAATCCGCATTATAAAAATGCCAATGATCAATTTGATGATATTCGATATAATAAGGGGGCCCAAGTTCTACATGAGTTGCGAAATTTAATCGGCGGAGATGCTTTTAACGCTTCTATGAAGTGTTACCTCACCGAGAATGCATTTAAAAATGGCAATGTCTATGATTGGAAGAAATGCGTGGAGGTTACCACCGGAAAAAACATGGATCATTTTTTCAATTCATGGTATTTTCAAGGTGGTGAATTTTCGTTACTGTATGAAACAGAGAAAGATTCTGCTACAAACACCAAAAAACTCATACTCCAACCTGGGATAGCTGAAAATGACCGAATAACCGCTCACTTGAGAAATTACGGCTGTACCAAAACCCAACAAGTTTATATCCATGTATTGGGTAAAAACCATCAAACATGGGATACAAACATTTTGATCTTGCCCTACCAAAAGTCTTTAGAATATAAAATGCCTTTTGAAGACTCATTAATTGTTATAAGTTATACCAATCCTCAAAATTACAACTATACACAAAATACCGAACTCATAAGAAAGGCCAATATCAATAATGTGAGTTTATTTTCTGATTATCTGAATATTGCAAATTATGTCAATCACAATAATCGCTTTCATTATTTCCAAAAAGTAAATGCTCTTTTAAGAGCGTTTCGCGAGCTGAACACACTTGGCTTGAAATCCGAATTGGCATATTTAGTTACCCAAATGGCTATATCCAGTTTAAATATTGATGCAGAAACAAACTTGGATCGTCCTTTATTATCCAATTTGAATTTTGAAATGGTCATGGAGTATTACAATGAACATACAATAAAGAACACCTACAATTTGCAATTATTACAAAATTACCATGATTCCATTTTTGCAGTTTTCACCAAAGAGACGAGAATGGAATATCAGGTGTATTACTATAATTTCCTGAGTCAATTAGAAAATCGATTTCAATTGACCAAAGCCACAGCGCAAAAAGAAATTGCTGAGCCAATTACTTCTAGCTGGATTCACGGTAACGCTACAGCTGTTTTAGAGGGAGCATTGATGAAAACTTTTTTTGCTAAGTCGGACATTACTTCAACCTTAATTGATATTTTAAATAGCGATAAAAATTCAATGCCGGTAAAAGCTAAATTTACAACAAGTTTATGGGGTGAACAATTTGATCCCGTCGTAGATTTTGATATCAAACAAGTTTTAATTCCGATTATTGCGGATCAAAAATGGAGTACAGACTTGACTCTAAAGTGGCTAAATGCGGCTTTCTCCAGAATCGCACGTGAAGAGTCCATGTTGTTGGATATTTGGATTCAACAATTAAAAAACCATACACATTTGGTTCCGGTGACACAATACTATTTTAAAGATCAATGGGAGATTTTAAAATCAAAAAAAGCCGATAATTTCAATAATGATGTCGGAGATCAGTTGCGATATTCCTTATTGGAAGGCCTTTTTTCGATTAACTTAAAATAAACCCAAGGTAATCTCTTGGTGTTTATTTAAAATCATTCTAAATTTGCAGCCTTTGGAAACGACTGCATTGGACATAGACTTCAATATTCCTTGGGAAATCGACTCGTTAAAATCGGGTGATTTAACCTCTAAGATTGGCCGAAATGGGCTGTGTTCCAGGAACTGAAATCACCAAACTTTATGTAGCCCCAGGCGGCGATCCGATTGCATTCCAAATTGATTCCTACATTCTAGGGTTACGTAAAAGCGAAGCCAGAGAAATTATCATTCGTCCTGTAACCCGAACCTAAATTATCTACGTGAAGAGAATTGCTCTAATAGGAAACCCCAACTGCGGTAAGTCTACACTTTTTAATAGGATAACCGGATTAGGGCAAAAAACCAGCAATCTTCCAGGAACCACTGTAGAAGCTTTTATTGGTAAAACGTCTCAAAATGAATTGAAATTGAATGGGTAGACCTACCTGGCATTTACAGTTTATTCACGAATTCAGAATACGAGCATGTTGTAAATTCACATCTCCTTTCTAAAGGTGTTCCCGCGCTAGATGGGATTGTTTTTGTTCTTGATAGCTCAAATCTCCGGAGAAACTTGTTGCTATACTCCCAGGTTGCAGAATTAGGAATTCCCGCGGCAGGAGTGCTCACTATGGGCGATACGGCCAGGAGAAGAGAAATTGATATTGACCATCAAGTACTTTCGGAAGTTTTAGGAATACCTATAGTTACCATCAATCCAAGATCGGATAAAACAATTGACCCAATTTGGACGGTTCTGTCAAAATTGAAAACGGGTAATTCACTCACAACAAATGAGGGTTTTCGTGAACGACTAGACCGATTTACAGAGGGTCAAATCGATCGAGGTATTAGCGAAGAAACTCTAAGAAGATACGCGGACATTGACAAGGTAGTCAAACGAGTAATACCTCAGAAAAAAAGACTAAAGGCGTTTAACACCTTAAAAATAGATCGCATTCTCACGCATCCAATCTATGGGTTATTGGCCTTTGTATTGGTTATGCTTATTTTGTTCCAAGGCGTTTTCTCAATTGCCGAAGGACCTATGTCCATTATTGAGCATTCCTTTGCGTTATTAAGAGATGTGTCTTCAAATTGGTTTTCGAATGAATATTTGACTAGCTTTTGGGCTAATGGACTACTAAGTGGACTGGAAGGTGTGGTTATTTTCGTCCCACAAATTTTCATTCTATTCTTCCTTATTGGAATTTTAGAAGATAGTGGTTATATGGTACGGGCCAGTTTCATTTCTGACCGTGTGATGCGAAAAGTTGGCTTAAATGGGAGGTCCATTATCCCGTTGGTTGGTGGTTTTGCGTGTGCCATTCCAAGCATAATGGCAACTCGAACCATCCGAAATAAAAAAGAAAGGTTGGCAACCATGTTAATTGTACCGTTAATGAGTTGCAGCGCCCGATTGCCCGTTTATGTACTATTAATCTCGTTGGCCATTCCCAAAGGAACATTTTGGGGTCCTATTCCCGCTCAAACTGCCATCATGACTGGAGCATATTTTGCAGGAATAGCACTTGCTATCATTTTGGCTTGGTTTTTTAAACGCATTCATAAAACGGAAGAATCTTCAGAATTCGTATTAGAACTTCCCACCTATCAAGCACCAAGACTTCAAACTGTTCTACAGGGTGCATGGATCAAATGCAAAGCCTTTTTGAATGAAGCCGGAAAGGTTATCATTATAATTTCTATGGTATTGTGGGCTCTTTCTTCATTTGGACCAGGGGATGCCTTAAAAGATGCCGATCTACGGGCTGAGATAGCTTGCGCCCATATTGAATCACCAGAATTGAAGGTAAAAGAAGTTAACAATCTTAAGGCAACCTACCGTTTGGAGGAAAGCTATGCCGGCAGAATGGGTAAGTTTATTGAACCGTTAATTAAACCTTTAGGTTATGATTGGAAAACGGGCATTGCGCTTATTTCCTCTTTCGCAGCACGGGAAGTTTTTGTTGGTACAATGAGCACCTTATTCACCCAGTCTGAAGGCACAGAAGATGTGGTTGGTATTCGTAAGAAAATGCAGATGCAGAAAGACCCAGATACTGGGAAGCCTTTATATGGCGCAGCATATGCCATCAGTCTCATGTTGTTTTATGCCTTTGCCTTGCAGTGTATGAGTACAATGGCGGTGTTGAAAAAAGAAACAGGTACATGGATATGGCCTATTAGTTTGTTTTTCATTTATGGCATTGCGGCTTATGTTAGTGCCTTCATAGCCTTTAATTTACTTTCATAGTAAAATTCATTTGAAACGGCGAGTGCCTTAAAACAAAATTGCTTTTTAGGGGTTAATTTTGTAATTTTGCACGGCTAAAAATACACATTTGTAAAGCATATATGAGGCAGTTAAAAATATCCAAACAGTTTACCAATCGCGAAAACAAATCTCTTGATAAGTATTTGAACGAAATTTCTAAGGTTCCAATGATCGATGCACAAGAGGAGGTTCAACTTGCTCAACGCATTAGAGAGGGAGACCAAGCTGCTTTAGAAAAATTGGTTAATGCCAATTTAAGGTTTGTCGTTTCTGTTTCAAAACAATACCAAAATCAAGGGTTGACACTTGGAGATTTGATCAATGAAGGAAATATGGGCTTGATCAAAGCTGCTAAACGTTTTGATGAAACTCGTGGTTTCAAATTCATTTCATACGCCGTATGGTGGATTCGTCAATCGATTTTACAGGCATTAGCGGATCAAAGTCGTATCGTACGTCTGCCACTTAATAAGGTTGGTAGTTTAGGTCGTATTACCCAAGCCTCTGCGCGCCTAGAGCAGGAATTAGAACGAGAGCCAACACCTCAGGAAATAGCTGATTCTTTAGACATTGCAATAACCGAAGTTGAAAATGCATTACGTTCAAGTGGTCGTCACTTGAGTATTGATGCTCCATTAGCTGAAGGTGAAGACAATACCCTATTAGGAGTTCTGGATAACAACGACGAACCCAATCCTGATATGCCATTGTTGAACGAATCACTACAGAATGAAATCAACCGCGTAATTTCTACATTGAGCGATAAAGAGCGCGATGTATTGAAGTATTACTTCGGATTAGATGGCAATCCTGCTCATACCCTTGAAGACATTTCGGACAAAGTAGGCCTTACTCGTGAGCGCGTTCGTCAAATCAAGGAAAAAGCATTACGTAGACTTCGTAAGTCTAGCAAAAGCAAAATCCTTAAGACTTATTTAGGATAATATTCCATAATCATTCGAATACAAACTATTAAATCGGCCACCTGTCAGGTGGCCGATTGCTTTTATTGGACTTTTTGAGACATATACACTTTGAAACCTCGTTTTTGAATGTCACTATTATTCGAAGCCCTTAAATAAGCTACCAGCCGAGCTGGCAATACATTTGACGTTACGCGTATCTTCAGAACAATGAAGTTAAAAAATAAAAAGCCAGGCTGTGAAACAACCTGGCCCATATATCTTAGAGTAATGGAGTTAAGGCCTTACTACGATTACAGTGCCTTTATATACGTATAGTTTATTATCTACATAACGGAACAACAGTTCGTATGTATAAATCCCTTCCATTATAGGTTGACCTTCTGGATCTAAACCACTCCAACGATTTTCTGGATTGTTCGTATCGAACACCTTACTTCCCCACCTATCGTAAATCTTAAATGAATAACGTTCTAAACCAAAAGTAGAACTTGGTCCAAAATCATCGTTCAATCCGTCTACATTCGGCGTGAAAACATTCGGCAACCACATTAACAATTCTGGCTTCAAGAAAATATTCGCTGATGCGCTATCTCTACAGCCATTTGCAGTACTTGCATATAACTTCACCTTGAAATCTCCCGTGGTATTAAAGGTCTTGAAAACCGGGAACAAACCAAAATCTGTTTGTCCATCTTCAAATTTCCAATTTAACTGATCGGCTCCTGTTCCCGTGTAGGTAAACTTCCAATCTGTTTCCATACCCCGTGAAAGCAAATATTCAGAATTGAAACTTGCACTTGGTTTGGTAAATATCTGAATCGGGAAATCCATAGCTTTTCCGATACAACCCTTATCACTTGTTACGGTTAACTTAACCACGTAACTACCTGATGTGTTATAGGTATGTGTTGGACTCGCAATATTATCGGTGCGTCCGTCTCCAAATTCCCATAGGTAGGTAGGCATACCCGAGTTCAATATCAAACTGCGACCAAACTGCAAGGGTTCACCTTGACAACCATCCCTGGCCGTTATAGCCACTTGGGGCGTTTCTGCAACATAAATACGATCTTGGAATCCACTTACACAATTTTTTGGAGATGTTACCAATAAATAAACATCATGCCAACCTGTATCTGAAAGTGTTTGATTGGGTATATCCTTACCATTAAAAACAACTGGGGACTTCCCTACAATTGCCCAATCATAGTTAGAACCAGGATTGCCATTCTCAAGGGTGGTATTCACAAAAGTGAAAATATTATTGTCAATACATTGCGTCTTTTGATTTATGGTAAATTGTGATTTAGGAACATTAAATACTTCAACTGATTTTGTCATTGAGTCCTTACAACCGTTATCGGTAGTTACAACAAGCTTAATTAATTTAACACCCGGCGCCACAAATTTCTTATTGATAACATCCTGAGAAGCATCATTGGTACCATCACTAAACACCCAATTGTTCGTAAATGTTCCGTTGTAATTGGTATTATTAATTAGATTAAATCCTTGAGAATATAGACAAGCAGTATCTTTATTGCTGACAAAATCCACAGCTGGACTGCTCACCACATAGGCCTCTGTATTGGTGCTATCTGCACAACCATCTTCTGTTCTAATTACATGTTTTACGGTATAGGTGCCGATACCCGCGTAACTATGATCTAAAGAATCGGAGCTTGAAACATTTCCATCGCCTAAATCCCAAAAATGAGAGACCTTTTTACCACTGATATTCCAAGGATTGGCACTTACAAAATGGAAACTGTTACCGTCTAAACACTGTGTTGCATAATCCGGAGAAATAGAAGCATCTGGTTCAGGATAAATTTCAATATTACGCTCAATAGAATCTTTACACCCGTCTGTAGTTTCAGCAATCAACCTCACCCAGAAAGTACCTGCTGCAGACATTGTTTTATTTGGTATGATCTTAGCATAGGCGTTGGTTCCATCTTCAAATAACCAATTACTTCTAGAAGTTAAAGTCGCATTTGAAGGCACAGTACTCTGACATTCTAATTTGAAAAAATGATTATCATAACATTGACTCGAATCGGTAACCACCAGTACCGCCTTAGGCTCTGGGGCTACGAATAATGAGGCTTCAATGGTATCCCTACAACCTACATCTGTAACCGTAATCAAATAGAAAACCTGTCGACCCGTATCTGAGAAGGTAACGTTAAAAGATCCTTTGTTGTCATAGGTAGTACCATCAACAATCCACTGATTGTCAAATGAACCGGTATACAGCGTATTATCACTTAATTCAAATTCATTATTTAAGAAACACTTCTCCAATGTTCTCGTTCCGATTTGTGCCTCAGCAATCGGATTTACCACAAACGTAGAATCAATTGTATCCCTACATCCATAATCCGTTTCGGTAATTAACCTTATACCGAGTGTACCTGAATCGGCAAACGTATACAAGATGCTGCTATCTGCACGGGCCGTGAAGTTTGTATCTAAACCTCCGTCACTGAATGACCAATATGAAATGTATCGGCCAGTTGGAGATTCAGAAGCGTCAATAAAAATTGAAGGGGCATCTTGACAATAAACCGAGAACGGCAATTCCATTTTTGCAATCGGATACGGATGCACCACAAGAAGTGTATCCAGCGTATCGCGACAACCTTTTTGCGTTTCCACGATGTAACGCAAAACGTTAGAACTCGCGGAATCGTAATGAATGTCAAAAACTATGGAGTCTCCATTTACATATTCAAATGTCAATGCCTTAATACTCTCCCATTTGGATAATTTCCAAGAATCATTGTTATAGGTTGAACCGTCTGATAAGCGGAAATAGTTTTCCTTATTACATTGCACCACTGAATCTCCGGCTATACCTGCTATAACAATATTAGCACGCATTACGTAACTGGAATCAACTGCGCTACAAAATGTAGCAGTATCAACTATACGCAACCACACCATTTCATCGGAAGTTACGTTATAGGTACTCTTCCGTGATGAGTCTTGCCATGTATATACGTATTTATTCGAGACAGGCGCCTCCATTGTAACATCCAAAGTATTCGCACATTGAATGGTAGTATCGGGGAAATTAAAAATTGGTCCGGGTAAAACGTTTATAATTTTACTTCTATAGACAGTATCTACTTTGTTACAATTATTCAGAACCACCGACTTCATGATAACATAGTATGTACCCACTTTTTCAAACTGATGTATCACAGAATCTCCATCAACTTCGGGAGTACCATCTCCAAAATACCAACTAACACCTGTGACATTTTTATTGGTGTATTTCGCCGTTAGGGTAACCGGTTCTGAAGGACATTTGCCTTTTCTAGAAATGTTGAAATCGTATTCTACGCTTTCAAATAAAGCACCTGCCGAATACGAATAGCTTTCATAAGGACCAGTACCATAAGCAACCACAATACAACCGCTGTCACATTCAATGATATTAGAACTTGGGTTGGCCACCGTTATTTGCGCGTAGGCAAAATTTCCGCAACTAACGGCTTTGAAGTTGTTTTTATTTATAAAAGCCCCATTAAGCTTAACGGCGTGTGTTGCGGTCTTGTCCACTAATATATTCACCCAATGGCGGCGCATATTACTCGTTGTTGCCGTTCCAACAATTGTTTTTAAAAGTCGTTGATTTACATCAGGGGAAATAAAAACTGCAGCATCTCCATCTTGACTTCCAGACCAACCGTTACACGCTCCATTTTTCATATATTGTGCGACATAAGCTGGTTTACTCGTGTTAACACATACCGCGTTTTCACTTGTTTGCTCCAATGAAATCCAATCGCCTTTCTTCGGTATCATGGTATAATTAGAACCATTTATCTTTACATAGGTTGAATCATACGCAGCTACAACTCGATACACAAAACCATTTCTCTGATTCGCATAGGGCATAAGCACGTAGTCTTTACCTAAAGCATTTATAGGCAAAACCTGGGTGTATAAGTGGTCCTTACCACTAAATCCTGCACAGTTACCTCTAGGAACGTAGGAACTTCTTGTTCCCGCAAATACATTTATCTTACCGCAGCCATCAATTACGCGGATTCGTGTACCGGTCAAATCTCCATCCTTTGCACCTCCACCTGTCCATGAATATGCAGCAGGATTGGTATTATTGGTACCATCTCTTTCATCTGATTGAACCTGATATACCTGACCTTTTGCTAAGGAAATCGTATATGGTTTGCCTGCAGCCTTACCACCTTTGGTTCTAAAAGCGGGTGTAATCTCTACTTTAACACCATTATCCATACCTACAACGGAGAACTCACTCTCGGTATATCTTGAACCGTTCCTTACGTTCGGCGGAAAACTTGTCACAAAATATTCTGGTGCAGCAGGAATACTTTCATAGGGAAGAATGAATGTTCCATCAGAACGATTCAACTCCAAATTCATACAGTATACATTTACTGGATCGTTGGCCGTAACTCTGAGCCCTTTTTTTGAATTTTGATCTGCCCCACTGAATTCAGAGCCAATTGGATAATAATAATTGTTGTCTACCGCTATCCGATTTACATTATTTTTTGTGATGTTATAAGTGACTTTTGAACCGGTAAGTCTTGGATTATCAATAGCCACCTTCGTATCCACATCCGAGGTAATGAAAATTAGTAGCGTATCCGGGAAACCACCGTTTCTTGTTTCCATCTCCAAAAAGGACATGTAGAACTCTTTTCCGGTAGAACTAATTTGGGCGTTCAACTTCGAACCAAACACGAGAGCGATTCCTAAAAAAACCACCCTTACAATGCTCTTCAAACTTTTGGTATACATCCTTTTAATAGTAAAATTATCTCAATAAAATAATACAACGCTGCTATGCACCATTTGTTGTCCTCATAGACAGAAAAAACTTCAGTCTTGTTGCCTCTAAATAAAACCATTAGACGCTAATCACACCGCTAAAAATCAATTCACTTCCTTGATATAGTGCTAAAAACTGCCCTGGTGTGACATTTCTCTGCAAATCACTAAAAACAGCTATAACATTACTCTCGGAATCTTCAACTATTTTACATGCAAATGGCTTTTGTCTATACCGTATTTGGCACACTAAATCTTGACTTTTCAATGACGCTTCGCGCAAACTTGGACGAACCCAATGTGCATCGCTTTTATTTATTTTCAGTCCGCGATAGGACAACCCTGGATGATCTTCTCCTTGACCTACGTAAATAACATTATCCGTTATGCTGGTTTGAATTACAAAAAGGGGCAATACGTTCCCACCGATATTCAATCCACGACGTTGACCGCGGGTGTAATAATGCGCTCCTCGGTGTTCACCGATTTTTCTCCCCATTTTTGGTTGGATTTCTAATCTATGAACAGCCGCCTTCTCATCACAACTTGAACTGATAATTTGACTATATTTTATCACCTCTATATTTTCCCGATCTATCTCAATCACATCCCCTTTTTTAGGACTTAATTGCTGCTGTAAAAACTCGGGCAAACTCACCTTACCAATGAAACAGAGTCCTTGAGAATCTTTTTTAGTGGCCGTTACTAAGCCTATTTCCTTTGCAATTTCTCGAACTTCACTTTTTTGTAATTCACCTATTGGAAATAAGGAACGCTTGAGTTGTTGGGCATTCAATTGACATAAAAAATAACTCTGGTCTTTATTCGGGTCTAATCCTCTTAGCAGCTGATATTCAACTTCCCCATTCTCATTGACAAATTCGCCTTTACGAACATAGTGCCCAGTGGCAACAAAATCGGCACCAAGCTTTATGGCTTCCTTAAGAAACAAATCGAACTTGATTTCGCGATTACAAAGCACATCCGGATTTGGTGTTCTGCCTTGTTCGTATTCGTTAAACATGTAATCTACAATTCTCTGTTTGTAGGCGGCACTAAAATCGATAACTTGAAATGGAATTCCTAATTGTTCGGCCACCATCATGGCATCACGACTATCATCAATCCAAGGACATTCATCTTCAAGTGTAACACTTGCATCATTCCAATTCCTCATGAACAAGCCCACTACCTCATATCCTTGCTGCAAGAGAATATGTGCGGCCACTGAACTATCTACTCCACCGCTCATACCCACTACTACGCGAGTTCCCTTTTTATTTAAACCTTGCCCATCCATTTTCGTATAAACCATTCAATTCCAAGCATTGACGCAATCACCAACAAAACTAATGGCAATCGCTCAAAAGGCAAGTTTTGTTCAGCAACAACAATCTTAGATTTATCTAATCTCAATTCCTTAATTTGACTAAAAAATGGGGATGTTTTTTGGTGAATTTCGTTAAAAATTCCACCACTCTTTTTTGCGATTTTCGCCAAAGCCCCAAATTGAGCCCTTGTTTGAAAATCTTCAATATTCGATTCTTTTACCCTCGCAAATGATTCCTTATAAATTTCTCCATCGGATCCTTTTAGGATAATTTTATTGAGTCCAACCGAACTCGGCGTGAAAAATGCAGTGTACGCATTATTCTCGATTAACACATTTAAATTTTCCGTCTCTTTACTTTCATTTTCAATATAGGCTTCTACTCTTTTCGAAGATTGCAATTCACCTGCTTCATCATAGAAATTCCATTTAATTTTTCTTCTTTCGCCGACAGAAATCGCAGATTCAAGGCCCATAAAATCCCAACCTGCTTTTCCTGTACTGGAACGGATTAACCACTGTATATTCCGTAATACCCAATTATCAAACTCATCGGAACTTTGTGTTTTCCTAAATTCATTCATTCTCCATTTCCAGATACCCAAGCCTAAAAAGACATGTTCAGATCGATTTGATTTCCGGCTAAACATTAAAGGCACATTGGTAACAACGCCGTTCCATTCTTGATAATATTGCACCTGATCATTTGGAACTTTCGCAGTAAAAAGTGGCGTCTCTACTGCATTCCAAATGGTTGAATTTGCATTAACATCTTTTATTTGGAAGTTTTCAAAATTCAAATTATGTGCAGGTGTAGATTCTTGAAAACCCGTTAAGCCCTTCCTAATGGCTGAAGTCCCTTCTTGATTGAATAGCCACTCAATACTTTCCCGATTGTAGGCAAACCACCAAAGGGGCTTTTTAGTGCCTTTTATTTGGGTGAAAGTTTCTTTTCTTTTAACTCCGTGAAGAATGTAGGCATCCGCATCTTTTTTTATACCCTCGTTTTCAGAATATGCCCTTAATGTATAGGCTTCCTTTCCTGTAAGAGCCATTTGAATTGCCTTCACGTCCGGGTGTGCGGCGCCAAAAACCACATCAACAATTTTTCTCTTATCCAGAATCTTGATAATCCGTGCTTGGGCGTTATTAGCCATTATTTTTTCTCCCTTCAAGGATTTAGCACGGACTTCAATATTTAAAATATCTCCTTTTGCGTTAGAAGTTTGCAGTGTATATCGCAATCTCTTTTTACTAAATTCCGACTCGGGAATCCAAGTTTCCCCATGCGCCATACGTTTATCAATCCATATCTCGATATTGATTGACTCCCCTTTCACTTTTGATGCTGATATCACGGCTTCAAGGTCTGTTGAATTGCCTTGATAAACCTCGTCATTCACGAGTAGCTCATCAATTCCTATATCGGTATAGGCCGCAGAGTCTCCCATACCAATGGCACAAACTGGACCAATACCTTCCCAGTTATATGACTCGGACATCCTCCCCTGATTCACTATTCCGTCGCTCAAAATAAATCGCAAACCAGTTTGCGATTTATTCGCATCCATGTGATCAAAAACTGCGTCAAATCTGGTTAGTTTAGCATTCAGTTGTTGTTTGTTCTCGACAGACAAAACCGATTCGCCGAAAGCAAACTCACGAAATCTCACTTTAGGAAAGGCTTTTTCAAGGCTATCCAAATACGAACGAATGGCTGAAGGCTTCAGTTTAATGGAATTGGAGGCATCTATATATACATCCCATTGGGCAGGAATGGTTTCATTCTTTTCGTAATTGATTAATGGATTGAATAACCAAAATAGAACAAGCGCCAAGGCAACGGCACGCAAGATTGCCGCAATTTTCCATATAAAATGCTTGGGCCATAGAAATCGGTAAGCCCACCATGAGAACGCTATTCCAACAAAAGCAGAAAGGACCCATGCATAAGCCGGTACGTGCATATTATATGCTGTTAGCGCGCAATTTGCAGGTGATGCACACCCACACCCTCGGCGTGACGAACGCGAATGATGTAGTTGCCCGATTCAAGCTGATTGATCTTAGCCTTAACCGCATTGTCTTTATTGAAATCCTGTTTGAACATCAATTTGCCCGCAGGATTGTACACGAGAATCTCTTCAATTTGGGTGCCAGAAACATTTAAAATATCCTGAGATATTGGGTTTGGATATACACGAGTATTGAATTCGTTGATTGAATTTACTTTCAGCCCCCAACGCGCATACACACGGTAAATCAATGTATCAATTTCATTTGGTTTGCTTTGATCCCAAATTGCGTATTTAATCATTGCCGAATCGGTACCTCCTATTGGAAACACATCTAATTTCATATCCGTTGTATCGCCTGGTTTAATAGGTGCATATACCCCGGTTGAAGGGAAATTGGGCAAACAATCTCGGTTGTCGCAGAACGAAATCAACCAAGATTCGGGAAAATCCAATTCAACTTGACTGTATTCAATGGTAATATCCGATTCACTTTGATTGAAAAATTTGATTTTGCACGACTTAAAGCCATCCGGCATGTTTTCATCTACATAAAAAGTTTCATCGGTCCCATGAACCAATCCAATTGATTTTTGTGCATGAGAAACCCCTGCGAATAGTAAAAATGCAACGAAAGCCGAAATTTTATTCATAGGTACAAATTTAACCATTAATTGGCAGATTCAACTACAATGATTGACACCATTGGGTCAAAGATCGAACATCCCCACCAAAAAGAGGATTCGATTTAATTTCAGGATTGGTATCGGTATCGGTATAACAATAGCGGTATGTGTAAATCCCGGCCTTCATCCCCCCAATCACATCGGTTTGTTGATTGTCACCAATGTATATGCATTCATCCGGTGTTATTCCTGCATGCTCCAGAGCCGCATTGAAAAAATCTAGAGAGGGCTTTGCAATCCCAAAGGCTTCTGAGCTTTGCATGTATTGCACATATTGATCTAAAGACGATTCGGCTAATTTAATTCTTTGGGTTTCTTCAAAACCATTGGTTAGAATACCAATTTTAAGGTGAGTTTGAAAAAAGGACAAGCACTCTCGTGCTCCTGGGATTAAAAGAGTCATCCGAGGGCAAATATCCAAATACTCATCCCAAACGTTTTGAGGATATAAAGCGGGTGGTAATCCCATCAATTCAAAGGTATCGGTAAATCGAGCAGTCCTCAACAGTTCTTTACTAACTTGACCCTTTTCATAACGTTTCCAGTAAGCCGCATTAACATCTTGATACAAATGAATGAATTGTTCTACTTTATACCCAGTATGCAATTCTAATTGATGTTGTTGAAACAATACCTTTAAGGCCTCTTGGGCATTCCCATCAAAATCCCAAAGGGTGTTATCCAAATCAAAAAACACCCACTTCAAGGGCTTCTTGGTGTGTGGGTGCAACAACATTATAAATTGTTAACGTGCGCACAAAGTGCAGCGAAAATATCTTCGATTTCGCCCATACCGTGAACTCCTTTGTAAGTACCTGTGTTCTGATAATAGCCCTGTAAAGGCAATGTTTTATTTTGATATTCGCGGAAACGATTTCGAATGGTAGACTCGTCTTGATCGTCAACCCTTCCGCTGCTTTGACCGCGCAACAATAAACGTTTTACCAATTCATCCTCTTCAACCTCCAAACCCAAAACCAAATGAATTTTTGTATCAAATTCAGACAATAATGCGTCTAAGGCTTCAGCTTGTGGAGTTGTCCGAGGAAAACCATCGAAAATAAAGCCATTAGCCATATGATTATCCTTCATGAAATTGCGCACCATACCTACTACCACTTCATCAGGGACAAGTTCGCCCTTGGAAATATAGGTATTGGCTTGGATTCCCAATTCTGTACCCGCTTGCCTTTCAGCCCGAAGCAAATCGCCCGTTGAAATATGCTTTAAACCATAAGCACCAATTAATTTTTCGCTTTGTGTGCCTTTGCCGGCGCCTGGAGGACCAAAAAGTATGAGATTTAACATAAGTTGTTCCGATTTTATAGAATCACAAAGTAACAACCATTATTTAGGAAAGTCCAAAAACTTAAGGCTACTAATTTTGCACCGTTCTGCGTAAATATAATTGTAAAAGGGAATAAAAATGATTTAATTCGTAAATTCGAAAATAAAACCTTAGAAAAACAATATGAAAAAAATCTTCTTAGCCCTGACAGCCGTGAGCTTATTAGCTACTATGAATAGCTGTAAAGACGACGATCCAATTGATGGTGGAAATTCAGGACCACTAACCGTTGAGCAAAAACAAAGAGCCTTGGTTTCTTATGTTGGTCACTCGTCAGTTTACGGCCCTGCAGGTTCTGATGCCGCTGTAAACCTTCCTATTTACAACGATGTTGTTGCAAACTCAAACACCAATGAAATCGTTGGATTGAACTACCAAGCGGCTATCGTAGCTAACAATCAAGCGCTTTTCCCGTATTTACAGCCCTTCTTTTACAAGGCCAATAACGATACTCCTTTTGTAAGCCTAATCAATAATGGTTTATTGACTCATATGAATCCCCCAACCACAGGTTACCCAATTAACTTCTTTTATGCTGCTGGAAATAATATGGGAAGTACAGCTACTAAAAACGACATCTTAAGCTACGCTAACGGTTATGTTTCTAACACTCCTGAAGTGGGAGTTGCTGTGAAATCGTCTTCATCTGGAAACAACATCAATATTACGTACAAAGCCAAAGCATTTGCTCCAGAAGCGGGTGCAGAGTACTATATTTCTTTGTTGGTTGTGGAAAAGAATGGTGAAACCCGTCAGGCAGTAGATGCGAGCATATTTAACAAAATCGCTACTAGAAACATTCTTAGAACCAGTGGAATTACGGCTACTTCTACTTCTGGCTTAAAAACGCCAGTTGCAGGTTTACCACAAACTGGTTACAGCGGAATCAGTCCTATATTTGGAACTTCAGCAGCCACAAATGCAGAGGTTGAAAATACAGTAAGCGTAACCTATAAAGGACTAACCTCTGATTGGATTACCGCTTTTGGTGAAAACTTCTCTAATTGGCAATATAATGCATCAAATACTGGTGTAATTGCGATAATTTGGAAGTGGTATCCAAACGATATGAAAGCATATTACTCTAACTGCGCATTTGCTAACGTGAACTAAAATTTGTTTCACGGATATGAAAAATGGCCGGCTTTACAAGCCGGCCATTTTTTTTTTGCTTTAACCAATATCAATTCAAGATTGCTCTCGTAGACAATGATTCCATTATGGGGTACGTTAAGAACCACCCAATTTGTACATCAATTTTTAAGGGTTAACGATTTTTAAATTCTGGTTTGCGTTTTTCAATAAAAGCATTCATCCCTTCTTTCTGGTCTTCGGTTGCGAAAAGCATATAGAAATTCTTTCTTTCAAAAAACAATCCCTCTTGAAGTCCAGAATCAAAGGCTTTCAATACACTTTCTTTGGCCAATTGAACTGCAATAGGAGATTTTTCCGCTATTTTTTGGGCCAATTTTATTGCCTCATCTAAATATAATTCAACCGGAACAACTTTATTAATTAGTCCGGCCTCTTTAGCTTCTTGAGCGGAAATAAAATTACCCGTTAATACCATTTCCATGGCACGAGCTTTTCCCACTGCACGTGTTAAACGCTGTGTACCTCCTGCGCCCGGCATTACACCAATATTAATTTCAGGCTGTCCAAACTGAGCCGTTTCACTCGCAACTATCATATCGCAAAGCATAGTCAACTCACAACCACCGCCCAATGCAAAACCACTTACCGCAGCAATTATGGGCTTTTTGGTTCTGCGAATGCTATCCCAAGTACTGAACTGATCAATTTGCAACATATCCACTGCCGTTCTTCCCGCCATTTGCTTGATATCTGCTCCAGCAGCAAAAGCCCTTTCATTTCCATGGATCACAATAGCACGTATATTTTCATCTGCATCAAAAGTCTCCAGTGCATGCCTAATTTCCCCCATTAACTGAAGATTCAAGGCATTTAATTCTTTAGGACGATTGAGTTGGATGGTCGCCACAAAGGGGACAACTTGCGGATTGACAAGGATAAATTCGTACGACATATTACAAAATTACATTAATTACTCCGGATGAAATTAGTTTTGGGGCTTAACCTTTAAATAGAGCAGCCACATACCGTGACCAATCAGCGCGCCTAGAACACCTCCACAAAAAACATCACCGACATAATGTCGACCAAGATATACCCGTGAATATGATATCCAAAATGCAACAAATATGGATATCCAAAATGCTATTTTTTGGGACTTATTATACGAAAATTTCACATCCTTTCGATAAAAAACCATCATAACTAACAAAGGATATACCGCAAAAGCATTGGCCGCATGAGAACTAACAAATCCATATTTCCCCCCTGGCATACCCGCAGGAGTTCTCGGATTCAATTGCACCTCAAAAGCAGGCCGAACGCGTTTAAAACCGGGCTTGAAAACCTTTGAACTTATTCCATCTGCCAATCCAAAGGCTATTAAAGCAATAATAATAGGTATATAAGCCTTTGACTGAAACTTTTTGACCAATTGAAATATTGCCCAAACATAAAAAGGGATAAATGTTAATGAGCTACTCAATACCTTCATTAAAGGATCTAATTCTTCAAAGGCCCAATTTTGATTAATTAGGACAAACAATTGATCGTCTAATGCCGATAGCTGCTCTAACATTATTTTTCTGAAACCAATATAATTCTTGGAGAACTACTTGCTTCGTATGGATCAAGCTCATAGGCACCAAATTCTGCAACCACTTTCAATCCGGCTTCTTCGTGAATCGCCTTTAGCTCATCAATTGAATACACCTTCACCCTTTCTTGAAACTTCTTTTTCTCTCCGTTTTCTATAACCTCAATATCTTTAACGATATAGCCATTGTCAAGATATTTCTTCCAATGAAAGCTCAATTCACCGGTATCTTTTTCTCCTTCTTCGGGCAAATTCGCCATAACCGCCTCTGCATTTATATAATCTTGAACAAACTGCCCCCCCGCTAATAACGCTTTCGAAACATTTTTCAAACTTTTCACATCTTCTTCCCTAGAGTTGAAATATCCAAAACTCGTAAAAATATTAAAAATGGCATCGAACTTTCCATATTTCGTAAGTGATTTTCGCATATCATGGATATCGAAAACCATTTCTTCTGACTCGTAAATTTTAGCTTCTTCTATACTGTTTTTGGATAAGTCAATACCTACGACTTCCAAGCCATGCTTTTGCAATTCTCGACTGTGCCTGCCTTTGCCACAAGCCAAATCCAACACACGCTCCCCCGCCCTGAGTTCGAGATACATAACCATAGTGGCAATAAAAACACGAGCTTCTTCTTCATCTCGATGCTGGTATAATTCATGGTAATAGTTTGTGTCAAACCAAGTTTCAAACCAATTATCTGTTGTTGCCATAATATTTCTTTTAGGTGCATCCCCTACTTTATAGGTATACATCCGCTTTATAGGTGTGATTAAGAATCAAAAAGATTTTCTACCAAAAATGAGTGATTAAGGCGATTCTTTATTATTGATTCTTCCTCAAAAATATAAAAGTAATTGAAGAGGCGAAAGAAATAGTTCAAAACAGTCAATAAAAATGAAATTATTGCAAAAACCCAAAAAACTGATTCAAATAAAAACCCAATACATCTTTGTGGAATCCTCGGTTGTATCGGATATATGGAAATAAAAAGATCCGTTCAGCCTAATCCTTAAAATGAATTAATCCTTAATTTCCCCTAAATTTGTTGAACAATACACTATGAAAACTACCTTGTTAAAAGCAATGATGATCTTGGCTCTTTTAGGCTTGATGAATGGAATTTACGCACAATCGGATACGATATTAGTTGATGAGATGGAATACCCCACCATTATTGAGGAAGCTACGGAAGTAGAAGCCGAATCAGAATTTGAAGCCGGCCCTGTAGAACCCGATTTTTATGAAGGTTTCCAATATGAAAAACCCAAACCTAAAAAATACAACTTCCAAACTCGTTTTGGATTAGGTTTTGTAAGTTTAAATAATGCATTAAATGCCGTAGAGCCTGGTGGTACCGCTATCGGAAGATATTTGCCATCCGCGAAATTTTTAACTTCTAATATTTCAAACTTTGAAATCTCTTTAGGTAAAAACTTAAGCCAAGGCCTGTATCGTTTTTGGTTCGGTGTTGGTATTGAAAATGAATATTTTACATTTGAAGACGCTAGCGTGCGCCTTTCAACCAGAAGCGATTCCTTTAGTCATTACAGCGTCGACCCAAACGGCATTCCTCAGTTTGGAAAAGATGAGAACACCAAATCTTCTTCATTGAATTATACGACCATTAGTTTTCCGCTTGCTATCGGCTTCCAAGACAAACAGCGCAGACCTTCATATAAAATACAAGTAGGTGCGTATCTAGGTTACCGATTCGAAACAAAATCTGTAATCAAATATGAAGACAATACCACGGTGACCATAAAGGGTGATTTCCATATGAATCCTATTATTGTTGATCCTTACGTAAGTATCCAATTCAAGAAATTTGGATTTTTTGGGCGCACCAGTTTAATGCCTTTATTGAAAAATGTAGGTCTCGGCAACGAACAAACCAGGAATGCCTTTGGACTTTTCATTGGCGTTTAAAAAATTTATTTGATCGATGGCTGAAGGATTACCTTTCAGCGCATAAATATTAAGATTCCTAGAGCATTACCGCTGCGTTGACTTGATTTGTGTAAATTTGCAACACTATGAGTCAACGCAATTGGACCACCATTAAAGAATATTCGGATATCCATTTTGATTTCTTCGAAGGCATTGCTAAAATAACCATCAACAGACCTGAAGTTTATAACGCATTTAGACCGCAAACGGTGAATGACATGTTGGATGCTTTCGATCATTGTCGAGAAAATCCTAAGATTTCTGTGGTTATCCTTACCGGAATTGGCGATAAAGCTTTTTGTTCCGGCGGAGATCAAAACGTAAAAGGAATTGGGGGTTATGTCGATGATTCCGGCGTTCCAAGATTGAATGTCCTGGATTTACATAAAAAAATAAGATCTCTACCTAAGCCTGTAATTGCAATGGTGAACGGCTATGCCATTGGCGGTGGACATGTATTACACGTAGTATGCGACTTATCCATAGCTGCTGAAGGCGCTAAATTCGGGCAAACCGGTCCAAAAGTAGGTAGTTTCGATGGTGGATTTGGTAGTAGTTATTTGGCGAGACACGTAGGACAGAAAAAAGCCCGAGAAATTTGGTTCTTATGCAGACAATATACGGCCGAAGAATGTGAAAAAATGGGCTTGGTAAATAAAGTGGTTCCTTTGGCTCAGTTAGAAGACGAAACCGTGGATTGGTGCATGACCATCATGGAACACAGTCCTATGGCCATTCGGATGTTGAAACGTGCTTTCAATGCTGAATTAGACGGACAACACGGATTGATGGAGCTAGCAGGTGATGCCACATTGTTGTATTATCTAACCGAAGAGGCACAAGAAGGGAAACATGCGTTTTTAGAAAAACGAAAGCCTGATTTTCAGCAATTCCCGAAATTCCCTTAAAAAGTGTAGAGTTTAGTATTTAGGATATATAGTGTAACATTCTATAAACTCTGCACCTTACACTATTTAAAACAGATAGGAGATTCCAATTCCTCCGTGGAAAATACGTCCCCATTGCAATGGCTGAAGCACCATTGAATGAACAATCGCTTCATGATCCGATTTATCCGTACCATCTTCGAAATAGGCAATGCTAGCATTACCCGTATTGAAAAGATTGAAGCCGATACCCATGTGATAATCCCAACATAATTTATCGAAAAGCACCCTGCGATGTCCCCATTGAAACGCCATGCTCAAGGCACTGAAGCCTTGCGTAATTTTAGGCAATTCTATGGACCTCCCTGACCATACTAGATTATCTGTTATTCCGACTGTAGAATAGGCAAATTCCAATCCAAAGAAATTACCAAAAGGCGCTATTGCACCGGTATTGTTATTGTACCAACGCGGTGCAATAAAAAATTCCGTTCAAGAATATCCTAAGGTGCCTCCAGATGGATTGGTAGTTGTCACTACCCATTGATCCTAATAGCACTAAATCGCTGTACAATGCATCGGCACCGCTAAACTCACCCGATCCAAAGCGCAACCCACCCCTCCAAGAAAAGTTTTTATTCCTCGATTTTTCGTAAGCTATTGATGTATGATTTTTAAGCCATGGACCATGTGCGGCTAATCCAGAAATATACCAGTTGGTAGAAACTTCTAGGACTTGTGTACTGCCCAAATATCCTGGATTACTTTGAGCCGATGAAAAGGCACTAATTAAGGCTGTGCTAACAAGCGCACTGAATTTTATAATGTGATTCATTACTTGAGTTGTTTGGCGTGTCTGATTTCGTAAAGGGTTTCGTAAACGTGGGCTTTGATGAAATCATTTTGCAATTTCACATTCCTGTTTTTCTCATAATTGAATACTAATTTACTGCTTTCGGTATTGAACACAACGGTATATTGTTTGGTGTAACCGTCGGTTTGTAGTTGAAAGTACAAATAAACCGGCAAATAAGGGAAGAACATTATAGAGGTCATCAATCCATTTATATCTAGAGGTCTTTTATAAAGCACATAGTCATAACCGGTCCATGCGACTAAAGGTGTTCCGTAGTTTTCCATAACATCTGCAACGTATTGAGAGTAAAACAATATCATTTCGTTGGTATCGTTATTCAATCGCTCCATAATCCAATCGTTTACCTGCGTAAATCGATTAACATCCTCCGTCTTCATATCGGCTTTCGCCTTATTTTCGAGAATATGCAAATCGTCTTTAGACACTCGAGCTACTTCCTTCCATATATTAGTTATTAATAATTTGGATTTCTCCTCTGCAAAGTAGTTGCGCTCATTATCGCTAAAATTACGACCGCTATATTGGGTAAGTCGAGGTTGCATTAAAACCAAACCGCTGTAGTCTGGATTGTTGCTTTCATATCGAATCTTGTTTTTTTCTTTCGCAATTTTGATCTGTTCGCGAGAGTCACGTTTACTCGCCATTTCTGTAAAGTTTACAGCTGCCGCGTCAAATTCCGACTTCAATTTATTGGCTTCTGGCAACCCATATAAACTAGCAAGATAATAAGGTCCTTCTTGCTTTACAGTAGTTGTAGTAGTAGATGTGCGTCTATTAGGACGAGACAGTAATGGATTGGCTGGCGTTTCTTCTATTTGCTTTATTTGTTTCTCCGCCGTATCCGACGTTTGCGCGTTTTCATCAGTTGGTTTGAATGCCAAAAATGTTTTTATATCCAATAACGCTTTTTGCTGAATGATTTGTAGGCTTTGTTCCCATGTTTTTTTAATGAATGCATCATTGGGATATTTGGTGTATTCTAACCACAAGATACGCATGGCAAAAGCGGATAATTCTTTAGCCTCTAAGGTCTTTAGTCCTGCCGTGAGATTGCGCCACATCCCCCTGTTACTGCTAACTTCACAACCGTATTTCTCTAACTCATGACCTGCCAATTTATGATGCAATAATCCATAGATTGACATGGCTTTAACACGGGAAACAAAAGGTGTATTGCCGTATAATATCTCAAAAATACGTGCTAGATAAAACGTTCTTCCATGATCCGCTCGTCTCATAAAAAGCAGAAGCAATTCATGTCTTGCAATTTTCTGCATTTCATCGAAAGATTCTTTCCCTACGATATAGATTTGCTTCCCGGACATATCCAGATTCGACACCCTGCCTTTTAAAGCTAGGATTCTCATATCGAGGTGTGGATGCGTTCTATTTTGGTCAATTAAATCTTTCTCGTCTGATTTTTTATTCTCAGCATCTGCCTTCTCAATTTCTTTATTGATTTTTTCTCTCAGCGCATCGGGGAATATATAATGTTCAGAAGCAAATGAATCTAAAGAAATTGGAGTTTCAAGAAATGGAAAGGCGCTGTATTTCAGCACTTCAAATCCATAAATTCCCTCCTCTAAATTATAATCGGTTTTTGAGATCATCTCATACCCCAAATCATCGGCCTCCAATTCTTGGTCTTTTGAAAACCTGTACAATTGTTCGAGTTTGGTTTCAAGCGCTTCACCATCCAAATTTTTCTTAGCATTGGCAACGTCTTTAAACGTTTGAAAAGAGTGTCTTTTTACATAGTGCTGAATTTCGTGTGCGAGGATTACGGCCAATTGAGCTTCGTTTTCAATTCTAGCTAATAACCCTATACTTACAAACACCAACCCACCTGAAGTGGTATAGGCATTCGGTACGTGGGATCGCAATACATAAAATTGAAGTTTTTCAGAAAGTTCTGGATAGGATTCCAAAACTTTCAGTCCTACCTTTTCAACAAAGTTAGACATGGGTTCACCGTAAAGAATTTGCCCTCCGGTGAGTAATTCTTCTTCTACAAACCCAACTCGAATAGAATGTTCTTGTTCCAATCGCTTGGTTTTGCGATCGGCAGATTTGCTTTTGATTTTTTTGATATTTTCTTGGACCGTAGACGTAGTACTCTTCTTGAGAGTAAGGGGAACTGGTCCTTGAGACTTTGCCGGTTTATATTGGGCAAAATCAATAGCTTGAGCAAAAGTTGGAATCGCGATAAAAAAACAGGCTGACCAACACAATTGCTTAATGAAAGCACGATGCATGTGCAATAATAAACAAAAGTTAATCAGCCTCCTTTATGTGATTAAAAAAAGTCCTTCATACGATCGAAGAATGATTTATTTTCTTCATCAGGGCGAAAGTTTTTACTCTCCTGAAGCTTCATTAATATATCTTTTTCTTCAGAACTCAACTTTTGAGGCACGTAAACATTGATAACCACGAGTTGGTCTCCGGTTCCATAGCCGTTCAAATCCGGAAATCCCTTTCCTTTTAATCGCAAAACCTTACCGGCTTGAGTTCCTGAATCAACTTTTATTTTAGCTTTGCCATCCAAAGTTGGAACTTCAATACTTGCTCCCATAGCGGCCTCAGGAAAGCTCAACCACAAATTGTATAATACGTTGTTATTATCTCTTTTTAATTCTTCGTGAGGAACTTCTTCAATTAATACGATTAAATCTCCTGCCGCACCACCTGCGGGGCCTTCATTTCCTTTTCCTTGTACGCTTAATTGCATTCCATCGGCTACTCCTCCTGGAATCTTGATACTCGTTTCAAACTCCTGTGCGATTAACCCTTGCTCATTCGCCTCTTTTGGTTTGCTCTCTATAACTTTACCTAGCCTTGACATACAGGACAAGCACTTTGGGTTGCCATCTGCCCCAAGAATGTATTGGTTACTTGTTTCACCACACCGCTTCCACCACAATGCCTACAGTTGCCAAATTTTACATCTTGTGCGGCAACCATTCGGCGGTACTTGACTTTTTTCTCTACCCCATTGCGCATATCGGCAAGAGTGAGCTTCAATTTAATTCTGATATTGGAACCTACAGTTCTTCGATTTCCTCTGCCGCGGCCTCCACCAAAGAAGGATCCGAAAATATTATCGTCTCCAAAGACATCTCCAAACTGGGAGAAGATATCATCCATACTGAAACCTCCGCCGCCAAATCCAGAACCACCGCTCATTCCAGCGTGTCCAAATTGATCGTAACGACTTTTTTTCTCAGGGTTGCTTAGTACATCATACGCTTCGGCCGCTTCTTTGAATTTCTCTTCCGCATCCTTATCGTCTGGATTTTTATCAGGATGGTATTTTATCGCCAATTTGCGGTAAGCCTTTTTTAACTCATCCGCCGTTGCGCTTTTTGAAACACCCAGTATATCGTAATAATCTCTTTTGCTCATCTTTTATTTTCCGACCACCACTTTAGCGTATCGTATTACTTTATCGTTTAAGAAATAACCTTTTTCTAATTCATCAATAACCTTGCCTTTCATGTCTTCTGTAGGAGCATCAAATTGTGTAACCGCTTCATGAATTTCCGCATCGAAAACTTCTCCTTGAGCATTCATAGGCTTCAATCCTTTTTTCTCTAGAGTACCGTAAAACTTCTTGTAAATCAACTCCATCCCTTCAGATGCATTTGTATCTCCTGCCTGTTGCATCGACTTCAGTGCTCTTTCCATATCATCAACGATTGGCAATAACTCAACCATTAAATCCTTGGATGCATTTTGCATCCATTCAAGACGTTCCTTGGTAGTCCTGCGACGGAAATTTTCAAACTCACTATACAATCGCAAATATTTGTCTCGTTCAACTTGAACTAAATCCGTTGAATTGGCTTCAGCGTCCTCTCCTTCAGTTGTCTGGCTTTCGGCATCAGGATTTTGATTGGTTTCCTCCATCTGATCCTCTGTTAGCTCAACCTGCTCGTTTCCTATTGATTGCTCTTGTGTACCATCCAATTCTTCGTTAGATTTATTCTTAGCCTTTTTATTCATGTTAAACATAATTTTAATTACTTCTACTCAAACACTTTGCCAAGTGCAAAAATCTGACTTTTTGTGTCAAGATGTCATATTTATTTCGGCGATTGAAACCTTTTTGTCACAATAATGTTGTATACTCGTATATCTATGTTTACAGGAATAATTGAAGATACCGCAGTTCTGATTGAACGTATCTCAGAGGGAAGCAACGTGCATTACACATTCCAAAATCCTGTAGCTCAAGAACTTATAATCGACCAAAGTTTGGCACATGATGGCATTTGCTTAACCATCGTTGATGTCAACAAAGAAAAGAATCAATATAAAGTTACTGCCATTAAAGAGACCCTTGAAAGAACCAATATTTGGACATGGGAAGAGGGATATCGTGCCAATATTGAAAGATGTATGCCCGCAAACGGCCGTTTTGACGGACATATTGTTCAAGGTCATGTTGACGCGGTGGGCAATATCGACGAAATTCATGATTTGAATGGATCTCATTTATTATTCGTAAGTCATCCACCCGAAAGAGGAATAACCGTTCCTAAAGGAAGTATTACTATAAACGGCGTTAGTTTAACGGTGGTTGATTCATTTCCCGATGCATTTAGCGTTGCGATAATACCCCACACCTGGAATAAAACAAATTTAGGGCAACTAAAAACTAGCAGCAAGGTAAATCTGGAATTCGATATTTTAGGCAAATACGTACAGCGTATGCAGCAAATCCAGAACGAATTGCCCTAAACGTACGCTTATTTTCAAACAAAACTAAACTCCTTATTCCCAAAGTATACGCATCTTGTCTACGTTTTAGTCAAAATCTGCGCAACAAACGAACAAGGAATTCAAGCAAATCCAAGGCCGCCTATTATCCTCTATGTCATTTAATTTCAAAACAATACAAAACTAGAGTTACCAAGTTGCACTTACTCAAATCTTCAACAAGATTTACGTTCATCGGGAAAATAGGCAATCCCACCACTAACTAAACTCATTCTAAATAAGACAAGGGCTAATTAAGTCTGCCTTTTCTGAGTACCTTTTTGTAAATTTGCCCAAATTAAAAAATCGATACAAATCTAACTATGGGAGTATTATCGTTTGTGTTTTCTTCGAGTCTCGGACGAAAACTTGTTATGGCAGTAACGGGCATATCACTAATTGCCTTCCTTTTGGTTCACTGCGCCATCAATGCTACCGTTTTCTTTAACGACGGTGGAGAAACCTTTAACATCGCGGCTGAGTTCATGGGTCACAATTGGCTCATCCGTACGGCTGAAATTGGATTATTTGCTGGCTTACTTTGGCACATCATTCAAGGCATCTGGCTGACACTAGATAACCAAAAGCGTAGAAAATCCAAATACGGAGCAAACCCTGGAAGTGCCAACAGTAAATGGTACTCACGAAGCATGGGTTTACTTGGTTCTATTATTTTGATTTTCTTAGTAATGCATTTAAAACACTTTTGGGTGGTAAGTCGATTCGGCATGCCCCATGAATTGGGTCATTTGGAATATGCTTCTGGAGAACATTTAGAAAACTTGTATGTAGAAATGGTTAATGTTTTTCAAAATCCAGTTGCTGTAATTGTTTATGTTTTAGGTTGTATTGGTCTTGGTTATCATTTGCTACACGGATTTAGTAGCGCCTTCCAAACCTTAGGAATCAACCATAAATCTTACACCCCAATGATTCAAAGTGTGGGTGTTGCATTTTCCATTATTGTTCCTTTAATATTTGCTATCATCCCCGTGGCTTTTCACCTCGGCTTAATTAAATAAACGTATGAAATTAGATGCTAAAATTCCAGAAGGACCATTAGAACAAAAGTGGACGAAGTATAAAAGTTCCGTTCCTTTGGTCAATCCCGCAAACAAGCGTAATTTGAATATTATCGTTGTTGGAACCGGCTTAGCTGGAGCAAGTGCCGCAGCTACTTTAGCTGAAATGGGTTATCAAGTTTCTGCGTTCTGCTTTCAAGATTCACCTCGTCGTGCGCACTCTATTGCCGCTCAAGGTGGAATCAACGCAGCAAAAAACTATCAAAACGATGGTGACAGTGTTCACCGTTTATTTTATGATACTATTAAAGGTGGTGACTACCGTTCTCGTGAAGGAAACGTGCATCGCTTGGCCGAAGTATCAACCAATATAATTGATCAATGTGTTGCACAAGGTGTTCCATTTGCCCGTGAATACGGAGGAACTTTAAGCAACCGCTCCTTTGGTGGAACGCAAGTTCAACGTACGTTTTATGCTGCCGGTCAAACCGGTCAGCAATTATTGTTGGGCGCCTATTCTGCCCTGGAGCGTCAAGTTGGACTTGGAAACGTAAAAATGTACGCCCGCCATGAAATGGTTGAGGTTGTTAAAATTGACGGTAAAGCACGTGGAATCATTGCCCGTAATCTTGTTTCGGGTAAACTTGAGCGCTATTTTGGACATGCTGTGTTGCTGTGCACCGGTGGATACGGAAACGTATTTTATCTAAGTACAAATGCAATGGGAAGCAATGTAACCGCGGCGTGGAAAGCACACAAAGCAGGTGCCTTATTTGGAAACCCTTGTTTCACGCAAATCCACCCTACATGCATACCCGTGTCGGGTCATTACCAATCAAAGCTGACTTTGATGAGTGAATCTTTGCGTAACGACGGAAGAATTTGGGTACCTAAAAAGCAAGGTGACACCCGTCATCCTAACGACATTCCAGAAGAAGAACGCGATTATTACTTAGAGCGTCGCTACCCTGCATTCGGTAACTTAGTACCACGAGATATCGCCAGTCGTGCCGCAAAAGAACGTTGCGACGCTGGATACGGTGTTGGACCAAGCAAAATGGCCGTTTATTTGGACTTCAAATACAACATGATGAACAAATACGGACGCGCCGAAGCTACCAAGCACGGCATTGCGAATCCAGACGATGAAACTTTGTTGCGTTTAGGGAAAGATATCATTAAAGAGAAATACGGCAACTTGTTTGATATGTACAAACAAATCACTGCCGAAGATCCATACGAAGTACCCATGCGTATTTACCCAGCTGTTCACTATACAATGGGTGGATTGTGGGTAGATTACGAATTGCAGACAACCGTTCCTGGCTTGTACGCTTTAGGTGAAGCCAACTTCTCAGACCACGGTGCTAACCGCTTAGGCGCTTCTGCACTGATGCAAGGACTAGCAGATGGATATTTTGTAATACCCTATACCATAGGTAACTACCTAAGTAAAGAGATTCACACCAAGCCAATTCCAACGGATCATGAAGCTTTCGAAGAAGCAGAAAAACGCGCCAACGAAAGAATCAGCGGATTCTTAAAGATCAAAGGTACTCGTACAGTAGAAAGCTACCACCGCGAGTTGGGATTGATTATGTGGGATAAATGTGGAATGGCTAGAAATGAAAAGGGATTAAAAGAAGCCATTGAACAGATCAGAGCATTGCGCGAAGATTTCTATAAGAACGTTCGTGTACCTGGTTCTGACAGTGGTTTTAATCCTGAATTAGACAAAGCGGGGCGCGTAGCAGATTTCTTAGAACTTGGAGAGTTGATGTGCTTAGATGCATTAGCGAGGGAAGAAAGTTGCGGTGGTCACTTCCGTGAGGAATTCCAAACCGAAGAAGGAGAAGCCATGCGTGACGATGACAAGTTCTTAAGTGTATTTGCTTGGGAGAATAAAGGAAATAACGACTACGAACTTCACCGCGAAGATTTAAACTACGAAAACATAAAAATTCAACAACGCAGTTACAAATAATCGAAATGGGAAACACAATGAATATAAACTTGAAAGTATGGCGCCAGCAAAATGAAAATGCTCAGGGCCATTTTGAAGAACATAAAGTTCAAGCAAGTCCCGACATGAGCTTCCTTGAAATGTTCGATGTATTGAACGAACAACTCATTGAAGATGGAAAAGATCCAATCGCATTTGACCACGACTGTCGCGAAGGTATTTGCGGAATGTGTTCCATGGTTATCAACGGACGTCCTCATGGTCCTAAAGGCGGTGTAACCACTTGCCAATTGCACATGAGAAGCTTTAAAGATGGCGACACGGTAGTAGTTGAACCTTGGAGAGCCAATGCTTTTCCAGTAATCAAGGATTTAAGTGTAAATAGAAGTGCTTTTGACCGTATTATTTCTTCGGGAGGATATGTATCCGTAAATACAGGTAATGCTGTAGATGCAAATTCAGTTTTAATTCCTAAGGACGTTGCCGATACAGCATTCCAAGCAGCGACTTGTATTGGCTGTGGTGCTTGCGTAAGTGCTTGTAAAAACGCATCCGCCATGTTATTCGTGGGTGCTAAGGTGACACAGCTTTCCATGCTTCCACAAGGACAACCAGAACGTGAATCGCGCGTTGTTGCTATGGTTGATCAAATGGATGCAGAAGGATTCGGTGCTTGTACCAATACGGGTGCTTGTGCGGCTGAATGTCCAAAAGAAATACCTTTGTCAGTTATTGCCAACCTGAATCGTGAATATTACAAAGCCAAATTAAACGGTAAGTAATTCATTATCTACCCTATATAAAAGGCCAACTATTTGCGTAGTTGGCCTTTTTATTTAAGATCCAAATAGTATTACGGAATGGGATAAACAACGCCTAAATCTATTGAAAAACGATAACTGTTCGCCCTTTGAACTCCATTAAAGTTAGGAATCAAGGCCATATCCATTCTCGGTTGGGCTAATAATTTTATTTTGTCGTCTAATGCATATTCGGCTCTCAATCCAAAGGAAGCAAATACATTAAATTGTGGATTCACCGTTTTTTGTATTACTGGACGATCAACGGCATCCAATTCCACCGTATAATCATAAACATCCACAGAAGCCCCTTCATCTAAAGAAAAACCGCGTGTTTTTATCCTCACTTTATCTTGAACCAGTACAGCCGGTATCGCCGAAATAAACCCATACAATTCCGTATCGGGGATTCTCAATTTCACACCATCTAAGCGGCGCAAATATTGCAAATCCACCGTTAAATAACGTTGTGTAAAGTGATAATCCATTACTTGCACTGGACCATCAACCAAATGCGCATATACCGCCAAATCTGGATGTGGTAGATAATTGAACATGCCATTTTCTTTCCGTCTAACAAATCCCCATTGTTGATATCCAACGTTTACGGCAAATGCAACATTTCTCTCTCTTTGAAATACAATCCCGATAAAACCGCTGATGGAATTTTGATATTTATCGGAGTTACGGAAAGAATCTTTTAAGCCTTGTTCGGTATACGTTGACCGAGGCATTGGTGTTACTGCAGACAACAATCTCGATTGTACCGAAGGAGTAAGGCCACCTTGAACTCTTCGCGACCAAGGAGTATTCTGCGCCAGACCAGAACTACAAAAACTTCACAAAACCAACTAAGAATAACAATCCTTTTTTCATACAAACAGCAACTTACTACTTTTTTGATAAAAACGGTAAACTCCTAAAATCGAGGCGACTAAAAGACCAACGGTAAAACCCGTCCAAACACCGTATACTTGCTTTTGTAATACTTCCCCGAGATAATAGGATAAAGGCATGCTCACTACCCAATATGAAAATACGGAAATCATACTTGCCCAAAAAACATCCTTGATTCCACGTAATAAAGACATAGCCGCGGCTTGAATTCCGTCGCTAACCTGAAATACTGCCGCCAATAAAAACAAGGGCAATATCAAAGGCATAACAGCAGGTTCTACACCATAAAGTCCTGCAATCTGTCGGTTGAAAACAACAAAGATTAACGCATTAATCAACTCAAAAATCACCATTAGAATGAAAGTAGCATGGGCTACTTTTCGAATTTTCAACGTGCTATTTTCTCCGTAACCGTTTCCTACTAAAATACTTCCTGCCATGCCGATTCCACTTGCCACCATATAAGTAACCGATGCCGCATTCAGTGCAACGGCATGCGCTGCAACCTGTACTTCTCCGTACCATCCCACCATAATGCCGGAAATTGAAAAACACGCCCATTCGGCAAATGTTTGCAAGGCAATTGGAACTCCCATTTTCCAAACTCCGGGTGTTTCCTTCCAAACCTCTTTCCATTTCGGCATTATCTTGGGAACATACGTCTTCATGAATTTGGAATATCGAACATACCACAAAGCCGCTAACATCATTGCTATTCTGGAAATGAGTGTAGCCCATGCAGCTCCTTCGTAGCCCATAGCCGGGATGAACCAAAACCCATAAATTAGAATGGCATTTAGCAGGACATTCACAACCAAACCTGCTAATGTCAAAACCATTGATACCTTCGTATGACCCAAGCCATCGGTAAACTGCCTAGCTGTTAAAAACACCAACATGGGCAGTATTGACCAATTAACAATTTTTAAATAACGTGGTGCTATTTCATTAACCGCTGCTGTTTGTCTTAACCATTCAAAATTATCCGTTAAAATACTTAGAATCCCGAATTGAAAAGCGAACAATATAAGGCTGACTACTAAACCCGCTCTGTAAATAATAAAACCACCTTTAGCCTGTTTTTCACCAACTTTAATGCTCACAAGGGTACTAACCGCAAATAGAACACCAAAGGTTAAACCGCTGGTCATAAAGAATAAACTATTCGCTTGATTCACGCCGGCAAGTGCTTCTTTGCCCAAGCGCCCAACCATAATGGTATCGGCAACGCCCATAAGAACCAATCCCAATTGTCCTAATATTATTGGATAAGAAAGTTGAAATATGTCTTTAACGAATATCCGATACTGGGACCACAAGGCGCGCATAATGAGCGGCAAAAATACGACAAGAACAGTGGCTTCCTAAATAAAATTAGATAATCACAAGCATAAAAGCCCGTACCTTTGCATTTATGTTTGATGTGCTTTGGGAAGATAATCATTTATTATTCGCAAATAAGCCTGCGGGCGTACCTGTGCAAGGTGATTCTACTGGTGACGAACACTTTTTAGAAATGGCTGAAGAATACATCCGGGTAAAATATAACAAGCCTGGGGCTGCTTATGTAGGATTGGTTCATCGTATTGACAGACCCGTTAGCGGCGTTGTTTTATTTGCAAAAACTTCAAAGGCTCTTACACGATTGAATGATATCTTCAGAGAAAAACAGAATATCAAAGTATATCATGCCCTAACTTCAAAACCCCTTACAGAAGAATCCGGCACATTAGAACATTATTTGAGTAAAGATTCGGAAACGCATAGAGCTCATGCCTACAACCAACCACGGGGATCGGCCAAACACTCTGTATTACATTATAAATTATTATCGAGCATAGCGGGTCGTTATTTGTATGAAATCACATTGGAAACAGGCAGATTTCATCAAATCAGAGTGCAACTTTCAAAAATGGGTTGCCCGATTATCGGAGATTTAAAGTACGGAGCCAAAAACAATCTTCCTGACCGTTCAATTGCACTTCACGCGCATACCCTTGTAACTCCCCATGTAGTAAAAGATGCACCTGCTGTTACGGTACACGCACCATATCCGAGAAAACAATGGTGGGGCTTATTCAAAGAAGATCTAATGAAGAAGGGTCCCAAAAGACCTCGTTAAAATTCTGAATTTTATCGGCTTCGACAATTATTCCTTCGGATTCCAACAGTTCTTGCATTCTATTGGGAGATGAGAAATGGGCCTTTCCACTTAACATTCCAATCCGATTTACTACCCTATGAGCTGGAATTTTGGGCATTACCCCGTGACTGACATTCATGGCCCATCCGACCAACCTAGAACCGGTTTTCGATCCTAAATAGGAAGCGATCGCCCCATAGGTCGTAACACGCCCATAGGGAATCATTCGCACTATATCGAAAACCCGATCATAAAATAAATTATTTTTCATGTCAGTAAACCAATTTGGTATGAAAATTGTCTAAATTTAACACACAAATCTACATCTATTACAATGAAGAATTTCGGAATCATACTTAGCACTTTAGCATTTATTACCGCAACTCAAGCGCAAAACATCACCACACCGATTAATCAATTTCCCAAAAAGTGATCGTATAATCCCTTATCAAACACCGCACAAATACAATAAGATTTCACGTGTGGGTAATTATCCCAAGATTAAGAACACCAAACCTTGGGATGGGCGTATGGATGGTGAATACCATCTTCGATTTAAAATTAACGGTTTAAAAACTGGAGAAACGGTATTTTTAGCGGATCATCATATCGGAGGAAAATACCTTCGTGATACAGCTGTAGTCGACAAAAAGGGAGTGGCCGAATTCACAGGAAATAAATTGCTTCAGCGCGGAATGTATTTATTCGTTTTGCCTGGGAAATCTGACTTTTTTGAATTTTTAATTGACGATGACCAAGATTTCACTATTAAAACCGATACCTCTTACTACGAGCATGATTATTATAAAAACATGAAAGTAGAAGGTTCAGACGAAAATACGTGGTTCGTAGGTTATCAAAACCAAAAAACACAGATTATCGAACGCATTATGGAAATTGATGCTGAGATCAAAAAAGATAGCACAGAAGAAAACCTAGCGATCTGGAATCCCAAAAGGAATAAATTACTTGAGGAAAAAATGAGTTCGGATAGCTTGTTTGTTGCCGAACATCCAACTTCTATGTTATCAAGATTCTTACTTGCGTTGATGCCTATCGACGTTCCTGAGGCCCCTAAGGATGAAAATGGAATTATTGACTCAACTTGGAAATACACATATTTCAAGAATCATTACTGGGAGAATGTAGATTTTAATGAGGATGCACTGGTTAGAATGCCCGTTAACGTGCTCAAAACGAAAATGGATTTTTATTTTGATAATGTAATCGTTCCTGATGCTGATTCTTGTATAAATGCTTGTAATAATATTTTATTACAAGCCCAAAACAGCATTGAAAATGAAAAATACATCATCTGGTATTTAACCAATCGTTTTGAATCAAGCAAAATCATGGGATTGGATCGCGTGTTTGTACATATGGCCCTTTCTCAATATTGCCAAGGTCGCACGTGGTGGGTAGATAGCACTACAACCGCCAAGATGTGTGAAAATGCATACCGCAGATCTTACTCCTTAATTGGGGCACAAGCTGCGGATTTGCAGTTGAAAAACCAAGATTCTGTTTGGATCAATACCAACAGCATTAAGGCGCCTTATACCATTTTAATGTTCTGGGATCCAACTTGTGGCCATTGTAAGGAAACAATGCCTAAAATTGCCAAATTGTACGAAGAAAATAAAGACAAAGGTTGGAAAGTAATTACCTTAGCTTCTGGAAATAAGAAAAAGGAATGGTATGAATACTTAGCGGCTCACCCAGAAATTTCAGAATTTACAAACCTCTTACGAGGAGAAGTATTGGAACAACGCTATGCCGATGCCTTACAAGCCTATTATGTTATTGCGAGTCCTACCATTTTCTTGTTGGATGAAAATAAGAAAATTGTAGCTAATCGAATTGATGCCGAAAAGATTGTAGAATTCATTGCGCATCTAGATAGCAAGAAAAAGCAAAACTAATCGTGTAAGATTTTATCTATAGTTTTCCCAATCTCATCCGTATACACACAAACACCAAAGGAATAATAGGAAGCTGAAAAATAGCTTCCTGGAGTGAGGGAAAAACGTGCGCCAACGCCTGCAGATAAGCCAATATAGCGCCATATCCGATAACTAGCATGTACGCCAGTTTCTATGGGAATTAACATCAAATCTCGGTAATCCGGATTTCCATTTGGATTATTAAAGGTCAAACTTGCCGTACCCACCCCTACTTGAACTGTTTGAGTTAGAAACCAACGGTAATTTTTAAACCAACGGTACTCTCCTATCCCACTTAAATAGAAATATTCGTACATATTATCTGTGGGATCCTGAAAAACCGTGGAATAGAATCCAACATATCCGGCCGTTTTTTTATAATCAGCTCCTACTCGCAAACCAAAAATATGAATTGGCTTTCCTAATAAATACGAACTGCGACTATCTAAACCTGCGGTAAATTGTGGTTTATTCTTTAAACTCAATCGAATCGAATCACCTGGTGACCATTGTTGTGCGTCGACAAACCTTCCAAATGAAATCAAGAGTATGAGTAAAAGCGATCGCTTCATGAATTCACAAAGTTAGTGGCTAGTTCCACAAATAACTCAATCCAAATTCCATATAATCGGCTTTGTTGAGATGAGCTTTTAATCGGCTTCTAGCAACCCAATGGTGACCCAATCTATAATCCAAACCAAATGCATTATAAAACCAAGGCTTTTCACTATGATACGGCTTTACAATATACATACCCAAATCCAAACGCAAACCCAATCTACCAAATAAAAACACCTTTCCTCCGCGAACTGCAAGTTCATAGTTTTCAGCCTCACCGGCGCGGGTCAAACTTCCATCATCGTTCCACTGATAGTTAGGATCAACGAAACCATCTAATCCAACATCCCAAAATGTAAATTTACTTTTTTGGTTTCGATAGCTAATATCACCAATCCATATATAACTGCGCCTGGGGTATTCTAAGCTTTTTTGGTTTGTGGCTAACTTTAAACCTACAGCAAAGGGGAATGCAAAATATTTCTTTTTGGCTTCGTAATATTGTTTTCTATTGGATGTTTTAAAGGGCTTGTAGGAAACACCAACATTCATATTGATTGACGTTAACCCTATATTGGGCTTAATCCTACCTGCATTAGAACAATTGGTCAAATTCACACCAGCAATGATTCCAAATCTCTTAACATTGAATCGCACATCGGCACTTAATAGTGCTAAATAGTTTATATGAGAACCTATGGCATAATTAATAGGAATGCTCGTGCTATTATAAATTTGGGTTAGATAAGAAATCCCATGTGCCATACGCCACCGTATCATCAAATTCTTGCTTATTGGGAGTCCCGCACCCATTGATACACCAGCGCCAATTTGGGTTCCTGTTTGCGGCAAACCCATATCCATTACTAAAAACGTTGCACCCAAGTATTTCAAGAGGTACTTTCTTTCCTCTAAGGGATTTGGAACCCTTAATTCATTGGGCATTTCCCAATCGGCATCGAATTGAATCCCATAAACGGAGCCCTCAGGGCTTCCGTGTATTCGCTGTGGGGTCGCATTCCCCCGAATAATAAAGACGCATCTAGGCGATATTGCGCATGCATTATGCCCAATTGTGCACATAAAATAAGGAAGAAATACGTTTTACGTTCACGATATATGAACGCAAAAGTCGGTATTTTTTATTTACACTAGTCAATTCAACTTTGAATCGGAAGTTATTTTGAAAGGGTGTAAAAGGGTTGGCAATGCGTTTGTTTTAAAAACTACCGAATAGTTCAATTAGCTTGGTATAACGGTAATCGAAGATGCCTTTTACTTTTGCATCTACAAACAAGGCCCCTGCAATAGGTCCGAGCGGTCCTTTGCCAATGTCATAATGAAGAATATCCGTCATTTTCACACCGCCTTCGATGGCTTCGAAGTGATGTTCATGATGCCAAATATTATAAGGACCTTTCCTTTGCTCATCAACAAAAAAGGCCCGATCCTCTATATGCGTTATTTCCGTACACCAATCCAATTGGATCCCCAAAAACGGAGATATTTTATAGGTAATGAACATCCCTTCATACATTTTCTCAGGAACCTCTGAAGTAATCCTGAAACGTCATGTCATCGGGAGTAATCTCATTCAAGTTTTTTGGAGATGAAAAGAAATCCCACGCCTTGTCTAAGGTAATGGGCAATTTTTGTACAGAGACTAATTTTTTCACTCTTATTTAACAATCCATATACGGCATTGGTTTTGTTTAATGAGAAGTAAAAGTTAAAGTTCAAAACCAAGAAAACTTGGCCAAGATGATTTAAATAGAATCCTTTTCAATTTGAAATGCAACCTCATTTCGTCGATTTATAACATCCCAAGGTGCATTGTACCCCATATAGAATAAATCGCTCTTAACCTTAATATTATTAGTTTTGAGTATTCCCAATAATTGATCTCGGTATTGGTTTATTTTTTGCTCAGAAGCGAAACCCTTAAATTGCAAAACGGCTAATAGAACCGGGCTTTGAGACACGATTTTCACCTGATCTGAATTGGGTTCTGGCAATTCATCTTTCTCATATTGACTTGGCATCACAAAAGACATAGAAGAACCAGAGTCTGATAATTGCATAATAACAGGAGCCGTCATGGCTATTTTCTGTTGTTTCGAATTTCCTCCAAAAATATATCCCGCAACTGTTCTAAATCCATTATCCTCATTGCCATCGTAACGATTACTTCTGAGCTTAGTTTGAGCTAGAGTCATAGCGGGATATTCGCGAATTTCAACATCACTGATTTTTCTCAAAATCTTATATTTAGGGGTTTCAATTTTTTTAAACCTGAATGAATAAAACACACCTATTGCAAGTACCAATAATATTCCGCCAATTAACCATAACATAAACTTCATCAATCTATTAACACGTAAAATTCATGATTGTTCAGAAAATCACAAACTATAATAAACAGGAAACCTAACTAACCTAAAAGGGCGTTAGTCAATTCACCTCTTCATTCAAATAATGAAATTTGAATATTTAATTATGGTGTTTGTATAAATCTGCGGCCAAACCTAACTGAACATTGAACGTATTGAAATCTTTGGAATAAGAATACGTCTCATAATCTCCATTGGAATAAAACGCCTCGGTTTGTTTGAAATCAAAATCAGCCGCCATTAGGTTAGCAGAAACTGTTGCATAAAAGTTTTTAGCAAAGTTTATTTTAGCTTGACCGCCGAATTTAAACGCAACTGCCGAAGCATAATTATTGGTCGAAACAGACCAATAACCTGAATTCAACTCCATTATTGACATCATTGGATCCTTTGCTAAACCCAACCCCAGTTGAGCAATTACACCTACTTTAGTTTTTTCACTGACCTTAAAATCTTGCTGCAATCCCGCTAAAAATGCTGACATGGAATAAATTTCAGCAACTATTGACCAATTTAGAGTAGGATCCAAAAGTGTAATCTCACGATCATAAGCCGCCACATCGAAATTGTGTGCTTGTGTTTGTGTACTTAATACTACACTAAATCCACCTTCGTTTATCTGATATTTCAATCCTGCTTGACTTGAAAAGCCTGTTTTCGCATATCCGGAACTGTAATTCTGTGAATTGGCCTCACGGAAATCTCCTAATGGGATGCTCGAGCCATAACTATATTCAATAGATAGCGTGCCCTTTTGAGCGCTTAGAATTGACACCCAACTAATACACAGGAAAGCACTTATGCGTTGAAAATTTTTAAGCATAAACAAATATAAAACAAATTCTACAATAGAAATTCGATACCTTTAATGTTAACACAAAATGCCCCTAAGAGTTAAAATATGTGAAGTTTAATCGGGTTAAATAATCCTCAACAAAAAAGGTCGTCTGAATTAGACGACCTTTGATCTGTGGTATCGGACGGAATCGAACCGCCGACACAAGGATTTTCAGTCCTTTGCTCTACCGACTGAGCTACGATACCAATTTTTTAAATTACTAAGCGAAGTTTTACTTTCTCTTAGGGTGTGCAAAAATACAACTTTTCAGTTGTTAAGCAACAAATAACGAGAAAATTATTAGGCAATTATTATTGGGAATTTGCTATCTGATTCATTGAATGATATTTAAAAAATATCTTATCTTGCAAAGATGGATCGTAACGCGCTACACTACACCATTCCAATTGGTGATCCAATATGGGTCGCTATGAATCTTGGTTTGATCTTAGCGATGCTCTTATTTTATTTTATCAGCAGAAAAGCATCCGACCATAGAAAAGATCAAATTGCCACAATTCTTGCAATAATAATTGGAGTAAACTTCATCATAGAACAACTTGAGGCTGTATATCACAATACTTGGACTCTTGAATCCTATTTGCCCTTGCATCTTTGCTCGCTATCCACTTTCCTGGCGATTGCATTTCTTCTGAATAGGAATCAGTGGGTTTATGAGTTTCTCATATATTGGAGTGCCGGAGCTATACACGCATTTATAACTCCTGAAATCACCACCGGTGCTAGCTTATATTACATCATCGAATTTAGCGTCTCTCACGGCGGTATCATCATTGCCGCATTATACGGAAGTATTATACTTGGATTCAAGCCCCGCGTTTTCTCTTGGTTAAAAGTATTCGGATACACCCAATTGGTTTTACCTGTAATTGGTTTAATTAATTATTTAATTGGGTCTAACTATATGTATATTGCCCAAAAACCCAATGCGAATAATCCCATGATAATCGGAGAATGGCCTTGGTACATTATCGGGTTAGAATTTGTTGTTTTGATTCATTTCCTTGTTTTCTATTGGATACATTCACGAATTGCACAGGTCGGCTTTGCCCCAAAAGAATTCAATCAAACCCTAACATCTTGAAAGCGTAAATACACCTTATTCTAAGACCATCACTTCTGGATTTATCAGAACTTCATCGATAAATATAAAGGCATCTCCATTATAGTCAAAACCAGGATGCCCTTCGGGTAACTTGCCAAAATTCTTCGCTTTTATCCTAATAAATCTTGCCTCTATTCCCCTAGACTTCTTTTTATGAGCCATTATTATGGGATAAATCCCAATATCATTTCTGGGTGCATCGCGCTTAAATTCAAAATTATTAAAGGGCTTGTAGTTAATTCCGTCTTTTGAATATTCCCATTCCACATTTGTCGGAAGAAAAATCCATGCCCTTTCATCCGATAAGAAACGCGCACCTAAATAATCAATATGGGTAATTTCCTTAAGATCAATAACCGTTTCAAAGTCCTGAGTTTGATATCCCTGCCAAAATCCAGATCGCCACTCTTCACTCCCTAATACCCCATCAATCAAGGCATCATCTCCCCCCCCACTATATTGAGAATTGTATTTACCCTTTATTTCAACGACTTCAAAATCATTTTTTTGCTCATAAACGTATCGCGCAACAAAAGGTGCAACATTCCAATTCGACTTATCCATAAAGGCTGCCCATACCAAAACACTTCCCTTCAAGTAAATCTGGGTATCTGAATAACACCTTATCATTCTGTGATGCGCCCCCAAACCTGGTATTTGTGAACTACCTCCTATTGTTTACATTGAAAGGTTCGATAAAACTCTTCCTTTGAGTTTGCAAAAGAAAATGCACTATCTAAAAATCGCAACATAACATAAACCGGTCTGTTGATTTCCCCTCCTAGAATTTCCATAGTATAGGTACTATTGCCTTTGACTTTCAATGGGCTTCGCAACTCCGGAAGGTATTTATTGGCAGGCGTTTTTTCCAATGGAGAACCTGAATTAAACGAATCCATCCAAACAAAATGTAGACCGCGGTGTATTTTTAAAAAATCATTGGAAACTCGATTTCGTTGAGGTAAAATGTCCTGATAATAAGGTGGAAACGTTATAAATCTTTCTTCATATGTTTGTTCCGCATGCGAACGAGAAAAGTCCCAAAATCCTTTTTGGGTCTTCTGGCTCCTTTTTCCCCTAATAAAATCAATAGCCTCACCATCGGATTGAAATACTTCTATACTATCAAAAAGTGGAATGCCCATATCCCAATAACCGCTGCCAGGAAACACGGGATAAATACCGATTGCCGAAAGCACGTGCCATGCACTCATCTGTCCGCAATCCTCATTACCAATTAAGCCATCGACCCCGGTAGTATAAAATTCTTTTTGAATTCTAGCAATTATCCGTTGGGTTTTCTCCGGTTTGCCCACATAATTATAGAGATACGCCATATGATGACTGGGCTCATTACCATGCGCATATTGGCCAATCAAACCTGAAATATCGGCTTGCTCACGACCTCTCGTCAAGGTGGAGCCATTGAACAACAAATCCAATGCACGTTCAAAGGAATCTGCCCCCCCAAAATTGGCTATTAATGCATCGACATCGTGTTGAACGGCAAAACGATATTGCCAAGCGTTGGCTTCGGTATAGTGATTATTAACTTCATTTAGATAATAGGGCTCCAAAAAGGAACCGTTCAATATTGGGCGAAAACTCTTGGAACTTTTATCCCATAATCCACGCCAACGTTCTGCCCTACGTTCAAAAATCCTTGCTTCCTCATCATAACCCAGAATTTTACCTAATTGTGCAACACAAGCATCATCAAAAGCATATTCTAATGTTTTTGAAACCGATTCACTTTGATTCAATACATCAATATAACCCAATTGCAAACCGTACAATGTTAACAGTTCGCTTTCAATTGGAATATGGTATTCATAAGATAATTCCTTTGCATTTGAACTTTGTTTTACCGCCTTCCATATACGGGATTTCTCATCATCCGAAAAATCCACACCCTGAACCATCGCATCCAAAATTACCGGAACGCTGTGAAAACCAATCATACAGTTTGTTTCACAGCTACCCAATTCCCAAACGGGCAATTTCCCACCTTGTTCAAACTGATCCAACATGGTAAGAATGAAGTCTTTTGTCCTAGATTTATCTATTAATGATAGCAATGGATGCAATGCACGATAGGTATCCCAAAGTGAAAAAACATGATACGTTTTATGGGCTGCATGATGCAGAACCTGATCCCTTCCTCGGTAACGTCCATCGGCATCCGATGCTAATGAAGGGTGAATCATACAGTGGTACAGGGCCGTATAAAATGTACTCATTTGTTGAGGATCTGGGTTTGTATCAAGAATTTTAATTCTTGATAACTCGGACTCCCATATTTGCTCATATGCCGCTCTCACCGATTGAAAGTCGAACATGACGAAATCAGAGAAACCCTCCCATCCTGACCAACTTGAAATTCTATGAGATTTGGTATCACCAGATTTAACTCCACCTGAAATACCCTTCGCATTACTTAATCCTATATCAATCCTTTTATGGTTAAAATTAAATTTTGAAAGTTCGGACCTTTCGTTGACAAAAGCACCTTCTAAACCTGTAAACGATAGTGTAGTTTGTATATCTATCGTGTCACTATTAAGATAAAAACCAAGAGCCAATTGCGTTGAATCATTGTTAAACTGCCAATCCGCAATTTTTTGGCTAAAACGTGTTACAAAAAATACCCATTGATTATCCGCCCATTGTTGACTTTGTCTGTGTCCAATAATGGTATTGGCATTTTGAATCTGTAGACTTGAACTTAGTAATTTATCTCGGTGTTTTAGATCAATCAAAACCCATTTTAAGCTATCGTGATTCGCATAAACATACCGTTGAATACCTGAATATTCTGTAGCCGTCAACTCAACTTGAACATGCATTTCCGGATATTGAACTTTATAATACCCAACGGAGGCTTCCTCCTGTTCATGGCTAAAACGTTGTTTGTATTTTTCTGGATCGAAATTCGGTTTTTCAATTGGCTGAAACAATACATCTCCTAAGTCAGACACACCGGTGCCGCTCAAATGTGTATGCGAAAAGCCATATATAAAGGTATCGTGGTAATAATATCCGCCGCATGCGTCCCAAGAAGCATCATTACGTGTATCCGGACTTAATTGAACCATACCAAACGGGGCTACAGCACCGGGGAATGTATGTCCGTGACCTCCGGTTCCAATTAATGGTTTAACATATTGTACATATTTAGTCGGAATGTTGCGTTTTTTATTAAGATCTGGAATATCAAAATCTGCACTTTTCGCAAAGGCAGCCCCATTTAAAAGGAGGCAAATACCGATTAAAACCGAATACTTTTTGGGATACTCGATGCGAATTTCACCATGAATAAAAGAAAATAAAAACTTCTCAATCATAAGAGAGCAAGTTAGGACTAAAAATTCATTTGCATAAAAAAAGGCCGCCATTTAGCGACCTTCTTTAAGTTATGAAAAACAAATTTCTTATTTCACAGATACGCTAATGATAGCGCGACGATCTAGAAGGTAGGTTTTAGAGAATGACTCCTGATTGGTAACAACATTAATACCAGCCTTCACACCCAAAGCGTCCACTAAGAACTTTTTAACCGCTTCAGCACGGCGTGCACGCAAACGATTGTTTACAT
This sequence comes from uncultured Bacteroidia bacterium, assembly GCA_943789135.1. GTDB lineage: Bacteria > Bacteroidota > Bacteroidia > NS11-12g > UBA955 > VMCP01. Next base: position 79,045 of record CALSSY010000010.1, read on the forward strand.
ACTGTGGGCCACTTTTATCTGCTGAGGCGTTGATGTTTATCGTATAGGTGTATCCAGTAGGAGCTTTGTCGACACCCGACTTCCAACGGTACAACTCCTGCATCGAAGCGGCAGATAAAACTGCACTACCCGTGTTGAAAAATACAACAGAGGTATTGGAACGTTCGAACTCTGATTTTGATTCTTTTTCTAAATTTTCAATTGTTTTAAGCTTGTCTTCTAATTTGTTTACAACCTCTTGAGCCTTTTTATTATTAGCATCTAGAGCTTCAACTCGCATATCTACAGCGCTTATTTTAGCTTCGACAGGGGACAAATCCGCTTTTGGAGGATTTTTAGCAAGAATGTCTTTGGTTTGTTCTGCAACAAAACCTGACAATTTAGATTTTTCGTAAGCGTCTTTGGAGTTGATACAACTGCTCATGCTGATGGCTCCAAGGGTCGCTAAAGTGATGATGTGCAATGAAAAGATTTTCATAATGTTCTCGCAAATTTAAGTCAAGCCTTTTGAGAATCCCAAAACTTCATCGAACAATTGTCCATAATTATAGAAGGTGAATAGAAAATCTTACACCGAGTTCCTTGAACTTCAAAATTGTATCTTTGTGGCATGGGCAATCTTTACATTCAAGACGTAACCTTGCGTGATGGTCAGCACGCCGTAAAACATCAATATTCATTAGAACAGGCAAAAACCATTGCAAAGGCATTGGATCAAGCCGGTGTTCATGCTATTGAAGTTGCCCATGGTGACGGACTTTCAGGAGGAAGCTTCAATTATGGATTTGGGGCACATACCGATTGGGATTGGATAGAATCCGTTGCGAAGGAGATCAAAAATGCTAAGTTAACAACCTTATTATTACCTGGAATTGGCACAATCCATGATTTGAAACGAGCAAAAGAGGCTGGAGTGCAATCGGTACGAATTGCCACACACTGCACAGAAGCGGACATAGCCATTCAGCATATCGGAGCAGCTCGCAAATTGGGATTAGACGTTGCTGGATTCCTTATGATGGCGCATATGAACCCACCAGAAGCACTTGCCCAACAAGCAAAAATCATGGAGGATGCGGGTGCTCATTGCGTTTATGTTACAGATTCAGCTGGAGCTTTGTTAATGAACGATGTCCGCGATCGAATTTTGGCTTTCAAATCTGTTTTACGACCAGAAACCGAACTTGGTATTCATTGTCATCATAATCTTTCACTAGGCGTTGCCAATACTATTGTCGCTTATGAAAATGGAGCAACCCGATTGGATGCTTCTCTCGCAGGAATGGGGGCAGGTGCTGGAAACGCGCCATTAGAGGTGTTAATAGCTACGTTACACAAAATGAATATACATACGGGCTCTGATTTGCATCGGTTGATGGATGCGGCTGATGATATCATCAGACCCTTACAAAACAGACCGGTTCGGGTAGATAGAGAAACCTTATCTTTAGGATTTGCCGGTGTTTATTCAAGTTTCCTTTTGCATGCAGAACGCGCGTCTCAAAAATACGGTATCGACACCAGAACGATATTGGAAGAATTAGGAAAACGAAAAATGGTAGGCGGCCAGGAAGATATGATCGTAGATGTTGCTCTCGACATGTTGAATCAGTCGAAAAATTAAATCACCTATAACCAAAATCAAAGTGCTTCAGCAACTGCTTTTGCTGCACTCGTCATGATATCTAAATTACCCGCGTATTCGGGCAAATAATGTCCGGCTCCTTCTACTTGAAGAAACACCGTTGTTTTCAAACCGTGCACATTCCCCAATCCTTCAATAAAAACAGGATTTTCAGGTGAAATATCTTCAAATTGCACTTCTTGATGCAGTCGATATCCTGGCACATATGCTTGTACAGTTTCTATCATTCGATGAATACTCTCTTTTACTTCTTCCCTATTGGCTTGTTCACTCAAAGTGAAAACAGTATCACGCATAATCAAAGGTGGTTCTGCAGGATTCAAAACAATTATGGCCTTGCCTTTTTTTGCACCACCCACTTTCTCAATACCTAAGGAAGTAGTTTCTGTAAATTCATCAATATTTGCGCGAGTTCCAGGCCCTGCAGATTTAGACGCAATTGATGCAACAATTTCACCATAATGCACTGGAGAGACTCTACTCACAGCCGCAACTATAGGAATGGTAGCTTGACCACCACAGGTTACCATATTCACGTTGGGAACATCTTGTAAACGATCAATATTCACAGCAGGAACCATAAAAGGTCCAATTGCCGCCGGGGTTAAATCAATAACTTTTTTTCCTGGAAATGCATTGATCTTTTCAAAGTTATATAAATGGGCTTTCGCACTTGTTGCATCAAAAACAACGGATATATTATTCCACTCAGGCATAGAAATCAAACCATCTACCCCTTCATGCGTGGTTGCCACTCCCATTCTCTGGGCTCGCGCCAATCCGTCAGAATTGGAATCAATTCCAACCATTACCGACATTTCTAAGGATTCAGAATAACGCAACACTTTGATCATTAAATCTGTTCCTATATTTCCCGAGCCAATTATGGCAACTTTTTTCTTTTTCATAAACTCACAGAAAAACCAACTTCACCTAAACCTTCAATTTCGGCTTTAAACGTATCACCTGCCTGAATGGGCACCATGGGACCCAAAGCTCCAGAAAGAATAATTTCGCCTTTTTTCACTTCGACTCCTCTTTGAATAAACGTATTGCATAACCAAAGCACAGCGTTGAGGGGATTCCCCATACAGGCTTTAGCCATTCCTTCTGATGCTACATTTCCGTTTTGAGTCAACGTCATTTTTGCATTCTCAAAATCTAAAGCTTCTGCATTTAGCTTGGTTTCTCCCAACACAAAATGGGAAGCTGACGCATTATCTGCAACCGTATCTGTAATTCTTATATTCCAATTTTCAACTCGAGAACCAACAATTTCAATTGCTGGAGAAACATAATCTACTTTTGAAATCAATTCAGCAATGTCGGCAATAGGACTGCTGATCGTCTCTTTCAAAACAAATGCCATTTCTGCTTCAGCTTTTGGTTGCATTAAAAAGGCAAATGGAATTTCTCCATTATTGGGAAGATGGGTATGTGCAAACAACACCCCAAAATCTGGTTGATTCACGCCCAACTGTTTCTGAACAGATTCAGCCGTCAATCCAATTTTAATTCCAACTTTTCGAGCCCCTTGGGATTCAAAATATTCAATTAATTTTTCTTGAACGGCATAGGCCGTATCGATATCCGTATCTCCTATTAATTCTCTCACTGGCGAAATGGCCTTGCCCGTATCAAATGCATTTTTTAAACTTTCAAAGGCAATTTGAACGGCAGATTGCTTAGACTGCATGGTGCAAAGGTACACATTTGTATGTTTTACGTAGCACGTGAAATCAAGATGAAAATGGATTCTTCCCAATTTGTATTCGACAAAAAAAATTCGCGTTGCTGAAAAATATGCACGAATTTTGCCATGATGTCTAAAAATGCCCAAATAGCCAAACAACTTCATCTTGCCCAGCGCAATCAAACACCTATCGAACAATTTAGTTCTGTGGATCCGTTTTCATTAAGTGAAGCCTACGAGATCCAACACGAACTCATGAAACAGCGCATCGCCGAAGGTGAAAAAATTATTGGGGTAAAAATGGGCTTTACCTCAGAAGCTAAAATGGCTCAAATGGGAGTATCCGAAATGATTATTGGCCAACTCACGGACGCCATGCATTGTTCAAATGGTGGAAGTATCAATCGCTCTGACTTTATTCATCCGCGGGTTGAACCTGAAATCGCTTTTCGCTTAAGCCAAGATATCAATGAACCAATTCAATTGCATGATGTATTACAGTATGTTGATGAAATTGCAGCGGCTCTGGAAATCATAGATTCACGTTATGAAAATTTCAAATTTTCATTGGAAGATGTTGTAGCCGATAATTGTTCATCTGCAGCTTTTGTGATAGGAGCATTCCAAAAACCCTTAGACGTATTAACCGATTTAAATATCGAATTGATTATAAATGGGAAAGTAGCTGAAAAAGGAAGTTCAAATGACATCCTAGGTAACCCTTGGAAATCCTTGGTTGCGGCATCTGAGTTAGCGCACAAATACGGTTTAAGATTAAAAGCTGGAGATATTGTTTTGGCTGGCGCTGCAACCTCTGCCCATTTTATTAATGAAAACGATAAAGTTTCCGCAGAAGTTGAGAAACTGAAGGATTTGAGTTTTCAAATAGAACCGAAAAGCCATCAAAAATTAGAAAAACCATAATATAATGCCACATTAATAATATGGTAATATTGGAATGTGTGATTTGCAGTCGATAAACGACAACAAATACACAAACCAATGAAAAAATTAAATTCCTTAGCAGTTGCTCTAACCTTATTAGGTTCAAGCATCATTTTCAATGCATGTGGAACCGACGAGCCTACCGACAACGGTGGCGGCAACAACAACACTTCGAATGAAGTGGTTATCTCTGAAAACATCAAATCAAACACCACTTGGACAAAAGACAAAACTTGGATTTTGGGTGGACGTATTGCTGTAGAGGCAGGTGCTACACTAACCATTGAAGCTGGAACCGTTATCAAGGGTCAAGCAGGTACAGGTGCTAACGCTACTGCATTGATAATTGCACGTGGTGCAAAAATCGACGCTCAAGGAACAGCTTCTGCTCCTATCATCTTCACTTCAGTTGCTGATGAAATCAAGAGTGGTATGATTGAATCTCCAAACTTATCAAACGACTTCAATGGTTTGTGGGGTGGCTTAATTGTATTGGGTAAAGCTCCATGTTCGTTGAAAGCTGATGTTCCTGAAACTAATATCGAAGGTGTACCTCCAACAGATCCTAATGGATTGTATGGTGGTAATGACCCAGCTGATAATTCTGGAGTTATTAAATACGTTTCTATTCGTCACGGTGGAGCCAATATTGGTGAAGGTAACGAAATCAACGGTTTAACCTTAGGCGGAGTTGGAAACGGTACTGTGATTGAAAACATTGAAGTTGTTGCAAACCAAGACGACGGAATCGAATGGTTCGGTGGAACAGTAAACGTTACAAACGCAGTAGTTTGGAACGCTGGTGACGACGCTATGGATACCGACCAAGCTTGGAGCGGTACATTAGATAACTTCATTGTTATTTGTGGTTCTGAAACCGATCACGCTCTTGAAATTGACGGTCCAGAAGGTTCTGCTAATGCAGGTCATACCTTAACTAACGGTTGGATTAAGGGTAATTCGGTTGCTGAATTAGGTAACTGGCGTTCAAACGCACAAGGTAAATTTGAGAAAATATATTTCTTCAATTTCGATGCAGGTATGGCAGACGGTCGTGGAGACTTCGACTTAGATGATGCTTCTGCTCCTAATTTCCCAACGACATTGATGTTCGACAAATTAGAAATCACTACCGATTCTTCAGACCTTACAAAGATCTTCAAAGATGGAACTGCTGTTCATGCAACTAAAGTTGCAAGTGCAACCGCAGCTGGTGCTCAAACAGCTCCTTTCGCAGGATGGTCTTGGGCTGCTAAAGTTGAAGCTTACAAATAATTAAAATTTAAATACAAACTGTATAGGTTCAGGTTTCTCCCCTGAACCTATACTTATAAAATGCGATCCTATTACTAAAGAAAATGAGTTTAAAAAAATTTATTAAACATGCTACCCTGATGCTAACAGGGTTCTTGTTTGCAATCAACGTTTGGTCACAATCACCAATTGCGGATTCAACACTTGCGATAATCCGAGGCAGGGTCATCGACAATACCAATGCCAAGCCTATTTATGGGGCAGATATCTTTCTAAATGATTTCAAGACGAGCAGCGATATTGACGGCAAGTTTGAAATCAAGGCTCCAAATGGCAATTATACCCTTCTCATTGAAATTGACAATTACGCCGATTTAACCATAGAAGAAGTTGAGATTAACCAAGAATTGAACACACTCGGGGACTTGAGCCTTACCCCTGTTACTGAAAGTATGGGGCAGGTAAATGTCACCGTTAAAAGGATGCAAAACACCGAAGATGCGTTATTAACAGCCAAAAGAATCTCTCCAAATTTAATTGATGGAATTTCTTCGGCTAGTTTCAAACGTATTGGTGATGGGGATGCCGCCAGCGCCATGAAACGTGTTACTGGAGTATCCATAGAAGGTGGAAAATACGTCTATGTGCGTGGTTTGGGCGATCGTTATACCAAAACAACCCTAAATGGAATGGACATTCCTGGATTAGATCCAGATCGAAATACAATCCAAATGGATTTATTCCCCACGTCGGTTATTGACAATATTGTGGTTTCAAAAACGTTCACTGCTGATTTACCTGCGGATTTCACGGGTGGAATTGTAGATCTGGCCACAAAAGATTTTCCATCGAGAAGAACATTCAATGTTTCCGCTGGAATTGGATACAATCCGTCAATGAATTTACAAAGCGACTACGTAACGTATTCTACAGGTTCCACAGATTTCTTAGGCTTTGATGATGGATCAAGATCCAACCCAACCAAAGGGATTAATAAGATCCCAAGTACGGTTGATGTATTACGCGGTGGAGCTGGTGCCGACCAATATTATTCAATTTTGAACGGCTTAAACCCCAATTTAGGCACCGAAACCAAAACAAGTCCACTTAATTTTGATTTTAGTATTTCATATGCAAATACACACAAAATCAATAAAAAATATACCTTAGGATACCAATCTGCTTTGACCTATAAAAATCAGACGGAATTTTATAGAGATGCAGAATTTAATTTATGGGCAAAACCTAATGAAACATCCAATAATGAATTAATTCCATTTGAAATACAAAAAGGAAATTACGGAACTAATAATGTAATTCTAGCTTATCTTGGAAGTATTGCGTTGAAATCTAAGAGTGACAAATTCAATTTAAATTTACTTCATATTCAAAACGGAGAATCTCGTGCAGGTAAATTCTTCTTCCAGAATTCTGTCCAAGGTGCCAACTGGGATGCCAATCAATATAACCTAGAATACAACCAACGAAGTTTAACTAATTTGTATTTAACAGGTAAACACGTGCGCGATAGGGGCAATTGGACCATCGAGTGGAAAATAGCACCAACCCGTTCCGCAATGTCCGATCCTGACATCCGTTTTACTCGTATTCGTGCACCTGATTTGACCATTAGCTCAGAGGCCGGCTTCCCTACAAGAATTTGGCGTGAGTTGGAGGAATACAATGTAGCCAACCGTATCGATTTCACACGAAAATTGAAACTATTGGGTTTAAAAAGCAATTTGAAGTTTGGAGGAGCCTACACATTTAAACACCGTGATTTCAACATTGAAAGTTTCCAAATACAAGGAGGTATCGATGGCTTTGATGATCCACAGGTAATCATGAAGCCCGAAAATCTATTTTCACCTGATAACCAAGGGGGTTTCTATTATGTAGCCGACTTTGTTGATGGCAATGGTTATCGCAAAAACCCAAATGCCTTTCAAGGGAGGGTAAATTATGCTGCAGCTTATGTTTCAACTGAGACAGAAATAAACAGCAAATTAAAAGTTGTGGCAGGTTTGCGCACAGAAATGTACACCCAATTTTATTCTGGCCTTAACCAAATTGGTCAAAATCTAAAAGATAAAAAGGTAATGGAAGATTTTGGCTTATTCCCAACGATTAATGGCGTCTACCGGTTAGGAAAATCAACCAACTTGCGCGCTTCTTTATGCCAGAACAACTGCGCGTCCATCATTTAAAGAGCTATCATTTGCCCAAATTCTAGACCCTATTACAGGTCGAAGTTTCCAAGGTGGTTTATTTGGTGAAGAAACTACAATATTCGAAAACGGCACTCCACGTGTTCTGCAACTTTGGGACGGTAACCTTAGATCATCGACTATCAATAACTTTGATATTAGATGGGAAAGTTTCAAAAAGAAGGGCGACATGATTTCAGTAGGTTTATTCTATAAGGGAATGAAAAATCCTATCGAAATTGTACAATATGTAGCCGATGATAATGCCTATCAACCAAGAAATGTGGGTAACGCGTCATTGTACGGAGCGGAATTTGAGTTGCGTCAAAACCTTGAAATAATTGCTTCTGAATTGAAACAATTTTATTTCAATACCAATTTAACCTACACCATCTCTGAAATCAATATTAATGATGCCGAGTTTTTATCTAAAACGTATGGAGCCAGAGACGGTCAAACTATTTCTCGTAAACGCGAAATGGCAGGGCAAGCACCTTATATCATCAATGGTGGTCTTAGCTGGATGAGTAAGGCAAAGCGACTTGAAGCGGGTATGTATTATAACGTACAAGGCGCCACTTTACAATTTGTGGGATATGCAAACAGAGCCGATATCATTTCAGTTCCTTTTCACAGCTTAAATTTCAGCGCGAGTGGAAAATTCGGATATAAAAACCGGATGAACATAGGCGTTCAGGTTAGCAATTTATTAAACGACAAGCGGGAATCGATCTTCCGCTCTTACCAAGCACAACAACAGTATTTCCAGCGATTAGCACCTGGAACCTCTGTGTCAGTGAAATTCTCTTACTCTTTGTAAGGGGATCGCAAAATAGGAGAAAGAAAAGAGCCGCAAATGCGGCTCTTTTCAATTAAACTTAATATTGACATATCCATGGCTATTGTATTTTTGCAGTAAATATGCCCATAAAGCCCATTATTAGAGATATCAGTTGGCTCGCTTTCAATCAACGTGTGATGCAGGAAGCGAAAGACCCAAAGGTACACTTATATGATAGGTTGCGCTTTTTAGGTATTTTCTCAAATAATCTGGATGAATTTTACCGCGTTCGGGTCGGCACACTCAACAAAATGGTTGAGATCGACAAAGGCAAAACTAAAATGCATTTGGAACAGCATCCAGAAAAAATATTGAAGGAAATACAACGCACAACGGTAAAACTTCAAAGATCCTTTGACCTGAGCTTCTCCGAAATCATGCGGGAAATGGGGAAGCAGCATCGTATTTTCCTTAAAAATGAAAGGCAATTAAACAAGGAACAAAAAGATTGGGTAAGGTCTTATTTCGAGGATAAAGTACGCACACAAATCGTACCTCTGATGATTGAAAGTATGCCACAAGCGCCAATGCTTAAGGATCGTTCAATCTATTTGGCTTGTTTAATGGGAAATGCTCAAAATCCCATGTTGCAACGGTATGCTCTTATTCAAGTACCCGAAGAACAAACACCCAGATTTGTAACCCTTCCTAATTCGGGTAATGAAACACATATTATAATGCTCGAAGACATTATTCGTTTCAACTTGAAATACCTTTTTGCTCCGTTTGGATTCGATAGATTTAAATCACACATTATTAAAGTAACCCGCGATGCAGAAATGGATATGGACAACGATATTCATTCAAATTTGATCGCAGAACTTGAAAAAAACCTTCAAAAACGAACCAGAGGTAAAGCCACACGATTTGTTTACGACAAGCGCATCGACCCTCAATTGCTCGAATATTTAATTAACCGTTTAGGATTAACCGATAAAAGTAATTTAATCCCAGGGGGCAGGATACACAATTTCAAAGCATTCATGAATTTTCCTAAGAATGTTTTTAAAGATATAAAACCTCGTCCGAAACCCTTTGTGCATCCCTTATTGAAACAACCTTGTCGCATTATGGATGTGATCGATAAGCGAGATGTAATGCTTCATTTTCCTTACCATTCTTTCGATTCGATTATTGATTTATTACGGGAAGCCGCAATAGACCCGAGCGTTCAAAGCATTCGTTTAACTGTGTATCGATTGGCTAAAAACTCAAAAGTGATTAACGCATTGTTAAACGCGGTTAGGAATGGGAAAAAAGTCAGTGTAATTGTAGAGTTGAAAGCGCGTTTTGATGAAGAAGCGAATCTGTACTGGAAAAAAGTTTTAGAAGAGGAAGGAATCGATGTTTTTGTAGGTATTCCTAACATGAAAATTCACGCAAAACTTTGTGTGATTAAGAAACGTGAATTCAATAGAACCATTCAATATGGATTTATTTCTACAGGAAATTTTCATGAGGGAACCGCACAGGTATATGGCGATCATTTATTATTAACTACCAAACCTCAAATAATATCGGATATCAATAAGATTTTTGATTGTTTGGAATCTCCCAACCCCGATTTACGTCAGATTGTTAATTGTAAGGTTTTAATTACTTCTCCCCATCAAATGCGCGATTATTTCCTGAGGAAAATTGAACAAGAAATAGTTTCAAACGAAAAGAATCGAAAAATTGCTGTAAAACTAAATAGCTTGGTTGATAAAGAACTAATAAATTCATTATACAGAGCAGCTGAATCTGGAGTAAAAATCGACCTAATTATTCGCGGTATTTGCACCGCACTCACCCAACAAGCTACCTTTAAAAAGAAAATGAATGCCATCAGTATCGTGGATCAATATTTGGAGCATGCTCGGGTGTTTATTTTCTCTCAAGGAAAAGATCCTCGTGTTTACATTTCATCAGCCGATTGGATGGTTAGGAATCTTGACCATAGAGTTGAAGTAGCATGCCCGGTATTTTCGCATACCTTCAGTGAAGAGTTACAAGACATTCTAAAAATTCAACTAAAGGAAAATGTAAAGGCTAGAATTCTTGACAATCGCCACCGAAACCAATATGTAAAACGAGGCGAAAAAGAGAAATCATTTCGATCTCAATTAGAAATTTACAACTACTTAAAATCAAAAAAATACGATTAAGCCTTTTTCGATAACGTACGGATGCGTTCTATCGTAATTTTAGCAATAGTACCAAGTGCCAAGCCCCAAAGTAAATCAATTGCCAAACATCCAATTAGCGTAATTGAAAAGCCCCAAATCTGTTCGGGACCAATTTGTTTTAGCTCAACTAAAACCCGCGGACTAGCCAATCTAATTCCAACCATCACGAGCATAGCCGCAAGTGCTGTTAATGGAATTAATTCATTAAAATAAGAGCTGAAAACCATAAATAGTAAAACAAACAATCCATGAAACACATTTGACCAATGGGTTTTGGCTCCATTATCAATATTTGCAGAACTCCGGGCTACTTCACTAATCATTGGTAAACCGCCGAATAAAGATGCAACCATATTACCAATCCCTATTGAAATCAAATCTTTGTCTTTGTTGGGAACTACCTCCGGCTTTAATCCATGAATCGCATTCACCGTAAGTAAACTTTCTAAACTTCCAATAATAGCAAATAATCCCACATACTTTATAAAAACCCACCATGAAACGGGAGGTACAAATGCTATTTTTAGATTCCATATTTGAGAGAATTCAAACCCAAATCGTAAGCGATAAATAGAATCTATTTCCAGATAATAAGCAATCGGTATTACACTAACAAGGACAATTAAAGGGCTTGGAATCGCTTTCAAAACAGGAGATTTTACTTTGGTCCATATCCAAACCCAGGAGAAACTCCAAACCCCAATTGCTGCTACCTTCCAATTGATAAATTTCAAATTAGAAACCAAATTTGCCAACAATGGTAACGGCTTTGAAATTGAATTACCGGCTAAATCCGTTGCGGGTATTCCTAAAAGGATATAAATCTGTTTGCTAAATATAACAACGCCAATTGCCGCTAACATTCCTTTGATTGCACTAGGTGGAATCAAATCGACCCATTTACCCAACTTCAGGAGACCTAGAATTATTTGAATAATCGATGCAACAAATATGGCTAATAATACATGCATCCAACCGTTTATTGGATTATTTCCCCCTAAATCTTGGACAGCCCCAAATACAATTACAATCAAACCTGCAGCAGGTCCTTTAATGCTCAATTTTGATCCGGTGAACCATGAAGTTAAAACACCACCAATTGTTGCTGTAAGTAAACCCATTACGGCCGGGAAACCACTTGCTTCAGCAATTCCCAAACTCAATGGCAATGCCAATAAAAACACATAAAATCCAGATGATAAATCCGACCAAGTTGATGAGCCAAAAGAAAATAATGATGTGCCGGACCGAGATTTAAACACCGACTGCAAAGTTAAAAAAAATGCTTGTTACACGATAAAAAATTTGTGTTCGCAAATTATAAGATCGGTACTCCGAGAAAATGTAAAAAACAAGATATTACTATCAAAATTGGTTACTTTCGTGAAGTCTTGATTTTAGGGGCTATCGATATTGGATCCAACGCGGCACGCTTATTAATTGCTGAAGTTCAGGAACAAAATGGCTTAACACACTATACCAAACTGAATCTCCTTCGTATCCCATTGCGTTTAGGTTTCGACGTTTTCGAACATGGGCGCATTCGCAGAGATAAAACCCGCTTGTTAATTAAAACCATGAAAACGTTCAAATTACTTCTAGACCTCTACGAAGTAGAACATTTTCGGATTTATGCTACCAGCGCGATGCGCGATGCATCCAATTCAAAAGAAATTATACGTCGGGTAAAATTATCCAGTGGTTTAAAAATCGAGGTGATTAGTGGTACCGAGGAAGCTAATATTTTGTATGAAAATCACCTTTCAGCCAATTTAATCCCTGGTAATGTGCAGTTGTTTGTGGATGTGGGAGGAGGCAGTACCGAAATCACACTTTATATTGACAATGAGGTTATCCAAAAAGAATCCTTCAATATCGGAACCATAAGACTACTCCAAGATCATTCCCCAGATGAAGAATGGCAGCGAATGAAACTATTTTTGAAAACACACGCGAAAAATATTGAGGGATTGCAAGTAATTGGCAGCGGAGGAAATATCAATAAGGTTTTTTCAATTTCAAAGATGAAAGACGGAAAGCCATTATCGGTTAATTTTATCAAAAAATTCCATGCCGAAATCCAACCGTTGTCGTTAGAAGAACGCATGTTGCGATACAACCTTCGCGAAGACAGAGCAGCCGTAATTGCACCCGCCTTGCATATTTATATACATATTTTAAAATGGTCGGGACGATCTGAAATTTTCGTACCCAAAATCGGGCTTGCAGACGGAATCATAAAAAAACTATACCAAGATATTCAAAAAACCTCTCTGTAGAATCAAAACCAGAGCTAAAATTGGTAAAAATCGAGAAAGCTCACTATTTTGGGCTTATGAAATTCCCTTACCAAATAAATTCAATAGAGCAATACCATCAAGATTATCAGCGCAGCATTGAGGACCCAGAAGGTTTTTGGTCGGAAATAGCTTCACATTTTACTTGGAAATCAAATTGGAATTCGGTTATTGGTGGGAATTTCAGTGAGGGAAAAAGCACATGGTTTGAGGGTGCAAAACTCAATATTACCGAAAATTGCATCGATCGACATTTAACTGAAAAAGGAGATCAAAATGCAATCGTTTTTGAACCTAACAATCCCAATGAGGAAACGCAATACCTTACATACTCCGATTTGCACAAACGTGTAAATGAATTTGCACATGTATTGGACCAACACGGTATAAAAAAGGGCGACCGCGTATGTCTTTATATGGGAATGATTCCCGAACTGGCTATTGCCGTGCTTGCTTGTGCCAGAATAGGCGCTATTCACTCGGTTATTTTTGGAGGTTTTAGTGCTCAAAGTATATCCGACAGAGTAAACGACGCTCAAGCCAATTGCATAATCACCTGTGATGCTGCCTATAGAGGACCTAAAACAATACCCTTGAAATCGGTTATTGATGACGCTTTAGAAAGCTGTACATCTGTAAAAAAAGTCTTTGTTTACAATCGCGTGAACGAATCGGTCAATATGGAAGCGGATAGAGACTTTTGGTGGGATCAGGAAATAGAAATAGTACATAATCTAGGGCTACATGACTTCCCCGCAATTGCCATGGATGCCGAAGATCCGTTATTCATTCTATATACGTCTGGTTCTACTGGAAAACCAAAAGGTGTTGTCCATTCTTGCGCCGGATATATGGTATGGTCGCATTATACCTTTGTTAACGTATTCCAATACAAGGAAAATCAAATACACTTTTGCACTGCGGATATCGGTTGGATCACAGGACACTCCTACATCGTTTATGGCCCATTATCTTCTGGTGCAACAACCTTGATGTTTGAAGGAATTCCAACCTGGCCAGATGCAGGTAGATTTTGGGAAATTGCAGACAAGCATCAAGTGGACATATTGTATACAGCACCAACCGCCATTAGAAGTTTAATGGGATGCGGATTAAGCCCTCTTGAAGGCAAATCTCTGACATCGTTGAAAGTATTAGGCACGGTTGGAGAACCCATAAATGAAGAAGCTTGGAATTGGTATTATCAGCATATAGGACATAACAAACTTCCAATAGTAGACACATGGTGGCAGACTGAAACCGGAGGCATCATGATTTCTAATTTAGCTGGAGTTACGCCTGCTAAATCTACTTACGCCACTTATCCGTTACCCCGGAATATTGCCGCAATTGATGGATGAAAATGGGAATGTGTTATCTGAAACATCCGCAAGTGGCAACTTGGTAATTGCACAACCTTGGCCTGGCATGATTCGCACTACATGGGGAGATCACGAGAGATGCCAGCAAACCTATTTTTCCGCTTATAAAGGAAAATATTTCACTGGTGATGGATGCTTGCGAGATGAAAACGGAATGTATAGAATTACTGGACGCGTAGATGATGTTCTCAATGTTAGCGGTCACCGAATTGGAACAGCAGAAGTGGAGAATGCCATCAACTTACACCCAGGAGTTGTTGAAAGTGCCATTGTTGGATTTCCTCACGATATCAAGGGACAGGGAATATATGCCTATGTGATTTTTCAAGATAATATTGACAATATGGATCTCTTGAGATCCGCAATTCTGCAAACCGTAAGCAAACTAATTGGACCGATAGCAAAACCTGATAAGATTCAGTTTGTTTCCGGGTTACCCCAAAACACGAAGCGGAAAAATTATGCGTCGGATTTTACGCAAAATAGCGGAAGGACAAACCGAGTCCATTGGCGACACCTCTACCCTTTTGAATCCCGAAATCGTAGAAGAAATTAGCCAAAACGCTTTGTAAACGCTGCAACTGCGATTTTCTCGGCATAAATCCTATACCATTTGCATGCCTTAAGGAATTGGTAACAATATGTTATATTATTGTTATTTTCGTCCATTAATATTATTACATGAACGATTTTCTTCAAAATCCACAGTTAATCAGCAATATCAACTACGCCAATTGGGGAATTGGACTCACACTTTTGGTTTTATTCACCTTAGTTTTTCAGTATCTGTTTAAGCATTTTGCCTTGGTCGCTTCTAACCGTCGTTTATTTGCTTCTCATTTCTTGTTTTATTCACTGTCGATTTTTCTAATTATCACTACCATAAAGTCTTCACTTGCTCTTTCACTTGGACTGGTTGGAGCCTTATCCATTATCCGTTTTAGGACGGCCATAAAAGAACCGGAACAAATTATTTTCCTACTCGGATTAACCGCTATCGCCATTGCTCTAGCAGCTGAAACAGTTTTTGCTGAGCACATTTGCTGTTACATTATTTGCGATTGTAGCGGTCATCAGATACCGCAGAATATGCCCAAAATGATTTATTAACGCAAGATTTTCTTATTCTAAATTTCAACTTTAAAGAAGACAGCCAGAAACTGATCCAAGATATACTCGCCTTACAAGGTGTTGCTCACATGACAAACTACGAAAATCAGTCGGGGCAATATCGATTGTTGTTTCAACTCGAAAATGCAGAAATAGGTGTAATTGCTTCTGTTGAATCGCTCTTAAAAGCACACCAAGCAGAAAATACTTTGGTAAAGGTAGCCCAAAGTCATGCCTAAAATATGAGGGCAAGTCGCGAAAGAAAATCCTTAACCCCTTTATTCGCCTTCATCGGTTTGGCACTGCTTGTGATTGAATTGAGCAGTTATCTTGCCTATGAAAAACATGTAACAACTTTAATCACAGAACTTTTCCGATACGATTACGACCAAAAAAACTGGGCGTTTAAATCGTCACAGCGGTCAAATTACCGCTTAAATGACACCTTAAAGATTGATATGTCCGAAACGGAATTTCAATCCTTATCAAAAGAATGGAATATCCACTACAAGAATAAATATCGCATTAACGGTAACCCATGGATTGATAAGAAAGGAAAATATAAAGCACGAATCAAACACCTCAATGGATCCAAAAACAAATGGATCAAAGGAGAAATAGCCATGATGGGCATGCTCCCCGACCACCACGGCAATTTCGAAAGGATGTCACTAAAGTTAAAACTAAAAGGGAATAACCGACTATTCAATAAGAAAGCCTTCGCATTGGTTTTACCAGAAACACGATCCTATTTCGTAGATCAATTAATGAAACCAAGCTTATTACGAGTTGCACCAGGGTCTCCGCATCAACACCACGCCTATTTGGGTGCAATTTCGAAAGAACAAACCTGTTGTCATGTTGCTTGAAGATAAGTTTGACAAATATCTCATTGAAGGCAACCAAAGAAGAGAGAGCATTTTATTTGAAAAAGGACTTTTCGGTCATTTAAGAGATATTCCCCGTATTGAAGATCAAGACATAGATTTAGCCTGTAATGCAGAATTGAGTGACAGCGCCAGACAAAGTCAATTGTCGTTATTTGTGTCCCGTGTTTTCAACGATAGTTTAAAGGGTCCCTTTGAATTTATGGATCACGAAAAAGTATTAAGCATTTGGGCATTGGGAATGGTGGCTAGCAGTTGGCATCACTGGGTGGATATCAACATGCATTGGTATTACAACCCCGTAAATCACAAATTTGAACCCACGGTACGTGAAGTCAATATAGACCCGAATTGGCGGTTGATTGGAGACCTCAAAAGTTTCGAAAATCGCAAAAATGCATACCAAAAATATTTGCATAAAATCCAAAATGAAATCGTAATGGGAAGACCCAATTTCCTTGTTTTCTTATGGGAAATGGGGCGAGAAACACATACCGAATTTCTGGATGAAGCTGGATAAAGAGGTCGGCAAAGCAGCAAGAAAAATCTTAAAAATCACACCTTCGTATACTGAGGCTAAGATGCCCTTAGAAGAAACTGCCGCAAAATCATACCAAAAACAATATTGCATTTTTAACCGAACATGCAAAAAGACTTGCTTTTATCGGCTCAAAAGAAAACCTTGAATTCAATAAAGAGCTTATTGAAGTTAACGGGAGCACCTGCTACCAAGATTTTGTAGAATTCCACTCCAATACCCATGTTACACATAAAACCCGGTACCCATATTACGTTCAAGGGCAAAAACGGCGGACTTATCATTTACGGAGCTGCCCATTTTGAGGGTAACGGCAAACAATCCGATAATAATTGAAACTCAAAATGGGCATGACGCCTCTATTTTTATAGAAAGCAAGGATTCCGTTGTGCTAGAACATGTAATTTTCAAAGGTTTATCAAACCTTCAAAAAGGGGTTTGGAAAACACCTTCATCCATAACCATCCACCAAACAAATAATGTGATAATTGCGAATTGCACATTTGAAGAAAATCGTCGCGGAGACGATTACTTAAACCTTTTTGGATGCGATGACTTTACCATCAAAAATTGTTTATTCAAAAATGTCAAAAGCGATGCTTTTGATTCAGATTTTTCAAACGGGCGCGTAGACAGCACCCATTTCCAAAGAATCGGCAACGATGGAATTGATGGATCTGGAAGTGACATCCGAATTTCTAATTGCACTTTTGACCAAATAAAAGACAAAGCGGTTTCTTCAGGAGAAAAAAGCAATTTCACGCTTCAAAATTCAACCATCACTAACAGCGAAATTGGATTGGTATCGAAAGATTTATCCCGTTTAATTGTTTCCAATACGGCCATTAAAAAAGTTCGATTAGGTGCAGCAATATTTCAAAAAAAGCCAGAATACCGGTCCAGCAGAACTTCAATTGGATCAAGACCTTAACACCTACCATTATTTAGTTGAAAAAGGGAGTCAAATTGAGCATAAAGGCAATAAAACAACTTGGTCTAAAAACGTCAAGAAACTTCTATACGGCAATGAATACGGCAGTGCCACCCAAAAGTGAGTCTATGTGGAATCGAATTAAAAAAATAGTACTACCCTAAGGACCGATTTGAATCCGATCTGCGGTTCGAAAAGAAGTTTCAGGTACCGGTTCACGAATTACCCCCAGTTAGAACTGCGATTGGCACGTTATGGTTGCAGTCCCATTCACGAACCCGCGCTGGATCAATAATCTATATTGCGATACTCACGATTATCAACATTTATATGAAAATTATTGAAGGGCTTTCTAATCGCAAAAAGCTGCGATTTCGATGGTACGGCCGAAAAAAAATGGGGAACTCAAAATCACGGCCGAGTATAAAATAAAAATAGACGATACCAATACCAAAGAAAGCCAAAAAAATAGGCGTGATTCCATTCAAATCGAATACTACGCTTCAAAATCTATTTGACACTTGTATACAGTCTTGGGAAAGTTGCGCCGACCCTAATATCCATATTCCCCAAAATTACACTCCCACATTACTCAATAGATATTACAGGAAATATTATTTAAACGCAGATGATAATATCCGTTTAAACCATTGATACGCCCATATATTATGAGAATGCGGCAACGGGCATAAACGCCATTCAAGAAGATTGGGCAATTGTAGAACTAAAATGTCCGAAAAACCATATCATCCATAGCGACTTAATGCCCTATCAACTCAATAAGTCTTCGAAATACGTAGACGGATTGCAGCTAACAGATCCGTTATTCGAAAAATCCTCAATCTAATAACTCTCCGGTAAGTCTCTTAACCGAATAACGCAAACGCAACAAATTCATTTGTGCCGATACCAAAGATGATTCCGCTTGCAATAAGTTAACCTGTGCAACGCGCAAATCGTTGAATTTTATCTGGCCTAATTTATACGCTTCGTTCGAGCGAGAAAGCGCTCGTTTGGCAACTTCTACAGACCGTGTTAAGGTTATTATTTGTTCCTGTAAAACTCGCTGATCTGCCAATGCTTCAAAGACTAGCTGGGTAGCTTGTAGCTTGGCTTGTTCGTATTCCAAACTTCTACGCTTCACATCTAAATCCGCATTTTTGATGGCTGTACTTAATTGTTTTCCATTAAATAACGGAACTGTTAAGCTCGCGGAAGAATTGAATCCTAAATTTGACTGGGCTAAGATAATGCCTGCGCCATTTTGTGAACTGACATATCCATAGTTTGCATTTAAATTCAATGTTGGCAATTGTCTACTTTGAGCCAAATTTACTTGCGTTTGAGATAATTCTTTACTTATCTGAGCTAATAAAACAGAACTTGAATTTTCACTT
The DNA here is from genome assembly GCA_943789135.1 of uncultured Bacteroidia bacterium. GTDB lineage: Bacteria > Bacteroidota > Bacteroidia > NS11-12g > UBA955 > VMCP01. The sequence goes on from CALSSY010000010.1 coordinate 98,340, forward strand.
ACCTTTTTTACCAATTCCGACTCATTTTCAAGCACAGGAATCGGCATTTCGCTGCTTAGTATTAAGGGTGCATTGGCACTTAAACCCATTAAAACATTCAAGGCATAAGCTTCTTTCTCTGCGGAAACCATTGACTGCAACCACAACAAACTGTCGTTCTTAAAATCCAATGATGCCGATAATAAATCTAATTGTGTTTTTGCACCGGTTGAAACCGATTCCGTTGTGTACCGCAAGCGCTCAGAAGAGATCTTTAAATTGGACTCTGCAATATTGGAATTCAATCGAGCCTGCTGATAATTCACATACCTACTAACCGCCTCAAAAACTAAATTTTCTGCGACTAATTTTGATTGAACCTGGCTTAATTGATATTGTTGGGATAAGCCGCGATAGGTATAAACCCTGCCAAAACCGTTAAAAACCGTATAATTCAATCCAATATTAGCACCATAGGAAGTATTCACAGCCCCGTTTCTCTCTACATCAGGGAGACCGCCTGCGAATTCCAACTTCGTATTATTTTGACTGAAAGCTCCATTCCCGTTGGCATTTATTTGAGGGAAAAAACCTGCTTGACCTCGCGTGGCAAGATTTGCCGTTTGTTCGGTTTGAAGTTGACTTACTTGTATTTGATAATTGGAGGACAAGGTGCGACTTACCAAGGAAGATAGATTTAAACTATCTTGTGCTTTAATGGCACCAAAAGAGACTCCTAATATCAAGCCAATGGCCCATTTCTTATTAATCCAAATCATCGTTTTCTGATTTTAATTCTCGAATTGCTGGTTCTACATCTTCGGCACTCGGACGCTCACCGGCATTCCATATCCATAGCGATTGTCGTTTGATATCATTCCAAACCGATAAAAATACAGGTAGAATTATCAAAGTTAACACTGTCGCAATTCCAATTCCGTAAGCAACCGAAATTGCCATAGGAATCAAAAATTGTGCTTGAAAGCTGCGTTCCATAATCAACGGCGCCAAACCCGCAATAGTGGTGGCACTCGTAAGGAAGATAGCTCTAAAACGCATATAACCCGACTGAAAAACAGCCTCTTTGAAAGGAACTCCCGACTTTAGTGAAGTGTTCATTTTATCGACCAACACCAAACTGTCGTTCACAATAATTCCGATTAATGCAACCACCCCTAAAAAGCTTAAAATACTCATTTGTTGGCCGTGGATGTAATGCCCCCAAGCCACCCCTATTAAGCTAAAGGGAACCAAAAGCAACAAGATGATAACCGCTTGTGCAAAGGAACGGAACGTGAACGTAATAATAGCCAGGATACTGATCAAGACAAATGGCAATGCAAACTTTGCCGATTTTTGCGTTTTTAAAGCTTCCCGATTCTGACCTTCAAATAATGGAGAGACTCCAGGGTATTTTGCCAATAAGGCAGGCATGATTTCCTCCTTGATTTGAGCTATAATTAAAGGCGCGGAAACATTTTTATCGCGTAACTCAGATTCAATGGTTACTTGACGTTGACCATCTAAATGATCAATATCAACAACCCCGCGACGAATTTCTAATTTGGCTAGTTCTTTAAGCGGTATCTCAAGACCTGCAGGTGTTTTAATACGCATGTCTTCTAAGTCCTTTAAAGATTTCCGTTGATCTTCGGAATAACGCACCCAAATTTTAACTTCATCCCGACCACGTTGCAAACGTTGTGCTTCATAACCAAAATAACCGGCGCGCACCTGATTCAGAATTTGGGCTTCGGTGAAACCCATCGAATAAGCTTTATCGGATAAATCAATATGTATTTCTTTTCGTCCAGACTCTACACTTTCAACGACATCTTTTAATTCAGGAATTGCTTTCATCGCCTCCTTCAATTCATTCTTTGCCGCATTGATTTCTTTGGAATTATCGCCTAACAACGTAACCGATACGGGCTTGCCAAATGCGGAAGCCTGACCAAATGTCAACTTCTCAGCTTCGGGCATTGGACCTAGTTCATCCCTAAAGAAATTAGCTAATTCCAAACTGCTATAATTCCGCGATTCACTTGGAATCAAAATGGCATTTACCTTCCCTTCGTTGGTATTTGGACCTATTTTTCGTTCGATTTTTAGTACCTCACCAATTTCATCACCACGTTCCTTTTTAAGCCTATCGTTTACACTAAGAACGGCTTCTTCAATGCGCAACAAACGATCGTTTGTAATACCTTCACGAGTTCCAGAAGGCATGGACAAATCTATAGGAACTTCATTTCTTCTCCAGATTTGGGAAGAATGTAAATTTAATAAGTCCGCCCTTGATACCCCCCAACGGTAATAATCATAAGACCCACAATAATTAGAACACTTGCAAATCTGTGATTCAACGCAAAACGCAAAACGGGCGCATACATTCTATCGCGCAGTACGTACATCACTTTATCCGTAAAACGTTCGAGAGCATTCTTCTTATATTCTCTATTTGCAAGGGCTTTTGAATGTGCCAAATGCGCAGGTAAAATAATCAAGGCTTCGATTAACGACACAAACAAGGTTGCAATGACTACCGTGGAAAGTTCACTAAAGAAATCGCCTGCTCTTCCATCTACCATAAAGAAGAATGAAAACGCAACCATTGTTGTGGTTACAGCGGAGAACACGGCGGGGATCACCTCTAATGTTCCGTCTATTGCGGCTCTAATTGCACTTTTGCCCTGTTCAAAATGCCAATAAATATTTTCAGATATAACAATTCCATCATCTACAAGAATACCTACCACCACAATCATTCCGAACAATGAAATTACGTTAATGGTAACTCCAAGGTACAAGGCAATTATGAACATCCCCAAAAAGGAAACAGGTAAACCCATTGCTACCCAAAAAGCGATCCTAGCATTCAAGAACATGGATAAAAGGATCAATACTAAAATCATTCCTATGAAACCGTTTTCAAACAATAATTCTTTACGCTCGTTAAGGGTTTCGGATTGGTCTTTTATTAGCGTGGTCGTAATTTGAGGATTTTGTTTTGCGAATTCCGCAAAATAGGCTTTGGTGTAATCGGCGTTTTTTAATAAATCCTCACGGTCGGTACTTTGAACCAGTATTTCAACTCCGGGCTTCCCGTTTACATAGATACGATTGGGATCATCCGCCCAACGATCGCGCACCTCGGCTACATCTTTCAATCGCACCACGGCACCACCCTCTTCTCTAAGTAGAACAAGATTTTCTAAATCCTGAGCGTGATACCCTTTATTTCTGCTTCGAATTAATAACTCTTCCTCGCTGGTTTTTACACTTCCACCCGTAATATCAATATTCGAACTTCTGATAAGAAGCCCAGCTTGTTCTAGGGTTAAATTATGCCGGCGAAGTGCAACATCATCGAATGTAATTTCTATTTCTTCTTGGGGGAAACCCGCCAACACGACCTTAGAAATACCATCGTGACGCAACAGGTCTTTCTCGATTCTTCGGGCATATGATTTCAGAGCCTTTAAATCAATATTGCTACCCGAAACCGCATAATTAATGGTGAAGAAACTGTTTTCAACCAAAAAGACAATTGGTTTTTCAAGGCTGCTCGGGAAATTGTTAATCCCGTTTACCGCATTTTGAACATCCTCCAATGCCGTACTCGTATTATATCCTTTTTCAACCTCTACCACCACGCTCGCGGTATTCTCTTTACTTTTTGAAGTAACACGCTCAATACCACTAACCCCTTGAAGTTTTTCTTCCACCAATTGAACAACACCTTCTTCCAGTTCCTCTGGAGCGGCTCCTGGTAAAACCAATTGAATATTGATATTTCGACTTTCCACCAATGGGAAAAAACTCGCCGTTAATTTGGTGTAGGCAATAAAGCCAAAAACGGAAATAATCGTCAGCAGTGTATTTACCGAAACCGGATACTTAATGAAGTATGAAATAAGTCGTTTCATCGTGCTTCGTTTATTTCTTTGGAAGCTGTGGAACAACCTTCATGCCTTCGAATGCCCCTGCAACCGAACGCTGCAACACCCAAACGCCTTCGTCAATACCTGAAATAATGGCAGCATCTTGATCGATCGCTTCTAAAACTACGGGTAATTCAAACAAGGTAGAATCGGTTTGTTTAACTGCAAATATGGTATTGCGTTCCGACAACCAAGTACGCGGGATTTTTATGCTATTGACAATGGTCTTTCCTTTAGCATCGAATTTATAGTATTGCCCTTCGCGAACGTTGTTTCCTTTTACCGTTAGATATATTTTAACCAATTGCGTTTGAGGATCCACGCTGTTATTCACTCGCGTTACTTGTCCCATAACACGGCCCCCATTTTCGGTATATAACTCAACGTTTTTACCAATATTCATTTTGCTCAATTCCCTTTCTGGAATAGCTGCTTCTAACTCAAAAGTATTGGGTTGGATGAACAAACCCAAACGTTGCCCAGCCCTTACCAAAGAACCCGGTTGAATAGACACCTCCGACAAAACCCCATATAGGGCGCGATAATTTGATGTTTTGCGAGTCTCACTTCTTGGCTTTTCAAGGCATAATATTGATTAAGAACATTTCTCCCTGATAAAAAGGCTTTCAATTTAGAATCGTTAATCATCGGGATTTGGGGCAGTTCCTTATCCACATCTATTTTAGAAGCAAAAGCAGACCAATTTTTATACTCATCCTCAAAATCAATAGAAATATCTGGTAATACTTGACTCAAAAGGCCCATAAAAGCACTTTTCTGTGCTTTCAATTGCGCCGAAAACTCCTGTCGTCAACCTGCAGACATGCAGAACCTGTTTTTGAATATATTTCCCTCACGGAAGGAATTATTGATTAAAATACCATTCACCTCGGAGAATAACTCAAATCGGTTCAAGGCTTTAACCCTTCCACTGGCAGATATTGCTGCCTGATGAACTTCCCACTTTACCGGGTTTTACCGGCACCGATGCTTCACGAAATGATATCTTTGGGGCGTTACCGGCTTTTGGGGCCGACAAACGCTTGGAGATCATATTACTCACAATAACCGCAAGCAAACCGATAACGATTGACCGAACCAGAGTTTTATTTCCTTTTAAACACGTTGTAATTTATTAATTCACAAAAATACACTTACAATGCGTGATTGTGTGACAAAAATGACAAAGAACGCATTTATCCGGGATGAAACATTTGTTCGACCAATTAGTGCCAAACATTAAACGAGTTAACCAAACAAATTGGACTGCCTTGAAATTGTACCTTTGCAGTAAACATTTATTGAACAACCGTATATCATGTCATTTGTAGGAAAAAAATTCCCAAACATCTCGGTAAACGCCATGTCAGAAATGGGCGACACCTACCCAATCAACCTTTTCGAAGAGGCTACTAAAAACAAGAAAAAAGTATTGTTGTTCTGGTATCCTAAAGACTTCACTTTTGTATGTCCTACCGAATTGCACGCCTTCCAAGAAGCTTTAGGTAGAGTTTGAAATGCGCAACACCATCGTTATCGGTGCTTCCTGCGACACTCCTGAGGTGCACTTCGCTTGGCTGAATACTGCAAAAGACAACGGCGGTATTGAAGGCGTTACGTATCCTATTCTTGGCTGACTCTAACCGCAATCTTAGCTAGCATCCTTGGATATTTTGGATATCCAATCGTCTGATTACAACGAAGCATTAGACACCATTCTTATATGAAGGCGACAACGTTACTTACCGCGCCACCTACCTCATCGACGAGGATGGAACGGTATTCCACGAGAGCATTAACCACATGCCATTGGGCCGCAACGTTAAAGAATACATCCGCTTGATCGATGCCTTTCACCCACGTACAAGAAAAGGGCGAAGTTTGTCCTGCAAACTGGGAAGAAGGCAAAGACGCCATGAACGCCAACCGCGATGGTGTGGCTGAATATCTTAAAGTCGCACTAATTCAATTTAGATCCCCATGTTGTTAGAGCTCCAAACCGACACCCTTCAAGATGTAATTGCACAAAACGATAAGGTTATTGTGCAGTTTTCTGCAGGTTGGTGTGGCAATTGCCGCATCATGAAGCCCAAATTCAAACGCATGTCTGGAGAGCACGACGGCATGACGTTTGTCATCATTGATGCCGAAAAGAACCCCGAATCGCGCAAACTTGGCCAACGTGTCCAATCTGCCCACTTTTGCGGCATTTCCAGAACGGCACTGGTCTGCTCGATCAGACCCAAACCAACAAAGTTGAAGTACTAGCTGAGTTGGTTGACTAAAACGGCGCAATCATGAAAATCCCGGTAATCAAACACATCACCGAATTCATCGAGCAAAAAGATGCCGATTTCATTGAAGAAACCATTGCGGTTTTGGAACATCTTTCGGAACTTGAAACGCTTGAAAGATGAGGAACTTGATGTAATCGGTGAACTTGATCTCTAACCTTGTACGGCGCTTTGGAAGTACAAAAAAGCATGGAGGAAGGTTTGAGTAAGAAGGATGCGCATGAACGGCTTCATGCAACGGGTATTCAGGTTCAATCGATAAATAAAAATTCGATCCGCATACATTTGACCAAAAAGGCCGTTTCGTTCTTCAGAACGGCCTTTTTTATGGTCAAAATATGCGAACGTCCGTGTAAACGTATGCTTGCAGAAGAAACATTAGTTTACACCGTAAACAATCGGATGTTGAAAACGTTATAATATTCAATTGTCCTCATCTACTTCGATGAATCCGGCCAAATCGCCCCCTTCTTCCAGTAAACTATCCGACTCTGGACCCTGGCAACTCCTCCACTCGTCGTCAGCTTCGACAAGCATCATCTTTGGTCCGGGTGCCTACCAAGTGCGTCCAATTCTTTATTGGCCTCGTTGATCTTCTTTTGGGCTTTTTCCAGCACGCCCACCGAATTTGCTAAACTCGGTCTTCACCGCTCCCAAGACCTTCCAAACCTCCGAACTTCGCTTGTTGTATGGCCAACGTTCGGAAGCCCATGGCAAAACTATTCAAGAATTGCCGCCAAGGTCGAGGGCCCTGTGATGATTACCTGATAATCGCGCTGCAAATCGCTTACCATTTGTGGGTGGCGCTTACCACCTCTGCATACAACCCCTCAACCGGTAGAAACAGATATCGAGATATCCGTTGTGTGCGGTGGGTCTACGTATTTTTCGTGAATGTCCTTGGCGAACTTTTTAACCGAGTTCATCAAGTGACTTGGTCGCCACTGTCTATTCCCGCTAGCATCACCCGCATCAAAGGCCTCTTGTAGGCGTACGTAGTCGTCTTGTGGGAATTTCGCATCTATTGGAAGATACACCTGCGAACCTTCGTCGTCTTTGCCGGGCAAGCTTTATCGCGAACTCGACCAGAGTCGTTGCTCCCTTTTTTCGTTTTTACATTGGAATCGTATTGCTCGGGAGCCAAGTATTTGCTCTAATATATTCCCCAACTGGTATTCGCCTAATACGCCACGCGTTTTCACATTATTCAGTACTTTCTTCAGATCGCCCACCCCATTGGCCAATGCTTTGCATCTCTCGCCAAGTCCTTTTTGAACCGCTTCCAACCGTATCGCT
>CALSSY010000011.1 GCA_943789135.1 uncultured Bacteroidia bacterium
TGGTTCCATCCACGCAAATAGTTACCGATGGACTTTGTGCAAAACTGGCTTTAGGAAGAAATATTCCTAAAACAAACAGTATTAAATACACAATAGCAGAATTCAAACGCATGTGGCAAAGATAATGAAATGTGGCAATACGATTAGGAACAGGTTATTGGGTTATGGGTTAAGCTCCTATTAAAAATCATCATCTTCTTCTTGATCATCGTGATCATCATCAAAGCTTGGATCGAAGTCGTCGTCTATATTATCCTCTTCCTCCTCTTCGTCGTCATCGTCTTTTTTAGAAGGCGTCTTCTTTTTATGCATTTGATAAATACCCCCAGCTTCATTTTGAGATGATTTCTTTATGTTGATAGGGTCTTTAAATAACATGGCATTGTCGTTCATGTCTTCTTCGAACGATTTATCCGCGTTGATGTACAAGCCCAATCGGTAGATCCCGGGTTCAATATTTAGGTCTTTGATGCTAACATTTTGATTCTCAAAATCCCGACGTGACATATGTGCGATGCCATTCTCTAAGGTATATGTCTTAATGAAAATGGGGTCTTTATCTTTCTGATACAAATACAACTTTACCGTAAATTCAGGAGTTCGGTCTAAACTGTTATCGCCATCACTTAACACTAAAAAGTGTATTCCTTTAATGGTTTGTGTGGCAGCATCATAAGCTTCGAAGTATTGGTTTTCTTCTAAATTTGAAGGATAGGTATTCGTTGGCTTTATCGTTTGAGCAAGGCTCGCATTTAGGATGCCCAAGGTGAAGCAAATAATTAGCAGGCGATTTTTCATTTGACTGATTTATTTCTTCGAAAATAAGATTTAGGTTTCAATTTAGAAGCGTGTGATTGTCGTAGGGTAGAAAAAATTACATTCTTCTGTTGGCTAAAAGCATTGGAGCTTTCCCATCAAATGGATTTCCCCCACGTCCGATACTTTTCACATCCATGCCGTTGGCTCTTTTTACAGCTCCTTCGCCAAACCTATTGCGTACTAAATCCATGGCTTCGTACAATTTCAACATCTCTTGGCTGTCTTCGAATAGGTCTATTTGAAGTCCACCGCTAACCAAATGACTGTACCGTACCCCTACCAAGCGGATCAATTGCCGTCTTTGGTAGAGTTTGTCGAATAACTCCAACGTTTTTGCAATAAGCGTGTGATCGGCACTTGTATAGGGAATCTTGGCTTGCATGGAATAGGTATTAAAATCGGTATATCGAATTTTAACCGTAACACAGGCGGTGAGTTTATGTCCTTTACGGAGTTGATAGGCCTAGGTTTTCAGCCATTGCGCTGAGAAGATTTTTGAGTTTTACAACGTCTATGGTATCGTTTTCAAACGTGCGTTCGGTACTTATACTTTTGCGTTCTTGATAAGGTATGACAGGCCTTTGATCGATGCCCTGAGCCTTATCCCAAAGGTCCAACCCAGGTTTTTGAAGGGTTTTGAATAGCAGTTCACGAGGCATTTCTTGTACGGTTTTGATGTAATGAATACCGAGTTGACGGAGTGTTTTGTAGGTTACGGTTCCTACACCAGGAATGGTTTTTACGGATAGGGGAGAAAGAAATACTTTTTCATGACCTTGCAATACATGCTTCTCACCGGCAGGTTTGGCGGTACCTGTAGCTACTTTTGAAACGGTTTTATTGCTTGAAAGCCCAAAACTAATGGGTAGGCCTGTTTCTTTCTTGATCCGTTCTTTTAACTCTTGTGATAATTTCCACGTGCCAAAGAATCGCTCCATTCCGCTTAAGTCGATATAAAATTCATCGATACTGCTTTTTTCATATAACGGTACCGCTTCAGCGATTACATCGGTTACCATATGAGAATAGTCACTGTATTTTTGAGAATCTCCGCGAATGAATATAGCATCGGGGCATAGCAATCGGGCTTGCTTCATGGGCATGGCACTGTGCACACCATAATATCGTGCCTCATAACTACAACTCGCTACAACGCCCCTTTCACTAAGTCCCCCAATAATAATAGGTCTGTTGTTTAACGCGGAATTTTGCAAGCGCTCTACGCTCACAAAAAAGGAGTCTAAGTCCATGTGTACAATGCTTCTGTTGTTCATTTGTTAAAATTATTGACAATTATTTGTCTATAATATAATCAAAAAATCAACAGTTTAAAAGTTTGGGATGGGAGAATGTTTGAAAAATAGGGACAATTTCTCTTGGTCTCAATCAATAAAGAAAATAAGCCACGAGTCCGGAATTAAAACGGTTAATAGAAGAATATACTCAACTGGCATAATAAACAACGTAATCTAGAGTTTCAATTTATCATATATAGGTTCAATGTTAAAGATCAATTTGACCAAGAGGCTTTCAAAATGGCATTTTTCGCAAATCTTAATCTGACTTATTTCGTAGGGAGGTGTATCCATGTCTAATTGCATGGGGTAGTTTTGTGTAATGGATCTTTAATACTTTGGTTAAGGGTTACTTATTCTTTTTTTTACTGAGGATGGAATAGATGAAATTAGAAACGATACAAAATAAAATTTTCGCCATTCGAGGGGTACAAGTTATACTAGATAAAGATATTGCGGCATTTTATGGGGTCAAACCTATAAGGTTAAGAGAGCAAATAAAACGAAACCCCAGTAGGTTTCCTGTAGATTTTGTCTTTCAATTGATGGAGGCAGATATTCAATACTTGGTATCGCAAAATGCGATACCTTCAAAACAAATTTTGGGTGGTACTTCGCCTTATGTCTTTACGGAGCAAGGTGTTGCTGCTGTATCAGGTGTAATTAAAAGCGAAATGGCCGATCACGTGAGTGTAGCAATTGCAAGGGCCTTCGTTGCCATGCGAAAAACGCTCGGACAATTGCACGGCGTTATTCAACGACTTGAAGGGGTTGAGTTAAAGCAACTGCAAACCGATAATAAATTAGAAAATGTTCTAAAAGCTTTAGAGAAAGACGTTCTACCCAAACAAGGGATTTTCTTCGAAGGGCAATTATTTGATGCCTATGTCTTTGTAAGTCAACTGATAAAGAAAGCCAAGAAAAGCGTAATATTAATCGATAATTATATAGATGAAACCACCTTATTGCTACTGAATAAAAGAAATTCAGAAGTAATAGGCACCATTTATACCCGTTTAAACGCATCTGTAAATAAAGATCTCCTTAAATACAATAAACAATACAGGGCTATTAATTGGTTTGAAAACAGTAGCACCCACGACCGTTTCCTGATTTTGGATAATATTGAACTCTATCATTTTGGGGCTTCCTTTAAAGATCTAGGAAATAAATGCTTTGCCTTTAGCCGTATGGATGATTTATTAGAAGACCTACAAAAGAAACTATTAAATCAGTGAGATATTCAAACGAGTTTAGAGGTTTCATAATCTGAGATTCAGTCATGCCCATACGATTAAATATAACAATAACTAGCCTCTATATTTCGAAATTTTAGCCATGCAAGTCGCACAATATTGACCCAATACCCATAGTTCCACAAACCATTCCTACCTCCAACTTGTTACTACTGCAATGAAACAATACCTAATTATCGGAGGCTCAACAGGAATCGGTCGTTCCCTTGCAGAATTGCTTTCAAAAGAAGCTCATGTAACCGCTACCTACGCGCACACGGAACCGGCTCCGATTGCCAATGTGAATTATGTTCAATACGATGTTACCAACTCAGATGGTGATTTTTCTTGGTTGCCTGAATCAATAGATGGACTTGCCTATTGCGTGGGTTCAATTACTCTTAAGCCTTTTGCGCGTATCAAGCCAGAAGAATTTGTAAACGACTTTCAGAAACAAACAGTAGGAGCGATTAGTGCCATACAAGCGGCTTTGCCAGCCATGAAAGCAGCAGGAAATGCTTCGGTAGTATTGTTTTCTACCGTTGCCGTTCAAACAGGATTCCCTTTTCATGCCATGGTCGCGAGTTCGAAGGGAGCAATCGAAGGATTAACTCGGGCTTTAGCCGCGGAATTAGCACCGAAAATACGGGTTAATGCGATTGCGCCTTCTATTACCCAAACGCCTTTGGCTGGAGCATTATTGAATTCCCCAGAGAAAATAGAAGCCAATGCCAATAGACACCCACTCAAAAAAATAGGTCAGCCGGAAGATATTGCCGAACTCGCTTCTTTTTTATTGTCTGAGAAATCGTCGTGGATAACCGGACAAATTCACCATATTGATGGGGGTATCTCTAATATAAAGGTGTAACGGAAACTAATTAGGCCATTCGGTTAACCCAATTTCTAACAAGTTAAATAATGATTTTTCAATTGCCGTGAAGAAACCTTGGAACTTACCCGATCTGCCCGTTTATAGCCTGATGACCGAATTTGATGGGAGGGTAAACATGAATATTTGCACCTATGTTTCGGCTATGAGTATGGTTCCAAAGCGATATGCTATTGGGGTTTATTACGATACAAAAACATTAGAGAATATTCAGAAAGGGGCTAAGATAGTATTGCAATTATTAGCGAAAGAACAATGGCCGGTAGTTCGGAATTTTGGACAAAAAAGCGGACTCAATTTTGATAAACACGATTTTTTAAGTCGCAAAAACAAGGGCGATACCCAACATCCGCATAAACAACCCTATGCATGCACCCGTTGGCACGATTTTGTCGTGCTAACGAACGCGGCGGCTTATGTGGAATTGGAAACCGTGTGGCACCAATCTGCAGGAGATCACGAACTGTATTTATTTGATGTAAAAAGACACCAAACCTTGAGTGAAGAGGCCCCTTTGCGGGTTTCGGATCTCAGAGAAAACGGACTGGTACGAATATGAAATTTAGCGACGAAGATTTAGATAGAATAATTGAAATGGCTTGGGAAGATCGAACCCCTTTTGATGCCATAGAAATACAATTTGGGGTTTCCGAAGGTGAAGTAATTCGTATCATGCGGCAAACACTCAAACCATCGAGCTTTCGCTTGTGGCGCAAACGCGTTAACTCAGGGGTATCCCAAAAACACCGTGCTACCCGGAATCCGGAAATAGAACGTTTCCGCTGCAGCCGACAGCGACAAATTTCTAACAATAAAATTTCAAAAAGATAATGGAAACCGAATACGAAAAGATCATTGCCAAAATTGAAACCATTGATCCTATCCGTTACGGTAAAACCCGAAACTTTTTATGGGGTAACGTTTCTCAATTATCGCCCTATGTGTCGAGAGGGGTTATTTCCACCAAGCAGATTTTAGAATCATTATTCAAAAGAGGGTTTAAACCGCATCAATTGGAACGCTTGGCGCAACAATTAACCTGGCGCGATTATTTTCAAAGAACTGCACAGCGATTTCCTGAACTTTCGGTGCAAAACATAAAAAACGACCCGGTACATTTTCAAAACAAACGAATTCCAACTGCCATTCTAAATGCAAATACACAAATTGATGCGCTGGATGAGGGTATTGATAATCTTTACAATTCAGGATGGATTCACAATCATATGCGCATGTATTTGAGCATGTTGCATACCAATGTAGCGCGTAGTGATTGGCGCAGTGGTGCACGTTGGATGTATTATTATTTATTTGACGCAGATATGGCATCCAACGATTTGAGTTGGCAATGGGTTTGTGGCGCTAATTCGCATAAGTTATACGTCGCCAATCAAGAAAACATCAATAAGTACACGGGTTCTAAACAAGCCCAGTCTTACCTCGATATCGAGTATGAAGAATTTTCTCAACTACCTGTTCCCGATGCTTTAAAGACAACGGAAGAACTACACTTGATTTCAACGGAATCTTCTATAAACGAGCTTAAATCGATTGGCTTCAGCATTCAAACGCCGAATGAGCTTCTTACTAACGAAAAGGAAAACATAGCTCTTTACACGTGGAATAATTTAGACCCCAACTGGCACACAGATAAAAATTACCGTAGGCTGTTATTATTGGACAAAGATGAATTTGTGAAAAGGCCAATAAGTCAGAAGACAATCGAATTTGTACTTGAATTGTCCCAAAACATCGAAAATTTGGAAGTAGTTTATGGTACTTTCTCTGATTTGAAAACGCAACTTTCTGACGCCACGTTTTACTTTAAAGAACATCCTTTTCAAATCAACTGGGTGGGAATTGAGGAATCCAGAGATTGGATTTTTCCAGAAGTAGCAGGGTATACTTCTTCATTTTTCGGGTATTGGAAAAAATGCGAAAAATATTTTAAAACTTATTAGTAAAAATCACCAAATGCAATTCACAAAAGACGCAATCAATCAAATGGAACAACGCTACCGAGCGGCTTTTATTAATTCTCTTGGGGGATTTAAAAGTCTGATTTTGGTAGGTACGGCAGACCAGATGGCAGCAAGTAACTTGGCAGTTCTGAATTCATTGTTTCACATTGGCGCGAACCCACCCCTTTGTGGTTTGATTTTCAGGCCGGACGTTGCCGATCGACATACATTGGATAATATTATTAGAGACAGGGTGGTATACCATCAATCACGTGAGTGAAGGCTTTTACAGAGCCGCACATCAAACTTCGGCACGATATCCAAAGGAGCTTTCCGAGTTCTCTGCAGTTGGTTTAACGCCCGAATGGCACTCTGAATTCAAAGTGCCTTTCGTTGCAGAAAGTGCAATTAAATGGTTAATGAAGTTTCGCGAAAAACACGACTTAACCATAAATGGAACGCATTTGGTAATTGGTGAAATAATGGAAGTACATATACCCGAAGAGATCTTGCAAGAAGATGGATTTGTTGATATTGAGAAAGCGGGTACCCTTACTTGCAGTGGCTTGGATTCGTATCATAAAACGCAAAAAATCAGCCGATTGAGTTATGCAAAAACCGATCGGTGGAATCACGAAATTTAGATTTTCATAATTCATACGCATTATGAAAGGCGTTAAAAAACAAAATCTTCCCGAAAAAACGTGCCTAACATGCGGTCGACCCTTTACTTGGCGAAAAAAATGGGAGAAAAATTGGGATCAAGTTCGATACTGTTCGGATCGGTGCCGTCGTGAAAAGAACTGAGAAATAAATCTTAAATTGCCTTTGTGTTAGCGTTTCAATCGTTTTCAACTGGAATAGAGGCTGGATGTGATGAAGCCGGTAGAGGCTGCTTGTCTGGACCTGTAGTAGCGGCAGCTGTTATATTACCCAATGGATTCTTTCACGAGAAACTTAATGACAGCAAACAAGTTAATAAAACGGATAGAGATGAATTACGACGTTTCATTGAACAAGAGGCAACCTCTTGGGCAGTAGGCCTATGTTCGCCAGAAGAAATTGATAAAATTAATATTTTAAATGCAAGTATTTTAGCCATGCATCGGGCTCTGGATAAATTAGAACATGCATTTGATTCTATTGCTGCAGATGGAAACAGATTCAAGCCCTACAAAGACATTCCCTACAAAACAGAGATTAAAGGTGATGGCCGGTTCTTACATATTGCTGCTGCCAGCATATTGGCTAAAACCCATCGAGATGAAATAATGGAAAAACTCCATGCGGATTTTCCTCAATATTCGTGGAATACCAATGCCGGATATCCTACCATAGCACATCGAAATGCCATTCGTGAATTCGGTATTACACCCCATCACAGAAAAACGTTTCAATTACTTCCCAAACAATTGAATTTGGATCTTTAATTTCAAACCCAAAAGATATTTAATATACGATTCGATAAACTGACATCCGCAAATAGCGAATCCAGTTATTCCAAAGGCGATACCTCCCTTTAAAATATAATTTCTGAAAAACTTAAATAAGGGACTGAAAAGTATTTTTCCCAATAATTGAGGGTAGGAAAGGGTGCGGGTATAATTAGCCCCAATTCTTCCATAATTCAATGACTTTTTAAAAAGTTCATTCCGGTTTTTGTAGGAATAATGCAATAAATCGCCTTCCAACTTCATTCTTGGATAACCTGACTTTAGACGGAACTTATCATGGGGGTTGATACCTGACCATTTACCTAAATCTCTATTCCATAAACGCAGTTTTTTATCGGGATACCATCCACAACTTTTTATAGCCTTCGAACCGATAAAGTTCAAACGATTCATGTAATAACCCGAATGATGGAATCCCAACTCTTTTTCTTGGGCAATACTTTCGTTTAATTCCAAAGTCAAACGTTCATCGGCATCTAAGCTGAGAATAAATTTGTGGGTTGCTTGGTCTTTGGCCCAATTTTTCTGTTGGATATGTCCTTCAAATTCATGCTGAAGCACTCGAGCACCCAGAGATTCTGCGATTGAAACGGTGTCGTCTGTTGAGAAACTATCTACAACTAGGATTTCGTCAGCGAGACCATTAACAGATTTTATGCAATCTGCAATTTGGTCGGCCTCATTGAAAGCAATAATGACCACGCTTAGTTTTGCAGATTTGCTCATGACACAAATATGTTAAAAAGCGCGAATAAATCCATAGAAAGAGAATTTTATTATCTATTTATTAGATAAATATTCCTCTGATGTTTCTATTTGGCGGAGTTTAATGTGCTGCTGATTTGTCTATTTCCAATGGAATTCCTGCTCTTTTGAAAATCCGAGCAGCAGATACCGCAAAGAATGCCAAATAAGCAAAACAAATAACACCAACCCAAAATGACTGGGTAATACCAATATTTGGATTCTCAGATAAACTACCTTGAGCAACGGAAATAAATCCACCGCCCATGATCATCATAATTAAAAAGTTAGACCCTTGTCCGGTACTTTTACCAAGTCCCTTAATAGACAAGGTAAAGATACAGGGCCATAGTGTAGAGCAGAATAAACCCACTGAGATAAAAGCAAATAAGCCTAAAGTACCGCCTACAAACATGCCTAATAACAACATAACGATTCCCGCGCTTGAATAAATCAATAATTGACGTGCTGGATTACCATTGCTTAGGAAGTCAAGAACAATCATTATGGCAATCATGATAACATAGGGGAAGAAGGGTTCTACATTTTTATTGGCGAGTATATTCACCAGAAGGAAAATCCCAAAAGCAACAAAGGGAAGTAGAACACGCAAAGCCATTTTTTTAGAATCGCTTACGTTGAATGCTGCTGCAGAAGATGTCCATCTTCCAATCATTAAACTGGCCCAAAATAATGAAATAAATGGAGCTACTTCATGGGTTTGGTATCCCAATTGTGATTTTAAATATTCGGGTAAATTTGCCGCAGTGGCTACTTCAACTCCTACATATAAAAAGATGGCCACCATTCCCATTATCAATTGGGGGTATGCCAAAGCCGATTTTTGAGAACTTGACTCTTCGGATGTAATTTCCTCGGATTCTTCAAATGAATCGGTCTTTAGACGCCAAAAAATTCCACCGAAAAGTAAAAATAATCCACCTAGAATAAGGTATGGAATTTTAACTGCCGTTATATCCAAAACTGCCGCTTCGCCTTCTCCTAATCGTCCAAAAACGGCGAAACTCACCAACAAAGGACCGATGGTAGTTCCTAAATTATTAATACCGCCAGCCATGCTCAAACGTTGTGAGCCGGTTTCTGGAGTTCCTAATAAAATGGCAAACGGATTTGCTGCTGTTTGTTGAAAGGAAAAGCCAATACCTACGATGATCAATCCAGCTAATAGTAAATTGAACGAACCAAGGTTAGCTGCAGGTATAAACAAAAGGGTTCCTAATGTACTCACAAACAAGCCCACTGCGATTCCCTTTCCATAGCCCAAATCTTTGACCAAGTCGAACTTGAAAAACTTGATCATCGATAGATAAATCAGTGACCCAAGGGTGTAGGCAACGTAAAATGCGAACGCGATTAATTGGCTCTTACCCTGTGACAAAGACAAATGATCTTTGAAGACAGGAATTAAAATGTCGTTACTCGCGGCTACGAATCCCCAAAAGAAGAATACACTAACCAATACGGCGAAGGTTCGGGTTGCGTTATTGTTTTTCATACAATATCAAAAAGTCAAATCTATGCATTTTTTGCAAAAAGTGAATGAAAAATAATTTGTGATCCTTACAAATCATAGATTTCAATTGAGATGGTTTAATTTGCGGGCATTCCATTTATTCATGAAAACTCCAATTTCAATTTATGTAGTACAAACCGATTTGGTTTGGGAAAATACCAATCAGAATTTATTGCGAATGCAATGGCATATTCAACGAACCGAGCCGAATAGTATGGTTTTGTTACCTGAAATGTTCAATACCGGATTTACCATGAATTCTATTGATTTTGCCGAAACAATGGATGGTATTACTCTTAATTGGGTCAAAGAAATGAGTATAGATCGTTGTATCTGTGGAAGTTTGGCTATTGAGGAAAACGGTAAATATTTCAATCGCTTTGTGGCCGTATACAATGGAGAAATTCTGGCACAGTACGATAAACGCTTTTTGTTTTCATTAGGAAACGAACAATCGCATTATGAGCCCGGATTAAAATCAGTGCGTTTTGAATGGCAGGGTTGGAGCTTTGCCCCTTTTATATGTTACGATTTAAGATTCCCAGAGTGGATTCGTCTACAAGCAGGTGTGGATGTATTATTGTTTTCAGCAAATTGGCCCAAATCGAGAAACAGTGCTTGGAATGCGCTGCTAAAAGCTCGGGCAATTGAAAATCAATGTTTTGTGATTGGGTCAAATCGTGTGGGAAACGATGCCCTTGGATTTCCCCACGTTGGGAGTTCCCAAATTTTAGATTATGTGGGTTCGCATTTAGTAGCACCGGTAGAAAATCGCGAGGTACTGATACATCAAATTTTGGAACATGGACCCATGAAAAAGTTCCGGGAAAAATATCCTTTTTTGGATGATCGAGCCAACTACACGATTTCCTAAAGAAAAAAAATACACCCAAAATCAAGTATCTTTGCACCTATGAATCAAGAGCATTTGAAGGATATAAGGAGCCGCGTGCAGGCTTTGGGGAGGTATCTTTGACGTCGAACGCAAGTTAGCCGAAATTGCCGATGAGGAAGAGCAAACGCTCGACCCGAATTTCTGGAATGATTCCAAGAAAGCCGAGGCCCATTTAAGAAAAATCAAAGAAAAAAAGATTTGGACGGATTCCTACCAGCAGATAGTCAATTCTCTGGGCGATTTGGAGGTGCTTAATGAATTCTCCGAAATGGGAGAGGCTTCAGAGGAAGAAGTTCAAGCGCAATACAAACAAACGCTGAATGAGCTCGAAGAACTAGAGTTCAAGAATATGCTGCAATCCGAAGAAGATTCTTTGGGATGCGTTTTGGAAATTAATGCAGGAGCTGGAGGTACAGAGAGTTGTGATTGGGCAGAAATGCTATCGCGGATGTATCTGATGTGGGCCGAGAAAAACGGTTTTAAAGTTTCCGAACTCGATCGAACGGATGGTGACGTGGCAGGTATAAAAAGTCTTTCTTTAGAAATTAACGGTTCTTTTGCCTTTGGTTACATGAAGGGGGAAAACGGAGTACATCGTATGGTGCGCATTTCACCTTTCGATAGTAATGCCCGCCGACACACTTCCTTTGCATCTGTTTATGTATATCCATTAGCTGATGATTCGATTGAAATTGATATCAAAGCATCGGATATTGATTTTCATACTTCTCGAAGCGGCGGAGCTGGAGGGCAGAACGTAAACAAAGTGGAAACCAAAGTACAGTTAACGCACATTCCCACCGGAATCGTGGTTATTTGTCAGGTAGAACGCAGCCAGTTGGCCAACCGTGAACGTGCCATGCAGATGTTGAAGTCGCGACTTTATGAAATGGAATTGCAAAAACGCAATGCCGCTCGTGATGAAATTGAAGCCGGTAAAATGAAAATTGAATGGGGCTCACAAATCCGAAATTATGTTTTCCATCCTTATAAGTTGATAAAGGACGTGAGAACGGAAATAGAAACCAGCAACGTTCAGAATGTTATGGATGGAGACTTATGGCCTTTTATTAAAGCCTTTTTGTTGAAGTCACAATCCTAGATAGGGCAGTTTTTGTTTTCAATCAGTTAGCATCGCTGGATAAACAGCGCTTGTAAACTTCCAGACATCTTTCTCTGGCCATTTTATGGTCTACCATGGGTTTGGGGTAATTAGAGGTTCCGAACTCGGGAACCCATGTTTTTACATATTTATATTCAGGGTCGAACTTTTCCAATTGCGATTGCGGATTGAAAACCGGAAATATGGCGCCGCATCCACGCCGCTTCCTGCTGCCCATTGCCAACCTCCATTATTACTGGCTAATTCAAAATCCAATAATTTTTCGGCAAAATAGGCTTCGCCCCAACGCCAGTCAATCAACAAATGTTTGGTTAGGAAGCTTGCCACAACCATCCGCACGCGATTGTGCATAAAGCCCGTTGTATTCAATTCACGCATGCCTGCATCCACTAAGGGATAGCCTGTTTTCCCCGCCTTCCATTTTTCAAAATCGTCTTCGTTATTTCTCCAGTCAATACGATTATATTGATCTTTAAAGGCACCTTGAATTACATGTGGGAAATGCCATAGAATCTGCATGTAAAATTCCCTCCAAATCAATTCATTGATCCATTTTTCTGAAAGGCTTAGGCCTTTTTTGAATTTATCTCTAACGGATACGGTGCCGAAACGGAAATGAATCGAAAGCCTACTGGTGCCCAAAATAGAAGGAATATCCCTTTGGTTTTCGTAGTTTTTTATTCGGGATTGCTGAATTTCTTTAGGGGGGAATTCGTGCTCGGATTTACTAAATCCCATCGATTCAAGAGCAGGAATAGGGTCTGCATTGAACGAATCCAAATTCGATAAATGTATTTCAGAAGGGTAGGTTTCAATGGGATGCGACTGCAAACGCAACTTCCATTTTTTCATATATGGGGTAAATACGGTATAGGGTTTTCCATCGTCTTTTACCACTTCATCCTTGGCGAAAATAACTTGGTCTTTAAATAAGTTAAATGATATTCCTTGCTGAGAACATAATTCAGAAATTTTAGTATCTCTCTTGATGGCATATGGCTCGTAATCTTCATTGGTATAGATGGATTGCGGTTTGTTTTGGAGCAATTTGGTCCAAATTTCTTCTGCACTCCCATAGTGGATTTCTATATCGCTACCCAAATTTTGAAAGCGATTTTTCATTTCTGTTAATTCCTTATGGATAAATCTCACACGGGCATCCTTAGTATTGTCAAGTTTGTCTAGGATACTCTTGTCGAATATGAATACCGGTCGAACCTTGAATCCAGAATTTAAAGCACGATAAAAACCATGATTGTCGTATTCTCTTAAATCGCGACGGAACCAAAAATATACAAAATCAGCCATTCACTAAATCATTTAAAGCGCTATCAATATGGGGAAATTCGAAAATATCATTAGGTAATTTGGGGGAAACAATATTTTGGGAAGTTAGCGTTAACTGACTTCTTGCGCCTAATACTAATTTTAATAAAAAGGCGGGAACCAAGGGCTTGAATGAAATCGGCAACAAGCGTTGGCCCGCTTTTTTAGTGGACTCTATCAATTTTTGGGCGAATTCTATTTGAGAAACCGGATGAGGGGCAACACCGTTGTAGATATCAACTGGGATTTTATTTTTTACCATAGCGATATAGATTTTTGCCAAGTCGGAAACATGTATCCAACTCCAAATATTCGATTTGCTACCCGTAATGGGCACAATACCAAGTTTGCGTGTTAACGCCGCGGCGGGATACAAACCCGATTTCGTGCTCAATACGAGTCCTACACGGATTATTCCCGTGGGGATATTAGATTCACGTAAGGGTTGCAATGCCGATTCCCATCGTTGACAAACCTCGCTTAAAAATCCATTTCCAAAAGAGCCGGTTTCATCAACAGGATTCATTTGTGGATCTTCATATAAGCCAATTGCGCTGGTGCTGATGAACATTTTGGGTTTTATTCCTTGGTTTATCGTTTCACGCACTAACAATCGAGTTCCCGCGTCCCTGGATTCCATGATCGCTTTTTGATGCGATTTTGTCCAAGGTTTTCCTATATTCGCACCGGCTAAATGAATGATGATATCGATGTTAATTCCTTGAGGAAAACAGACATAATCATTTTTTATTGACCAAGTTAAATCTTTTTTATCACTTCGTTTGTTATCTCTGTGTACCAACGCAAAAACACGGTAACCTAATGATGACAACCGATGTTTAAGAGTGGTGCCGATGAGTCCGGATGAACCGGTAATTAAAATATTCATTGATAAAATGGTTAAAAGCTCTGAGAGTATAACAAACGAAACAAAAAAAAGTCGTTCGCCTCGTAAATCTAAAAAGGATTTTAGAGACAAATACTTTATTAAGGACGTTGAAAACATCACTGGAATCAAGGCATTCACGATTCGTGTATGGGAACAGCGTTACGGAATGTTAGTGCCCAAGCGAACCGACACCAACATTCGCTATTACGAGGAGGAGGATTTGAAGTACATGATGAATGTAGCTTTGCTCAACAATCACGGATACAAAATCAGTAAAATTGCGGAGATGACGCGCGAAGAAGTTCAGCGCAGAACCTTGCATATTTCAGAGAATAACTCGTCTTATCAAAATCAAATTCAATCTTTAACCAATGCCATGATTGCTTTCGATGAGAAAGAATTTAACAAAGTTCTTTCCATCAATATGCTCAAATTGGGAATGGTTGAAACCACCTCTGAGATTATTTTTCCGTTTTTACAACACGTAGGCATTCTTTGGTTGAGCGGAAGCATTAACGTGGCGCACGAACATTTCATTACGCATCTCATAAAGCAGCGCTTATATGTGTCTATTGATCAGGTAACCACACCAAGAATTCCAGGTGCCCGAAAGTTTATTTTATTCTTACCCAACGGCGAAAATCACGAATTGAGTTTGCTGTTTGCCAGTTATATTCTAAAAACCAAAGGGTATGAGGTTATTTATGTAGGGTCTTCAACGCCCATAGACGATCTTCACCAATTGTGTAAGGTACACAAGCCGGATGTGTTGTTTTGCGCCATCACCAATGCCAATTCCAACATGCCGATTCAGGTTTATGTGAATACGCTTACCCGAAATTGGCCCGATATTCCTATTTGCTTAACCGGAAATCAGATTGTGCGTCGCCGCGATTTGAAGGTGCCAAGCAATTGTAATATCATCAGCACGCCTCAAACGTTTATCGATTTCTTGGAAAATATGCCGTTGACAGGCAATACAATCCTTTAAAATCTACTTAAACGAAGATTTTAAACCTATTATAAATCAGATGTAAGATCTCCCTGAAATTCCTTTCAGGGAGATCTTTTGTTACCAATAGATTTAAAAAACTTTGGCTTTAATAATCGTTTATGATCTTAAAAGTAAGTTGAATTTTAAACGCTTCATATTTTCTTTCCAATAACTACTTCAGAATTTGCATTCTTAGCTGTTATTCAAATTTAACCTTTATGGATTAACATAAAATTCCTTTTAATCCATAAGGGTTTATTGCTATAATCCATTCTTCGAATCCTCAAACCTGGAAATATCAACCTCTGGGTCTAACGGAATTCCCTCACACAGGAAATCGGCGTACCTCGGACTTAAATAACTGACCAAACTGCTGCCCTTAGATCCCAATCCGTTGTATATATATAAGGTATCGTATTGCGGGTGTTTGCCTAGAAACGGCCGCCAAGTCGCTACCGTGGGTCGCGGAGCCCGCCTGTGCGACACCAATTTGATTTCTTGGGGAATCCATTCTTTAAACAATTCAATCAATTCAGCGGCGTGATGCGCTTCGGGAACGGTACTCAGACTCTCATTGTGATACGTGCTTCCCCCGAGCCAACGATTGCCCCCAATAGGAACCAACCACTCCTTGCGTTTTAAAATAAAATCTTGAGGCAGGTCATTTATTTCCAATTCCAAAATATCGCCGCCCGTTGCCCCTAAAGGCAAATAGTTGAAATACGGATTCTCATACAAACCGATGCCTTCCGCAAAAACAATGCGGCGCGACCATAAATCGTGGAGGCTCCAAACGTCGTTTTCTCGTTTGAGTTCGGAATGAAGGAAGTCTTGATTTATTTTATCAATACCTACTTGAGCAAAGTAGAGATACGCCGCGTCTAGAAACTCTTTTACATCGAGCTTTCCCGATAAATGACACAAGGCCCCTCCAAAGGGTAGGGGAAGTCCGTGCGAATCGGAAGGATCTATGGGACTTAAATGTTGTTGGAAGCCGTTCTCGCGCGACCTTTTGGTCCAATTTTTGGTATGTTGCGCGTTTTTATGCACCTGCAACGTAGGGATCCGATGGATGAATTTGGCCCCAAATAAATGCTCCCAATTTTCATAATATTCGAATACCGACGGATATATTTCGTCGCATTTCCAGGCCTTTTGAACGTTTCTGGGTACCATTGGATTCATCATGCCGGCCGCGGTGCGACTGCTGCTGTTTTCCTTGTTATCGTCGATGATGGCAATGCGCTTGCCTTTTTTATGGAGTTCCAGAGCTAGGGTGCTGCCCGCAATACCCGCGCCCACTATTAAAAAGTCATATGTTGTTGCTTCTTCCGCCATAATTCGAGATCTTGCGCGAAGTTACGCGTATGAAAAAGAAAATCGGATTCCTAACCATATTAATCGCGCTGGGTCAAACCTCCTTTTCCCAAAAAGCGGAGTTCAATGGTGCCAATCAGTTTTATGGGGAATTGGGTACGCATGTTTTATTTTCTCAACTCGACGGCGACGGTGCTTCAGGATATAATAAATTCGGACTCCAACTGCAGGCATTGGTTGGATATACCCTAAACAACCAGGAAGCCTTAGAATTCAGTTTAGGATTTTCAGAACGCGGCTCGCGTAAAGGAATTGATCCTGAAAATAGTGACTTTCGGATATTTCATATTCGACACCAATGGTTGGAAACAGGGGTGTATTATGCCCGTTACTTTGAGGGTATTTTGGCCCATGCCGGATTGAGAGGCACATATTTAATTGCTGCTGAAGAATCGGAAGGTTTTGATCCCAATATAGAAAGCGGCATGCGCAAGATAGGGGCTTTAGCCGAGCTTGGACTGCGCTATCCTTTAAATGAAAATTGGTCCGTATCGGCCAATGCATCCTACAGTGTTTTTTCCTTGCTAAAAAACGATAACAGCACGTTTTTGCCCAACTCGCTGTATCGCTCGGCTGGATTATTCTCTAATAATATTGGAATCGGTATTATTTTTACCCCATGAAACGTAAATTTCGCTTGGTGGTCGTGCTCTTTATGAGTTGTATTGGATTCTTTAATCCAATATATGCTCAGAGTCAACCTGATGCAGGATCAAACAAGGTTCAGCATTCAATTCCTCCCGAGAATCCTACCAGAGATTTAAAAATACAACAAATTTACGACCTCCTAGAGTCACAGTTAAAAGCCTGGAATCAAGGCGATATGAAAGGATATATGCAAGGTTATTGGAATTCAGATTCTCTGCAATTTATTACAGCGAAAGGTGTAACTATGGGATATGAAACGGTTCTTGCAAACTATTCAAAGTCATTTTCTACACGGGAATTAATGGGTAACTTGAATTTTGAGATAACAAAACTAAATTTTTTGGATAACAACTATTTACTCGCACAGGTTGTGGGTACTTGGAAGGTGCAAACCGCGAATAAAACGAGTAATGGTACTTTTTCGCTGATCATAAAATTCTTCGGGAATACCCCCAAAATCATTATCGATCATACGTTTTAATTCAATATGTCTTTGGTGGTCAGAAATAAGTGGATAGTTCTTATTTTACTCTTGCAAGTAGTGATTCATTTGCCATTTATGAATCGCGTGGCTATGGGGAATCACGTTTGGAGACAAGTGAATACCTTGGCAGTTGCTAAGAATTACTACGAGAAGGATATGAATATTTTATATCCGCGCATCGATAAAAATTACGGAACCAATGGTAGTTACCGGACCTCAGTTCACTTCTTATGATTATACTTTAGCTTTGATTTACAAGGTTTTTGGATTTTCAGAAACGGCGCACCGTTGGTTTAGTTTGATTATTTCGCTATTTGCCATTTGGGGTACGTTTGCGGTAATTAGTTTGTATTTTCCCAATAAAAATGCCCCAGCTTGGGGTGCATTGGCTCTGATTGGAATCCCGGAATTTTATTATTACAGCATTGCGGCAGTTCCTGATTTATTGGCTTTAGCCGCAATGGTTTGGGGCTGGCGATGGTTTTATCGGTATTTGGAATCCAAACAATTTACGGATGCTCTAATCACGGGCATCTTATTAGCCCTTGCCGGCATGACCAAGTTGATGTTTTTGGTTCCTGGATTTGTCTTCTTGGGAGAAATTATTCGAAGAAAAGCTTGGGATAAAAAACTCTTATTCGGATTTAGCTTAGTGGGGGCTATTTCCTTGGGAGGATCTTTGCTTTGGTATTTATGGGCAAAATATTTAACGAGCATAAATGGAATTGAGGAATTTGTCCATGCCATTCGATTTAAAGAAAATTGGGAACAAATTTTTGCCGTCTTTTTCAAAAACGCAAGTTCTGACTTCATGGAAACTTGGGTCGGATATCCCTTGGTAATTCCAGTGGTTTTGGGA
The DNA here is from genome assembly GCA_943789135.1 of uncultured Bacteroidia bacterium. Classification (GTDB taxonomy): domain Bacteria; phylum Bacteroidota; class Bacteroidia; order NS11-12g; family UBA955; genus VMCP01. Next base: position 18,530 of record CALSSY010000011.1, read on the forward strand.
ATTGCATGGATATTGAAATACCATCGATATGATTTAAGGCTTCTTTTATCACTGATGGCGGCTACTCTCTATTATGTATTCATGCAGCATCAATTGGAACATCACGGTTATTATATATTGTTGTTTGTGCCCTTTATTGCATTGGCTATTGCGGCTTTGATTCGATCCAATGAAAGTGTAAAAAAGTTAAAAATATGGGGAGTGCTAATTGCACTAGCACCGGTATGGTCTCTCATACGTATGTCGCACAATTTTAATTCGGGAAAAGCCGGAATGCCCTCGGTGTTTACCGAAACAGAATCGCGGACCCAGATGCAAATGCGGAGCAAATCCGAAGATTTATGGATTGTTGGTCCCGATCAATCCGGTTGTGTTTCTTTTTATTATTTGGGCGCTAAAGGATTTCCTTGGTATAATTTGAACGATCGACCTTCAGAATTCTCGAGGTTTAGAAGTATGGGAGCGAAAGGCATCATTACCGATTCTGAAAAGGAAGCTTTGGACTATTGCCGTAAGGAGAATTTGAAAGTGGAACGCATCTATGAATATAAGAATTGGGTTTGGTTGAGATTTATTTAAAAATATTCGAGCAAGCATTGTTTTGAGAATTAGATTTATGTATATTTGCACCCCGATTTGAAACGAAAATCATGAACTTAATAGTAAATAGCATCACTCAAGAAACGTTGCGTACCGATTTACCTGACTTTAAGGCGGGTGACCGTATCACAGTTTTTTATAAGATCAAGGAAGGTAGTAAAGAGCGTATTCAGCAGTTCCAAGGAGACGTTTTACAACGCCGTAATTCTGGTGTAAACGAAATGTTTACCGTTCGTAAAATATCTAATGGAGTGGGAGTGGAGCGTATTTTTCCATTGCACAGTCCTTACATCGATAAAATCGAAGTAAACCGTCACGGTAAAGTGCGTCGTGCTCGTATTTTCTACTTGCGTGAGCAAATTGGTAAGAAAGCTCGTATCAAGGAGCGTCGTATCAAATAAAATAGATCTTCATTATGTGGCTCTATTGCCACCAATAAAACATTACAAGGCCCCAACGGGGCCTTTTTTTGTGAAATTCCATTATTTTGTACACTTTTTGCTCAATTAACATAGGGTGTATTAAACTTTAAAAGGGTGAATGCGTCTATTCAACTCAATGCAGGTCATATTTGTATAACCCAACAGACCAAATTATGAGTTTGCCAGAACGCAATATTGTAAAAACCGAAATGCGCACCCCCGCGGTAAGTATCAACTTCTCTAAGTTGGACGAAGCGCAATTGGTTTCGTATTTTCATAAGCCCATATACACCGAAGATGCTTTCCGTGAGTTGCTGCATCGCTATCAATCCAAAATTTATGCCTACGTGAGAAACATGGTAATTTCTCGTGAGGATGCAGATGACATTACCCAATTGGTTTTTATTAAAGTTTGGCAAAACTTAAACTCCTTCCGTGGGGAAAGTAAATTGAATACGTGGATTTATAGAATCGCTTCCAACGAAACGATCTCTTTTTTAAGAAAAAAGCGTCCAGAGATTGATTTCGATCAGGCGCAAATGTTTATGGTGGATGCCTTACAACAAGACGAATCCATCTCTGAGCGTGAAATAGAAGCAAAACTTCAAAAGGCACTTTGTTATTTGCCGTTTAAACAAAAACTGGTTTTTGTTCTTCGCTATTTTGAGGATTTAAACTATGATGAAATCGCAGAGCTAACACAAACATCGGTAAGTGCGCTGAAATCAAGCTATCATCATGCCGTTAAGAAAATAGAAATTTATTTGGGTGTTTTATAAATAGAGCCATGAATATTGAATTTTCTAAAATCAAAACGCCGTTTCATCCAGACCATCAACAGATGTCTGATTTAGCAGCAAGAATTCAAAAGAAAGTGGGTATTGAGGCGCAGGAGTTGTTTGAAAAGCCCGAACTGAAAGAACCTGTAATTCCAAGAAATCCCGTACAATTAAGCGTAGAATTTGGTAATTCCTTTGTTTCAGAATCAATGGATGATACGTATATAGAAACTGATGTCCAAACTGAAGTACAGGAAGTTGAGGATACAAACATCCATGAATCTCTTGAATCTAGCGTTCCAACTAAAGAGGAACCAAAAAATGAGCTTGTAGAGTCTCAATTTATTGAGAAGCTTAGCATCGAGGAGAAATCTCCGCTTAAACAAACCGACGAGACTATTGACGAACCTACAGCAGAAGAACTTGAAGCTGAAAAGATTAGATCTGCAGAAGTTGAACGTAAACGGGCCGAGGCAGCAGCTCGCTATGCGGCATTATTAGACGAATCTCGTGCCGATTACATACCCATATCCAATCAAGTGCCAGAGAAAGAAACCAAAGGACTTCCATGGGCGAGTATTTTAGGTGTGGTAGCATCTTTTGCAGCAATAGCAACGGCATGGTGGGTTTGGAGTTTGATTCAAGCACCAATGAGTATTGAACAAGTTGCAGAAAAGAGTCGTATATCGGCAGCATCGGTGACTCCAGTAGTCGCTGTTTATAATTCCTCTGTTAATAATAAAGAAGAAAGTCTTGTCGAATTAGATGAACTTCCAACAGGAAGCCAACTGGTTGCCGATTTGATTTTTAATGATAATAATCCTACCTCGTCAGTATCCCTACCTCATTTTACCAATATGGATGAACAATCGAAAGTGAGCATGGTAGAATTAGAAAATAACGGTCTGGTTCTTATGGAACTTGAGGATGAAATTTTCTCCAATGAATGGTTATGAAGAAAGCGACACTTTTTTTAGGCATGTTGATTTTGGGTGTAACCAGTTTTGCCCAACAATTCGATAGCGATAATGCAGAAAAAATCGATGCCGTAAAAGAATACAGACAACAACTTTTTAAAGAAAAATTAGATTTAAACGATAAACAGCTCGAAGGATTTCTTAAGGTTTACAATATGCAGCAAATTGAACTGCGGGGTGCTAAAAGAACTTTTAGAAAGAAATGGTATACGTTTGATATTGATAAACTCAATGAGAATCAGGCAAAAGAATATTTTGAAGATGCCATAGCCCTTCAAAAAAAAGAACACGATTTGATTTTGGAATTTGCGCCGAAGTTAGCCCAAGAGATAGGTTGGTCTAAAGTAGTACGCGTAAAAAAGGTAGAAAGAGAGATAAAGCCGCTTTTATTGGAAAAAGCGAATGAATTGAAAATTGAAAAGAAACGCCGTTCTGCTTCTAAAAAAGCAAAAAGCGCAACTGGAAAAAACCGAAAACCTTAAGTTGTCTGAATGTTAAATCATTGTTAACATTTACTTAGTTAAGGGCCCATAGAGATATGGGCTCTTTCGTTTTAATACATAATTCAAATTGTTTAGGACCATGATTTCCATTGATTTTATTGAATCTTTTTCCAGCTGCCTAAACAGATGACCTACTTCTGACACGAACTCGGGATTTAACAAATATTGAATTAAGGTTTATTTCGTTTGTAGATAAACAAATTCGCTTGTTTAAAAGTCCCCACGGGGTTATTATTGCAACATTTTAACAACAATCTGTACAATACAATGAGTAATCAGAAAAACACCAAGAAGTCAGGAAGGAATCTATTCGCCGCTTATTTTGCTGGTGCTTCCATCCTTGTAGCCCTATTAACGGGTGTCGTAATTTTTATGTTTATCATGGGTAATCCCGAGCAATTTCGAAGGCGCTGGTCTGAAGCCCGAGGATATCGTTGAAAAGGGCCACCCAAAGAACATTTTAGGTATCATCCACCGCGGAGGCGTATAATCGTGCCCTTGCTTTTGGCCGTAAACATTACCGTTATTATCGTGAGCATTGAGCGTTTCATCACCCTTGGCTGCTGCTGCAGGAAAAGGTAACGCTAGTGAGTTCGTTCACAAAATGCAGGCCATGTTGGCCAACAACGACCTCGATGGCGCTATCAAAGCTTGTGATCTGCACAGCAAGGTTCTCTCGCCAACGTGGTTAAGAGCGGTTTGACTCGATATACAAGATTGTTAAAGGTAACGATTCGTTGAATCGCGACGAGAAAGAAAGCTGCTATCGAAAAGGAGTTGGAAGAAGCAACCAGTTTAGAGCTTGCCTATGCTTGTCTCGCAACTTGGTTAGTTGTTTCGACTTGTGCGTCTGTAGGTACCCTTATCGGTTTGATAGGAACGGTATTCGGTATGATTCGTGCATTCGCCGCTTTGGCAAATGCTGGTGCTCCTGATACAGCCGCTCTTGCAACAGGTATCTCTGAGGCATTGGTAAACACAGCCTTTGGTATTATCGCATCTACTTTAGCAATTATATCGTACAACTTTTTCAGCAACCGTATAGACGGTATGACGCATTCTATGGACGAAGCTGGATACTCAATCGTATCTAACTTCCAAGCAAATGCTGCTTAAGGTTCATTTACCTTTATTTAATTTAACGTATAAAAGAAAAACATTAAGACATGCCTAAAGTAAAAATGCCTCGTTCAACCCCTGAATTGGATATGACTCCAATGGTGGATTTGGCGTTTCTTTTGGTTACGTTTTTTATGTTGACTTCAAGTTTCCGGGCACCTGAACCCATCATTTTAGATCCACCCTCTTCAACAACGGAGCAACAAATACCCAAGCAGGTGTTTTTGATCCTAATCGACGAAGACGGAAGGGCATTTGTAGATGTTACCAATGCAACGGTAAAATCAAAAGTGTTGAAAAAGATGATGTCGCAATTTAAAACCGGAGGACTTTCAGAAGAGGATATCAATAAGTTTGCAGGCGTGGGTCCAATTGGATTGCGCATGGCCGAGATACCCGCATTCATGGAGCTTGAATTAACAGAAAGAACCTTATATGAACAACGTGGAGTTCCCTACGATACTGCAGCCGCAAATATCAAAAATAGCGAACTCTATTATTGGGCATATTTTACCAAAATCGAAGCGCACAACGATTACAAGCAGCGCGAAGAAGAGGCTAAACTTCGGAATATGGGATTTGATAAATCGAATTACATACAGTTCGCTATAAAAGCAGCGAGCAATGCTAAATGGGATAAAATTCAGTATATCATTGACGTGTTCCGCGAAGCGAAAGTAAAAGAATTTCAAATGATAACGGGCTTGGAGAGTGCCCCCGAAATTTAATAACGAATCACTATGGCAGAAATACAACAAAGTAGTGGCGGTGGCGACGGTAAAAAAAGAGCCAAAAAGCAAAGTACTCGGGTCGATATGACTCCGTTGGTAGACTTGGCGTTCTTGCTTTTAACGTTCTTTGTTTTGACCTCTACCTTTTCTAAGCCCAAAGTTTTACGGATGATATTCCCCGAGAAATTGGAAAAAGATAATCCGAATGTGAAACCTCCGGAAATTAAAGACGGTCTTACCATACTCCTTACCGCTGATAACAATTTATTTTATTATCAAGGCGCACTTAATAAAGAAACTGAGGTTATCCGTACCGATTACACCAAGAACGGTTTGAGAAAACTTCTCGTTGATAAAAATGCGCCCCTAATAGAGAAATTGAAGAAGTTACAAATTGAACTGGCCGATTAAAAGAGGGCGATACAGCAAGTCGCAATCGAATTGAAAGACAAGCTAAAGACGAACAAATGCAATCTAAATTGGTCGTTTTGGTGAAGCACGATAAAGACGCTACCTACGAGAACGTAATCGATGTAATCGATGAGTTTTTGATTACTCAAGTAGCGAAGTATTTCGTGGTTGATCCAGGCTTGGATCCGATGGAAACAGCCAAAATACAAGAGCAATTAAACAACTAAGCTATGGAAGAAAACGCATTATCAAAAGTATTCAACCGCTGGGATTTGCCTGATGCACAATCGCGGTTAGATCTAGTTTTTGAAAACCGTTTCAAAGACTATGGCGCCTACCAAATAAGGTTGATGTTTAGAAAGTCTCAGGCAATAGCAACAATTGCCGCTTGTGCCTTGGCTATATTGTTTGCTTCAACACCTCGAATTATTGATGCTTTATCTACAGGCGAAACTAAAGATCGCAAAACTATCAAAATTGTTACTGATCTAGATTTCGATTCGCCAATCGAAGAGGAAGAGGAAAAGATAAAAGAGCCCCCGAAATTGAAAGAGCCAGAACCGGTGGCTCAACAAGCATACGTAGCACCACAAATCAATCCAGATGCTGAAGAAGATGCCCCCATCAATCCACCGGATGTGGTTTCAAATACCGGTGTAAAAAATATAGCGGGTATTACAGACCCTACGGCTCCCGATTTAGGTAATGGAGACCAAGGACCTATTTCTGGTGGTGACGAAGGCCCAACCGCCAATGTAGCCGTTAAAGCTGCGTTTCCGGGTGGTGAAACGGCCTTCCGCGATTACGTGGCTAACGAGTTCCAATACCCTGTGCGTTGTCAAGACGAAGGTATTAACGGTTCGGTAGTACTTCGTTTTGTGGTAGATCAATCGGGTCGTATCTCTCGTGTAACCGCGATTGAAGAAACCAAAAGTTGTCCGGAATTTACCGATGAAGCCATCCGCGTGTTGAAACGCTCTCCGCGTTGGATTCCAGGTCAAAACAAAGGTCGTTTCGTCATCTCATGGCGCGAAATCCCCATTCGTTTAACAGTAGAATAATACGGTACAGATATTTGTTTAAGGCCATTTCTTTTGGAAATGGCCTTTTTTTATGCGAGAAACGTAACTTTGTTCAAAGTGCGAGAACTTATCTCTATTGAAAATTTAACGGCTTGCGTCAAAAGGAAAACTTTTGCTCAATTTACCGCATTTTACTTCCACACTTGGAGAAGTACATGCCGTCTTAGGAGAAAGTGGCAGTGGAAAATCGCTATTATTAAAGTGTTTAATTGGTTTGTTGCCCGATGAGCTTACTGCTAAGGGCAGGGTTCAAATTGAGTTTGAACAGAACGATCTCAATTTAGACGATCATTGGAGCCGAAAAAATTGGCAGCAAATACGAGGCAAACATATTGGTATGGTGTTTCAGGAGCCATTAAGTGCCCTTAATCCACAAATGACATGTGGCGCCCAACTCAAAGAAGCTTGGGAGATTCACGCAGAACAAAAAGATAAGAAATCGGAATCTGAAATTAGAGAAAGATTAACAGATGTTGGCTTGGGTGAGGATATCGAAAGAATAATGCAATCGTACCCGCATCAATTGAGCGGTGGCCAGCGTCAGCGGGTTGTCATTGCCATGGCTACTACTGCACAAACCTCAGATTATCTTGGCCGACGAACCCACTACCGCATCTGGATTTTTTCTCTCAGAAAGAAGAGTCCTAACCGATCTAGTAAGCGTAGTTCGAAAATTCAACGCCACCCTTATTTGGGTTACCCACGAACTCGATGTGGTGGCTGATTTCGCCGATTGTATTACCGTTTTGAAGAAACGGGGAACTCATTCAATCGGGCTCGGTAACGGAGGTGGTATTGAAGCAATCTCCACACGGTTATGTCTTACAACTGCTTAGATGCGATTCCCCAAAAGAAAATACGCCGCTGTAAATCGTTGGAGAGAATGTCACCCTTATCTATCGATAATCCGTTGGGAAGGTGTATCCCAATCAGACAAGGGCATTATCCACATTTCAATTCAGCTCTAGCTCCGGGAGAAACACTGGCCGTCATCGGTACATCGGGTTCTGGGAAATCCACTTTAGCCAAATTGCTTAGTGGCGCTCGAAACGCCCAGCGAATGGGCACATTAAACTTAAACGGTAAACTTCCTTGTCGTCGTATACCCCCTACAGGGTATACAAATGGTTTTTCAAGACCCCTTTTCTTCCTTGAACAGAAGACACACAGCCATGAGATGCAATGCTAGAGGTGAGAAAGGTTTGTTTTCCCAAAGGAACCGAGTTCAGGAGCGATTGAAACAATGCTCGAGCAATGGCTTGGAAGAAGTGGCCCTGGATCGTAGAATTATGGCAGAAGCGGCCGACGCAGATGAGCGGCGGTCAGCGACAACGTTTGTGCATTGCCAAAGCCTTGGCCTCCAATCCGCGTATTTTGATCTTGGATGAAGCCGTTGCCGCACTTAGATCCCTTTGGTGCAAGAGCAAGTTTTGAAGCTTGTTGCAAAAAATCCAAAAAGAAAGAGCTCCTGATATTTGTGTTTATTACACATGACTTGGCCGTTGCCAGTCACGTTGCCGATAAAATGGTTTTCCTCGAGCGCGGTGAAGCATAAAGGAAATTCCGCTAAAGAGTGGCTGTCATCACATGCCTGTGCTGACACACACCGTTAAGAACTGTGGATATTCGCACTTGGGCGCTTCGCGGCAATAGTTGTATTTTTGAATTATGCGTAAGCTTATCATATTTGCTGTATTATTTCGTTTCAATTTTTACAGGCGCAAACGCCACTGAAGGTGTTGCATGTTGTGAAAAAAGGAGAAACCTTGTATAAGATTTCCCGTGATTATGAAATGACGGTTTCCGAATTGCGTGAGTTAAATCCGCAAGTTGGGATTCTACAGCCCGGTATGAAATTGCACGTTTTGAAGAAGTTAGATGTGCAAACCCGTATGAATAATTTTTCGGAACACACAGTAAAAAAGGGTGAAACGCTCTACCGAATTTCACAGAAATACAAAGTGAAAGTAAGTGAAATTAGAGAAGCAAATGGTTTGATTGATAACAAAATCAATGTTGGACAAACATTGAAAATTCCGAATATCAATGATACCGAGACAACAAAGAGATAAGACTAACGATAGTCAATCTCAAAGTATACTAAAAACCCAGCAGAAAGCTGCCTTGGAAAGTGCAAAGCAACAAATTGAACAACAAGTTAATGAAGATATTAAAGGCGGTATAATTGAGAAACGTCAAGGTTCTACGAAAACAGAATTTATTGCCAAAAACGATTCTAAGAAACCATTATTGTTAGATACATCTTCGGCGCAATTGAATGGATTCACACACAAAGCTTTTGTTTGGGTTGCAGATGTCCCTGAAAGTCAGGTCGTATGTATCACCAACCCTCTAACGCAACAAATGGCTTATGGTTTGAATCAAGGCAAGCAGGACAAACAAAATAACGAGAGTATAATTTTAACTCCCTTTATGGCAGAAAAATTAGGTTTGAATTCACCTGCTACCGAATTGAAAATTCAGTATGTGGTTCCCAAGCCCTAAATTATTAAAAACCGTTTTCTACGGTGCCTTTGTTTTTTCAACTGTTGGGATACATTTTTCACCGGCAATGGCGTCTATTGGCGTTGCGGGTATGATTTTTTCTTCTGTTTTAATTTTTTCAGATCAGAATCAAGCAGGGTTTAAAGGCTGGAGACTTCAGATAGCCGCTATTATGCTTCTTCTCTTAATGGGAAGTATTGATATCTATAATGGCACATCGATATTCGATACTTGGAAATCCATACAAGTGATGTTGCCTTGGTTCTTTTTGCCATTATTAATATCGGCGACCAGATACATGAAATTCGATCCGTTTAAATTCATGATAATTCTTGCAATACCATTATGTTGGGTTTCATTGGCATCACTTATCAATTACGCTACGGATTTTAAATTTTTATCGCAAATGGTACTTGAATCCAAGCCCTTGCCATTGTTCACGCAAGTGTATCACATTGAATTTAGTTTGCTTATTACAGTTGTATTACTTGGAATTACTTACTATTTCTCAGAGTTAATTCAGCGCCAGGGAAAAGGATTTTTGATTGGTATCTACGTGGTGCTTTTTTTAACCTTACATATTATTTCGGCACGAACGGGTTTGTTGGGATATTGGCTGGGAATGGCTATTTGGGGGGGATACCAAGTTCGCAATCGAGGAATTTTACTCAAAATAAAACCATTGCAAGGTTTGGGCGTTTTGGTGCTTGCCCTAATACTCGTTTTTCAAATTCCGAGTTTAAGAAACAGGGTTGTTAATACCAAGGAAGATTTAAATGCGTTATTCCAAGGGGGAGACTTGAATCACAAAAGTATCGGTCAGCGAGTAGAAGCTTGGAGAGCAACTTTGGGAATACTAGAAGAGACAAAACCTTTGGCTTTGGGTGTGGGTTCTCATCAATTTGAAAGTGAATTGTACCGCTCTTATGCTAAAAATAACACAACCTTGTATGTAAGCAATTGGATAGGCCCACACAATCAAACCTTACAATGGATGGCCACTTATGGATTGATTGTGGTACTTTTGTGGTACGCACTTATTATAACGCTTCTGCGGTCCAAATTGGACACGCTTGGGGCACTTATGATAGGGCTTCCACTTTGGGCAGCATCGATGTTTGAAAGCATCGCCCAACGACAAGCAGGCACCTTGGCTTTGATAATTGGGTGTGTTGTTTTTCAAGTGGTTTTTCAAGCCAGAGGAAATATTAAAAAGATTTCTTCAATTAATTGAGTTTTTAAACATTTTTCTTATATTTGCAACCCCAAAAACTATGTCTAGAGTTTGTGATTTAACCGGCAAAAAGGCTTTAAAAGGAAACCGTGTTTCTCACTCGAATAAGAAAACGAAGCGTAGATTCTATCCGAATCTTCAGACTAAGAAGTTCTTTATCGAGGAAACAGGTGAGTGGATTACATTGAAGGTATCCGCTTCGACGATTAAAACCATCGATAAAAAAGGCGTATCCGCGTGTTTAAACAATTTGTTCAAGAAAGGTAAGATCTAAGAGATGGCAAAAAAAGGCAATCGCGTACAGGTTATATTGGAATGCACCGAGCAAAAAGGTAGCGGTGTTCCCGGCATGAGCCGTTATATAACAACCAAAAATAAGAAAAACACGCCTGAGAGAATTGAATTGAAAAAGTTCAATCCTTACATGCGTAAAGTAACCGTTCATAAAGAAATTAAGTAATGGCAAAGAAGGTAGTAGCAACACTTAAAAAAGAAGGTGGCGTTGAAATGGTAAAGGTTATCCGTACCATCAAATCACCTAAATCTGGTGCTTACACGTTCCGCGAAGAAATCGTTACCGCTGATCGTGTTCAAGAAGTACTTGGTAAAAAATAATGAATTTTTTTATCCATTAAAGCCCCAAAACGGGGCTTTTTTTGTTTATACCTAATCAAATCCTATGTTTAGCTGGTTCAAAAAGAAAACAAAAGCAAGTCCAGATGACCTTTCCGCAACCCGCGAGGCGCTCAAACAAACGCGCAGTAGCCTGTTGTCGAAAATTGGACTCATCCTTACCGGTAAGAATAAAATTGATGCAGATGTACTCGATGAACTCGAAGAAGCATTGCTTACCTCTGATGTTGGATTTGAAACCACCGAAACCATTATTGATGCTTTAAAACACAGGGCAAAGAATACAGGATTTGATACCCAACGGACATTAACGAATGGTTAGCCGAAATTGTAGATCAGTTAATGCCCGATGTACAGCCACCTGTGGCGGAATCTTTTGATCTTAGCTCCTTTAAAAAGCCCTACGTTGTCTTAGTTGTTGGTGTTAACGGGGTAGGAAAAACCACGACTATTGGGAAAATGGCCTATCAATACGCTCAAAATGGGAATAAGGTGATTTTAGGCGCTGCCGATACATTCCGTGCAGCTGCAGTAGATCAGTTAGGTGTTTGGAAAGACCGTGCAGGCGTAGAAATTGTAAGCCATGGTATGAATGCAGATCCTTCAGCGGTTGCCTTTGATGCCGTTAAAATGGGTGTAGAAACCCAAGCGGATGTGGTTATCATTGATACAGCCGGTCGTTTACACAATAAAGTAGGGCTTATGAATGAGCTCGCAAAAATTAAGCGGGTAATCCAAAAGTTCAAAGACGATGCACCCGATGAAATTTTGTTGGTGGTAGATGCCACTACCGGCCAAAATGCCTTCGAACAAGCCAAAGCCTTTACACAAGCCACACAGGTGAATACACTCGCTGTTACCAAATTAGATGGTACTGCCAAAGGTGGTGTGCTTATCGGTGTGAGCCATACCTATAATATTCCCGTTAAATACATGGGACTGGGTGAGCAAGCTGCCGATTTAAAATTATTTGATAAACCCGCATTTATTTCCTCCATATTCTCTGCATGAAAACCAAATTTGCAAAAACACCTAAAGTAAATGTAATTACATTAGGTTGTAGTAAAAATACCGTTGACTCTGAAGTGCTAATGGCTCAATTAAAAGCCAATCAATTCGAAGTAAAACACGAAAGCACCAATGATAATGCGGATATTGTAATTATCAATACCTGTGGCTTTATCGATAATGCGAAGGAAGAAAGCATCAACACGATATTGGAATATGCCGAAGCCAAAAATGCCGGAAAATTGGAGAAATTGATAGTAACAGGCTGTTTGTCACACCGTTATAAGGACGATCTTCAAGCGGATATTCCAGAAGTAGATCAGTGGTTTGGTACGTTAGAATTACCACAACTATTGAGAAGCGTTGGTGCCGATTATAAACACGAATTGTTGGGTGAACGCATGCAAACCACACCTAAGCATTATGCTTATGTGAAAATTTCCGAAGGTTGTAACCGCCCTTGTTCGTTTTGTGCCATTCCATTAATGAGAGGCCAGCACGTTTCTAAACCAATAGAACAATTGGTTAAGGAAGTAAAAGGTTTAGTAGCTAATGGTACAAAGGAAATCATGCTGATTGCTCAAGATTCAACCTATTACGGTTTGGATCTCTATGGCGAACGCAAGTTAGCCGACTTAATGAAACATATAAGCGATGTAGAAGGATTAGAATGGATGCGATTGCATTATGCGTATCCCTCTCAGTTTCCAATGGATGTTTTGGATGTGATGGCCGAAAGAAGCAATATCTGTAAATATTTGGATATGCCCATTCAACATATTACCGATCGCGTTTTAAAATCCATGCGCCGCGGAATTACAAAGCGTCGTACTATGGAATTGGTGAACGATATAAGAAACCGTGTTCCTGGAATTGCATTAAGAACCACAATGCTGGTAGGGCATCCAGGAGAGGAAGAAGAGGATGTAGTTGAAATGTTGGATGCGCTCGCGCAAATGAAGTTTGAACGCTTGGGTGTCTTTACCTATTCACATGAAGATAATACCCATGCTCATACCTTGCCCGATATATTATCCCAAGAGGAGAAACAAGATCGTGCAAACCGAGTAATGGAACAACAAATGGATATCAGCTGGCAGTTCAATCAAAGTTTGGTAGGTACTACCCAAAAAGTACTTTTTGATAGACTAGAAGGGGATCATTTTGTAGGAAGAACTCAATTTGATAGTCCTGAAGTGGATAACGAAGTTTGGATTCCGGTAAATCAAAATTATGTCCGTATGGGAGATTTCGCCGATGTTAAAATCACCGAAGCCTCGCACTACGATTTAAAAGGCGAACTTTAATGTCAATTCAATTTTCAGCAATTCCCAAATCTTTACTTTCAGAACCAATTTCCCGGTTTCTAAATAGAGAATTGGAACATTTATATCCTGGATTCTCCAATCAAGAGTTGATTGGTCTAACGCAGGAAATTGCTGAGGATTGGAACCAAATCAAACGCGCCAATTTGGTTAATGTATTAAAAGACCAACACACATCGTTAACGCTTACCCAAAAGCAGCAAGACAATTTACTTTCATTGTCGGGAAATGATAGTTTTACAGTCATTACAGGGCAACAAATTCATCCATTTTTAGGCCCTGCCTTTGTATGGGCTAAAGTGCAAACGACTATTTTAAGGGCGAAAGCATTATCGGACGAATTACAAAAAAAGATCGTTCCTGTTTTTTGGATGGCAAGTGAAGATCATGATTTTGAAGAGATTTCAAAAATCCCTTTTTTAGGAAAAGAATATATTTGGTCGGCAGAAACAGGTGGCCCTGTAGGCGATTTGGACACAAAGGGTATTGCAGAAATCCTGGAAACCATGAAAGTCGATTTTCAAAACGACGCGCGGGTATTGGAGTTTTTAAATCGATTCGAAGGCATTTATGGAGCAGGTATTTCCCTGTCTGTCGCAACCAGATTGCTTGTGCATCGCGTATTCGGCGAAGATGGATTGTTAATTGTAGATCCCAAAGATACCCGTTGGAAGAGCCAAACCAAGGATATATGGTTGCGGGAACTCACAACAGAACCCTACGAAGCACTTACCGTTCAAGCCGAGCGCATGAAGGATTCCGGATTGAAAATACCCATTACACCTCGACAAACTTCCATGTTTTATTATGGAAACAATTCAAGACTACGAATCGATCGGGTAGAAGAGGGCTCTTTTCAAACTTCCGATGCTGCCTTTACATGGTCGCAGCAAGATTTAGAAGCTGAGATTAAAGAACATCCTGAAAAATTCTCAGCCAATGCCTTACTTCGACCTGCATATCAACAACGGATACTTCCTAATATTATGTATATAGGTGGGCCGGCTGAATGTATATATTGGCTACAAATTCCGGAATTGATCAAAACACATAAAGGGTCTGTACCCGCCTTGGAATTAAGAACGATGATGGCTTTCGTACCCGAGAATACGGTAAAAAAGATCAAGGATTTCCAATGGGATCTCTCCGAATGGTTCCAAGCTGAAGAACTATTGTTAAAAGCTTATATCGAGAAGGAGCAAGGCGAATTGGCTTTGAGCCATCAAATTGAATTGTTACAGACACAATACGAATTCATTAGAGAAACGCTTTACAAAATAAAACATCCCGAACTCAAACAAATAAAAAAGCATCAGGACGAGGGGATTCGAATGCTGAAAAAAGCATACAACGAATTTATCGATGGCGGTTTGGAGTCCCATTTAAAACCCAAAATCAATCAAATTAAGCAACTTAAGTCTACTGTTTTTAATGAAGTTGCTCCATTAGAAAGGAAACAATTCTGGATGGAATGGGAATTCAAGCGAAACGGATTGCCGCAATTGGCAAAACTAGAAGGTCCCTTTCTTTGGATTCTTTAATTCGAAAACGCATTAATTTCAAAATTTCTTAAACGGAATAGGTATATTTGGCATCTATGAAGTTGAATTTAGGCCGCAATATTCCTGCGTCTATTGTGGTGTTTTTAGTAGCATTGCCCTTGTGTATGGGTGTTGCAATGGCATCTGGAGCCTCGGTAATCCAAGGTATTTTATCAGGTGTTATCGGTGGCACTGTGGTTGGTATGCTCAGTGGGTCTCATGTATCAGTATCGGGCCCAGCAGCGGGTTTGATTGTGATTGTTGAATCGGCTTTTCTTGACTTAAAGCAGGTAGATGCATCAAATTATTTAGAATTATTTGCATTGGTTGTTTTCCTAGCCGGAATAATTCAGTTGCTATTAGGCATAGTTAAACTCGGTAATATTGCCGATTTTATTCCGGTTTCTGTAATTAAAGGCATGTTGGCCGCTATCGGTATTATCTTGATATTAAAGCAAATTCCCCATTTGGTTGGCTACGATAATGATGCCATTGGTGAGGCCGAATTTTTTCAAAAGGACGGTCATAATACTTTTACAGAATTGTATTATGCCTTTATTTCAATTACACCGCTTGCTTTAATTATTGGAATTTTGGGTGTTTTTATCCAAATCTTTTGGGATTCTAAATTAATGAAGAATCAGAATTGGAAAACCTATCTTCCGGCGCCTCTTATTGTGGTGGTGGCCGGTGTAGGAATCAATCTTGCGTCCAATTCTTTCTTTCCTGATTTAACCATTCAAGCCTCCCACCTTGTCAATATCCCTTCATTCGGATCGGCTACAGGTTCGGGATTTCTAGGTGGCTTCTTTCAGAATTTTCATACGCCATTTTGGATGGGAATATCCATGCCAATAATTTGGAAAATGGCCTTTGTAATTGCCATAATTGCAAGTATTGAATCTTTATTAAGTTTAGAAGCCGGGGATAAAATTGACCCTCAAAAACGAATAGCTCCACCAAATCGAGAATTATTTGCACAAGGCGTTGGAAATATGTTGGCGGGCCTAATAGGCGCTTTACCCATTACCGCTGTGATTGTTCGAACTTCAGCGAATGTCAACTCTGGCTCAACGAATCGTTATTCCGCAATATTTCATGGATTTTGGTTGCTCTTATTCGTGCTATTTTTTCCACATGTAATCAATCTCATTCCGTTATCTGCATTAGCTTCTATTCTCATTTTTGTGGGTTACAAACTCGCAAAACCTGCTCTGTTCAAGGAACAATACCACAGAGGTTTAAATGCATTTTGGCCTTTTCTATTTACCATTGTTGTAATTCTATTGACAGATTTGCTCGTAGGTATCACAATTGGCATGGTGGTGGGTTATATGTTTGTTTTACGTGAGAATTATCGCGAATCGCTCACCGTGGTGAACGAAGGTCAAGACTTTTTGTTTCGCTTTCATTCACAAACAAGTTTTATGAGTAAGTCTGTTTTAAAGAAAAAATTGGAATTGGTTCATCCAAACGGCTCGGTAATTTTTGATTTTTCTAATAATGTATTCGTTGATAACGATTTGTTGGATATGATTGGAGATTTTCAAGAATATTCGCAACTACAAAATATCAACGTTCAATTTAAATTCCACGATGACGTTCAGAAAGAGCGTATTTTTAAAAGATTATAAATCATGAAGGTTAAAGATAAACTGTTTTTAAGTAATAAGGCTTGGGCCTTGGAAATGCAGAAAAACGATCCTGATTATTTCAAAAAATTAGCCAAGGATCAAGCGCCTAATTATTTATGGATTGGATGTTCCGATTCTCGTGTTCCGGCCAATGAAATCATTGGTGCACAACCTGGTGAATTATTCGTGCATCGAAACATCGCCAATATGGTGGTTCATACCGATTTGAATTTGCTCAGTGTTTTGGAATATGCCGTGAATTATTTGAATGTTGATCATGTTATTCTTTGCGGACATACGGGTTGTGGAGGAATCAAAGCAGCCTTATCACAATCTAATTTCGACTTATTAAATAAATGGTTGCGTAATTTAAAGGATATCTATTACCACCATCGCGAAGAGATCCATTTAATCAAGGATTCTGAGGCAAAAGTGAATAAGCTGGTTGAAATTAATGTTGTTGAACAAGTTCACAATTTAATCAAAACCGGAGTGGTTCAAAAGGCTTGGAAAAAAGGCAATAATGTTACCGTTCACGGTTGGGTTTATGATATGGAAACTGGTATCATTAAATCCCTCTTAGAATGCGATAAAAACGCGGAGTTTGATTCTATTTATCGTTATGATTTCGGCGATGAATTGGATTCACTTTGACCTTCTATCAATTCGTAAATTGATCAATTCTAAAGTGAAAGAAAACGCCATCGCAAAATAGATATAACCCTTATTAATATGTTGTTCAAATGCTTCTCCTAAAAGGGAAACACCGATTAACACTAAAAATGATAGGGCTAATATTTTTATCGAAGGGTTGGCATTTACAAAATCCGCAATTGGTCTGCTTGCAGCCAACATTACAATCATTGAAATAATAACAGCTGCAATCATTACCCATAAGACATCGGCCATACCAATGGCGGTGATGACACTATCTAAGCTGAAAACCACGTTGATTAATAACATTTGCAACATCAAGGCACTCCAACTATATGCCTTTCCTTTTTCTTGAACCTCGGGGGTAACCCCAACCATTTTTAAATGGATTTCTCGTACACTTTGAAATAGCAAAAATAAGCCTCCGGCAAGCAATAAAAGCGACATACCTGAGAATTCATGACCGGCAAATTCAAATAAGGTATGATCTTGACGCTGAATCCAATTAATTCCAAATAACAGGACTATGCGAACCACCATTCCCATTAATAATCCAATGGTACGGGCCCGACCTTGCTTGCTTTCCTCGGTTTTACCGGCTAATATGGTTACAAATATGATGTTATCAATACCCAATACGATTTCGAGTATCGTTAATGTGAATAAACTGATAAGTGCGTCGTTCATGCTTTAATTGAATTCTATATTTTCTAATGTATTAAAGTCGTGCCATTCAGCTGTTGACTTGTTTTTGAACCACGTTATTTGTCTTTTGGCATAGTTACGTGTTTTCTGTTTTATCAGATCTACAGCCGCTTCTTTGGTCGAATTTCCTGAAAAATACTCAAAAAACTCACTGTAACCAACTGTTCTCATAACCGGAGCCTCTTGAAATTCGATTAGTGATTTTACTTCTTCTTCCAATCCCTTGGTCACCATGGAATCAACTCTCTCGTTAATGCGATTGTACAACAATTTGCGATCCATTTCAATGGCAAATACTTGTGAAGGAAATTCAAAGGGTTTGCCCTCGTTTTTACGCCATTCAGAAACGGGTTTACCGGATGCTTTTGAAATTTCTAATGCGCGCATCAAACGAGCAGGATTGTCTTTTTGTACCCATTCAAATGCATTCGGATCTAATTTATAAAGGGCGATAGAAAGTCCGGATATTCCCTCGGATTCATAAAGTTCAATTACTTCTTGGCGAAGTTCAGGACTTACCTCTGGAAACTCATCTAGCCCATTTAAAAAGGCATTTAAATATAGCCCGGTGCCTCCAACAAGTACAACCGAACCAAATTTTGAAATCAATTCCGTGGCTTTTTCGCGAGCCAATTCGGCATATCGTGCAGCATTTAAAGGTTGATGTATGGAATGCGTTCCGATAAAATGATGTGGGATTCGCGCCAATTCAGAGTCTTCCGGACGAGCTACGCCGATTTTTAACTCTTTGTAAACTTGACGACTGTCGAAATTGATAATTTCCGTATTCAGTCGTTCTGCCCATTTTAAGGCCAAAGCCGTTTTACCCGATGCGGTTGGACCGGCAATTATGATGACCTTATTTTTCATGATGTTGTTTTAGTATTCGCTATCGTCAGCACCGCTAGCCAAGCTGTTGAAATCATCGTCTTCGCCTTCTTCGCCGCTGATTTCTCCATCTGTCTCATCCTCTTCGTCGATTCCGAACTGATTGAATTCTTCGGTTAGGTCGTTCTTGATTCCTTTAGATGCGAGTATTTTAGCCGCCAAAGCGTCAAATTCGCTGTCGTCAAGCATTTTGAATTTGCTATCCTCACGTTGTCTGGGCGCCTTTCCTTCACTCTTGTGTATTAGCGGATAAGCCACATTCGGCTTGGATTCTTCAATTGAAATCAATTCACAAAGTAAAGTCCAATTAGCTAAATAATCGCTTACATAGATAAAGCGTTGATGGGGATCGTTTACATAATCGCGTAAACGAGCCTGTGTCATGGTTACCACGGGTAATGCATCGTCTGAATCGCTATCTCCATCGGTCATGTCTTCAAGCATGATTTCGAAAAGTCTTTTCCAACGAGAATCGCTAATATAGAAGCTAGCCAATTCCTTCTTATCGAATCCTATTGAATCCTGAATAATTTCATGAAAATCTTTAAAACTGCTGCTGGGTTTGATATCAATCCAACGGATCACTTCATCGAAGTTTTCAAACCATACTTTAAAACGGTAAACCATTGCCGCAAAATTAGAGAATCTATCGCACTTTCCGTATTTTCGCTCAATTAATGAAAACGACGGGGAAATTCTTGTTTCTATTCCTACTTTTTTTGGGGAAATGGAGCTTCGCTCAACAAACAGAAACAGGAGACATCAGGGGGTTTGTGTACAACAGTCAAAATGGCGATCGTATTGCTGGAGCGCAGGTTTTAGTCGTAGAAGAAGCCGCCCTTACCCAGTCTGAATCAGATGGATTTTATGCAATTCCAAAATTAAAGCCGGGAGCCTATTTTGTAGTGGCTTTCAAGCCGGGTTTTGATACCTTAGTTTTGCAAATTGAGGTAAATCCGGGTGCCAATACAAAAAAAGACTTATTTCTGACACCCATCGTTACCATTAAAGAAGTTGAAATTTCGGTAAAAGCACAGCGTAAGGATGCACAAGTATCCGTTCAAAGTTTTGACGCGAAAATTCTAGCGAAATTGCCATCTGTAGGAGCAGAACCCGATTTGATTCAATATTTACAAGTATTGCCAGGGGTTGTATTTTCTGGAGATCAAGGCGGTCAATTGTACATTCGTGGCGGTTCGCCTGTTATGAATAAAGTCATGTTAGACGGCATGACCATTTACAATCCATTTCACTCTATTGGCTTGTTCTCAGTTTTTGATCCAGATTTAATGCAGAGTACCGATGTGTACACTGCGGGCTTCGGAGCGGAATATGGCGGGCGTATCTCTGCAGTTGTCGATGTACAAACCCGTGATGGTGATCGCAATAGATGGCGTTCTAAATTGGGTTTGAATACCTTCACGTCTAAGGTAATTCTAGAGGGACCGCTGAAAAAATTCAAGCCGGGTGAAAGCAATTCCAGTTTGGCCTTTTCTTTTAGGAATTCCTTTTTGAAGCAATCATCCAAATTGCTTTATAACTATGCCAATCCCGATAGATTGCCCTACAATTTTGCGGACTTTTTCATGAAGTTTTCAATGAACTCTGCCAATGGTGGTTACAGCCGGTTATATGGGTTTTACTTCAGCGATATGGTTGATTTCCCGAATACGACTAGCTACGGATGGAAGTCGTATGGAGTGGGAGGTAAGTTTTTGGTAGTGCCGGAACAAGCGAAAACGCGTGTTGATGGTTACTTCCTTTATAGTAATTACAATATTCAACAGTTGGAGTCCGATAACAAGCCCCGTAGTAGTGATATCGGAGGTTTTAATCTAGGAATGAATTTCAATTATAAATTCCGAAAGGATGCCCTAAAGTGGGGATTGGAAATCAACGGTTTCCAAACAAATTTTGAAATATTCAATAGCAATAACCGCCGAATTAGCCAATTGGAAAGCACAACGGAGTTGAATACATTCATCAATTACCGTTTCGTAAGGAAAAATTTCATTGCCGATTTGGGATATCGAATTCAATATTATGCCTCTTTAGCTAATGGAAGTATGGAACCTCGTTTACAAATGCGCTATACTCCTTTTAGAGGTTGGGGCTTGAAAATGGCCGTAGGGCGTTATTCTCAAAATTTACTTTCCGCAATTAGCGATCGAGATGTAGTCAATTTGTTCTATGGTTTCCTTTCTGGTCCGGATAATTTACCCGAGAGTTTTAACGGGGAGCCTGTAACGCATAAGTTACAGAAAGCCGAACATGCCGTTATCGGAACAGACTTTAGATTGAGTAAGAACATGACCTTGAACATCGAGAGTTTTGTGAAAATTTTCAATCAAATCACCAATATCAATCGCGATAAATTATTCGAAGACGATCAATTCAATCAAGATAAGCCCGAAAGAATTCGCCAAGATTTCGTTATTGAAACAGGCGACGCATACGGCGGAGATATCTCCTTGAAGTACCAAGACAAGCACTGGTACATATGGAGTGTGTATTCGCTAACCTACGTGAATCGCTTTGATGGATATCAAACGTATCAACCCATATTCGATCGCCGTCACAACGCCAATTTTGTGGTAAGTTATACCTTCAACAAAAAGAATCCAACCGATCTTTCTATTCGTTGGAACTTAGGAAGCGGATTCCCCTTTACCCAAACACAAGGCTATTACGAGAAATACGATTTTAAAGACGGTATCGCTACCGATTATACCGCTCAAAACGGATCTTTAGGAATACTTTATGGCTCAATCAATCAAGGAAGATTGCCGTATTACCACCGATTGGATATTTCTGCTAGTAAGGTGTGGAATTTGCCTAAAGATCGTGAATTTAAGGCCATATTCTCAATCGTGAACGTATACGACCGCGCGAATATTTTCTATTACGATCGCGTTAGAAACACCCGCGTAAATCAATTGCCCTTCATGCCTTCAGTAGGTTGTACCTACGCGTTTTAAATAGGCATCAATCGGGTATTAGGCCTCTGGGTCTACAGAGGATTTGAGTTTTTGTAACTCCAATAATGCTTCAATGGGCGACAACGTATTGATGTCGATTTTTTCCAATTTCTTTTTGATTTCTTCAAACTTGGGATCCGCTGTTTGAAACATGTTCAGTTGGTAAACCGGTTTGGTCTCGGTTTTTTTCAGCGTGTTGCGGTGTTGGTTTTTCAATCGTGAGTCTTCCAATTGCTTTAAAATTTCCGCACTCCGTATCAAAACGGCATTGGGAATCCCCGCCAATTGGGCAACCTGAATACCAAATGAATGTTCGCTTCCTCCTGGTTCGAGTGTTCTTAGGAATACGATATTTTGTCCGCGTTCTCGAACCGCGATATGGTAATTTTTAACACCTTCAAGTTTTTCTTCCAACTCATTCAATTCGTGATAATGCGTTGCGAATAAGGTTTTGGGTTTTCCAGGATGACTTTGGATGTATTCGGCAATACTCCAGGCCAAACTCACGCCGTCGTATGTAGAGGTGCCTCGACCAATTTCGTCCAAAAGTACTAAGCTCCGGTCGCTTAAATTGTTCAAAATACTTGCTGTTTCGGTCATTTCCACCATGAAAGTACTTTCTCCTAGACTGATATTGTCGGATGCGCCTACACGGGTGTATACTTTGTCAATCAATCCAATTTCAGCTTCCTTACAAGGTACAAAACATCCCATTTGAGCCATCAATACAGTCAAGGCGGTTTGCCGTAAAACCGCGCTTTTACCACTCATATTGGGGCCTGTAAGGATGATCATGTGTTGGGATTCGTTATCCAAGAAAATATCATTGGGAACATAACTTTGATCGGGAGGCATTAAGGCTTCAATAACAGGATGTCTGCATTGTTTAAGTTGGAGCGCATGACCTTCGTTTACTTGGGGTTTGCTGTAATTACGTTTGATGGAAACGGAGGCAAATCCGGCTAATACGTCCCATTCCGCTACCCGTTGTGCATCTTGTTGTACCGGTAAAATGGCTTCTGCCAAAACATTCAAATAGTCTTCCCAAAGTTGCAATTCAATTTGATGAATCCGGTCTTCGGCATTTAGAATTTTCTCTTCGTACTCTTTAAGTTCCGGCGTGATGTAACGCTCTGCATTGGTAAGCGTTTGTTTTCGAATCCAAGATTCCGGTACTTTATCCTTGTGGGCGTGGGTAACCTCTAAATAGTATCCGAATACATTATTAAATCCAATCTTAAGGGAACTAATGCCGGTTACGTCTATTTCTCGATGTTGTATTTCAATCAATCGGTCTTTTCCGTTCACCGATAAGGTTCTCAAGTCTCTCAATTCATCGTTAACCGCTGCATTGAAAATGCCCCCTTTGCTAATGTTTATGGGGGCGTCTTGGGCAATATGTTCGTCGATTGAATGGAATAAAGAATGGGTATCGGTAATGGATTTTGCTTGGTTTTGTAAACGAGATGACTTGCATTGG
>CALSSY010000012.1 GCA_943789135.1 uncultured Bacteroidia bacterium
AAAAATTGAACGAGAATCCTTCAGCAGGCTTGCAAGCCTTAATAGAAGTAGGTCCTAAAAAGAAAAAATATAGCATCCAAGATATCATTTTTGGAATTGGCCCCAAAATCAATGCAGCCGGTCGTATTTCTGATGCAAAAGCGGCGGTGCGGGTTTTGATAGAAAAGGAATATACCACAGCACGACAATTAACCCGAGTTCTTAACGAACGTAATACAGAACGTAAAGAATTGGACAACGACATTACTAAAAATGCCGTGGATATGGTAGAAGGAACACCAGGTATGGCAGATCGCAAGAGTATTGTAATCCGCGGTGAAGCATGGCACAAAGGCGTAATTGGTATTGTTGCGAGTCGGATGGTGGAGCAATTCTACAAACCGACTATTGTTTTTTCTCAAAATGATGGGATGCTAACAGGTTCTGCGCGAAGTGTAAAGAATTTTGACATCCACGAAGCCATTACGGAATGTTCGCAATGGGTAGAACAGTTTGGAGGCCACAAATATGCAGCTGGATTAAGCATTAAAGCCGAAAATTTTGATGCGTTCAGCGAACAATTCGAGTCGGTTGTAGTAAGAGATATTCAAGAAGCATCCTTATTACCCGAGGTTGAGTATGATTTGGATATTTCACTAGATAGCCTTACGCCCAAGTTTCTTGATCTTATCAATCAAATGTCGCCCTTTGGACCTGGAAACCCATTGCCTATTTTTCATTCCAATAAGTTGAGATCTAATAATAGTCCTAGAGTATTAAAAGATCGTCATCTGAAACTGCAAATTTCACAAAACAGTCGCCATTATTTTGATGGAATTGGTTTCGGTTTATCTGAACATTTGCCAGTTGTTTCAAACGGTGAAATTTTTGACGCTTGTTATTGCATCGAAGAAAACGATTTCAACGGTCAGGTAAAATTACAACTGCGATTAAAGGATTTAAGACCGCATCGGGCTTAATTAGGGAAAGGATTTCTTAGGTCGGGCTGATTTATTTAAGACTCAAACCACTCAAATTTCAGATTAACAAAACATCCTCATATTCGGGAGAATCACCTATTTGCTCAAGAATCTTACTGCCGGGGAAAGCCCTTATGAACAAAAACACGCACATCGTAAAGACTGTCGGTTTCATGTTGCAAATGAAGCAATTCCTTATAAGTACCTAATGATCTCAAGGTATCTAAAGGCATTGGCGCATCTCTCCTAGCATGAAAATTATCCCATAATATAACGGTGTTTTCGGGAAACCAATCGTAACCCGCACGCGTATCGAGACTCCATAAATATTGCGTTCTACTTTCTTGGATTTTCTGAGGATCTTCAAAGGGATCCAAATCCAAATGCACATTAAGTTCAGGAAGTTGATGTACCAAAACATAATTATCGTATCCCATACTTTTTATTGTGTCGATGGCATTGAACCATAATTGCCTACCTGGATAACCCGGAATACTCGCATTTCCCGAAAATCCTGAAAGCACACCTGCTCCGTTTATTGCTATTAGAGACGCAACAGCAGTAGTTATGGTTTTTATGGCCCTATTCAGCAATCGAACGTCCATCACCATGATACGATGTAAACTGTATTGCGCTATGAGTGCTGCCACTGGCGAAACCACAACAAAGACGCGAATTAAACCATGCGACCCCATCATTCCGGCATACCAAATAAAACTATGAGCAAAAAAATACGCTCCAAAAAGCGGAAGAAATAACCACAAAACAAACTGACTCATTTCATGAGGGGTGCGTTTTTTAATTCGAGAATATATATAATCCAAGATCAAGAAAAACGCGACTGCCATTAACAAGGTAATCCAAAATCCGGTAATTGCTTTTTGAGCTTGTGCATAATGCCAGAAAGAACCCGATCCTGGATCAAATTTACCTTCAGATTCAAATTTAAAATACGGATTGTGGGAGATAAAATAATCCCATTCTCCAGAAATCAAAGCGGCAAGAATTGCAAAAATTACAGTACCTGACAATAGTAATGGAATGTATTTTAATTTTCCCTTTAAATATAAAAAAAGGCAAAACGGCAGCCACTAGCACAAGTCCTTCCGTGCGAATTATAGGTAAAAAAGAAGCTATAACGATGGCGGTTGCATATCGGTAAGAAATCAATTTATAAATTACAAATACCAATACAAATGCGTTTGTTGGCTCGGTTAAGGCCGAATGAAAATTGGCGAGAATAATGGGTTGTAAGCCAAAAAGTAGGATCAACATCCAAGGATTGCGCATCCCTAGCTTACGGCCACTTAAATATGTAATCCATGCCGTTCCTAAAGTTGCAAACATGTTAAGCGTATAGAGAGCAGTGATGCCCAATTGAGCAAAAGGTGCCGACAAAATTGTAAAGAAAGGTTTCCCCCACAGGTCTAACATCAAGATAGGATGTTTCAAACTCCAGCGGGCAAATAAATAATGATTCCATGAATCTTGTCCCCCCGCCGGACCTTCGGCGGAAATTGCAATTACAATGTATAAAAGCAAAAGCCATAAAAGTGCCAACAATGCCGCACTGCTATTGCGATAGGCTTGAAAGAAACGGGAGACCATATGGCGAAAATACGAGAAAAGTCCCAATGACGGGACTTTTCAAAGTATTTATAAAAAAAGGATTTTAGTACGTGCTGTGCACCAAACGCATATCGTTGATGCGTTTTTCAGCATGTTTAATGGCTGCAATTTGGTTGTTTAAACCTAAGTCTTGTGCCATTCTATTTACGTCTAAAATAGTATCGTAAATCTTCTCGGTTTGACTCATTGCAATCTCACGAACATATCCGTTGTATTCGCTATATACATTGATTAAACCACCTGAATTGATCACAAAATCAGGAGCATAGACAATACCCATCTTTTTCAAAAGGTCACCGTGTACGGTTTCGTCTTCCAACTGATTGTTGGCAGCACCTGCAACGATTTGACATTTCAAATTTGGAATAGTTTGATCGTTTAAGATGCCTCCCATTGCACAAGGTGCAAAAATATCAACATCTAAGGAAATCATATCTTCAGAGGAAACAGGAATAGCTCCAAATGAATCTGCGGCTTTTTTCAAAACATCTTGATTCAAATCAGAAATATATAGCTTAACACCATCTTTGTGTAAGAGTTCTAACAAATGCCAACCTACTTTACCTATACCCATCACAGCAGCGCTCTTTCCTTCGAGACTATCGCTGCCATAGGCCTGCTTTGCAGACGCTTTAATACCCATATACGTACCGTAAGCCGTTACAGGTGAAGGATCGCCTCCTCCTCCCATACTTTCTGGCAAACCTACCACATGCTCGGTTTCCATCTGTACGTATTCCATATCACGCGTAGTGGTACCTACGTCTTCAGCTGTGATATATTTACCATTTAAATTCTCAACGAAACGACCAAACTTACGCATCAATGCTTCGCTTTTCTGCGTTCTAGGATCGCCAATTATTAC
This sequence comes from uncultured Bacteroidia bacterium, assembly GCA_943789135.1. Lineage (GTDB taxonomy): Bacteria > Bacteroidota > Bacteroidia > NS11-12g > UBA955 > VMCP01. The sequence goes on from CALSSY010000012.1 coordinate 3,454, forward strand.
CGCCTTAGCGCCACCTAAATTAAGGCCAGCAACTGCTGCTTTGTACGTCATACCGCGAGATAATCTCATGGCATCGCGAATGGCTTCTTTTTCGTGTTGGTAAACCCACATTCTCGTTCCACCTAGACCAGGGCCCAAAACGGTATTATGAATGGCAATGATGGCTTTTAAACCTGTGGCATTGTCCTGACAAAATACAATCTGTTCGTGGTCGGTAGACTCAAGGCCTGCAAACAAATCGAACTGTGTTGCAGGGGTAGTTTCAAATTGAATATCTCCCATTGAATTAAAGTGCAAAGATAACCCTTTTTGTAATAAAAAATCACATTTTCAATGTGTTAAATTGACACTTACACCCTTATAGGCAAAAGTCTTGGCGCAAATTTCTTACAAGAATCTGCTATAAACTTAATGTGTTCTGGCGTCGTTCCGCAACACCCACCTACAATGTTCACCCATCCCTTGTTGCGCCCAATCGGCAATCACCTCCGGACATGTGTTCTGGGCTGTCGTCGTACTCCCCGAATTCATTGGGCAAGCCCGCATTGGGGTAACAACTCACGTAAACTTCCGAAACTCTTGACATTTCTTCGACATATTGTCGCATTTGATCGGCTCCTAATGCACAATTCAAGCCTACACTCAATAGTTCTCCGTGAGAAATACTGTTATAGAATGCCTCGGTAGTTTGACCGCTTAAGGTACGTCCTGAAGCATCCGTAATCGTACCACTTACCATTAAAGGTATGTCCCAATTCTCTTCTTCTTTTAAAGTGTTTATGGCAAATAAAGCCGCTTTACAATTTAACGTATCAAATACCGTTTCTACCAAAATTAAATCTGCTCCCGCCTCTACCAATGCTCGTGTTTGTTCGGTGTAACAGCCTACCAATTCATCAAAACTCACACCGCGATAACCGGGGTTGTTCACATCCGGACTTAAACTCGCTGTTTTATTGGTGGGCCCCAAAGCACCTGCAATAAAAATAGGTCTATCCGATTCGCTTTTGAACATTTCCCGAGCCTCTTTCGCTACACGAATAGCCGCAATATTCAATTCAACCACGCGATTGCTCATATGATAATCCAACATGGAAATAGAATTCGCATTGAATGTATTGGTTTCAATAATATCGGCACCAGCACGCATAAACGCCAAGTGAATATCACGAATAATATGAGGTTGTGTGAGTACTAATAGGTCGTTATTTCCCTTCAAAGAATGCGGATAATCTTTAAATTCCACACCCCTATAATCCTCTTCCGATAATTTATGTTGCTGAATCATAGTGCCCATAGCACCATCAATAATCAATATGCGCTCGTTTAAAATTGTATTAATATCCATAATTACCCTTGCTTAAATAATAAAAAATATCCTCAAAAAACACCTCTAACATCCTTATTCCATCAGGAATTTCAGTTTCTTGATTTATCTCGGGGGAAGTTCCCTGCGAGAAGGCCTCATCCAACTAAAAACGGTTGAAGCTATTTGTTCATCCTCCTGCGCGATACCCTCATAGCCCATAAACCCCGTCACGCTACCTTTCCAAAAACAATAGCCAACCGGCTGAGAATCGCCCTTCCAAGCCAACCATTGACAATCTGCATCGTACAACGTTTGGATTGTCTTTTTTTGTATAAAGCCATTTTTATTGCCCGAAAAAATCTGTCCTAATTGAGTCTCAATTTCGTCTATTCCCAAGCTCAATACTTTGGATTCTACCGTTGGTCGCACCAATACCATTGCCTTGTATTTATAAGCCACATATAAGGGCAAATCAACAAATTTCACATAGTTGTACGTTGCTCTCCTTATCTGTCCACCTACAATTCCTTTAGTTTTAAGCGAATCCAACAGCATAGAAAACCGTTTTTCGCTGCTCAAACTCAATGCCAGACAATGGCTGTATTTATTGTTGTAAAAGTACACTAAATCGCTGTACAAAGAAATGCCGGCTTCGGCTGGATCCTTCAAATGAAAAAATAATGGGGAATGCGCCACCATTTCGGCTATAGAGTCCATGAATTTCGGTTGTTGAACCCCAGATTCGTCTCTCATTTTGCGCGTTTGAAAATGCATAAATGTACGAACGTCCTTAGGTACGATTACAGGCAAACTGCTTCGAGATTTAAAATTGAAATACAAATAAGCGCCTACTGTAATAACCGATATGGTTACCAAGGTCATTAACGATAATACAATGCGACGAAATCCTTTATCCCTAGACACGCTACAAAGATAGAATTCTCAACTGTTAATTGTTAATGTCTAACCCTTAATTTATCTGTATGCTGACGGTTTCGCGTTGTAATTATTTTAATCCTCGACAAATTCCAACATTATGAAAACAGGGGTTTCACAAATGACCTTCTTAATCAAATGGTTCCACTAATTACTAAAGTAAAAAAGCCAACTCCTCATGGAGTTGGCTTTTTTAAAAATGGTTGTGGTTATGTCAATTATGACTTTGCTTCAGCCGATTTCTTGCAACAAGCTTTCTTTTCACCTGAACACTGCTTTTTTTCAACAGATGCTTCGGCAGTTTCCTTTTTGCAACATGCTTTCTTTTCACCAGCAGCGCTAGACTTCTTCTCAGAAGTAGCGGTACCTTTCTTACAACATGCTTTCTTTTCTCCGTCTTTACATTCTTTCTTAGCGGTTTTATCGCAAGAAGCTTTAGTTGCACTCGCTTCTTTTTTACAACATGCTTTTTTACCGTCTTCTGACTTAGAACATTCTTTTTTAGCAACTGCAGGAGCTATTTCTTCTTGAGAAACCGCTACATTTTCGCTTTTAGCTGCTTGCGCCTCGGCCTGAGAGAACGCGGCACCCGCAAAGGCGAAAGCCACAACAGCAAACATGATTACCTTTTTCATAAAAACAAATATAGGGATTTTTTTAATAATTTTCATTAAACCCATTCCGCGATGATAGTTTCGCCACCTGTAGTTTTTTGGTTTAAGTTTATTTTTACTTTTGCCTCCAAAGGCAGATAAATATCAATACGCGATCCAAATTTGATAAAACCAAACTCCGAACCCGCTGTCGCCTTATTTCCTACTTTGGCATAACAAACAATTCGCTTAGCCAATGCACCCGCAATTTGACGGAATAATACCGTGCCTTTTTTGTGCGCCACCACAACCGTCGTGCGTTCGTTTTCCGTAGAACTCTTGGGATGCCATGCTACTAAATATTTCCCTGGGTGGTATTTTTCGTATAAAACTTCCCCCGAAACCGGATAGCGATTTACGTGCACGTTAACAGGCGACATAAATATGCTGATTTGGCGACATTTCCCTTTGATATATTCCGTTTCTTCAACTTCTTCGATTACTACAACCTTTCCATCTGCAGGAGCGATTATCGCATTATCGTCTTGAGGTGTATGGCGGGTTGGATTCCGAAAAAACTGTACAATTAGAATAAAAAAGATCAAAGAAAGAACCTCTACCGTGATGGTATACCAAGTTCCTGATGCAACATATTCCAAAAGACCATTGAGGCCTACTAATATTAGAAGCGTGACAAATATAATTGTAAATCCTTCACGATGTAATGTCATTTACGTTTTGTTTTATTAGAAAGAACCTCTGAGTTTAAGTGTAGTTGAAACTTTGTCAAGTGCTACTACGTAAGCAGCAAGGCGCATATTTATATTATACTTTTCTGAGGCGGCGTAAATATTATCAAAAGCCAATTTCATAGCACGATCGGCACGGCGGTTTACCCGCTCCTCTGTCCAATAGTAACCCAAGCGGTTTTGTACCCACTCAAAGTAAGAAACGGTTACCCCACCGGCGTTTGCTAATATATCGGGAACAACCAAGATGCCTTTCTCATCTAAAATGGAATCTGCTTCTGCCGTTGTTGGACCATTAGCGCCTTCAACGATTAACTTGGCCTTAATATTATGGGCATTTTCGGGAGTAATTTGATCCTCCATCGCAGCAGGCACCAATACCGTACACTCCAAGCTCAAGCAAGTTCGGCATTACTGCACCTTTCTCTACACCCTGCGAAACCTTCTAAGGTGTTTGAGTTTCGCTGTTGGCCACATATTCTATGGCTGCATTCACATCGATTCCATCTTGGCACTGTAATAACCGCCTGAGATATCGCTAATGGCGATTATCTTTAACCCCCATTTGTTCGATCAGCTTTGCTGCTTTACTGCCGACATTTCCAAAGCCTTGCATCAACACAAGTTGCCTCAGTTGGCTTTATGCCCATTTTGGCTAAGAGCACTTCGCGTACTTACCATAACTCCGCGACCCGTAGCCTCCACTCGTCCTAACGACCCACCCAAAACGATGGGCTTACCGGTTACTACCGCCCAAGAATTCTGACCTTTAATTTTGCTATATTCGTCAACAATCCAGGCCATTTCTTGAGGTCCTGTTCCCATATCAGGAGCGGGGATATCCGATTCAGGACCAAATACCTCTTTCATAGAAACTGTGTAGGCACGGGTTAAACGCTCTAACTCTCCTTTACTCATTGCACGGGGATTACATTTGATCCCGCCTTTTGCACCCCCATAAGGAATGTTAACAATGGCACATTTCCATGTCATCCATGCGGCCAAAGCCTTCACCTCGTCTAAATTCACATCCATACTGTAACGAATACCTCCCTTAGACGGACCTAAGTGGTCGCTGTGAATTACACGATACGCTTCAAATACTTGAATAGTTCCGTCGTCCATGGTAACCGGAATGTTCGCCATTACAACCTTGTCTGGCACACGCAAAACATTCGCAAATTGCTTGTCCAATCCCAAAACCTCTACAGCCGCATCAAAGCGACGATTCATGCTTTCTAGCGGATTGTATCTAGGAGATCCGCCGTTTAATTGAGTTGACATAAAAATGTATCTCTGTGTAAATTAGGGGACAAATTTAGTGGAATGCTTATTGTATAAAAAAACTATTTTCTCCTTACGTTCAAAAAGTTGTGCACGGCACTAATTATAAGCGCCCCCATTTCCGAATTAACCTATATATTAACAACGTGTTAAGAGCGAAATTCAGATTTCTTTTTTTTGTGAATTTCCCGCGATATATATGAGCAAACATTACCGTAACTAGGGCAATATTCCACGCCCAAATCAATTGTGTAAATTGGACACTTTCTATTCCTAAAAAAAATCCCGAGAGGATTAAACTCATTACTCCCAATCCCATTGCATGGTTCCATAACAATAGTTTAAACTGATTTCGAGCATGAAATAAATTTCCAAAAGGAGCAAAAACGGCCAAAGCCATAATTCCAGGAATAGCTTGAATAACAAGCGATTTCATAGGGAAAAATTCAGCGCCAAATACCCAAGTGAACAGCGAATTGGGAACTATCACCACAGCCCTAATAAAAGTAAAGTTCCCCAAAAACTAAATGCCGTAAACCGAAGAGTTATCTTCTCTTGTTTCTCTTGATTGGCAAATTGCAAAGCCCGACCGTGAACAATGGTGCCCATAGTATTTGCGTATATCCAAATGGTATCAATTACCAATAAGGCATTGGCTAATATACCTGCAGCGGCATCTCCCATCCAACGAGCGGCAACAAACAAGGGAATACGATAAATAAAAAACAATGTAATTTGTCCAATTTGCGCCCAAATACCCTCATTCCAAGTATGTCCAATCGATTCATTTTCGCTCTTTTTTTGCATGGAGAAAGCCCGAAGCGAAAACAAACGAAAGACACAAAATATTACCCACAAAATCCCGCCCAAAACTAAGGCCATCATAATCTGCTCGATATGAACGACGGACTGAGAAATGGTAAATATCAAAATCAACAAGCCTCCGACTTTCAATCCTTCGAAACCAACGAGCCATTTATTTTTCTCGATGATATCACCGCGGCTTTGAAAAAAATTCATGGCCACATTTTGCACAATAAGAACTAAAGACCAAACCATTAATAAACCAAGCATCAGACTAAAACGAGTATTGGGTTCTGTGCTTGATTTCTCCCCTCCAATCGCATTAAAGTACGCCCCTAATAAGCCCACCAAACAAAGCATAATTCCAGAAACAAGGGCAATACGCGGAATAAAACGTCGCAATCCAAACTTTGAAATCCAATTTGCCAAAGCAGATCCCACAAACAATTCATTCATCATTAAAAACACCTGTACATAGAGCAGATAAATACTCAAAATACCGCGGCCCGCCGCTCCTAAAACCTGTGAATATAAAATTACGGCCGTAAAGGATAACCCGGCTTTAATGATTTGCCAAATATAGGATTCTATTGGGCGATCGTTTGCCATTTAATCACGATTCTAAACGATCCAAAAACAGTCCAACCGTTGCTATACGGAAATATATGCTCAGATCTTTTGACGTTAATTGCGGAAATTTGGCGACCAATTTTTCGCGATAATCGCGGTTTATAACATTGTTTAGCTGGGCGCTCATTACCCATGCTCCCCACTCACCACCCCATTTGGCGGTCAATTTTGCTTCTGGAACACTGAAGCCTTTTTTATCGCGCCTATTGTAAATGCTATCAGGCAAATACACTTTGGTTGCTTCTCTCAGCACCCCCTTAGACTTCCCCCTCAACATCAATTCGTATAAATATTTTTTACCCAGAACATTAGCCGGCAAGTGTAAATCATCGGCGAAAGGATTGCGACTTTCCAACTGAAAAGCCATTCCATTTCTATCTTCCCACTGCAACATTTGATACAAACGGCCATAAAATTTTATGTTGACATTACTGCCGTAATATTCGCCCATCATCAATTCTTTTACATTCTCTACCTTAGGGTGTAAATCAATTTCGGTGCTGTTTATAAGTTCTTTGGTGAAGATATTTCCCCATAAAAAGCGATCCATGCGATGCTTCCATTCTAGCGACATACTCTGCCTTAGTTTTCTCTTCCAAGCTACTTTCTTGAGGCGTTGTAGTGAAATGGGCCAATTTTCAGCATAGGGCAAAATTTCATTTTTTTCATTTTGCCATGCCTGCACATAGTGATCGGGATAGCCCCCGTAAAGTTCGTCGGCTCCTTGTCCATTAAACAAGACTGTAATCCCCAAATCTCTTACGCTTTTACATAATTGAAAATGAGCAATATTATTCCAAGCAACAGGAGGGCGTCCTGACTGAAGCACCACATCTTCTATATGGGAAGTTTTAAACGAACTGGTATCTACTCTATGAACCAAGCCACCATTATGTTTGTGAACCGCTTCTTGCCATTTGCGCTCGTCTTCGGGTTCATTTTGAGAAACGATAGAGAATAAATGTAAATCTTCTTTATCGCCCAATAGGTGCCTTGCCAAGCCCAAAATCACCGCACTATCAAGGCCTCCGCTCAACGCAAAACCTATGGGAACATCGGCTCGAAGCCTCCGCTTCATACTTTCTATTAATAGCGACTCCAGCGGGTTTTCATCGCGAATATTCAATAAGCTGGATGGATAAAACCAACGCCGGTGTATAATGCTTCTTAGATTGGGATTCCAACGTAACCAATGTCCGGGCTTTAACGATTCAACCCCTTCAAACCAGTTAACCGCATCGGTCATGCCATGCTTTACGTGCAAGTAAATGGCCTCATCGCGAACATTTTTCACCCCCAAAAATTCCCTCAGACTGCTCTCCTCACTCGAGAAAACAAAAGCATCTTCTCTTTTGGCATAAAACAAGGGCTTTACCCCGGTACGATCGCGAACGATGGTATAGGTATTTTCATTTGCATCGTATATGCTAAATGCAAAAAAGCCATCTAACAAAGGCAAACATTTGTCCTCCATTTTCGCCCATAACTCGAGTAACACTTCGGTATCGGAATCCGTTACCGTATTCAAACGGTGCTGGTGTCGGAGCTCGATATAATTAAAAATTTCACCGTTAAACGTGATCCAATAACGGCCACTAGCATCACACATGGGTTGGTGTGATCGATCTCCTGGTGCAATGATCGACAGCCGCTGATGCAAAAGCATTCCATTTACAGCTTCACTCAAACTGCCCAATAGGGGCTGCGTAGGAATAAACTGTAAATCACCATTATATGATTCCTTCCCCCATAATACAGGCAAAGGATCGGCATGGCGCAACATCAACAAAATACCCGCATCGTCTTTGCCCCGATGTTGTATATCCTCAGAAAACGTATAAATCCACTTTTTCCAAAAGTTTACGTCTTTTTCAAAGAGGGTCGATATTCCGGCTATTCCGCACATTTTTGATTCGCATATGCCATTCTCAAACCCAAACCCACTTTTTGTGGATGAAATTTTTCCAGGGCTTGGTGCTGAATGAGCACGGAATCAAAGGTTGGATTTTTTGCAGCAAATCCCAAAAGCGCCTCGTATATCTTTTCCGCCTTTTCCTCATGTGTCTGAAATGGTGGAATTTGGATCGCATTATCCTCGGAATTACACATCTCCGATCCACTCCCTCCAACGGTGGGTACCGATCACCGGCAACCCCAAGCACAGAGCGCTCTCCACGATTACACAAGGCGCGTTTTCGGCATCGCTTACCAATACCATTAACGCACTCGGCTTCCTTGTAGTACTTCTGCCAATTCTCTCGGCGGGATAGCCCAGGCCTAGTAGGCCGTTACTCCCTTCAACTTCTGCGATATCGGTGCGTGTGCCTTCGGAGCCAATCAAGCGTCAGATTCGGCGCCCGGATGGCATTGTACTTTAAGACTTCGTGAAATGCTTTCACCAATTCGGCCACATTTTTGCGTCTCTCGCCGTTGCTCACGTGCAATATACGTAACTCGGTTGCTGGGTCGCTCTCTGATTATTCGGTCTTCAATTGCTGCGCCACATAAGGATCAAATTCAGCGTCCAACGCATTTTCCAAGCCCGAATATTCAAGGCTCTTCTCGTTTTGAAGCACTTGCGCACATCGCATCGATGTCAATTTGCCGTACTAGATTGCGGCAATACAGAGTCTACCCTATTCCAAAGGTAACCGTAGCTGAATTGGAACCACCACCCTCTTTTTTCAAAAGCGTCTGGAACATCTTGTTTAAAGATAGCCCAATGCTCGGTCAACCATAACTTGTAAGATCCGAAAATCTTCAAAAAAGCGACAGCAACGCCAATTTTATCCGCCGCATGAACATGAACCAAGTCTGCTGAACGGAAAAGAATTGGCCCTAATTTTCGGAAAACAATAAAATAATAAATGAGAGCATTTAATATCCTAAAGGGGCCAGAAAACTGCCGAACCGGTACAATATTTACCGATGTATCTTCTCCTTCCAATAACGCCGGAATTTTATCTCGCGATTCATAAGGGGCAAAATGATACAGTTCAAATTCGTCATTGGCTGCAGCCGCATTTTTTACGGCATGATAATGGCGCCTTACAAAATTCCCAGAAAAGGCATTTTGAGTTGTAGGATACCAACCGGCTAACCAAATGACGCGCATGTCACAAATATAGGTGTACAAGCGCAATCCATATTGATTTTACTAGAATCACCTCAGCCTGGACAAAACAAACCCGTATTGGTTTATTACTTCATGCCTTTGAAAGTTATAACTATCAAAATCCAACTTTCGCATTATCATCATTATTCAGTTTTTCAAATGACGCTATATCATTGACGGTGTCAAACAACCCTTGATCCGGATAGAGAATGGTCTCAATTATTTGTTTCTTACGAACATTAGTAATTTGACCTGGACTTAAGTTGTATTTACGAGCAAACTCCAAACATTGTTCTGAATCCAAGTCTGGAAAATACAATTTCCAGATTCGTGACTGGGTTTCTAAATCCGTTTTATCAAATTTTATTTTGAATAGAAATCGCCTTTCAAATGCAGCATCCAAATTGGAAGTGAGATTTGTAGTTGCAAATACAATTCCATCCAATTCCTCAATCCCTTCAAGAAAAATATTTTTAAGTGAATTGTTCATTTGATCCACAGAACTCTTTGCATCCACACGCCTTGAAAAAAGCGCATCTGCTTCATTAAACAGCAAAATGGCTCGCTTTTTTGTCTGCCTGCAGAGTTTTTTATAATTAGTAAAAACCATACGTGCATTTTTTTCACTGTCACCCACCCATTTTGATTGAATTGCAGCGACGTCAATATTCATTATTGGCAAATCGTATTCACGAGCCATCTGATAACAAAACTCTGTTTTCCCAGTACCTGGAAGACCGTAAAACAATGCTGATAATACACCGTTTTTGCCACCCATGGCTTCAGAAATTAGCTTTTGTATGTGCGGATCCATTGCCCTTTTGAGTGGTTCAAATTGTCGGTTTAGGGAATCTGGAAATATCAATTGTTGCGCTTTTATGTCCTTAGGATTGATATGCGGCACTGTTATAAAACCCGCATCTGCTAATGTCTTTTTTTTATCGTCATCAAATTCTGATAGCAATTCATATACACCCCTTGTTGTCAATTCGATGGAAATTGATTCACCCATTCTTCCACCCCCTGCAATCTCAACCAATCCTTGTTTCAATGGTGGCCAGGAATTCGTTTTGATATGCTTATTTATGAATTCTCGCATTTCAAAAGTTCCTCTATCCGTATATTCCATCCATTCGTCAATTTCTACAACCGAATCATAAATCACCTTTTTCACCAATACATTAAAAAACAAGCTTATATGTAAAGATTGATCAGAACTTTGGCTGAATGTTTTTTGCGCGTATTTCACACAAACCAAATGTTGATTTATACTAACTGAAGACGTTTTAAGCAAATCTATAGAATCAGAAAATTCATCAAAATGCATCGCCATACGATGACCGTAACTAAACCCTCCTCCAATTAAATGCCTGATACTTCTCAAAAAGGGATATAAACCATAGGGCACCAATTCCTCGACCACCTTCCAATCCCCACTTTCTATTGCACTCAAATAAGTCTCATTCAAAGCAATGCTCATTTTATCTGAAAAACGTTCCCTTTCAATAATATTTCGCTTGCCTAATTTTCTTATCAATCGTTTTATCAATAATGACTTTATTCCAATTTTAGACTGTATAAGATCTATAATTTCCTCGGTATTAAATTCCTTATCTTCAATTGCAATAAAAGCAACAATCACCATCTCATAGAGCGATAATTTGAATCTATCGGCCACTTCATTTAAATCGTTCATTTGTTCGATTGTGGTATTCTCAGGCGCTAATTTGATGCGCTCCACAATATTGGTCAAGGTTTCATATATAATATTGTTCTCCATAATAATTGATTAATTTTTTAACAAACCGAAGCCAAACAAAATAGCAATTCTATTTTTAAATTGGAACTTTGTGAATAAATTTTTCAATAAAAAATGGATGTTGTAATGAGCATGAAAAATTATCAAGCATAAAAAAAGTCACCCTTTCGGGTGACTTTTAAGCGGGCGACCGACCGGAATCGAACCGGCGACCTCCAGTGCCACAAACTGGCGCTCTAACCGACTGAGCTACGACCGCCGTATATTGGGTTGCAAAAGTAGCATTTTGAAGGATATTCCACAAATAATTCTTTGGCTAATTGCAAATTTATTTTCCCTTCGGACATACCCACATATTTTAGAAACTCTGCGCGGGTGTCGTTATCCTTAAATTTACCGTGATAACTCGCCGTAACCGTAGTGCTGCTGGTGTCTTTAATACCTCTACTTGCAACACACAAATGCTTGGCATCCATTACCACAGCTACGTCTTCCGTTTTCAGTATAGACTTTAACTCTTCAGCGATTTGTATCGTCAATCGTTCTTGAACCTGTGGACGTTTGGAGTAATAATCGACAATCCGATTTAAGTTTAGACAAGCCTATTACTTGACCGCTACTGATATATGCCACGTGTGCTTTACCAAATATGGGCACAAAATGATGTTCGCAGGTGCTGTAGAATTCTATATCCTTCTCTACCAACATCTCTCTGTAATCGAAATTATTTTCGAACATAGTGTTGGCTGCGGTTTATTTTTCGGATCTAAGGCCTTTGAAAGTGCTCGTTGATGAACATTTTAGCTACACGTAAAGGCGTTCCTTTCAAACTTTCATCGGCTAAATCCAATCCCAATACGTGCATGATTTCTTTGAAATGTTTGGCAATCAAGCTCAATTTTCAATTGATCATCCATCTCGAAAGCATCCTCGCGAAGCGGAGTTTCCTTGGAACTTGCCACATGGGAATCTCCCATTTCCTCCCAATCGGAGAGTATCTTTAGTTTATTATCCATTAAATTCTACAAAATTACGGGGCGTTTCGTACAAGCGCACACTTAGATCATACGAAGCATCCAAACGGTTCTTTAACTTCTTCCAAATTACCCAAACAATATTTTCAGCCGTGGGATTCAGCTCTTTGAACTCATGAACATCCAAATTCAAATTTTTATGATCGAAAGCATCGGTTACCTCTTCCTCTATGAATTGCTTCAACACCTTCATATCGATTAAGATATCCACTTACTTCATCCACCTCACCTTCTACCCGAACTACTATTTCGTAATTGTGACCGTGGTAGTTCTGGTTATTGCACAAGCCGAAAAATGCTTGATTTTCGGCTTCCGTCCATTGTGGGACATGCAAGCGATGTGCTGCATTAAAATGGGCCGTTCGATATACTGCTACGCGTCTTGACAAAATGTTTGTTTAAGTATTTATAACCACAAAAGTCGCTTTTTGTTCATGCATTAAAGACAAATATCCAACAAAACTGCTAAAATATCCGAGTAAAAAAAGCCATTTGGGGGTAAAAATGTGAAATACTTTTTGTTAGAAGCGTCAAAGCTGTGGTATTTTTGCAATATGAAATTTTTCATCGATACGGCCAACCTTGATCAAATCCGCGAAGCTCACGATCTTAGGAATCCTTGACGGGGTTACTACCAACCCTTCTTTAATGGCCAAAGAGGGCATAACTGGCGCCGAAGCTGTTCTTAAACATTACGTTGACATCTGCAATATTGTTGATGGAGATGTGAGTGCTGAAGTAATCTCTACCGACTTTAAAGGAATGGTTGAAGAAGGCGAAAAACTTGCTGCCCTCCATGAAAATATCGTCGTAAAAGTTCCTATGATTAAAGATGGTATTAAAGCAATTGCGCATTTCACCAATCAAGGTATTCGCACCAATTGCACATTGGTATTCTCTCCAGGTCAGGCCATTTTAGCCGCAAAGGCAGGAGCGACCTATCTTTCTCCTTTTATTGGACGACTCGATGATATCAATTGGGATGGAATGGAACTCATCAAACAAATCGCTGAAATTTATGCGGTACAAGGTTATGAAACCCAAATCTTAGCAGCAAGTGTGCGTAACCCCCTACATATTGTTAAGGCTGCTCAATTTGGTGCTGACGTTGTAACCTGCCCATTGAATGCCATTTTGGGATTGTTAAACCACCCCTTAACGGATATTGGTTTGGCTCAATTCCTTGCCGATCACGCAAAAGCCAACAAATAATCAACTCGCGGGAACTTCTTCTTCTAAGTTCTCCAACAAAAAACGCATATCGGGCATGATTCTATAAATCATGCCCTTATCGCCATCCGTGATGTCGATAAAGTGGAAATTCTTTCCATCAAGGGATTGCCCTCCCAACCATTGCAATTGATATTCCGTATCGGGCGTACCCACCAACCATCTTTTAATGGGAACTACGCAATAATAACCGGTTATTCTACCCTTACTGTCTTTCACGGAAGTATAGGCTTCCAAGGGACCAGACTCCCATTTTCGATATTGCTGAGGATCTTTAGCTTTGGACTTTTGCAATCGATCAATAAAAGCATACGGTCCCTCCATAGGCTTTGACAACTGAAGGATGCATGTATTGCACAAATTCACTGAATTTCCCATCCCGATAACTTCCATAAAAGCCATTGCTGTGGATTCAAAACCGGCACGCACTTTTTCATCGATTTCATTTCCTTCTTCCCTAAGAGATTGTTGGGAATTGCCGCTATATTCTTGAGAAGACGTATCTACATTTCCATCATCCGAATTACTTGCAACACTCGGATCATCTGAATTCTTGTCAATAGATTTTTCTTCGGAGTTGCATGCAACCGAAAATGTTATACATGAAATCAATAGTAGTAAACTGCGCATACTCATATTATTAAAACGAAAATAAGTCGAAATAAATTCCCAAAGAACAATAATAAAAAAAGGCTGTCTCGATTACTCGAAACAGCCCTAAAACAATATAAGTTATGATTACTTTACTTCTTCGAAGTCTACATCCTGCACCTCATCGGCTGAATCGCTTCCGCCATCCTGCATTGCCAGCTCCAGCTTGAGCACCGGCATCACCCGCTGCATTTGCATCGCCTTGAGTAGCTTTGTACAAATCTTCGCTAGCTGCTTGCCAAGCGGTATTCAAAGTTTCTGTATGCGCTTTGATATCTTCTAGATTCTTAGATGCAACAGCCTCTTTCAATTTAGCTAAAGCTTCTTCGATCGGTCCTTTTTTCTCGTCTGGAATTTTATCGCCGTACTCTTTCAATTGTTTCTCTGTCTGGAAAACAAGAGAATCGGCTGCATTCACCTGCTCGATTTCTTCCTTACGCTTCTGATCGGCTTCAGCATTGGCTTCGGCTTCTTGCTTCATGCGTTCGATATCTTCTTTACTCAATCCAGAACTTGCTTCAATTCGAATCTTCTGCTCTTTTCCGGTTGCTTTATCTTTCGCAAATACATTCAATATACCGTTAGCATCGATATCAAAAGAAACCTCAATTTGTGGAACACCGCGGGGTGAAGGTGGAATTCCATCAAGGATAAATCTTCCGATTGTTTTGTTATCAGCAGCCAAAGAACGCTCACCTTGTAAAACGTGAATTTCAACAGAAGGCTGGTTATCTGCAGCAGTACTGAAAGTTTCGGTCTTTTTAGTTGGAATGGTTGTATTTGACTCAATCATTTTAGTCATAACACCACCCATTGTTTCGATACCCAAACTTAACGGAGTCACGTCAAGCAACAACACGTCTTTAACCTCACCTGTTAATACACCACCTTGGATTGCAGCTCCAACAGCTACCACTTCGTCTGGATTAACCCCTTTTGAAGGTGCTTTTCCAAAGAAATCTTTCACTAAATCTTGGATTGCAGGAATACGCGTTGATCCACCCACTAAGATTACCTCATCGATATCGCTAGCTGTCATACCTGCATCTTTCAATGCATTTTTACAAGGTTCAAGTGTTCCTTTGATCAAACGCTCGGCAAGTTGCTCAAATTTAGAACGTGTTAACTTACGCACTAAGTGCTTCGGCACACCGTCCACTGCAGTTATATATGGTAAGTTTATATCTGTTTCTGTGCTACTTGAAAGTTCGATTTTCGCTTTTTCTGCCGCCTCTTTCAAACGTTGCAATGCCATTGGGTCCTTGCGCAAATCGATATTCTCTTCGCCTTTGAACTCATCGGCCATCCAGTCAATAATTACTTGGTCGAAATCGTCTCCACCTAAGTGTGTATCACCGTTTGTTGACTTCACCTCAAATACACCGTCTCCCAATTCAAGGATGGAAATATCGAAAGTTCCTCCACCTAAGTCGTACACCGCAATTTTGATATCGCGATTGGTTTTATCCAAACCATATGCCAAAGCTGCAGCTGTAGGCTCATTAATAATACGCTCTACTTTCAAACCTGCAATTTCACCTGCTTCTTTAGTAGCTTGACGTTGTGCATCGTTGAAATAAGCAGGAACCGTAATTACCGCACGAGATACTTCCTGTCCTAAATAATCTTCTGCTGTTTTCTTCATTTTCTGAAGAACCATTGCACTGATTTCTTGAGGCGTATATTGACGATCACCAATTTTAACACGTGGTGTATCGTTATCTCCTTTTACCACTTCGTAAGGAACACGTCCTGCCTCTGCGCTCATAGAACTGTAGCTTTCGCCCATGAAACGCTTGATTGAGTTGATAGTGTGTTGTGGATTTGTAATAGCTTGACGCTTTGCAGGATCACCTACTTTGCGCTCGCCGTTTCCGTTATCCAAAAACGCGACAATAGAAGGGGTAGTTCTACGACCTTCACTGTTGGCAATTACCACGGGCTCGTTTCCTTCTAGTACGGCCACACAGCTGTTCGTAGTTCCTAAGTCAATTCCAATTATTTTGCTCATGATTATAGTTGCTTTTTGCTCCTATATTCACAAATGCAGTGCCATTAGTTATTTTGACTTATTAGTATGTCAAAATGTCGCAAAATGTCAGTACTTGAGAAATCTCCACAAGGAAATGCGACAAAATTTCTTATTTCATCGAATGAAATTCAGAGGAGCCGTCAGTTTGTTGTTCTGTAGAATACCAACACTTGCTGGTTCGAAATTAGACGTTCCAATTTCCTGGCGGCATCTGGAGCCAAACAAACCCATTCCACCTTCTATATTGGAGTATTCCGCGGTTTTTTGTACAATCCCAATACTCGGCTCGTTTACAGATATGTAGTCGATTAAATTTTGACTACCACCATAATATTCTACCGATACATGTTTGAATCTTCTTACAATAGCACGAGAGGTATCCATAGAAGATGCCAAAAACTGCATGAATGATTCTCTTTCGATTTGATGCAAAACAGCGGCCGTTGTGTTCCGTTGAACAACATAATTGGTTATCACATTCCAGGTTAAATCTCGAGTTTGAATGAACGAGGTATCTTGGCGGTTAAATTCATCGATTTTTACCCGCATTTTAATATCATACGCATACGAATTCCATCCAGGGACATAGGATATCACTATAAATTTTGCGCCTAATGAGAATGTCGGATTTGAACTTTTAAACGGAGCTTCGATACGTGCCTTCTTGAGCGTCCACGTAACTGCTTGTATTTTTTGCCCTGTCAATGAACTTTCTACCACGCAATTTATAGGGTTCATTTTCGAGAATGGGCTCGGTTGTTTTATACAAATAATTGGGATCTTGTGCAAAAACACCCGGTTGCTTGGGTATTTCATTTACGCGTTGCAATTCTATTAATTTCCCGCTGTTGATATGCAACAGAGTAACACGGGCATCTTTGAGAAACAAACTATCTGGATTTTGAGCTACTTTCAAGGCATTCTCATTTTCATTTAAAAAAGCCTTATTCACTTTGATGTATTGTACAGAATCTAAAGGATCTAAAAGGCCATAAACTACCAGAATTTCTTTCCAATCGGCATTGATATCTACTTCGTTATCGCACCCGCTCATACTAAATAGCAAACCCAGAGATACTACAACGCCCATTAAAAATTGCTTCTTCATAAAGTTGCA
Organism: uncultured Bacteroidia bacterium; assembly: GCA_943789135.1. GTDB lineage: Bacteria > Bacteroidota > Bacteroidia > NS11-12g > UBA955 > VMCP01. Next base: position 20,697 of record CALSSY010000012.1, read on the forward strand.
AAGGTATCTAAATAGCCTGAATAAGTTAAAAAAGCGAAATATGCTGCCAATATTTTGACAAAAATGCAGAGGTTATCCAAAATATTGTCAAATATTGCAGTATCAATTATGAGTGTACACCGCGAAATTAAAAAAGTCACCACACACGTATTAAGCGAAATGAAATTGCGTGGAGAAAAAATATCCATGCTCACAGCATACGATTACTCCACGGCAAAAATAATTGATGATGCAGGTATTGATGTAATTTTAGTAGGCGACAGTGCTTCTAATGTAATGGCCGGTCACGAAACAACCTTACCCATTACGCTCGATCAAATGATTTATCACGCGAGCAGTGTTGTGCGAGCAATTGACCGCGCTTTAGTCGTTGTAGACCTCCCATTTGGAAGTTATCAAGGAAACAGTAAAGAAGCGTTAAATTCTACGATAAGAATCATGAAAGAAAGCGGTGCCCACGCCATAAAAATGGAAGGTGGAGCCGAAATCATAGAAAGTATCCAACGTATTTTAACTGCCGGTGTTCCGGTAATGGGTCATTTAGGACTTACGCCTCAAAGCATCTACAAATTTGGCACGTATACCGTTCGAGCAAAAGAAGAGGAAGAAGCAGAGAAACTTATCAAAGACAGTCAATTGTTGCAAGAAGCCGGCTGTTTCGCCTTGGTATTAGAAAAAATCCCTGCCAAATTAGCCAAGCGTGTCGCGGACAGAACCTACACATATTCCCGTTATCGGAATTGGTGCGGGCAATGGCGTCGACGGACAGGTTTTGGTACTTACACGATATGTTGGGCATCAACAAGCAGTTCAATCCCTAGATTCCTTGCGTCGTTACCTTAGACCTTATACGGTCAAATTAAAGGCGCCGTGGAACAATACATTACAGATGTCAAGAGCACGGATTTCCCGAATGAGAAAGAACAGTATTAAAAGGTGAATGATGTTTGGCAATGATTAAACGCGGCAATGTTGCCTGTGATCGACCGATAAAAAGGCGTCTGTAAGTTGACTACTAGGGAAAAGGACTCAATAAGCGGAACCAATAAAATTTGGTTCAATAGAAATTCTGAATGGCGAATCCATTCACCATTCTTAATTCATGAACTCTAGGTATTCATTACTTTGTCGCCGTTAAGCGCATCTTACGGCGCGTTGGCTTCGCCTCTTTCTGCCGCATCGAAATGCGGCTATACCACTAATCTCCTGGTCCACCAATATGCGACCGCAATGCTCGCAGTCGGTAATCTTCATGTGTGCGCGGATGTCACTATGACGCTGTGGGGGAACCTTTGAGAAAGCAACCTCCGCAAGATCCACGAACGATTGCAGCCACGGCTACTCCGTTCTTCATATTCTCACGAATACGGTGGTAGGCGCGGTTGTATCGCTCGTCTAAGTTTCTTTGCCGCGTTTTCACGTTCTTTATTCAACTTGTTGATCTCCTCTTCGTTCTCCTTCTCAATTTCAGCCAATTCTTTGCGCTTGAAATCGATATCGGCACGACGAGAATCTAAAGCGCGTTGTGTTGATTCCAACACTTCGTTCTTCATTTCAATCTGACGTTGGTAATCTTTGATCTTTTTCTCAGCCGAAAGAATCTCCAATCCAGCGATTTCCTTTTCCTTATCAATAGCCTCATATTCGCGGTTATTCTTAATGTTGTTCATCTGATCGTCATACTTGGCGATTGCAGATTGGAAATCTTTAATTGAATTCTTTTTTGCCGCAATTTGGGCATTGTACTCGGCAACTTCGCCTTGAATGTGCTGCAAGCGAGTTTCAAGACCGGCGATATCGTCTTCTAAATCGGCTACCTCCATGGGTAATTCACCTAAAACAGCACGCAATTCGTCTAACTTGTTATCGATTTGCTGCAATTTCCAAAGGTCTTGTAATTTTTTTTCAACGGTTACGTCCATATGGCTTATTTGTATTGTACTGGGTTGGTATTGGTTTGTGCAAAAATGGTTGCAAAATTAGGCAATTTTTCTGATATAATTTGATGGAAGATCTCAATAGTGTATTTTTCCGACTCATAATGACCAATATCACAGAGTAATAATTCGCCTTCGGCATCGAAGAACTCGTGGTATTTGATATCAGAAGTAACATAAGCATCTGCTGTTGATTTTGCCTTTTTAATCAAAAAGGACCCCGCTCCACCACAAACCGCAACCGTTTTAATTTTCTTATTCTTTGTTTTTGTGAATTTCACAAAACTCAATTCCATTTTATTTTTCAATAATTCCAAAAATGCATCAATATCGAGTTCATTCTCTAATTCACCGATTAAACCTGCCCCTATTTCCTGATGCTTGTTCTCCATTTTCACCAATTCATAGGCCACTTCCTCGTAGGGATGAGCCGCTAACATTGATCGAAGTACTCTATCTTTCAATGCATCCGTTACAGTAACCTCAAATTTAATTTCTGGATCTTGATGTCTAACACCGATTTCACCTGTATGAGGATTAGCCCCCTCTATTGGGCGAAAACTCCCTTCACCCATTGTACTAAATCCACATTCATCGTAATTGCCAATTTTACCTGCCCCGGCTTGAAAAACTGCTTCTTTCACTTGTTCAAGATTCTCCTTGGGCACATAAATGGAAAGTCTGAATAAACGACTTAACTGTGGGTCTAAGATTCTAGCATTATTCAAACCCAGCTTTTCTGCAATTTTAGCGTTGACACCATATTTAAGAACGTTGTCTAAATTGGTATGGATGGCATAAATAGCAATCCCATATTTAATCGCATTGATTACTGTTTTTTCTACATAATTATTTCCATTCAAGCGCTTCAGGCCTCCAAAAATTATTGGATGATGGGCTATTACCAAATCACAGCCCTGTATCCGAGCTTCTTCAATAATTTCGGGTGTACAGTCCAAACATAACAAGGCTTTTGAAACATAATCTTGAGCATTCCCCACCAACAATCCGCTATTATCGTAGGATTCTTGCCATTGAGACGGTGCAATTCCCTCAAAAACAGAGATTAGGGATTGAATTTGTATTCGCATTGATTCAAATTTCAGATAAATCTCTGACATTTGTGGCAAATGCTCAAAAAAGCGATTCTAAAAAAAGGCAAGGAAGAAGCCATTGCACGCAAACACCCCTGGATTTTTTCTGGAGCCATTCAAGAAATTGAACCTTGCAACTCCGGAGATTTAATCGAAATTTTGGACCATAAAGGAAGGTTTTGCGGCATAGGCTATAGCGGTACAGGAAGCATTGCTTTGCGTATTCTTAGTTTTGAACCCGTTGAGATAAATACCCATTTTTGGGAGCAAAAATTTCGTTCGAGTTTGCAATTAAGACAATCTCTAAACCTAGGATTAAACACCCCAACTAACGCCTACCGTCTCGTTCATGGAGAAGGCGATGGCATTTCTGGATTGATTGTTGACATTTACGAAAAGAATGCCGTGATACAGGCACATACCGATGGCATATTCGAGCAACTCGAATCCATTGCAGAGGCACTTAAAATCGTTATGGGGAATTCCCTCGAGCGTATTTATTCCAAAAGCAGGGCATCCATGCACGATAATGAAATTGAAGACCAATATCTTTTTGGAACCACAGGAACAGCAATCGCAACGGAAAATGATATGAGGTTTCGCATTAATTGGGAGGAAGGACAAAAAACAGGTTTTTTCTTAGACCAAAGAGATAACCGAGCGCTTTTACGCACCTATTCTGAGGGCAAGTCAGTACTTAATACCTTTTCTTATTCCGGAGGATTTTCAGTTGCTGCTTTAGCAGGTGGTGCGAACAAATGTATATCCGTAGACATTTCTCAACACGCCATTGATTTAGCCAATGACAACATAGAATTGAATAAAATGCAGGACAGACACGAAGGGGTTTGTGCGGATGTATTGAAATATTTAGGGGAACAAACGTCCGATTATGACATTGTGGTATTAGATCCTCCCGCATTTGCCAAAAGTGTAAAGAAAAAACATGCGGCTACTATGGGTTATAAACGTTTGAATCAACTGGGTATTAATCGAGTAAAACCAGGTGGCCTCTTATTTACATTCAGTTGCTCTCAAGTTATCGATACACAACTTTTTGAACACACTGTAAGAGCCGCAGCCATTGAAAGCGGTCGTGAAGCTCAAATTCTACATAGACTTTCACAAGGACCCGATCATCCCGTAAATATTTTCCACCCTGAAGGTCATTATTTAAAAGGATTGGTACTTAGAGTTAATTAATTATTTCTGAGCGAATCTGTAAAAAACCCAAGCAACTGGGATAAACACCAAATTAGGCATCCAAACCGCTATCATAGGTGGCATTACATTTTTAACTCCCAGCGAGTTAAAATACTGACTAAAGAATAAAAAGAAAAGTATCACGAAAATACCAACAGCTAAGGAAACACCAACTCCACCACGAGTCTTACGACCTGCTACTGAAATCCCTATCGCAATAAGAATAAAGGTGCTAAAGGGCGATGCATAACGTCTAAATCGTTCGGTTTGCAGTCCTGGAACATTGGGGGATCCGCGTTGCCTTTCTAACTTCGTGAATGCCTTCAATTCATTTTGATTCAAACTTTGGATATCTTCCAACCGAAAAAAGAAATTGGATGGATTAAAGGGTATTAATGTATCTAAGCTCGGAAGCGTTTTAACAATTTGATTTCCATTTGGCAAAAACTCTCTTTGGGTAACCTGGTCCAAATGCCAAGTTTTCTTTCTGCGATCCCAACGTATGAACCTTGCGAATAAAGAACTTTTCATCTCTACGCCATCATACGATTCGAGGGTTATTCCCATTCCTGTGCTATCGTGATTGGCGAAATATTCCATATACATGATAACGCCTGGTTTGATTTGGCGGTAAATGGAATTCCTGGTTTCATCCCAATAATTACGGAGGTACTTATACTCAAATTTTACCCGGTCTTTATCGGTAACTGGGATTACCCAAGCATTCAAAAAATAACTTCCCCAAGCAAGAAAAATGGCCACTATCATATAGGGCCGAAAGATCCTCAATAAGGATACACCTCCCGCTAACATCGAAATAAACTCCGTTCTGCCCGCCAATCGGGAGGTCATATATAAGACCGAAATGAAAATAAATATCGGACTGAATGTATTTATCAGCGTAGGAATGAAACTCACATAGTACACCCCTACAATTTCTTTAAAGGGCGCATCGCGTTTTAGAAAATCATCCAGTTTCTCTGCTACGTCGAAAACAATTATAATGACAATGAATAAAGAGATTGTAACAAAGAAGGTTTTGAGAAATTTCGACGCTATATAGCGATCCAATATGTTCAAACCTTTTTTCATTTACAATCGTTGAGATAATTTCCTTACCATTTCGGCTTCCAACTGCTGAAGTCTCCCGCGATAATATGTGCACGAGCTTCACGAACCAACCAAAGATACAATTGTAGGTTCTGAATACTTGCAACTATGGGACCTAACATTTCATTGGCATGAAATAGATGGCGCATATATGCAAGTGAATAATCCGGTGTTAGCAACGGATCCAAAGGCGAGAATTCCCGCTCCCATTTTTTATTTCGAATATTGATAATCCCTTGCGTTGTGAAAATCATCCCGTTTCGAGCATTTCTTGTTGGCATCACACAGTCAAACATGTCGATTCCTCTATCAATACTCTCTAAGATATTTTCGGGTGTTCCAACGCCCATTAAATAGCGCGGTTTTGACTTTGGAAGTATGGCATTAACCTTTTCCGTCATGGCATACATGTCTTCATGCGGTTCTCCCACACTCAATCCCCCGATGGCATAACCACCTGCATCATGGGTACATATATATTCGGCGCTTTTTACTCTTAAATCTGGATAAACGCTACCTTGAACAATGGGGAATAATTCTTGATGATGACCATACAAAGGCTCCGTTTGATGATATTGTTTCATACAACGATCTAACCAGCGATGGGTCATATGCATACTGCGTTCGGCATATTCACGATCACACGGATAGGGCGTACATTCATCAAAGGCCATAATGATATCCGCACCAAGAATCCGTTGTGTATCGATTACATTTTCAGGCGTAAATTGATGCTTTGACCCATCAATGTGGCTTTTAAACATTGCACCTTCCTCAGAAATGTTACGTGTTTTAGATAACGAATATACCTGATAGCCCCCGCTATCGGTAAGCATAGGCCTTTTCCAGCCTGAAAATCCATGAACACCACCAGCCTCTTTGATAATGTCCAAACCTGGACGCAAATAAAGGTGATACGTATTACCTAGTATTATTTCCGCATTAATGGTTTCTTCTAGTTCTTTTCTCGGAACAGCTTTTACACTAGCAGCGGTGCCTACTGGCATAAAAATTGGGGTTTTAATCTCTCCGTGATCGGTATGAATCACACCCGCACGCGCTTGAGATTTCTCGTCTGTCTTTTCTAATTTAAAATTAAATGGCATGCCTCAATTTTGAGCCATCAATGTGATGGAAAATAAACGGGGAAATAATGCACTCATAGAACCCGAATAGTAACTGTCAGGAACACGAACCAATCCATTTGAGAAACCGTTTGACATCTTCAACTCAATAGATAAGTCAACATATTCCAATCGAAATTCAACACCTGCCCCAAACTCGTAATAATACGTATTCGCTCTTAGCGCTACAATAGGTTTGGTATCTCCAATAACCAACCCTTCATTACTTTGAAAATCATGAGACCAACGCACACCACCTAATACAAAAAATCCTGTATTGTTAGGCATATCGGATCGGTATTTTAGCGTTAGAGGGATATCCAACGAAATGGTTTCTATTGTTAAAGTTTCTAATGGTTTATTAACCCAATTGAACTCTATATTTCGATTGTGTAATTGCAACATTGTTGCCATTTTCCACTCCCAATTTTTACGCATTCTCATAGCCACAGTTCCGCCGAAACCACCGCCAATTTGAGATTGGGGATTTATTGATTTCAAAGAATCTGTTCGCATCCAAAAAGCAGGATGTAATTGCATTTTCATCATTGCCTGCGTACCGCTAAAGGCAATACCCCAAAAGAAACGTTTTCGTAAAATACGATTGGGATCCTTTGGAACAGCCGAAGCGGACTGAAACAAACAAAACAAAAGTGCTATGGTAATTATTTTACGCAATGATATAATGTTGCAATTCCAAAAGTAAGTCCTTTGTATGTAACGTTAGAATAGCCCGAAGATTTTGCCACGTTTACAAAGTCATCGCCCTCAGGGAAAACCGCCACGCTTTCAGGCAAATAGGTATAGGCAGTAGCATCTTTGCTAATCAAACGTCCCAAAGGTGGTAATATGTATTTGAAATAAAACCAATAAATAGCCGAAAAGATAGGATTTCTAGGTTTTGAGAATTCAAGAACAACCAAACTTCCACCGGTTTTTAAAACCCTTGCCATTTCTTTCATTCCCTTTTCTAAATTTTCAAAATTTCGAACTCCAAAACTTACGGTTATGGCCTCAAATGAACCATCTTCAAAGGGTAAATTCTCAGAATCGGCTTGTTGCAAAATGATTCTTTCGGTCAAGCCCAATTTTTCGAGTTTCACATCGCCCTTTGATAACATTCCCTTCGAAATATCGATACCGGTAATATGGGTTTCTGGAATTTCTGTCAATTCAATAGCCAAATCAGCAGTACCAGTCGCAACATCCAATATTTTCTTAGCGCCTGCTTTGGCAATGATTCGACGTACTTTTTTACGCCATTGAACATCAATACCTAAAGAAAGTACTCGATTCAAAAAGTCGTAACGTCCAGAAATATTATCGAACATTTCCTCGACTTGTTGTTTCTTTGAAGCGTCGGAACGCGGATTGGGTTTTACTGTAGTGCTCAAAATGAACCGCAAATATACACCATAAGTTTCGGCACACCTATAAGGAGTAAGCACCATGCAAATCAAAGATCCAAAATATTTAGGCAGTTGGGAAAAATCCGTGGAAATGCCCCACAAAAACCTTCCAGAATTCGCATTTATTGGCCGTAGTAACGTGGGCAAATCCTCACTTATCAATTGCTTGGTAGACAGAAAAGAATTGGCACGAACCAGCTCCAAGCCAGGTAAGACCCAAACCCTGAATCTGTATAATATTGACGGATGGATGCAAATCTGCGATTTGCCGGGTTATGGATATGCGAAAGTATCCAAAACCATGAGGAGTAAATTCAGCAATATGATTCGTTACTATTTGAAGAATCGAGAAAATTTGTATGCGCTTTTCGTATTGGTAGATTTACGGATTCCCCCACAGCCCATGGACATAGAATTCATCAACGATTGCGGCAACGATGAAATCCCCATTGTTTTGGTAGGCACCAAAAGTGATAAACTCAAACCTGAAGAGCTTGAAGTGAATCTACAAGCCATAAAAAATGCCCTATTGGAATACTGGGAGGAATTACCCCCTTTTATCATTAGTTCTTCCCAAACCAAGGTAGGCCGTGATGAAATTTGGGAAGTAATTACTCAAGCCATTCAAACTGACCAACAATAGCGATAGGACCTTTCGATCAAATCGCTCATAGGTATATTTCTGTGATCTAACTTTCCTTCGGATAAAAAGTCCTGAACACGTTTATCAATACCTATTGATGACTTTTCTGTTCTTTGATCATAGGCTTTTACTGCACATAACCATTCCATAGCCAGCACATTACGGGTATTCTCGATTACGCGCAGCAATTTGGTGGCTGCATTCGCCCCCATTGATACGTGATCTTCTTGACCATTACTGGACATAATACTATCAACAGATGCCGGCGTACATAATTGTTTGTTTTGGCTCACCAAGGATGCCGCCGCGTATTGCGTTATCATACAGCCCGAATCTGTACCTGGGATTTCTGCCAAGTAGGGGGTTAAATCTCTTTGACCGCTTACCAATAAATACAAACGTCGTTCTGAAATATTGGCAAATTCTGCAATTGCCATAGCAGCATAATCCAATGTCAAAGCCAAAGGTTGTCCGTGAAAATTCCCGCCGCTTAAGACACAATTTTCATCTTCAAAAACGTTGGGATTGTCGGTAACCGAGTTCAATTCTGTTTCCCAAACAGCAAAACAATGATCTAAGGCATCGTAACTTGCCCCATGCACTTGCGGAATACATCTAAAACTATAAGGATCTTGAACTTGCTTCTTGGGTTGTTTTGAAATAGACGAACCTTCTAGAACCTTGCGTATTTCTGAAGCTGCACGGATTTGACCATTATGAGGACGCACCTCGTGTATTGCATGATGGAAAGGCTCCAAACGACAATCAAAGGCATCAATACTCAACGCCGCAATCCAGGGCAGTTGTGCTTCAATCTGTTCAATCTTCTGGTAGGCTTGCAAAGCATGGGCCATCATAAATTGCGTGCCATTAATTAATGCCAAGGCCTCCTTTGGATCCAAAACAATCGGAGCCAACCCTTCTGATTCGAGCCACTTATTTGCATCTATAATTTTTCCATTCACTCGCACCCTACCCTTTCCAATTAAGGGCAAACACATTTGAGATAACGGTGCTAAATCACCAGAAGCACCTAGTGATCCTTGCTCATTTACGCATGGAGTAATATGCGAATTATACATGAATGCCAAACGTTCAAATACCAGCGGGCGGATACCTGAAAAACCTTTACTCATATTGAGTAATTTCAACCACATCATGTTGCGCGTTAACGCTTCAGATAAAAGCGCACCAACACCCGCTGCATGGGTTATGAGCAAATTTTCTTGTAATTCGTTCAACTCCGAGGGGGAAATTTCAACATTCTGTAGGGATCCAAAACCTGTGTTTATTCCATATACGGGCGCTTTGGCCTCGGATAAATAACCTTTTAAAAAATCTACACTTTTCTGCATGCGCGAACGCAATTCCTCAGTAAGCACGACAGGAGAAGCCATAGCCTCTTTCAATTCATATAAAAAATAATGATCACGCATTTTGTAAAAAATTTAAAATTGAATCTTGTGAAATTTCTTCTTGGCTGCCATTTTTTAGGTCTTTTATGGAAACGGTTCCATTTCGCAACTCTGAATCTCCCAGTATTAACGCAAATCGTTGACGGGTTGAATTGGCATAATCCAATTGCTTTTTAAGTTTTACCGAACCTGGATAAACTTCTACAACAATACCCTGCTTTCGCAGTTCACGAGCCATATTAAAAGCTACCGTTTCAGCTTCAACCAACATCGGACAAATTATCACGCCGCTTTCTTCCTTTTGAATCGCTCCGCTATTTAGAATTTCGAGTGTATCAAAAATGCGATCTAATCCAAAAGAAACGCCCACTCCAGAAACATCTTTCAACCCGAATATACCCGTTAAATTATCGTAACGGCCTCCGCCACCGATGCTTCCTATTTTAAAATCTTTAGGCAAACGACTGTCGTTGGTGACAACTTCAAACACACAACCCGTGTAATAACTAAGTCCACGCGCCAATCTTAAGTCTAATTTTACTTGAGGGAATCCACCAACCAAACCCCAAAGTTCTTTAAGTGCGACTATCCCTTGTTGAAGGTGTTCGTTTTGTATAACTTCAATAGAACTTAATCCATTAATAATACCTTGAAAATTATCAATTTCTGCCAAATCACACCACATTCCCCAAGCCGATTTCATGTGGGTAAGTCCGCGTTGATCTAGTTCATTTGAAACACCTTCTCTTCCTATTTTATCGAACTTATCGATAGCTTGCATAAAAGAATTCCATGCGTCTTGACTACCGGCCAATGGCAAAAAGGAATCCAAAACTTTTCGATGGTTAATTTTCACTTCAACTCCCAAGTCAAGAGAAGTGAAAACATCTATATACATTTCAACCAGTTCTGCTTCTGACAGTAAATGATTGGCCCCCACAATATCTACATCACATTGCCAAAATTCACGATAGCGCCCCTTTTGTGGTCTATCAGCCCGCCATACAGGCTGCATTTGAAAACGCTTAAACGGAAAACTCAAGGTGCTCCTGTTCATCACAACAAATCGAGCGAGCGGCACGGTTAAATCGTATCGAAGTCCCCGAGAAGCGATCTGGGGTGTTAGTTCCGCATAATTGATATTGTCTAATGATTCTGGATTAACTTTTGTTAGATATTCTCCCGAATTCAACACTTTAAACAATAATTGGTCGCCTTCATCGCCATATTTACCTTGAAGGGTTGCCAAATTTTCCAAAGCCGGTGTTTCGATTCCCACAAATCCATGAAGCTTAAAAACACGCTCCATTACATTCATTATTGATTTGCGTTTTTGATACACTTCGGGCCCAAAATCACGGGTTCCCGATGGCAATGAGGGTTTTTGCATGTGCAAATATACACAAAGCCCCACAGACGTTTGGTCTGTGGGGCTTTTGATTTTGTTTCAATTATTTGCAATAATCACAAATAATCAAGGTATGAAATCTGTTTATTCAGTGACTTCTTGTGGCAATAACTTTTTCAATTGGGCCTCTAACTCATCTTCAGCACCAGGCGTATATCCTTGATGCGAGTATACAATTTTGCCATCGCCATCTACAATGAACGTCATCGGTGGATTGTTCACATTCATCGCCCTAGCTAGGTCTTGATTCTCATCCAGAATTATTTCGTATTGCCAACCTTCACCAAGAACTTTTGGTTTTACTTTTTTCACATTTCTAGAATCGTCGATACTAACCGCTACCATTTTCATGTTGTAGGTTTCCTCCCAATATTCGTAATACTGATCTATAGCCTGAAGTTCTTTGATACAAGGTCCGCACCAGGTTGCCCAAAAGCTGATTACTGTAATTTTACCGGGTTCTACTACCGAACTAAAATCGATGTTCTCACCATTGATATTTTTAACATTTACAGAAGGTACCGTTTGCGCGCTCAATGCCGTTGTAAACGCTGCCATTAACAAAAAGAGGTAGGATTTTATTCTCATAGTACAAATTTAGTTGCTTTCATGAATAAAGGGCAATTTTCATGCCATATTCAATTCTTTAGGACTTGGGATCACAGAATTCACTTTTATTTTGAAACCTTTAACGCCAGCCCCTTCAGCGCACACAATGTCGCGATCTTTATCCCCAAAGAAGATAGAATCCTGCGGAGTTATTTTATATGTATGTATTGCCTTTTCCACCATTAGACTACCGGGTTTTCTACATAAACATTTACCCGAAAACGCTTCGTGATGAGGACAGAAATAAAAGTCTTGAATACGAAAACCTGCTTCTATGCATTTACCCTGAAGATATTGGTGCATGGCCTCTACATTACTCGCACCATAGAGCCCTTTGGCTATACCCCCTTGATTGGTAATTACGACTAAAATGTAACCCAAATCGTACCATTCTTTTGCTTTTTCCAAAAAACCGGGTAGAATATGAAACTCTTTTACAGAGCGGGTATAATCTCCTGGATCGTGATTTATTACCCCATCGCGATCTAAAAAAACAGCTTTCACAGTTCAAAAGTACCCAAAATATGCCGAAAAGAATCCCTATTTTTGCCTAACGCCCTTATGAGTAACACCCCTTATTTGGTAATTATTCCAACTTACAATGAGATCGAAAACATCGAACGGATGGTTCAAACCGTCATGGGGCTTCCTAAAGAAATTGACTTATTAATAGTTGATGACGGCTCTCCAGATGGCACAGGTGCTAAAGTAAAGGAAATGCAATCGGATTTTAAGGACCGACTTCATATTTTGGAGCGTACCGAAAAAAACGGATTGGGCACGGCTTACATAGCTGGTTTTCATTGGGCATTAGAACGTCAATACGAATTTATTTGCGAGATGGATTGCGATTTTTCGCATCCTGTCGATCAATTACCTAAGCTAATTGAAAAATGCGAATCCGATTCCGACGTATGCGTGGGATCGAGGTATGTAGGTGGTGTAGTAAACGTGGTAAATTGGCCTATGGGGAGAGTTTTAATGAGTTATTATGCCTCTAAATATGTGCAATTCATAACGGGTTTGAACATTGCCGATACAACTGCGGGTTTTGTTTGTTATCGCAGAAACGTACTTGAAACTATTGGCATCAATGATATCAAATTCCGAGGATATGCGTTCCAAATAGAAATGAAATTCCGCTCGAAACGCAAAGGATTTAACATTGCTGAGCATCCTATAATATTTACAGACCGAACAGCGGGTACTTCTAAAATGAGCACCAAAATCTTTCAAGAAGCTTTATTTGGGGTATTGGAGTTGAAAATAAAGAGTGTTTTCGGGAAACTCTAACTCCGTCGAATCTGGAATTAAAATCAAATTCATTTTTATGTAATTATTTATTTATGTTATCAATTGTAAAAAACAATCAATAAATTGCGTTTAACAACAACTATGAAAAAAAACATACTTATTTACACCGTAGCAGGCCTCTTTTTGGCTTCTTGCTCTACAACCATTGAACGCAATGCTACCGCATTCGGCGGGGGTTGGGGAATGTCAAACAAAAACGAAAGTTTCAAACCCACCAAATCAGAGCAAGAACTGAATGTTAAAGCCCATTCCGAAAAACAAACTCAAGCAGAAAACAACACCAATTTAGAAATCACTGCTGAAAACCCACCTTGTATTTTACCCTACGACCAAGGGGAATTAAAAGAAAACATCCTCAAAACTGAAGAATTTAAAAATCTCAATTTTGTACAAAAAACCGTCGTTAAGAAAGCCTTAGATAAAATAGAGAAATCTCAAGCGAAGCAAACCAAGAAACCAAAATCAGAAACATTACAAAACGAAGCCAATGGTGGTGGTTTGGACTCTAATGAAATGATCATTGCCGCATTGCTTTGCTTCTTTTTGGGAGGCCTAGGCATTCACCGTTTCTATTTGGGTTATACAACTATAGGAATAATCCAATTACTTACTGCTGGTGGTTGTGGTATTTGGGTTTTAATTGATTTAATCCGAATCCTTACTGGCGATTTAGGAAGAAATCCAGACTCTAACTAAGTTGAAAATAAAAACTCAATTGCGTAAAACAACAAAAACCCTATTCAGGGTTTTTGTTGTTTTTATACCTTTTGTTCTACTGATATTGCCACCTAACGTGTTTGATTCAGGTCCAACTATCTGCATATCTAAACTGATTACCAATATTGATTGTCCGGGGTGCGGCATTACACGTGCGATTCAACATGCCATCCATTTTGAATTTGAAACAGCTTGGAAGTACAACAAATTGTTCGTTGTTATCTTCCCTTTACTAGGTTGGCTCTATTTAAAAGAATCCTATCAAACCTATAAGTACTTTAAAAATAAAACAAACGCAGATTCTACGAATCCCTAATGTTTTTTATAAAATCACGATGTCAATCAATTATATAACATTACTTTTAAAGAGTTAGACACTATAAACTTTTTAAAAATCACTCTTTAAAACGCTATTATTGGGGCTTATTGTCGTAATCAATTTGTCTTAAGAACTTTTATATTAGTTAATGAAAATTCGTATTTCATTAAGTAAACCTTATATTTGCGGCTCATTAAAGATGGAACCCGAACCTCGAAGTTGTATTTCCAATGATGCGCGTTTACCACAAACGACAAACCCGTGTGCACAAAGTGCCGAATTTGTCTCAGTTAGAGACAACAGAGGGATTGGTATGGATTGACCTGCAGAATCCAAGTCCTGCAGAAATTGCAGATGTTGAGGCCCACTTTGAATTTAAATTCCAATCCAGACAAGAACAAATCGAAATCGAAAGTTCTTCCCGATATTTTGAAACGGACGATGAGATTATTGCAAATAGCAATTTTCTACAATTCAATACAGAACACAACCAGTTCATTTCCAATGCGGTTTCATTCATTCTTCAGGATGATATTTTATTTACTTACCGAGACGCTGATTTAACTGCATTTTCCGATTGTGTTAAAAAAATCAAAGGTACCGGACGTTTTTTCCATAGTGGGAAACAAATAATGGCCACCTTGCTTGAAGTTGGTGTAGATAACGATGCGGACTTATTAGAAACCCTATCCAGGCAGGTTGCCGAACTTTCTAAAGTTGTTTCTTTTGGGGGAAACCCAGACGAGCAATTGATTTTGAAAATCTCAAGAACTCAGGAAATGACCATGGAGATTCGTCAAAACGCGGTGGATAAACAGAGGGTACTTTCAGCGATTTTAAAAAGTAAAGAATTTGAAGGTGAAGACTATGAACGATTGCGTATTGTAATTAAGGATATCAACTCCCTAATCGACCATGCAAACTTCACTTTTCAACGTTTGGAATATTTGCAAAACACCTTCTTAGGTTTGGTGAATATTGAGCAAAACAAAATCATAAAGATCTTTACCGTTGCCAGTGTAATTTTCATGCCTCCAACCCTCATTGCGAGTGTGTATGGTATGAATTTTGAATTCATTCAGGCGTTTAAGTGGAAATATGGGTTTATTTACGCCATCATTATTATGGTGTTTTCTTCAGCAGGAACGCTGTATTTCTTCCGCAGGAAAAAGTGGTTATAAACTTTTTTCACATTAGGGTGTTTGTAAAGGTATGAGGAAATGGTTTTTAGGAGGAATATTATTGATTTTTCTTGCTTCTTCTGTCAAATTGAAACCACTAGATCTAATTCGAAATACCTATAAAAAGGCATTGAAAGAAAAGGAATCCGTTAAAGAATTAAAAGAACTCACAAAAAATCAACCCGATGCATTATACAAAGCCTATTTTGCAATGGCACTGGCGTTTGAAGCCCGAGAATCGAGTTGGGTTACAACAAAAATGAGATTGGCAAAAGACGCCTATGCTCAACTTAACGATGCGGTTAAATCGAATCCAAACAACTATGAAATTCGCTATTTGAGATTCAGTTTTTCTTGTGAAGTTCCGAGCTTACTAGGCCTAAATGAACACATCGCAAGTGATAAAAACTATCTCTTGAAGAAAGCCAAAAAAGGCGAGCCACTGGCGGATATTATGAAGAAATATTTTTCAAAATCGTCTTGCTTAACCGAAGCGGAAAAACAAGTTCTGAATACCCGCCTATAGGCGTTTAGCGATTAATTGCGGCTATACCAGGCAACTCTTTTCCTTCGAAATATTCCAATAAGGCGCCACCACCTGTACTTACATAGCTTACGCTGTTCTCGTAACCAAATTTATATACCGCGGCCGCACTATCTCCTCCACCGATTAAACTAAATGCTCCCATTTTAGTGGCCTCTGCAACTGCCTCTGCAACCGCTTTGGTACCTTTTTCAAAAGCTTCCATTTCAAAAACGCCCATTGGTCCGTTCCATAAAATCGTTTTACTATTTAATAAAATGCTCTTGAAATGAGAAATTGCCTCTGCGCCAATATCCAAACCCATCCAATTATCAGAAATAGCATCACTTGGGGCATTGGCTGTTTGTGCATCCGCTTTGAAAGCATCCGCCATAATGGAATCCACCGGCAAATGTATTTTTACGCCTTTTGCTTCAGCTTTTTTCATGATTTCAACACAGGTTTCTAAACGGTCTTCCTCGCATAAAGACCCTCCAATCTGACCGCCTTGTGATTTGAAAAAAGTATAAGCCATTCCCCCACCAACAATGATATTATCGGCAACATTCAATAAATTCTCTACAATTAAAATTTTATCTGAAACCTTAGCTCCCCCAACTATTGCGGTAAGGGGGCGTTGTGGTGATTTCATAACTTTTTCCGCATTTTCAATCTCCGCAGCCATTAACATACCGAACGATTTTTTATTCGGGAAAAATTGAGCAATCACAGCAGTTGATGCATGTTCACGGTGAGCAGTTCCAAATGCATCATTTACATAAAAAGTACCTAAATCTGCCAATTTACGGGCAAAGTCAATATCCCCTTTAGTTTCCTCCTTGTAAAATCGCAAATTCTCTAAAACCAAAACAGAACCTGCTTGCAATTGCGCCGCTTTGGAAACAGCCTCTTCGCCAATACAATCGCATGCAAATTCAACATGAACACTCAATAAATCAGAGACTCTCTTGGTTATGTGTTTCAAAGAAAACGCATCTTCCGGGCCGTTTTTAGGTCTTCCCAAATGGCTCATTATGATTACCGCCCCACCTGATTTCAAAATATGCTGTATACTCGGTATCGCCGCTCGAATTCTCGAGTCATCCGTAATTTCGAAATTGGCATCCAATGGTACGTTGAAATCAACGCGCATCACAACTTTCTCGTTCTGGAAATTCAAATCAATTAATTTTGGGCTCATAACTATATACTTTTGAGTAGTTTTTTCATAGAAGTTTCGTTTTCAATGATCTCGCGTAAAGAATCAATAGAAACTCGTTTTTGTTCCATTGTATCTCGGAATCTAATGGTTACGTCGTTTTGAGTTAGGCTTTCATGATCAACGGTAACACAGAAAGGGGTCCCAATAGCATCCATTCTGCGATATCGCTTACCTATACTGTCTTTATCTTCGATGAAGGTATTGAAATCAAACCTTAAATCTTCATAAATTTTCTGTGCCAATTCAGGGAGTCCGTCTTTCTTAACAAGAGGTAATATTGCACATTTGATGGGAGCCAAAGCGGGTGGGATTTTCAATACGGTCCGGGTATCTCCATTAACCTCTTCTTCTTTTAGAGATTCCGACATCACCAAAAGGAAAAGTCGATCCAAACCAATCGATGTTTCCACTACGTAAGGGATATAACTTTCATTGGCTTCCGCATCAAAATAGCGCAATTTTTTACCGCTAAATTGTTCGTGTTGCGACAGGTCAAAATCGGTTCTAGAATGGATTCCTTCAACTTCTTTAAATCCAAATGGAAAATCATATTCAATATCGACTGCGGCATTGGCGTAATGGGCCAACTTCACATGCTCGTGAAATCTTAATTTCGATCCATCAGTACCCAAAACCTTATGCCAACGCAAGCGCCATTGTTTCCAATATTCATACCACTCCAATTCCGTACCTGGTTTGCAGAAAAACTGCATTTCCATTTGCTCAAATTCCTTCATTCTCATGATAAATTGACGGGCCACGATTTCATTACGAAACGCTTTACCTGTTTGGGCAATTCCAAATGGCAATTTCATTCTTCCCGTTTTTTGAACATTCAAGTAATTCACAAAAATACCTTGAGCGGTTTCTGGCCTTAAGTACAAGGCATCCTCTCCTCCCTCTAGTGCATTCATCTGAGTGGAATACATCAAGTTAAATTGTCGTACGTCGGTCCAATTTTTTGAACCACTAATGGGACATACTATGCCCTCACTCTCGATCAATTCTTTGATTTTATTCAATTCGCCAGATTCTAGGGCAACTTTTAGAATCTGATCCATTGCATCTATGCGATTTTGATATTCCAATACACGTGGATTGGTACTGCGAAATTGAGCTTCATCAAAACTATCACCAAAACGTTTGGCAGCCTTACTCACTTCTTTATCTATTTTCTGTCGGATTTTTTCTTGATGATCCTCTATCAAAACATCGGCGCGATAACGTTTTTTACTATCCTTGTTGTCAATCATGGGATCGTTGAACCCATCAACGTGTCCACTTGCTTTCCAGATTTTTGGATGCATAAATATGGAGGAGTCCAGTCCAACGATATTGGCATGAAGTCGCGTCATAGACAGGTACCAAAACTGCCTCAAATTATTGCGCAATTCAACTCCGTTTTGACCGTAATCGTATACAGCAGCCAAACCACCATAGACATCGCTACTTGGAAATACAAAGCCATACTCTTTGGCGTGTGAAATGATTTTTTCGAATAAATTATTATCAGACATAAAATGATCGACGCAAAGATAGTTTTTTGTTCTCGAAGCGTTTGTACGCCTTGTTAAAAGTCGTACTTTTGAGATACTGACTATGTCACTTGCTCAATACATTATCACCCATCCACTAACCTTGGCGGCTTTGAGTTTCGCACTAGGAATTGGAATTTCAACCTTGGTTTGGAAAGCGCGTAAAAGAAAGGTTTTAAAAAATTTGGAGCGTTTAATAAGTAACGAAGAAGCCGATTATGAGACTACCATAAATCCAAAAGCCAAAGATATTGAAGATGGTTTTCGAACCCTCTTTGTTGCGCGTAAACAAGAACTACAACGTCTTCAACAATTAGAAACCTACCGTCGTGATTATTTAGGAAATGTTGCCCATGAGTTAAAAACGCCCCTATTCTCCATTCAAGGCTATATTGATGCTGTGATCGACGATCCTGAAATGAGTCAAAAACAACTTCAAACATTTCTAAAAAAAGCAAATAAAAATGTTGATCGATTGGGCCAATTGGTAAATGACTTAGATGCTATTACGAAATACGAAAGTGGTGTGTTGCACATAGAAATGCATCCTTTTAATATTTTAGAGCTCATAAAGGAAGTTATTGAAGAGTTGGAAATTCAAGCCGCTCAAAAAGAAATTCGCATCTTATTCCAATCCAAGAGTGATAATAATTTAGTCTTTGCGGATCGCAAACGCATACGCCAAGTTTTGGTAAACCTCGGTTATAATTCTATCAAATATGGAATCAACAAAGGCACTACAAATTTCAAAATCTTCGACACAGGCACCAAACTTATAATCGAGGTAGTAGATAATGGAATTGGAATCCCACAAGATAGCGTTGGTCGTATTTTCGAACGTTTTTACCGTGTGGATGCGCACCGAAACCGAGAAACTGGAGGAAGCGGATTGGGACTTAGTATTTGCAAACATATTATTGAAGCACATGGGGAACAAATAAAAGTCATGAGTACAGTTGGTGCGGGTTCCTCTTTTACTTTTGCCTTATCAAAATCTGTTTAGTTCGGAAAAATGTTGATATTTTCAACCCTCAGTTAGCCTCTAGGGTGCGTATTTTTGTATGATGATGCAATGGCCCGATCAAAGACCCGCTGATGATATACCTCCGTTTATAGACTCACTTAATCCCAGTCAGAGGGAAGCCGCTTTGAATACCGATGGGCCCGTAATGATTATTGCAGGTGCAGGATCGGGTAAAACCCGAGTTTTAACCTACCGTATTGCCTACATCATGCACAAGGGAACTGACCCGTTTAACATTCTTTCCTTAACCTTTACGAATAAGGCAGCAAAAGAAATGCGAACGCGTATCGAAAACCTCGTAGGAGCCGAAGCTAAAAATCTTTGGATGGGTACTTTTCACAGTGTTTTTGCTAGAATTTTAAGACAAGAAGCGGAGAAATTGGGTTATCCAAGCAATTTTACTATCTACGATTCAGACGACTCCAAGAGTTTGATTAAAACCATTCTTAAGGAGATGCAAATTGATGATAAGGTATACAAACCGTCTTTGGTATTGAGCAGAATTTCCCTGGCTAAAAACAACCTTATGGGAGCCAAAGACTACCTTCAGAATGAAGAACTAACCAATTCTGATAAAGTTGCAGGCCGACCCAAATTTGGAGAAATATTCAAACAATATACCAGTCGCTGTTTTAAAGCGGGGGCCATGGATTTTGACGATATTTTAGTCAATACCTATTATTTGTTGAATCAACATACCGAAGTGCTCAATAAATGGCAACATCGTTTTAAATACATCATGGTGGATGAGTATCAGGATACCAACCACGTGCAGTATATGATAACCAAACTGCTCGCAGCGGTCAATCAAAATATATGTGTTGTCGGTGACGATGCACAGAGTATCTATGCGTTTCGAGGTGCCAATATTCAGAACATATTGAATTATGAACGCGATTACCCCGATGTAGCCACTTTCAAATTAGAACAAAATTACAGGAGCACGAAGAATATCGTTAATGCAGCTTCTAGCTTAATTAAACATAACAAGCATCAATTAGACAAAGAAGTATGGACTGCTAATGAAGAAGGTGAGAAAATTAAGGTTTCAAGAAATCCATCCGATTCAGACGAAGGTCGCAGAGTTGCCCAATTGATTTTTGAAGATAAACACCATTTACACCTACCGAACAAAGCATTTGCCATTCTTTACCGCACCAATGCCCAAAGTCGCTCTATTGAAGAAGCACTAAGGAAACAAGGTATCGAATACCGTATTTATGGCGGCATCAGCTTTTACCAAAGAAAAGAGGTTAAAGACATGCTTGCTTACTTGCGCTTGGTCGTTAATCCGCAAGATGAAGAAGCCTTAAAGAGAATCATCAACTATCCTGTTCGTGGAATTGGCACCACCACCATAACAAGATTGGTTTACCATGCCAATCAACAAAATTGCAGCATTTGGGACATCATAACGGATATCAGAAAGTATCCCGACATAGGAGCAAGTTCAGCAAAAGTAGAGCAATTTGGAATGCTCATAGATAGCTTTCGAAGTAAAGACAATTCAAAAAATGCCTATGAAATTGCTGTAGACGTTGCCAAGAGATCGGGCTTGTTAAAAACCTTATTTGAAGATAAATCTCCTGAAGGACTTTCAAAATATGAAAACATCACCGAGTTCTTAAATTCAGTTCAAGAATTTGTAGAAGACGATGAAAACGAAGCAGAGAAAACTCTGCCCATGTTTTTAGAGAATGTTGCTTTATACACCGATGAAGATCGCACGAATGACCCTAACCGCGATTGTGTTTCCTTAATGACCATTCACGCATCGAAAGGTTTGGAATTCCCCATAGTTCACATCGTAGGTATGGAAGAGAATTTATTTCCTTCACAGATGGCATTGATGAATCGAAATGAAATTGAAGAAGAACGTCGTTTATTTTATGTAGCGATTACCCGAGCCGAACAGCGTTTATATCTTAGTTTTGCAACTACTCGATTCCGCCACGGAAATCTGCTGCATTGTGAACCCTCTCGCTTTTTACA
This sequence comes from uncultured Bacteroidia bacterium, assembly GCA_943789135.1. Classification (GTDB taxonomy): domain Bacteria; phylum Bacteroidota; class Bacteroidia; order NS11-12g; family UBA955; genus VMCP01. Next base: position 42,476 of record CALSSY010000012.1, read on the forward strand.
AGAAATAGATAATAAATTCTTGGACATGGCTGCCAACAGTATGGCAGCTCCTTCTATGTCGCAGCGGTTTCACAGAGAACCTACGGTTAGTAGTAAACAGCCATTACAAAAACCTAAGGTTTATACCACCCCCAGAGCTACTCAACCCTTACCTCCAGCTGATCCCGATTTTAGTCCCGGAGATATCAGTCAACTTGCAACGGGCGACCGGGTTCAACATCAGCGCTTTGGAATGGGAACAGTGGTCGAAATGGAAGGCGGCGGCGACAATAAAAAGGCAAAGGTATTATTCGACCAAGTCGGGCATAAAACCTTGGTTTTGAAATTTGCAAAGATGCGAATTGTCTAACAGGGTAAATTAAATTCCCATGACACGCCGTTCCTAGGCATACTTGAAATCAATAAAGTTCCACCTAGAATTTGAACCCGATTTTTAGCTGACTCTAATCCCAGGCCAGGTAGGATGAGCTTATTATCAAACCCTATTCCATTATCTCTCAAAGAAACCCTAATCCCATCAATGTTTTCATAAATACTCACCTTTATATGAGTTGCCTTACCATGAGTTACGGCATTTTTAATAAATTCCTGCACTAACCTAAATAGGTGTAATTGAGCAGTTGAATCCATCTCGCCACTATTTATATCGGATGAGAATTCATATTCAAATCTATTTAATTCTGATAATTCATGAATCTGTTTTTCGATGTATTCTTGAATTGTAGATTTCTCAGTCCAATTGGGATATACACCAATTGAGTATGCCTTAATATCGTTGGCGATGCTTTTTAAATTGGTTTTGAACTTTTCTGTATCGATAAAATCATCCCTGAACAAAGACAAGGCCATTGACAATCTATTTAATATATTGTCGTGCAATTCACTCGCAATTTGCTTTCTTTCTTTTTCTTGAACTTCAAACTGAATTAGTCGAGCATTTTGTTGTAACAAAGAATTTTTGCGATCGATTTCAATTCTCTTTTGCTTTTGTTTTTAAGGTATAAATACTTAATCCAAGTGCAATTACAATAATTTCAAATATCAGAAACCAAACCGCAAAAAAAATGTATTCATTAAAATCCAACTCTTGTAGATTAATCGTTTGGTAAAGGTAAACCACAAAACTACCTCCTGAAAAAATCCAGATATATGTCAAATAAGTTAGCTTTTTATATTTCCTGTAATGGGAAATCGGTAAGTATAATTGAATTATAATTAAAATGACCACCAAAATCCTCAGCATCAAAATAAATTCCTTCTCTATTCCGACAAAAACATTTTCACCCGTCCAATAATTGTATACATTTAAAACAATACTCCATAATAAAAATGCATCCCAAAACCAGGTAATAAACTTGAGTTGCTTTTTCTCGGTTATAATGAATGATACTGAATGCATTCATTGCATAAATCCCTAAAAACGCGAAGGTTACCCTTATGGTACTGAACTTGCCTTCTAAATCCACTTTAAAATAAAATTTAAAATGTCCGGAAGTAATAGAATAATAAACAAAATAAACAAAAATCCAAAGTGCCAAATAGTAATACCGCTTATCACCACTGAAAAGCCATAGAAATACAATTAATATCGTGTACGTAGCGATTAACCCGTATATAACACCAAATTTCCTTTCAAGTTTGTTATGATAAAATACGTAGTCGGACGGATCGTGGGTATTAATTTGAATTTGTGGGGAGTTTCCGGGTCTTGAATAGTATACCAATAGTCGGTAAGAAGTTTGGGGTTTAAATTCAAAAAGGGTATGACATGTCCGATTGGAATGCGTCCAATTTTTAATGGGCAATTCATCTCCATAATAAAGTATGGGCCTTGGTAGTTTACTGTCACCTTCAACCACATATATTTTCAAATAATTAATTTGAAAATCCGGAACCTCCAATATTTTAGAAACGGCTTTTTCGAAAAAAGGAACTTCGAATAATAAGTAATGATGGGGACTCGTTTCGTCAATCTTATTGGGAAATTGTTCTTTCAATCCTAAGGAATCAAAAATTTCCAAGGCTCTTGCCGCAGCCAATTCCGTTTTTTGGGGGAAAATACCAAGTCGATGAAGTTTCTCCTTTCCTATCAAAGGATTCATTAAAAAAAACAAGAGCACTATGACCCATAATTGCCTCATATGGACCCATTCAATTCAGAAACATTGGAAGTAAAGCGCCAACCATTTTTATCAGCCTCCATAACAAATGAAAACTCCGCATTCATATACCTTAAATAGGTATCCAAATTCATTTGTTTGGCGGCAGATTTTAAAAGTTCAGGATTAACATTTGAATGGTATACGATTTCAAAATACCACAAATCTGTTCCTGTTAAAAAGTCAATATTCACAGATAATGGGCCATTTGCTTTTTTCACTAATCTTAGAAAATCGACAAATATTCGATACACCCATAGTCTGAATACCTTATGTTGAAAAATGGGCAATTCATTATTGCAGTTCACCTCAAATGCACCAACGCTTTCATCTCCCCATTTTTCTAATTCGCGTAACAAGACATTTTCAAGAGATAATTGATCAATATACGGAGGGAATAATGTGTAAGAATAATCGCGTAAAGATTTTAAAATATCGGAACTCTTATTGATTATCTCCCCCTTTTCTATTGTGGAACTATTTAAATCTCCAACTAATTGCCAAACACCATCTAACACGTCACTTTTTAATTCGGACATCATATGTTTCCTTTCAAGCTCCGATGAATTAATTTGAATGCGACTAAGGGTCATCTCCATTTGGAGATTTTCATTATTTAACTCTTCGTTTCGGTTAAGTTCCTCTATGATTTGAACCGAAAGGAAATAGGCGCAAATCAATAAAAAAGTAAAAAGTAAAAAGTCTGTAATTTCAATGGCAACCCTATTGCCACTGAAACTTAAAACCAACCAACCGAGCCAAAATAAGGGCAACCCAATTTTTATCAAATTTCGAAATTCCATTTTGAATCCATTCAAATTGGAAATAAGAAACACATATAAATATCCATAATAGAGAGATAAGAGGACTACCTCAATAATGGTTAACATAATACCAAGCTCAAAAAATAACTGCCCGATTAACAAAAAAGAAATAGCTATTAAAACAGACTTATTTAGAAAAACCCACGAAGGAGTTTGAAAATCATAATTTTTCAATTGGTTGTGCAACAAATGAGCTACTAGAATCAACATCCACAGCATAAAAACAGTCAAAGATTCTACACTAAAAAAACGCTCTAGAAGTGCAAAATTCACTTGTATAAGTATAAATATCAATACGCAAGAAGCCAGAAAATTATAAAAAAACAGTATAGAAATCCGGGCAATTAATGCAACAAAAAGCGATAACAACAGCAGTAATAAGATCCCACCAACGAGTAAAGTCATGCGAAACAAATGAGGTTCGTATGACTTGAAATAATCAAAATAACTCGTAAAACTTTTGATTTGAATGTCTGATTTGAAACTATAAATCTTGGGCTTGTATACGCGAACTTTCATGCTCCTTGAATCGAACAGTTTCTCTGGTATTAAAATGAATAACTCACAACTATTAAGAAATTCATAAGAAATAGTTTCAGCCTTGTCATTTGCAAAAACACGTATAGAATCCAATGCGTATACATTGGAAACGATCATTATTTTGGAATTCACTTCAAGTGAGAAATCTTGATATGCTTTGTTTTTATCGAGAGCTTGCGAAAAAACGGGTAGTTTTAATATAAAAAGACCTAAAAAAAGTATCCACCGCGCACGCATCAGCCAAATATATTCAGATAAAATTAAAATCCATGGCTATGCGCATTAACTCATTGGTACTATTGATATCAAATTTCCTGAAAATGTTCTTCTTGTGGGTTTCAAATGTATAAATACTGATATGCAATTTATCCGCACATTCTTTAGAATTTTCACCTGTTAATATCATAGACATAACCTCCAATTCTCTTTTAGTTAAACCTTTTTTTGCCTCCAAAATTGACTCAATCTTTTTCCGAGAATTTTCATCACGAGAAATCGCAGGATAACAGATAAAACTCCTAGGCTCAACTTCGTGAATAATAGACAACATAACACTCGCCGGAACTTCTTTAGATAAACAAGCCTGAAATCCATACTTTTCAGCTTGAAACACCAAATATTTGTCTACGTACGACGAAAATAGAATCCATCGGTAAAGCGATTTATCTTTGACTTTATTGATCAAATCGAGTCCGTTCTCATTTTTGCCTAAATGCGCATCAACAACAATTACATCCGGTCTTGTAGCCGCCGTTTCTAAAAAAGAAATCATTGTAGCACCATCGTGAAAAATCCCAGTTATATGAATGTTCTCACTTTGATTAAAAATCAAACGTAAACCTTCTAATACAACCTGATGATCATCGCAAATAACCACGTTGATTTGATTGTTTTTTTCTTTCATCTATCCACTTCAATATTAGTAATAATTAATCCCATTCAAGTACCCAAAATTGGGTATGATATCTAATATTTTTCGGGATAACCAGCGGAAAATATGTAATGATTAATTTGAACCTATCAAACTCAAAACCGTGAATTTAAGAGTTTTGGGCTAAACCAATGAAAGGAGCTAATTAAATGCGCCTAGAATTGACCATGGGTAAACTTGAAATTCAACTATTACCAAATCTCGGGAAAGTATAATCCATACTCGCTATTACTAATTCATCAAGTATTAAAAAAATTCAAAGAATTAATTATCTTTGCACTCCGTTTTGGAGAAACGGGACCTCTTGAGAGGTAAACAGTTAAATTAAAAAAACATGGCTACAAAAATCAGATTACAGAGACATGGTAGAAAGAAAAGAGCTTTCTATCACATTGTGGTGGCGGATTCGCGTGCTCCGAGGGATGGCCGTTTCATTGAAAAAATTGGAACTTACAACCCGATCACCAATCCTGCAACCATCGACTTAGATGTTAACAAAGCAACCGAATGGTTGTTAAAAGGTGCTGAAGCTACCGACACGGCAGCTGCTATCCTTTCGTACAAAGGAGCAAAGTACAAAAAACACTTACAAGTGGGTGTAAACAAAGGTGCTATTACTCAGGAAGAAGCGGATAAGAAATTTGCTGCTTGGATGGCTGAAAAGGACAACAAAGTTCAATCTAAACTTGATGGTTTAAGCAAAGCTCGTGACGAAAAGCGCGCTGCTGACCTGAAAGCGGAAGAAGCTAAAAAAGAAGCTATTGCTGCTAAAATTCAAGAGCGTTTAGCTGCAGAAGCTGCTGCTAATGCGCCTGCAGAAGAGACAACTGAAGAAGTTGCTACAGAAGAGGCTACTGAGGAAATTGCAGAAGCATCAACCGAAGAAGCTGCTTCTGATGAAGCTCCTGCTGAGGAAAGCGCAGAATAATAATGTACAAATTCCCTCCACCCGTGCATGTTATTGGGAGCATCACTTCCAAACACGGCTATAAGGGAACAGTTCATATTCGTTGGGATGATGAAGACCTCATTCCAGAAGAAGGGGATTTCCTTTTTGTCGTAATTGATCAAAAGGGAGTCCCCTTTCGCATTTTAAAAATGAACGCTACCGCTGAATTGGTAGACTTAGAGTTTATTGATTCTGAGGAAAAGGCAAAAACCATTCTCGGATATTCAGTTGGATCTAGATCAATCGGATATACCTGAAAACCACATTCATACTGCGTTAGAAGACTTTACTTTGATAGATGAAAACTCTGACTTCAAAGGGAGTATTTCAGCCGTAAAAGAATACCCAGGCCAATTGATGCTACTCGTAAATTGTGAAAATCGCGAATACTTAATTCCATATGTAGAAGAATGGATTCGCGAAACCCATATTAAATCACGAACTTTGATCATGGAACTACCCGAAGGCTTGATTGATTCGGACAGTTACGAAACCCATGAGAATTGATATAATTAGTGCCGTCCCTGAATTGCTGTCAGGTCCGCTTGAACCATAGCATTCCCAAAAGAGCCCAAGAAAAAGGCTTATTAGAGTTGTATATTCATAATCTTCACGAATTACGGAATTGGCAAGTACCGCCAAATTGACGATTATCCATTTGGGGGTGGTGCCGGCATGGTATTAAACCAGAACCCTTGCACGCAATCTGAAAAACTCTACCAAGAACGAAATACCAGAAATCATTTATACCAGTCCCGATGGAGAACATTCTAAACAACCCAGGGCCAATCAACTTATCTTTACTGAAAACATTATCATTATCTGCGGCCATTACAAAGGCATCGACCAACGAATCGCGACCAATATGTCACACTCGAATTATCCTTAGGCGATTTTGTATTCAGCTGGTGGTGAAATTGCTGCTTGTGCCATTACGATGCCAGTCGTGACGATTACTCCCGGGTGTAATTGGAAATGAAGAAAGTGCGCTTAGCGATTCATTTCAAGATGACTTATTGGCCCCTCCTGTATTTACGCGTCCTGAAAATTTCAAGGGGAACAATGTTCCCGATATACTATTGAGCGGAAATCATAAGCAAAATCGAAGACTTGGCGGCTGGAACAAGCCTTACAAAGAACACAGGCATTGACGCCCGACCTTATTAAAACCGAACGAATGAACTGTGCAATTAACCAGGCCATTGGTGGTTTTCGATCTGGAAACCACTGGAATAAATACCCAACGCGATCAGAATCGTCGAAATCTCCATGCTCAAGGTCATTTCCTAATGGAGATGAAGAACTCACGAACCTATCGGGTCAATCCAACCATTCCCATACCAACGGATGCTAGTGCCAGTTCACGGCATTTTCGACCAAGATGTTGCCGACAAACCCACCTTCAAGCAACTGGCCAAAGAAATTGAGCATTTCTTCGAACTCTGTGATTTTGCTGGTTTCAATTCAAACAAATTCGACTTCCCTTTATTGGTCGAAGAATTTTACCGGGCGGAAATCGACTTTGATATAGACAACCGCAAGTTTATTGATGTTCAGCGTATTTTCCACACCATGGAACCTCGCAATTTATCGGCAGCTTATAAGTTCTATTGCAATAGAAATTTGGAAAATGCCCATTCTGCTGAGGCCGATACCATCGCAACTTGGAACATTTTAAAAGCACAAATTGAACGTTATGCCAACCTACCCAAAGACGTGAAAGGGCTTACACGAGCATTTTCGGGTCAAAGCCGCAATGTTGATCTTAGCCGGTAGATTTGTTTATGATAACAATAAAGTTGCCGTATTCAACTTTGGTAAACACAGAGGGAAATCCATTGAATGGGTATTGGAGACAAGAACCCAGTTATTACAATTGGATGATGGATGGAGACTTTCCGCTTCAACAACCAAGCGGGTACTAACTAAAGTCCGTTTAGAACCTGATGAATCAGTAATGATGCGGCCTCAACCATTTCAGATCTTCGAAGAAACCGGATACCTGGGTTGCCGTACACAAACCGCCTTTTGTTCCCACCATGCCCGAGCGAGGTAAATATACAGCCGTGCCCGTCATGGAGTGGGCGCAAAGACGAAATGGGGTGACGGCATATCTTTTTATGTCATCGCCTAGATCGGGAGACCTCGGGTATTTTGATCTTGGCAAAAACTGCAGTGAGATGCACATCGACATATTATCCATGCAGTTCGAACACCGAAAAGTAACCAAAACCTACCACGCCATTGTGGATGGTAACCTTGAGTTCAATCAATTATTGAAGTTGATTTACCCATTAACACTAGCAAGACCTACATCAGGATTCGAATCGATCATAAAAACGGAAAAGTCAGCCCAAACTGACATTTCAACCAGTGGAACTTTTTCAAAGCATTCACGCTTGATGGAATGTCAGCCCAAAACGGGACGTTTACATCAAATTCGGGTTCATCTAGCTTCCCAAAATGCACGAATTTCAGCCGATGACGAACTTTACGGAGGTATAATTCCGTTACTAGTCATATAAAACGAAAAATTTCTGGTGAAGACCGCCCACTTCATTGATCGGTTTGCTCTTCACGCAATATCAATCTGCATTCAATGATTTTGAAGCAATCCAGCAGTCACAGTTGACTGCTCCTTATCCAAAAGACTACGAGGTATTTCTGAAATTGCTTCGTAAATACGGCTCTTGAGGTTGGGTTCTAGTTGCTAGTTTATGGTCTCTGGTTTCAGGTTTATGGTTTATGAGTATAAACAACTTGGAACTTGAAACCAAAGATCGTTAGGATGTTAGAAAGTTAGGTTGTTAGGAAACTAGGAAATAGAATCCTAAAAAGAATTCTTCCACATCATACTCTCCACCGGGCGGTCGGGCTGGCCCGAGTATTTTGCGTTCTTTTTGGTGTTGTAAGGTACCAGATATCTCGCCGTCGACTGGAAAATATATTAATTGCCCAATCGGCATACCCGCATACACACGTACGGGCATCTTTACAGAAATTTCCAGGGTCCAATTCCCACAGAAACCAACATCTCCCTTTCCTGCCGTTGCGTGGATATCAATTCCCAAACGGCCCGTACTGCTTTTCCCTTCTAAAAATGGAACATGAGCATGAGTCTCCGTATATTCTTCTGTCACGCCAAGGTATAGGGTATCGGGCTGAAGGACAAAACCTTCTTCTGGAATGTCAAAATGGCGAATAGTATTGTGCTTTTTGGCATCCAACTCGGCAGACTCGTCATAACGGCTCAAGTGTGCACCTAAATGCACATCGTAACTATTGCTTCCTAGCGCGTTGCGGTCATATGGTGTGATCACAATGCTTCTTTTATCAATTTCTTCGAGGATGCGAGAATCGCTCAATATCATAGAGCAAAGATAGTGGACACTAATAATTACGAATTGTTTCCTTTACAAGGCCAAGGGGTTCCAATTCTCGGCTGATCGGTAATTTCCGGTGGTCTAAAATCGCCAATTCTTTGTATAAATGATATACTAGGCAATGGCAGTACAAACAGATTGCTTCAGATCTCTGACTTTCTCCGTAGGCCCCTTGTTCTTGGTATGCCCCTCCCCAGTTGGCAAAATACATGAGTCCAAAAGACCAGCTTTTATTGCTGTTTTTCGTGCTGATTAAGCCGCAACTGCAAATTGGCGTACAGCGTATGACGGTTCATCCATTCGGTCACGTATTTCAGCTTGTAAGGACTTCCCATTGGATTCAGTCGGGTCCACTAACAATGGGCTTGCCCCGTCGCGTCTAATTCCCACTTTAGATACGCCTTCTTGCGTTTGATCTCCATTTGAGTACCAAAACTCCCCCATGACGTATATTCCCTTGGGTCAGTTTCTTGCAGCCTCCCAAGTTGGAAAAATAAGGTTACTCGCTGGCAAGCAAACTCGTGTTCAGCCAGCCCAATGCCACTGTTGCGTGATTATCGGATGTGCCGTAGGTATATCCCGCATACAGCATATTGGCTCGAAATGCAGCCTCATCTTCCAAGAACATGCTCGTTGCTCATAACATCCCCTACCACCAATCGCCGCAAGGGGGCAACCTCCTTCGTGTATTGTGGTGCTATGTAGGCGTAAAACGGCAATACCAATCCAGCGGCAACAGAGAAATCCTCGAGTATCCCGTATTGCACATCGTTCAACTAGCCCGTTCAAGTTCTGATATTGTAGCGTCTTTTTTCTCTACTGGAAATCCCGACTGCATGAAAATATAGCGCCCTCCGATGAGCTTGCGCTCTTCATTGGCATCTCGCAATATCATTCTCGGTAGCTGAACCATTTACGGAATCGGATAGTTGGTTTGAGCCCAATGACAAGGCTTCCCCCAAAGAAGAGATGAAAATAAGGCTCAATAACGAGGCCCGTTTCATGGCTTCAAAGGTACAGGTGTTTCGGTTTTATACCTCAGATTTCCAAGTTTCCAACATCTGACCGTATGCGTCGTCGGAAACGGAAATAATTTGCGTTATCGTTCAGCCATAATATTTCATTTACCGAACTCTTGTGGCCATTTTCATTTTCTGATTTAATTGTCCCCAAAATTTGCAAGGTTTTCACATCCCAAAAACGAATGTTTTTATCCATGCTTCCTGTGGCTACAACCTTACCATTAGGCGAAATAGCCAAAGCATGAATACTGTACCAATGGGCGTCTTGCACTGTTTCATCTATAAACAATTTATTCCATCGATGCAATTTGGCGTCGCGACCCGCGGCAAATACCCAATCATCGGTAATACCAATTTTAAACCAACTTTGAGTTCCCAAATTATGCGAACTGCGAATTTCAAGATCTGAGTTCAATTCCCATATTCTGCCTTCGCTCCCAGTGAACCACCAATCACTACGTACTTTTATACCCCACCGCAAAGGCCGTTTTGAAAGAGAAACTGATTTTTTTATTTTCCCTTGGGAATCCCAAACACAAATATCGCCTTTGGCCGAACAGCTCATGTAATGTTCTGGGCCAAATCCCAGCCAGAAAATGGCACCCTCATGAACTTTTACGATTCGAGGGGATATGTCCTTTTGCAGAATATATACATTCCCATATTGGCCTCCGGCTAAAATTCGTTGGTTTGACACATCAAGAAAAAGCGAAAACACTGCTTCTGGAACACGAGCAAATACAACACCCTCGTCTCTATCGGGATCGCTCCAATGTACAACAAAACCATCGGATCCTGCCGTGTAAAATCCGCCTTCACCATCGGGTATCACACAATAGACGGATTGCTTGTGTCCTTTAAATTCGATTTGATGAAAAATAGTTAATTTTGACATATGTCTTGGCTGAAGGAATGGCAGGAACTTGAGGGAGTAGGTTTATTTCTAGGCTCTTTGGATTTACTTACACAAAATTACGCATTAGAAGCGGCAGAACCCAAGTATCGGAATCGAGAAAAAGCAGCCATCCAACAGTTTTTGAAAGACCGCTATCCGAACAATGTAATTATCAAAGACGAAAACGGAAAGCCTTTTTTCTCAAACCAAGAAATTCATTTCAACTATAGCCATTCTCAAGAAGATTTCTTTTGGGGTGAGCATAAGCAATTTCCAATCGGTGTAGATGTAGAATGCGAACGCCCGCAAATACTGCGCGTGGCGCACAAATTCTGTAATGAAGAAGAATGGGATTACACCCAACAGGGTACCAATATTGCCCAATTATTAGCCATATGGTCCGCGAAGGAATCCATGTTTAAGGCATACGGTAAGGGCATCGTCGATTTTAAATTAGACATGCACATTGCCCCATTTACACTTAAAGAATCAGGGGTTTTACAGGCAACTTTTCGTATGCCAGGTAAAGCGCGTCGTTTAACAATTCTTTACCGGAGATTCAACACTTCTATTTGCACGTGGACCTTGTGGCGTTGATGCTCGACTAGAATGCGGCGTTTATTTGATTATATTTGCCCCACTTATAACCGTATGAAAAACATCCGCAATTTTTGCATCATCGCTCATATTGATCACGGGAAAAGCACCCTTGCCGATCGCTTGTTGGAATACACCAAAACCATCGATAAGCGTCAGATGCAAGCACAGCTCCTGGACGACATGGATTTAGAGCGGGAGCGCGGAATTACCATCAAGAGCCACGCCATTCAAATGGAGTACGAACTCGATGGTGAAAAATACGTTCTCAACCTCATTGACACTCCTGGCCACGTCGACTTTAGCTACGAGGTCAGCAGATCAATCGCCGCTTGTGAAGGGGCCTTATTGATCGTTGACGCGGCCCAAGGTATTGAAGCGCAAACCATAAGCAATCTGTTCATGGCTCTTGGAACACGGACTCGATATCATTCCCGTCCTAAATAAAATTGATTTACCCGGTGCGATGCCCGAGGAAGAAGTGAAAGGATGAGATTGTAGACCTTTTGGGTTGCGCCACGGGATTCCATCATTCCCGCGAGTGGTAAAACCGGAATTGGGCGTTTACGACATCTCTCCGTGCCATTATTGATCGGGTTCCTGCTCCCAAAGGAGACCCTAACTGCCCCTGCTAAGGCCTTGATTTTCGATTCCGTTTTTAACTCCTTCCGGGGCATTATCGCGTACTTTCCGAGTATTTGACGGCGAAATCCGCAAAAACCAACACGTTAAGTTCATGAACACCGGCATGGATTACCACGCCGACGAAATCGGTGTTTTAAAATTAACCCCGATTGCCCAAAGATGTAATTAAAGCAGGAGATGTGGGTTACATCATTTCTGGAATTAAGGATGCCAAAGAGGTTAAAGTTGGGGATACCATTACCGATTTTGGCCGTCCCGCTAGGCTAAGGCAATCCAGGGTTTTGAAGATGTAAAACCAATGGTCTTTGCCGGCCTGTACCCTGTTGATACGGAAGACTACGAAGATCTGACGGGATGCGATGGGCAAACTTCAACTCAACGACGCGAGTATTGTTTTTGAGCCTGAAAGCTCCGCCGCTTTAGGCTTTGGTTTCCGCTGTGGCTTTCTTGGGAATGCTCCACCTGGAAATCATCCAAGAGCGTTTGGAACGTGAATTCAACATGACCGTTATCACTACGGTGCCAAACGTAAGTTATATTGCCTACACGACCAAAGACGAAGTACTTACCGGTAAACAACCCGAGCGACTTACCTTCCCCCGGATAAAATCAAATACGTGGAGGAACCGTTTCATCAGCGCTTCCATTATTACCAAAGCTGATTGGGTGGGCCCAGTTATGGGTCTGTGTTTGGACAAACGTGGCGTATCTTCAAAAACCAAGTTTACCTTACAGTCCGATCAGGGTTGAATTGAGCTTTGACATGCCTCTGGCCGAAATCGTTTTCGACTTTTACGATCGTTTGAAAACCATTTCCCGCGGTTATGCAAGCTTTGACTACTCTCCCATTGGCTTCAAAGAGTCGCATTTGGTTAAAATGGATATCTTATGCTCAACGGGAACCAAGTTGACGCTCTTGAGTGCGATCATTCACCGCGACAATGCGTTCGATTTAGGGAAAAAGATTTGCAAAAAACTCAAAGAGTTAATTCCAAAACAACAATTTGAAATTGCCATTCAAGCCGGTGTTGGTGCTAAAATCATTGCCCGTGAAACCATTTCGGCTCTTACGTAAAGACGTGACTGCCAAGTGTTATGGTGGTGACATCTCCCGTAAAGCGCAAACTATTGGAAAAGCAGAAAGCCGGTAAAAAACGGATGCGTTCGGTTGGCAATGTGGATATTCCTCAGAGTGCCTTCATGGCCGTTCTAAAGCTGAACGATTAGTAACTTTGGGAGAAACGATCTCCCATGGACGAAAACTTCGCCTTAATTCTTCTTTCTCGATGTAAAGGGTTAGGTCCTATTCTGACCAAATCCGCCATTAATAGATTCGGCTCCGCCAAAGCTGTATTGGAACAAAAACCCATAGAGCTGAAACATCAATGCGGGTGGTCTCCACTGCAAATCGCAGAACTGAAGCAATCGGAGAAAAGCGACCATGCTGTGGCATGCCGGGACTTGGAGTACCTAAAAAAAAAACAATATCGAAATCATAAGCTTTTAAATCTAATGAGTATCCACTTAGACTTAAACAAATCGTTGACGCACCCACTTTTCTTTATGTAAAAGGGAATATCGATTTGAATCCATCACGAACTCTCGCAATTGTGGGCACACGCAAACCAAGAGCGCAAAGTCTTTTATTAACCCAACAACTGATAGAGGATGCCCAGAATCACGGAGTTCAAATTATAAGTGGATTGGCCTATGGAATTGATATATGTGCTCATAAAAATGCCATTAAATGTGACGTTCCCAATATTGGCGTATTGGCCCATGGCTTAGATCAGATATACCCAAAAGCACATTATAAAACGAGTTCAGAAATTCAAAAGAATGGGGCATTGATTTCCGAAATGCCCCTTTTTACCAATTTACACCCCGATTTATTTCCAAGAAGAAATCGCATCATTGCGGGAATGAGCGATGCCGTGGTTGTTGTAGAGAGTAAAACCGTTGGAGGAAGCATGTCAACAGCTCAAATCGCAAGAAGTTATGACCGTGATGTTTTTGCGTTTCCCGAAATACCGATTAAGGGCAACAATTCCGGATGCAACGCACTAATAAAAAGGCAAGTAGCAGAATTGATAGAAGACTTTTCGGATGTGTGTAAATCAATGAATTGGAGCATTAAACAGAGAAATACACCCCAGTATAATTTATTCCCCAATCTAACAACAGATGAACAACAACTCCTTCAAACACTTACAGGGAAACGCATGCATATTGATGAGCTCATACAATACAGCAAACTCCCACTACACACAATTACGCTTTGTGTTCTTGAATTAGAATTAAAAGGCATTATTCAGGTACTACCCGGTAAATATTACCAACGTATTGCCTAAATTTATTTACGTCTTTGATTCTTTGATTTTTCTTGACTCGCCTTCATGGCAAGCTCCATCCGCTCTTGAAACTTAGATTTTTTCGCGGGTTTCTTACGCGCCGCAGCAATTTGAGCATGCAATTTCTGATCGTCAACTGTTTTACGAATAACAAACTGTTGACCGAAAGTAATCATATTACTCACAAAGTAATACCAAGTCAAACCACTTGCGTAGTCATTTAAAACACCCAAGAAAATTATCGGCATGAAATAACCAATGTATTTCATTTGTCCGGAAACACCAGAAATCTGGTTGTTCAAATGTGTGTAAATAAGGGTTGAGAAGGTCATCAACAAGGTGAAAAAACTTACGTGATCACCATAGAATGGAATTGAAAAACCTAAAGATGGACCGTCATATTGACTTAAATCCGCTGCCCATAGAAATGACTTCTGTCGCAACTCAAATGCAACAGGAAAAAATTGGAACATGGCAAAAAGTATTGGCAATTGCAACAACATTGGCACACAACCACTAAGCGGGCTCACGCCTGCTTTTTTATATAAAGCCATGTTTTCCTGTTGCGTTTTCTGCAAATCATTTCCATGCTTTTCTTTTATTGCATCAATTTCTGGCTTCAAGATCCTCATCTTCGCCGTTGAAATGTATGATTTGTAAACCAGAGGCAAAAATAACGTCTTAATGATAATGGTTAACAACATGATAATGATACCTGTTGAACCAATAATACCATCTAATGCAGAAAAAACCGGAATCACAATGCCGCGATTTACCCAACCGAAAATACCCCAACCCAATGGAACGATTCTTTCTAATTCAGCATTGGCAAACCCAATATTCGTATTTTCTAAGGTCTTGTAATGGTTAGGACCGAAATAGAAATGGAAATTCCCGTTACGGCTTTGTTCCCCTTTATATTCCATGAAAATACGAGCTGACAACGGTTTGATATCAAATGAATCCGCTTGATCCGATTTCATTTTCATCGTAAGTTTTGCATCCGAACTAATATCCGCGTCACTTCCGATTAATGCCGTAAAATATTGTTGTTTAAAGGCAATCCATTTTACTGGAGACTTCAATAATTCTTCCGCTTGATCTATGGTTTGCAGACTGGTTGGAGATTCTTCAGGAAGTTTATAAACAATCGCAGTATGCTGCTCCTCCCATTTCATATCGCGCTCTTGCTTTTGTAGGGTTGCCGCCCAATCGAAGCGAAAATCAGAATTCCCTCTTCTCACGTAATCACTGAACCCAACAACATTAACATTATAGTCAACAACATAGGGCTTACTTTCACTTAATACATACCGCTGTTCTAAATACTGGTTATCCTTTACTGTTAAACGAAACGCAATTACCGAATCCGTTTGCTCATGAATTTCCCAGAAGAAGTCTTTACTGTTTAATTCTTGACCAAGTTGATCTGACCAAGACCAACTCATGTCGTTTTTACCGTCAACTAAAAGTTCTAAATCGGATTTATCGGATCTCTTAAGGGCTAAGCCATTATGCTGATTAAGTTTAACCGAATTCAAACGACCACCCTGGGTATTGAAACGCAATGTCAGGTGTGAGTTTTTCAATTCAATGATGGAATCTTTTCCTTTTTCGAAAGAAGCAAGTTCTTGAGATTTAGATGGAGCATTTACCGAACTATCTTGAACGATTTTTTCGGTGCTTGACGCTTCGCTGCTTGAAATCTGGGCAATAGAATCTTGAACTCGTTTCTCGACGAGTGCAACGCTATCACGCATGTCTTGCATGCGAGCTAATTCTTCAGGAGTTGGTGCTGTGTACCAGTAATATCCGGCTAAGATTAGGAAAATGAGGGAGAACCCAATGACTGTATTACGATCCATAATTGGCATTGCGAAGGTACAACAAAGCCCGGATAACAAAAAGATGAAAATGTTACTATGCAATCTATAATTCTTGTCCTATATTTGCACCCTGAAAAACCAGATGGCAAACACGGGTAAAATTTCTCAAATTATAGGACCTGTTGTTGACGTAAGTTTCAACGAGGCGGGTTCCACACTACCACAGATTTACAATGCTTTGGCTGTAACCAAAGAGAACGGACAAGAAGTGATCCTTGAGGTGCAACAGCATTTAGGGGAAAACATGGTGCGTACCATCGCGATGGACGGAACCGAAGGTTTACGCCGCGGAATTACCGTAGTAGACCAAGGTAGTCCTATCACAATGCCCGTTGGCGAAAGCATACGCGGACGTTTGATGAACGTTGTGGGAGACGCAATCGATGGAATGACAACCTTAGACAAATCTAATGGTCGTCCAATCCACGCTGCAGCACCTACTTTCGAAAACTTAAGTACGTCTGCTGAACCTTTATATACAGGTATCAAAGTTATCGACTTATTAGAACCTTATGCCAAAGGTGGTAAGATCGGTTTGTTTGGTGGTGCTGGAGTTGGTAAAACTGTATTGATCATGGAATTGATCAATAATATCGCTAAAGCTTACAGCGGTATGTCAGTTTTTGCCGGAGTTGGAGAAAGAAGCCGTGAGGGTAACGACTTATTGCGTGAGATGATCGAGTCAGGCGTTATTCGATATGGTGAAGAGTTTAAGAAAAGTATGGAAGAAGGTGGTTGGGATTTGACTAAAGTAGATATGGATGAATTGGCAAAGAGCCAAGCAACATTGGTATTTGGTCAAATGAACGAACCTCCAGGAGCTCGTGCTCGTGTGGCACTTTCTGGACTTTCTGTAGCTGAATATTTCCGCGACGGTGACGGTGAGGGTGCTGGTAAAGATATCCTATTCTTTATCGATAACATTTTCCGTTTCACTCAAGCGGGTTCTGAAGTATCTGCACTTCTTGGTCGTATGCCTAGTGCCGTTGGTTATCAACCAACTCTAGCAACTGAGATGGGAGCTATGCAAGAGCGTATTACTTCAACCACTCGTGGTTCTATTACCTCAGTACAAGCCGTATACGTACCTGCGGATGACTTGACTGACCCTGCTCCAGCAACGACATTTGCTCACTTAGACGCAACTACCGTATTATCGCGTAAAATTGCTGAATTAGGTATTTATCCTGCTGTGGATCCTTTGGATTCTACCAGTCGAATTCTTACTCCAGACGTTTTAGGTAAAGAACATTACGGTTGTGCACAACGCGTAAAGGAATTGTTACAGCGTTATAAAGAATTACAAGACATCATCGCTATTTTGGGTATGGATGAGTTAAGTGAAGAAGACAAATTAGTCGTTCACCGCGCTCGTCGTGTACAGCGTTTCTTATCACAACCATTCCACGTAGCTGAACAGTTTACAGGTTTGGCCGGTGTATTGGTTGATATCAAGGATACCATCAAAGGTTTCAACATGATTATGGACGGAGAAGTAGACGAATATCCGGAGGCTGCTTTCAACCTAGTAGGTACCATTGAAGATGCCATTGAAAAAGGCAAAAAACTTCTTGAAGAAGCTGCTGCTTAACAAAACACCACTATGAACGTTGAAATTTTAAGTCCTGACGCACAATTATACCAAGGAAATGCCGATGTTGTAACTCTTCCAGGGGCAACTGGCTCATTCCAGATAAAGAATAATCACGCCGCTTTAATAAGCAGCTTGCAAGCAGGTGAAGTAATCGTTCAGAATGAAGGCGATTCTAAAACCTTTCAAGTTAAAGGTGGATTAATTGAAGTGGTAAAAAACAAAGTTACCATTTTGGTATAACCATTAATACAACATCTTAAAAGACCGTTACTCATGTAACGGTCTTTTTTTTTTGTAAAAATCTGAATACCAATATTTTGTTTAATCAAAATCCACAATCATTGAAATCAACCTATGTCATTTTTGTTTAATGTTGAAAACTAATAATGAAACAAAAATATCCTCATAAAATTAACTAAATTATTATATATCAGTATTTTAGTTTATTTTAACGTGGCCAATTATCCATTTTGTTTATGTTTTGAATCACCAAGTATGAACAAAAAAATAGCATATGCCCCTTCATTGTCGCATATTTGTGTAAGGTATTACTATGAACGTTACACAAATCAACTTCGACAAAATGATGGAACAGGAAATTACGCCTTTACGTAATTATGCACTTTCATTGACCCATGACATGGACGATACCAAAGATTTGGTTCAAGACACCATACTTAAGGCATATCGCTACAAGGATCGTTTTCAAGCAGGAACGAACCTAAGAGGCTGGTTGTACACGATTCTGAAAAACTCTTTTATCAATAACTATAGAAGAGATCAAAAGCGAAACACCTTTTTAGACACTACAGAAAATACCTATTTTTTAGATATACCTAGCCACCATATTGATAACGATGCCGAACTTAAGTTCATTCGCAAAGATTTAAATGAAGCGGTAGATTCCCTTCCTTTGGATTTAAAGGTAACGTTTAGATTGAATGCTGAAGGTTACAAATATCACGAAATCGCCGAAGAATTGGGTATTCCTATCGGAACTGTAAAAACACGAATTTTCATAGCTCGCCGTGTATTGCGTGAAAAGTTGAAGGATTACGCTTTGGAGTTTGGTTACCAATTGCAACTGGCGTAAATTGCCTCATGCCTGACTCATATATGTATCTATTCCTAGATGCGTTTACCATCTTGGGTCCTCTATTACTGTCTTTCGATAAAAAAGTTGCTTTTCATAAAGACTGGAAATTTCTTTTACCAGCGCTCTCTGTTGTTTCTATTTTCTATTTAATTTGGGACGTTTGGTTCACCAAGATTGGCATATGGGAATTCAATTTCAAATATCTTTTGGGGCCATCTCTATTTAACTTACCTATTGAAGAGTTTGGTTTTTTTATCGTTGTACCCTACGCTTGTTTATTTATTTATAGATGTTTACAAGCCTATTTCCCGAAATTAGCACTTCCCACACAGGGTTTGTTCTACGGTACACTTTTATTCGCTTTATTAGTAACAATAGTCTTTTGGAGTAAATTATATACTACCGTCACTTTTGGCTTAATTGTAATAAGTCTGATCGGTATTCGTGTGAGTTCTATCTGGAATACATTCACAAACTATTTCAATCATTTATGGTTGGCATGGATCATTAGTATGATTCCTATGTTTTATGTAAATGGTAAACTAACCGGTCTCCCAGTTTTAATTTATAACAACGCAGAGAATATGTCCGTCCGCATTGGCACCATTCCTTTGGAAGATTTCTTTTATAACTTTGTTATACATTCTTTGGATGGTTATCATTTTTGAAACCCTAAGAAGTCGTGCATCGCGTTTAACAACGAAATAAGACTTCATTTAAAATCATTATTGCTATTGGATCATTACCTGCACCTTAGGATCGAAACAACCTAGCAGGCTTATCTCCTTTGAAATTAATAATGTACAGAGTAATAAATACCGATCCAACTATGGATAATCCTTTGAGAATTATCAAATATAAATCTTTAATTGTTAGGCTGTTTAATTTAAATGGATGTTCAATATAATATAAAGATAATCCAATTAGGAAAATTAATACAACAACCCCAATCAATTGCACAAAAAACTATTCTTACTTAATTTCATAAAGCAATGTTAAGCAGTATCAACCCAATATTCAAACTATATGTATTGTGTATTGCCTTAAACCTTATCAGAATTGGTTGTCGATATTTACTTTATTGCATATAGTAGTTGTTAAATTTCAAAACACTATCACAAGATTCCTTGACTTATTGAAAGTCCTTAAATCTACGAGAATATAATTCTCTCCTGAGGGAATTAACTACTTGAAAACAAACTTATACTAATTAACTGCAATTAAAAATCAGTGAATATTCAAAATACGCATAGGCGTATAATGCAAAAAGTCCCGAGCGCAAGCGCCGGGACTTTTGTTTATGGAAATCAACTTTATAATTAGTCTTTAACTATTACTTTCTTCACAGTTGACTGACCGTTGTTGGTCATGCGTACCAAGTACATTCCGTTTCCGAAGTTGCTCAAATCAAACTGAGCTTCTCCAAATCCGCCACCTACTACCTTCTCCGTCATCTGAGCGCCTACTGCGTTCATTACCGTGATGGTCATTGGCTCGTTGTTGTTCAAGGCATACGATACTGTGATGTTTCCTGTAGTTGGGTTTGGCTTAACGCTTACCGCATCTGACAAGTTCAAGTTCTCGTTATTCAAGAATGTATTCATACAGTTTGGAGGATACTGCACATACACGGTACGTGAGATAATTCCAGACTTGTTACCACTTCCGTCTATCGCTTGGTACTCGATTGAGTAAATACCCGCTTGATCGATATTGATGTTGTGGCTGATTACATTTATGGTGATCTCTGATTTAGAATAGTAGTTGTCTGACAAGATCAATCCACTCTCTGCCCAGAAAGGTATTCCTACACATGCAGATACTGGAGGCGCTACCAATGACGGTGCCTCTAAATCTACCACACGGATGTAACGGTTCTTAGTGGTTTTGTTCGCACTCGCATCTGTTGCGATGAACGTTTCTACATAAGTTCCCAATGTGTATGGGTCTACTTTACCTGTGCGTACCAATGATACTTGTGTTGGAGCATAGTAGTTGTCCGTTACAGTTACCGAACGTGAAGAATATGGATCGTTCACATTGTGGTATACCGTATCGTTTGTATTCAACTCGATGTTCGGTGCAATAAAGTCATCTACGATGTAGTTGATTGAGTATCCGTCTTCCGTTGCTTTGTTTCCTGATGGATCCGCTGCATTGTATACGATTGGGTAAGTAGCACGCTCTTGGTTGTTTACTACACCGTTGTATCCAGGGTTACGGAACAATTGGATGTTTCCATTACATGGATCTTGAGCATAAATCTCATCTACAAACGCTTGGTTGATTTGAACGTTGATGTTCATTCCGTCTGTGATGCGATTTCCTAAACGATAGATTCCTGGCTTCTCGGTATCACGTACCATTACCAAACGATTTACTACGGTTTCGTTGCCTTGTGCGTCTTTAGCACTGTATACGATATTGTAGTCTCCTACTACTGATGGATCTACGCTTCCGATTACTTTGATTGCTGAAGTCAAGTCTCCGTCTACTGCATCGTTTGCTACAGCTCCTGGATCCGTGAAGGTTCCACACTGCTCAATCGTCATGGTATCTGAACCTTGTAAGGTTACTACTGGACCGGTACGGTCTAATACTACGATGATGGTACGTGATTTGGTTTCTGCTTTATTTCCAGAAGCATCTTCCAAATCGAAGTTGATGCTATAAACACCCGCTGCTTGACAATCTAAATCGCTTGTTAATACAACGTTATTTGTTAAGTCACCTTCTGTACCGTCAATAGCGGTATAAGTAGTAGAGGCAATTTCTTCGTAACAAGATGTAGCTGAACTTCCGCGCTCTACACGTACGGTATCAGATCCTACTAAATTAATTACAGGAGCCATGCCGTCGTTAACCAATGAGATTGAATAATCTTCATACTCTCCTACTTGGTTCACCCCACACGCTAAGTTCGGGAAACCATCGTAAGACGCTCCTACACGCATACGTGTCACACCTTCGAAGCTCTCTTTCAAACTTGGAACCTTGATAGTTCCGCGTACTGATTTACCGCTGATTTTTCCTGAGCTCATTACTTCTTCACCTGCATCATCAAAGTCGCCGTCGATATTCCAGTCAACCCATACTTTGTAATTGATGCTGTTTGAAGCGGTCAAACGCTTGATCTCTACATCGTAAGTTGCTCCAAACGTCATTGGCGCTGGCTTCCTATCGGTGTTGTCTGTGTACATAGCCAAATCTTCGTCTTCTGATTTCACCAAGATGTAGTTGTTCTTATCCGTTACCAATACGCTGTTGATTGCGATATCCCTAGCCGTTAAGTTCGTCAATGGAACGCAGTAGTTCAAACAGATTACGTATTTGTTCTTGATTACTTTCTTATCTGTATTGGCTTTTGTGCCAAATGCATTCCAAGCACTCAAGGTAAATGTGTAAGCGCCACCTGCCAAGAACTCAATTTGTGGATTCTGGCTGTTTTTGCTGGTTCCGTTTACATACTTAAATGACGTTGGGAAGATAGACCACTCGAAGTTGTTTGCGTAGTCTGTGATTGTTTTGAAACGTACCACATCGCCAATATTGGGACGTACATTATCTGCTGAGAAGTCTGCAAAACCAGGAGTAGATGGCGTATTGATGGTGATGTTTCTTGAGAAACTATCTACACCCGTACACGTTCTTGCTACCAATGTTACACGGTAGGTTCCGTTTGTATATAAGGTAGTTGAGAAATCCGTTGCGAATGCTTCGGTGTTTCCGTTAATTCTCCATTCGTATTCTGGATCTCCTTTTGCATTTTCAGTTTCGTTGGTACAGAAGAATTCTGCTCCTACACCTACTGTAGTATAAGGAGTAGACCACTTAGCCTCTGGTGCTGTTGGAGTCTCTAAGTCTGATTCCCACTCGATGTTAAATCCGCGGCCTACGGTAGATCCGTCGGTTTCGAATGTCAAATACGCTACACCGCTCTTCAAACGAATTATCGCTGAATCGTATTGTCTTTGGTTGCTTTTTGTAATTGACGCTACCAAAGTGTTAGGGTTTTCTTCTCCACCATCATAAATACGCAAGATATCTTTGTCGTTACCGAAGTCTAAGTCGTTAAACGACAAACGAATTTCTTCCGCACCACATGGTAAAATTTTGAAATAGTCGATTGATGTTTTACGTCCGTTACCGTAGTTACCCGTTGGTCCTGCGTGGTCGAACAAACGACCGATACGCGTTGAAGCCAACTTCTGTGGACCCATGTAGTTGTCCAATGTAGGCAAACACTCGATATACTTCTTCTTACACGTTTTATTTGAAAAACCTACTGCATTCTCAGAGGTCATACATACTTCGTACCATCCTGACTCGTAAAAATCAAAGATAGGGTTTTGCGCAGTTGAAGTAAAGTCACCCACACCTGTAGGCGATATTAGTTCCCATGCCCAAGAACGTGCTCCGTTGGTACTAAGGTCATATAGTTGTGTTTGGTATCCCAATTCTACCTCGTTGCTCGCCGCAATGAAATCTGCAACAGGAACAGCCGTTGGCTTAACTATAGTTACGTTTTTAGTAGTAGAATCCGCAATACCGCAGTAATCTACCTTCATGAAAATACCATACGTGCCGGCTGCATCCCACTTCGCTTCACCCACTGTTGTGTTGTTAGATCTAACAGCGTCTGCCTTATCAAAAGACCAAGTATACGTAGCTCCCAAATTGGGGTTTTTTGCAGGGAACTTGTGGAACGTCTCTTGCCAGTTATTGGTTGTAGGAACTACAAAATCCGCCACAGGAGCAGGACCAAGTTTATAGTTAACCGCTAAATCGATTACGTTACCGTATGTATTAAATTGTCCACAACCATTATTGGCTGTAGGTGCATTATACAAAAACGAAGAACCTCGGAAGCGCATAAAAGAAGAACCTGCTTTTGTAAAACAAGGAACCTTTACTTTAAACGTTTGCGCAGTAGTATTTACTGATGAAGTTGTGGGTTAATCACGCACTCATCCTTCTCGAAGGAATTGTTCAAACTCACATCCATCCAAACACCTACACGGGTATCATAACCTGAAATTTGTGTCCATGATGTACCTGTAATCTCGATGGTAATTTCCTCACCGGCTACCAAGTCGAATGCATTACCTGAATTTTGAATTCCCTTGTAAGTGCCAGCTCCTCCTCTTGATGTACATCCTAAGTCCGCTGTAGGAAGCAAGAATAGTACCTGCACTATTTTTTACCGTTATGTCGGTGACATCACCTCCATAACCATAGGTTCCACCACATCCATAGGAACTTGTACCCGTACATGGTGTTTGTGCGTCAAGTTGGCCTGACTGGAACAAACCCCAGATCATAGCACCAAACAATCAGCACTCTTTTAAACATAGTAGTTGTTGATTTCATAAATATACTTTTAGTATTAAGTTATTCTTAGGACGCAATAAACAACAAAGGTTGCAATAAACACAAATAATCAAATAAAAATTGACACTAAATAGATGCGTTATTTTCGACAACAATCGATAAAAGGCTACTAACACACGACTGAAAACCCCTTTAAAAACAAGCAACTAGCGCATTTAATTTTGCGATAGACAACTAATGACGATGCAAAATATTTTTTTTTACAGTTAGATAAAATACAAATACGCAATTTTTTTACACTACAGATTTTCATTACTTTACACTAAAGATTGTAATAATCTACTAAAGAACTAATAAAATCTATAATCAAATTATAGTGCAACGAGCAGAAAATATCAACAGAGGTCTCGTAGTGACTAGTTTTTGCGAAAAGCGAAAGAAAACGAATATTAAATGACCCCCATAATACACGCAAAGAATAGAATGTGGGTGATATCCACAATTTCAAAAGGAATTTCTTCCTTAATTAAGTAACTCTCAGTAAATAGAATAAAAAGAACCCGTTAGTTCCAGATAGTCGAATCTTGAAGTGAAGAAGTTTTTGCTTTTCTCCGTTGCTTCTTGGTAAAGGGTACAGGAATATATTTTTCTGGATACTTCTTCAAATCTAACAATACCTTATTGACCTGCAATGTAGAATTTAATAACGCATTGTGTAATGAATCCGACTTTACTAATTTCCCCAAAGTTCCATTTCCTTGATTAATTCCCCCAAGAAGATCATTCATATTCAATAGAATGGAATCCAACCGCATCATAGATAATGACAGATTTACGCTATCCATATTACGGGTAGCTGAATTTATCCGTTTCAACGTGATATCGATATCTTTATGGTACGATTCTAAATTTTTAGTAAAGTTGGCAATATGGGTTATCGATTCACTTATGGAAGTTTGATTCATTTGAATTAATTTCTGTGTTTCAGAAAGCACCCTGCTCATTTGCATCACGGCAAGAGGCAATTCATCCAAAGCTTTATTAAGTCCTTCGTTTTGGAAGAATCCATTCATTGACGTAAGTAAAGAATCAGCTTTTGAGGCTAGTGGTACTATTTGTTCGTTTATTGCTGAAAATTGATCATGTGCATAATCACCAATTAGTGTATCTCCATCTTCAATAAAGTTACTACTTTTACCCATTACCAGCCGGACCCTTTGTCCCCCCAAAATCTGACTTTGGATTTCCATCTTAGAATCTTTAGGAATATTTAACGAAGACTTAATCTCAAAAATCGCTTGGATGCGTGTACCATCTTCTGTTATATCCAAATCAGATAATTGACCAATTCTTAATCCATTAAACATAACAGACGTTCCTATCCCTAATCCTTGGGCGCTATCGTAATACACATACACATCGGTACCCGCCTTGAATGGATTGTCTTTTCCACGCATGAAATTATAACCCAATATAAGAATGGTAATAGCAACCGACGTTAGTGCTCCGACCTGAAATTCTTTGGATAGACCTCTAAAAACAGACATGGCTTCAAAAATACGGATTTAAAATAAAGTTCTTACAGGATATAGATATAAAACAAAAAGCCCCGACGCAAGCGTCGGGACTTCTGCTTTATGGAAATCAACTTAATAATTAATCTTTAACGATTACTTTCTTCACTGTTGATTGACCGTTGTTGGTCATGCGTACCAAGTACATGCCGTTTCCGAAGTTGCTCAAATCGAATTGTGCTTCTCCAAATCCGCCACCTACTACTCTCTCCGTCATTTGTGCGCCTACAGCGTTCATTACGGTGATAGTCATTGGCTCGTTGTTATTCAACGCATACGCTACGGTGATGTTACCTGTTGTTGGGTTTGGCTTAACGCTTACCGCATCTGACAAGTTCAAGTTCTCGTTGTTCAAGAATGTATTCATACAGTTTGGAGGATACTGCACGTACACGGTACGTGAGATAATTCCAGACTTGTTACCACTTCCGTCTATCGCTTGGTACTCGATTGAGTAGATTCCCGCTTGATCGATGTTGATGTTGTGGCTGATTACATTTACGGTGATCTCTGATTTAGAATAGTAGTTGTCCGACACGATCAATCCACTCTCTGCCCAGAATGGTATTCCTACACATGCCGATACTGGATGGCGCTACCAATGATGGTGCCTCCAAATCCACCACACGGATGTAACGGTTCTTAGTGGTCTTGTTTCGCACTTCGCGTCTGTTGCGATGAACGTTTCTACATAGGTTCCCAAGGTGTATGGGTCTACTTTTCCTGTGCGTACCAATGATACTTGTGTTGGTGCATAGTAGTTGTCCGTTACCGTTACCGAACGTGATGAATATGGATCGTTCACATTGTGGTATACCGTATCGTTTGTGTTCAACTCGATGTTCGGTGCAATAGAAGTCATCTACGATGTAGTTGATGGTGTATCCGTCTTCCGTTGCTTTGTTTCCTGATGGATCCGCTGCATTGTATACGATTGGGTATGTAGCACGCTCTTGGTTGTTTACTACACCGTTGTATCCTGGGTTACGGAACAATTGAATGTTACCATTACATGGGTCTTGAGCATAAATCTCATCTACAAACGCTTGGTTGATCTGTACGTTGATGGTCATTCCATCTGTGATACGGTTACCCAAACGGTAGATACCTGGCTTCTCGGTATCGCGTACCATTACCAAACGATTTACTACTGTTTCATTTCCTTGTGCATCTTTTGCACTGTATACCAAGCTGTAGTCACCTACTGTCGATGGATCTACACTTCCGATTACTTTAATTGCAGAAGTCAAATCTCCATCTACAGCATCGTTAGCTACTGCTCCTGGATCTGTGAATGTTCCACACTGCTCTACAGTCATCGTATCTGCACCTTGTAAGGTTACTACTGGACCTGTACGGTCTAATACTACGATGATAGTACGTGTTTTGGTTGCTGCTTTGTTTCCAGAAGCATCTTCCAAATCAAAGTTAATGCTGTATACACCTGCTGCTTGACAATCCAAGTCGCTAGTCAATACAACCTTATCTGTTAAGTCTCCTTCAGTTCCGTCTACCGCTGTGTATGTAGTAGATGCGATTTCTTCGTAGCAAGAACTTGCTGAACTTCCGCGCTCTACACGTACCGTATCCGATCCGATCAAGTTGATCTCTGGAGCCATTCCATCGTTTACCAATAAAATTGAATAATCTTCGTACTCTCCTACTTGGTTTACACCACAAGCCAAGTTAGGGAATCCATCGTAAGAAGCACCTACACGCATACGGGTTACACCTTCAAAACTCTCTTTCAAAGCTGGTACCTTAATTGTGCCTGTAACTTTCTTGCCGCTGATCTTACCTGAGCTCATTACTTCTTCACCTGCATCATCAAAGTCACCATCGATATTCCAATCGATCCATACCTTATAGTTGATGCTATTTGAAGCGGTTAAACGCTTGATCTCAACATCATAAGTTGCTCCAAACGTCATTGGCGCTGGCTTCCTATCGGTGTTGTCAGTGATACATAGCCACATCTTCATCTTCAGATTTAACTAAGATGTACTTATCTTTATCCGTTACCAATACACTATTGATAGCGATATCGCGCGCTGTCAAGTTGGTCAATGGAGTACAATAGTTCAAACAGATAACATACTTATTCTTGATTACCTTCTTATCGGTATTGGCTTTTGTTCCAAACGTATTCCAAGCACTTAATGTAAAGGTATAAGCTCCACCCGCCAAGAATTCAATTTGTGGATTCTGGCTGTTTTTGCTTGTTCCGTTTACATACTTGAATGTAGTTGGGAAGATCGACCACTCGAAATTGTTAGCATAGTCCGTGATAGTCTTGAAGCGAACAACATCTGCCAATATTTGGACGTACGTTGTCAGCTGTGAAATCTACAAAACCAGAAACAGTTGGTGTGGTGATTGTGATGTTTCTTGAGAAACTGTCTACACCTGTACACGTTCTAGCAATCATCGTTACACGGTATGTTCCGTTAGTGTAAATTGTAGTTGAGAAATCTTCGGTGAAAGACTCGCTGTTTCCATTGATTCTCCACTCGTATTCTGGATCTCCTTTTGCGTTACCTGTTTCGTTGGTACAGAAGAATTCTGCTCCTACACCTACTGTAGTGTATGGAGTAGACCATTTTGCCTCTGGCGCAGTTGGAGTTTCTAGATCTGATTCCCACTCGATGTTAAATCCACGACCTACATTCGATCCGTCTGTTTCAAATGTCAAGTACGCAACACCACTCTTCAAACGAATGATCGCTGAATCGTATTGTCTTTGGTTGCTGTTCGTAATAGCGGCTACCAATGTATTTGGATTTTCTTCGCCACCATCATAAATCTTAAGGATATCCTTATCATTTGCAAAATCCAAATCGTTGAATGTCAAACGAATCTCTTCTGCTCCACAAGGAAGAATCTTGAAATAGTCAATTGAAGTTTTACGTCCATTACCGTAGTTACCGGTTGGTCCAGCATGGTCAAACAAACGTCCGATACGAGTAGAAGCTAACTTCTGTGGACCCATATAGTTATCCAAGGTTGGCAAACACTCGATGTATTTTGATTTACATACTTTATTAGAATAACCTACGGCATTCTCAGAGGTTAAACATACTTCGTACCATCCTGACTCATAAAAATCAAAGATGGGATTTTGAGCGGTTGAAGTGAAATCACCAACACCGGTTGGAGAAATCAATTCCCAAGCGAATGAACGAGCACCGTTCGTACTCAAGTCAAATAATTGCGTTTGGTAACCCAACTCAACCTCATTGCTAGCTGCGATAAAGTCAGCAACTGGCACTGCAGATGGCTTAACAATGGTTACACTTTTAGTCGTAGAGTCTGCGATACCGCAATAGTCTACTTTCATAAAGATGTTATAAGTGCCGGCCGCATCCCATCGCGCTTCACCCACTGTAGTATTGTCAGATCTAACAGCGTCAGCTTTGTCGAATGACCAAGTGTATGAAGCACCTGCATTCGGGTTCTTAGCGGGGAACTTATGGAAAGTCTCCTGCCAATTGTTTCCTGTTGGAACCACAAAATCCGCAACCGGAGTGGCACCTAACTTATAGTTAACCTCTAAATCAAAAAGGTTACCATACGCGTTAACCGTTCCACAACCTTGGTTGTTGTTCATGGTGTAAGCATCCATAGCTCCACGAACACGCATGAAAGATTTTCCTGCTTTCGTGAAACATGGTACTTTGATCTTGTAAGATACAGCAGTAGCACCTATAATGTTTTGTGAAGGGTTAACCACACACTCATCCGCTCATACTGGTAGTTTAAACTTACATCCATCCAGATACCCACTCGGGTATTGTAACCGATCCAAGAAGTTCCAGTTACTTCTACTGTAATTTCTTCACCAGCCGTTAAGTCGATTGGTGAACCTCCGTTCAAAACACCTCGGTTGGTTTGGTTATTACCTCCGCTACAACCTAAACCGCTAAAAGAAGCTAGCACCGTTCCGGCACTGTTCTTTACGGTGATGGCAGTAACATCCCCGGAATAACCATAACGCCCAGCACAGCCGTAATTTTGCATACCGGCGCAAGGTGTTTGTGCTTCAACTCGGTTGGTTTGGAAAAAACCCCATACCATAGCCCCGAAAATCAGCACTTTTTTAATCATTGTAGTTGTTGATTTCATAGATATACCTTTAGTTTTTTGTTATTCTTAAGATGCAATAAACAAAAAACCTTTCATATTCACTCAAAAAACTATCATTTTTTTAATTGAGCAAAGTATTCAAGTATATGTAAATCAACGATTTAACTATATGTGAGTAATATTGTTTACAATTCCATGACAAATAAACGAACGAATTTATTCGCCTTACGAACCCTTCTCTACAAAAGATTTGTAGTTCTCAATGGCCTGAAAAACACCCCTTACTATGGAGCTTTTCCCCTCATCTGAAGCAAGATACGCTCTATCCTCTGGATTTGTTATAAAGCCAGTCTCCACTAAAATTGACGGCATAGAAGTTTTCCAAAGCACTAAAAATCCTGCTTGTTTCACGCCACGACTCCTAATTTTTGATATTTTACTCGTCTCTGACTCAACATACGACGAAAGCCTCAAACTTTGATTCATGTATGCATTCTGCACCAGCGAGAATATAATATGGCTTTCTGGTGAATTGGGATCAAACCCTCCGTATCTATCGTTCTCTTTATAATCGGCTTCATAAGTTATTACCGCATTCTCCCTTTTAGCAACATCTAAATTCCCTTCATTTACATGCAGTCCCATAAAATAGGTTTCGCTACCATGGGCTTTCGAATTATCATTAGCATTGCAATGAATACTGATAAAAAGATCTGCTTCATTTCTATTTGCGTAATTGGGTCGTTCCCAAAGTTTTACAGATTTATCCGTTTTACGTGTATACAAAACCTTAACATCAGGCATTTTCTCTTCGAGCATTTTACCCAAACGCAATACAATATCCAGTGTAATGTCCTTTTCTAAGAATTCACGACTTCCTTTAATTCCAGGAGCACCGGTATCATCACCACCATGTCCTGCATCCAATACAATAGTCTTAATCTTGTCTATTTTCCTCAATGGAAATTTCGCCGACGGCATAAAACACATTAATATTGTAACGACAAATACGGTGATAGCAAAATTTCCAATTGGTTTTTGCGTTAACACCCTAGGTAAAAATGAATATTTCTTGCGTTTTTCGTACATATTATAGATACTCATTAATTCTATCAAAATCCTTGCCGAAATTCGCACATTCATTTAAATAAATGTCTAACCGTCCTCTTTTATATATCATCATTGTATTGTGGATTGTGTTTTGTCCTGAATTATTCAGTCAGAATACAAGCGACAGTACTCGAGCCATAAAAGATTCGTCTAAAAATGTGGACAAAACAGACAGCACAAAAAAGAAAACGAGCAACTTCAATGAAATCGTAGAATTCGAGGCTCAAGATTCAATGGTCCTGTTGTTCGATCAAAAAGTACGTTTTCATGTACAATAAGGCAAAAATAATTTCCCCTAAAACAAATCTTGAATCCTACGAAATTGGCATTGCCCTTGAAACTAAGGAACTGTTTGCTAAAGGCTATATTGACTCAAACAACAATTACAGTGAAAAGCCTGTATTACTGGATGAAGGCGAAAGTTACACGGCAGATAGCATGCATTACAACAGCCGAACTGGCAAAGGACGTGTTTATGGCCTCCGCCTTGCCCAAGATGAAGCTCATATACATTTAGGAAAGGTATTAAAAGAGTCAAATGGAAATTTCACGGGTGTGCAAGGCAAAATAACCACATGCGATGCCGATCATCCGCACTTTTTCCTGAATACATCTAAAGTAAAGGTAATGCCCAACAATAAAGCGTTGTTTGGAGCAGCCAATCTTGTTTTTTTAGGGATACCCACCCCAATTGCCTTGCCATTTGGATTGGCGCCTTTGAAAAAAGGGCAAAGAGATGGAATTTTATTTCCAAGCTTGGGTTTCAACGCTTTAAATAGAAGCTTTTACTTACAAAATTTCGGATATTATATCGGCCTCGGCGATCACTCGGATATTCAAATAAATACCGATGCTTATTTGAATGGTGATTTACGACTGGGGATGCAAACTCAATATGTAAAACGTTATGTTTTTCGCGGTAATTTGGCTCTGCAATACAGTCGTTTCTCAAATGGATTGGAACAAACATCTCCGCTATTCGATCGTTCCAATGATTTTTCAATTAGGTCACAATTTAATTTGGACCCGAAATTTGCCCCTGGTATTCGTTTTGGGGGAAACATCAATATTGTAACGGCCGGATTTAACCAACGTAATAGTCGCGATTTGAACTCGCTATCAAACAATCAATTTACGAGCAGCGTTAACTATGGACAATCGTTTTGGAAAAACAAGATCAACTTAGCCATGTCCGCGAGGCATACCCAAAACACACAAACTCGTGATTTTCGATTGGACCTACCGTCTATAAACGTGGGTGTTTCAAGTTTAACTCCGTTTGCTTCTAAAACAGGAAGCAATCAAAAATGGTATCAACAATTGCGTTTGAGCTACAGCGGAAATATGGCTAATTCCATCCAAACAAAAGACAGCATTCTATTTTCAGACCGATATAAGGAAGCATTGGATGACTTTAAAAGCGGTGTAAGCCATTCCATTCCGTTGAGCACTAACATTAAGCTCTTTAGCGGGATATTAAATATATCGCCAAGTATGAACTACAGGGAGAATTGGCATTTCAATGCGCGTTTTCAAAGTACCGACCCCTTAACGAATAAGATTATTTACAGAGACACAAACGGATTGTTCAGACAATATGCATATTCGTTTTCAGCTAGTGCGAAAACGAATATCTACGGAACCTTGACTAACTTAAAATGGGGTAAAGTACAAGCACTTAGGCATACTATCACGCCTACATTAGCACTCTCGTATGCTCCCGATATCGATGCCATGCTTAAAGGATGGACACGCAGTTATACCGACACCTCTGGACGTGTAATAAATTATAATTTCTTCAGCAATAGCCCTATGGGTAGCATCAATCAAAATAGAGCTGGTACAATAAGTTATGGACTGAACAACAATATTCAAGGTAAGAAAGTGATTTCTACAGACAGTTTGGGTAAAAGCAAGACCGAGAAATTCAATATTATTGATCAATTCAACCTCTCCGGAAGTTATAATATTTTTGCCGACAGTTTGAAATTTTCAGATGTACGAATGAGTTTTAATACTGTACTTTTCAAGGTTATTCGTATTAACGCAAACTCAAACTTTAGTCCCTATATACGATCCGAAGCTGGGCGAACCATTAACAAATTCAGTGCGATGGAAAATGGCCCCTTATTGCGTATGCGCAGTGCCGGCATTAACCTAAATACCACATTCAATTCTAAAACTCTGAAAGGAGAAAAAAATAAAGGGCTAAAGCCAAAAAAATCAATTCAGGAGGAAGAGACAGAACTGCAAGACATTCAAAGTCAAATTGGAGCCTATTACGACTTCAACATTCCGTGGAGTGTTAACCTCGCGTACATGGCTAATTACAACGCGGAAAGTCCTTTACCCAATAACCGCATTTCAACCAATCGAATTCGAATTTCCGGAGACATATCAATCACAGAAAATTGGAAAATAGCCTACGAAACCGGATACGATTTTAGAAGTAACATGCTAGATGGCTCTCAGATTTTCAGTTGCCCGAAATTTGCATTGTTGGCAATTGGAATTCAGTTGGATTCCAACAGGATTTGGTCGACAATGGTTATTTACGCTAAGACCGGTAAGTCGCCTTTTACAGGACTTAAAATTGAACCGTCGTGTTTATTCAAATCCAGCTTTGATGTAAAAAATCATCTAATTGGTTGATGCTTTTGGTAGCCACTGTGTAAGATCATCTTTCTTATTTTACAAAACCATCAAACCCAAACAGTTTTTTATTAGTACTTTAGCAGAACAACATAATATTTCGAATCAAATTGGAATTACATAAAAACAAAAATTACTTTATTCTAGCCTTTTGGGGATTGTGTGCGGTGTTTTCAACTTCTATGCTTCACGCACAAGAAGTACCTATACCCGCATATCAGTTAAAGTATTGGTGCGATCCTTACGAGTACCCCTTAGGAGGAATCAATCTCGAAAACCCGCCTAAAAAACTTAAAAAGTTCATAAATGAGAACTATTTCGAGGTTATTAATTCTAAAACAGGCGATAAAGTTCAATTTTTTCCTCAATGGGGTTATGATTCCATTAGATGTATACCCAAAACATTCAAGATAAGCCCATTCTACATTCAAAAAACAGAAGTCACCAACGAAGAATATCGAAATTTCCTTTCAGATAGCAGTTCGGATTTCTTCGTAACTGGTAAAATATCTCCGCAGTGGATTCACCCAGATACCAATGTTTGGCTTCAATACAACAACGCGTATCTACTGCCTTTTGTATCCTATTATTTCACGCACCCGGCATATGCTAAATACCCCGTTGTTGGCGTATCGCAATACCAAGCCGCTCAATATTGCAATTGGCTTGAGAAAAAGCTCAATACCGAGTTCAAAGAACTGCTTCCTGTTGGTTATAAGATTTTAGTTGATTTACCGACCCAAGCGGAGTTTACGAAAGCCGCTCAAGTGACCGTATCTGGTCTTTTAGAAAAAACACACAATTTGACGGACCCAGTTAAATTTTGGGTTCAGCGAAATCTCAACCAAATCAACATGGGACCAATTAAAACACTGCGTCTTGCTGAGTTGTACGATCGCAACCAAAATGCCTTTCACATATTAAGCACAGAATACAACTCGGATTATCCGTGCCACTTATTTGGGAACCTTGCCGAATGGACATCAACAAAGGCTAAAGGAAAGTTATACAACAACTTAAATTACGTTTACACAATGAGCGAACGCTTGATCCCAAATCCCGACATTACACCGACAGACACCGAGCTAAGTACTTATCTGCATACAGACACCGATTTGAAATCTCATTTCGCAATAAAAGGAGGCTCGTGGATGGACGAATTCCATTATCTAGACCCTAGTGCCATGTTATTCGCTAGAGGCGATTACAAAGCTGCAAACGTGGGCTTTCGCACGGTAATAAGAGTTGTCAAAGAGGAATAACCAAAAAGCTACCTTATTGAGGCATTAGGAAATAACTTCTATTTCATTTCGCGTTACGTCTTCTAAGGTTTCAGATTTCCTTATTAAATGCATCTCTCCCTTATAAAACAATACCTCTGCTGGTCTCAAGCGCGCATTATAATTATTGCTCATAGAAAAGGCGTATGCACCGGCATTTTTAATGCGTAAAACATCTCCTTCTCGAACCTCTGGGATTTGCCTATCATAACCCAATGTATCCGTTTCACAGATATATCCAACAACCGAATATAATCTAGGTGTTCCAGATGGGTTTGAAATATTCTCGATGTGGTGATACGCGTCGTAGAACATAGGTCTAATCAGATGATTTTGCCCACTATTTACCCCCACAAAAACCGTTGAGGTTGTTGTCTTAATAACATTCGTTGTTACCAATAAGGAACCCGCTTCGGATACAATAAATTTACCTGGTTCAAACCATAAGGCTAACTCTCGGCCATAATCGGCACAGAACTGCTTGAATGCCGTCGCAATTTTATCGCCAATTTGTTCAATATCAGTTACAATATCTCCGTCTTTGTAACCTACCTTAAAGCCTGATCCAAAATCCATAAACTCCAAATCAGGGAATTGCATGGCAGTTTCAAACAACAATTCAGCACCCCGTAAAAAAACCTCCGCATCTAAAATATCAGATCCTGTGTGCATATGAATACCATTTACCTTCATTTTGTGCGTTTCCACGACTCTTTGCACATGTCGCATCTGATGTATGGAAATTCCAAATTTAGAATCGATATGACCTACTGAAATATTGGAGTGCCCACCCGCCATAATATGAGGGTTCAAACGAATGCAGCAAGGAACTGAATTCCCATATTCATGCCCAAATTGATCTAAAATTGAAATATTATCGATGTTGATAATCACACCAAGTTCAACTGCCTCTTTGATTTCATCAAAACTCACACAATTTGGAGTATACATGATTTCATTCGGAGAAAACCCGGCACGCAAACCCAAATGAACCTCTTGTATAGAAACCGCATCAAGGCCTGAGCCCAGATTTTTTATCAGCCGGAGAATATTGATATTATTTAAGGCCTTCATGGCATAATGTAAATGCACATTAACATCCTTAAACGCATTTTTAAGACGATGATATTGGAACTCTATTCGCTCTCCGTGGTAAACATATAAAGGTGAACCGAATTTATTCGAGGCTCTGCGTAATTCTTCTGGTGTTAGATCTTTCATGATATATCAAAAAAAAGCGGGGCATAACCCCGCTTTCCGTTATTTACAGGGTGAATGTATTAATTTTTTTTCTTTTTTGAAGTGAAGTCAACAACAACTGGAGTTGCGATACAAATAGAAGAATATGTTCCGGCTATTATACCGATTAACATAGCCAGAGAGAATCCTTTCAATGCATCTCCACCAAATATGAACAAGATAATCAACACAAAGAATACGGTTGCAGCTGTAACTATGGTACGGCTTAGCGTTGAGTTGATTGCACCGTTGATCATTGTAATATCAGAACGGTCGCTTCTGCGGCTCGTTAAGAACTCACGAATACGGTCAAATACAATTACCGTATCGTTGATTGAGTAACCCAAAAGTGTCAACAAAGCCGCGATTAAATGCTGGTCAAATTCAGTAGCAAATGGCAATACTCCATCCAAGATGGCAAATGCCGCAAGCACGAATGAAATATCGTGAATCAACGCCACTGTTGCTCCCAATCCATAAGCAACGCTTCTGAATCGAATTACGATATAAAGGAAGATTCCAACTATTGCCAACAATACCAACATTGTACTTGTATTTCTGGTTTCAGTCGCAATGGCAGCACCAACGCTTGTACTTTGCAAAATCGGACTATCTGTACCTGCTGGAGTTACCAATTCAAAACCTTTTAGAGCCGCTAATAAATCTTCGCGAACACGATCTCTTTTGTCCTTACTATCGTCATTAACAAGATATGTAGTTACGATTTTAAACTGACCTTCAGAACCAAAAGATTTCACTTCATTGCTCGATTCTGCCAATGAATTATTCAAAGCCTTTTTAATTTCTTCAGTTGCGTAATTCTTACTATCGTCAAACTGAATAATAAATGCGTTACCTCCTTTGAAGTCGATACCTGTTGTGATACCACCCTTCATGATGAAGGCCACAGCACCCGCTAAAATGAACAAAGCAGAGAAAATATAATATTTCTTACGATTGCTCACAAAATCGTAGTTTTTATTCTTTAGGAAATTACGATTCCAAGAAGTATCGAATGTTACATCCTTACCTTTAGCCACTCGGCTCTCTAATAACCAACGCGTGATAAAAAGAGCAGTAAACATTGAACTGAAAATACCAATTACCAGAATAATGGCAAATCCATATGCCGGTCCTGCACCTGAGAATGTCAAAATAACACCCGCCAATAACGTCGTAATATTCGAGTCAATAATTGCACTTAAAGCATGTTTAAAACCTAATTCTATTGCAGCTTTTAATCCCTTACCAGCGGAAAGTTCATCTTTGATACGCTCGTAGATAAGTACATTCGCGTCTACCGCCATACCTACTGTCAAGATGATACCAGCGATACCAGGAAGTGTCAATGCAGCACCTAAGCTTGACAAAACACCCATGATTAGATATACGTTACCCAAAACGGCAACTACTGAGATCCAACCCGCACGATTGTAATACAGAATCATGAATACCACTACGGATAGGAAACCAATTAATAATGAATTTAAACCACGATCAATTGATGCCTGACCCAAAGATGGACCCACAACTTCGCTTGCCACGATACGAGCCGGAGCTGGCAACTTACCAGCCTTTAAAACGTTTGCTAAATCTTGCGCCTCACGGATGTCAAAGTTTCCAGAAATTTGTGAATTTCCCCCACTTATCTTTTGATTAACAACTGGAGCTGAATAAACCCTGTTATCTAAAACAATTGCTATATAGTTGCCAACGTTAGAACCTGTAACCTGCGCCCAACGAGATGCTGCAGCAGGAGTCATTTGCATGGTTACTTCAATTTGACCCACTTGATTGGTGTTTTCTCGAGCATCTTCGATGATATTTTCATCATCAGATGCCAAAGCTGCATTACCCTCGCGATCTTTACGTAAGAAATAAACCAAATAATCGCTTGAATTGGCAACTTCCTTACCGTTCGCATCAAATTCTGTTGGCTTTGCGCTATAAGCAACCTTAACAGATGGGCCTAAGATATTCTGGTACTCTTCATTGTTCAATAAGTCGTCTAATAACTTACGATCTGCCGCGCTTACTAATGCACTCGCTGAACTTTGACCGTTGCCAAAAGGCTTTAGAATTCGACCTACTGCGGAAATATTGCTTGGTACTGAATTTGAATCGTTTGAAGCAGAATCCAATTCCAAACCTACTAGTATTGTTTGCTAAAGAATTCAAAACGCGCGTTGCTTCAACGCCAGATATAACTTCATAGAATTCTAACTTTGCACTTTTCTCAACCAATTCTTCCATACGGCGTGGATTGTCAACACCAGGTAATTCAACACTGATACGACCTCCATCAACCTCTTGTACAATAGGCTGGGTAACATTAGCCTGGTTAATACGTTTTTCAACTACAGACTTTACGTTAGATACCGCTGTTTTAATACTTGAACTCAAATATTTCTCAACTTCGATTAGTTCGCTTTTTGCTTGGATTTGAGAATTATTCCCCTTTACAAATAATACGGCAATATTTCTATCTTTAGCTACTGACTTGAAGGAATTCAAGAATGCGGTAACGTATTCAGTTCCTTTGTCACGAACTTCAATGTTCGCAAGCTCTAAAGACTTGATAAGATCAGCATCAGTAGGATCATTTGCCAATACCTTTATAATTGCATCTTTCTCAACTTCTAGGATCACGTTCATACCACCACGCAAATCCAAACCTAGGTTCAGTTCACGTTGCTTACATTCGTAATAGGTATACGATACCATACCCAAGAAACTGTAATAGTCTTTGTTTCCCAAGCTGTCGATGTATCGACGGTAAAGGTCTTTTTCATTCGCACCATTTTGGGCAGACTTCTTCTGGGCAAATTCCATTGCTTCCTTTTCAAAGCTTTTAGCTTGAAACGTAAATGAAAGTTGAAATAGGGATGCCAACGCCAAAATGACGGAGAAAATAACGAGTGATTTATTGCTTTTCATCTGAATTCGATTCTCAGTTTAATGTTAATAAGGTCGCGAAATTACATAAAAAAATA
Source organism: uncultured Bacteroidia bacterium (assembly GCA_943789135.1). Classification (GTDB taxonomy): domain Bacteria; phylum Bacteroidota; class Bacteroidia; order NS11-12g; family UBA955; genus VMCP01. The sequence goes on from CALSSY010000012.1 coordinate 81,610, forward strand.
ATCAATCGCATTACACTAATGCAGTTGCGCTTAATTTTTCCAAATTTTCCCTGATTTGGATTGGATCGTGATCCATACATTTGAAATGACCCTTTGGGCATTTTGAATGTCCCAACTTAGAACAGGGCCTACAATTCAACCCTTTTACTTCCATTGAAACTATAGAACCGGAATTCGGTTTTTGTGGTGATAACATGCCCAAATCTGGGGTTGTACTACCCCATATCCAAATATCGGCTTCCCTAACGCCGCTCCAATATGTGCTAAGCCTGTATCTCCGGAAATTAATACAGTCGCATTTTTAACAATGTCAGCAGATTGACCTAAGGTCAACTTCCCACATAAATTGATGCAATTATTCGGAAACTTTTCTTTTAAAATTTCGGCTGTTTTTGCATCTCCAGCACCGCCTAAAAGAATAAAATTCTCATCCGATTGTGCCTTTTCAAAAAAGTTGATATAGGTTTTTACGGGAATTTGCTTTGTCAAAAATGACCCTCCTAATGCTACTGCAAAATAAGACTTCGGCAGTCCCACGAACTCTGGCTGCAACAATTTATCTTCAACCAGTTCTTGTGTTCCAAAATATTCCAGTCCTCTATGGTCATCCTTAACACCTAATATCTCCAACATTTGTGCGTAGCGCGAATAAATTGGCTTTATAGTAATGAGTGGCCTTTTGAAGGCAACCAATAAAAATTTAGCAAAATTTTGCTTACTAATCGTAATAGAAGGGCAATCCCATCTTCGTATTTTTACTAATTGGGACCTCAGGTTATTGTGCAGGTCCAGTATATAGTCATAGGGGGCTTGCTTCCATAAATTCATATCCTCGGCAATATCCCAACTTAAAATCCTTGAAATATGGGGATTTCCATCCCAAACAAAGGCAAAATCTTTTTTGGTTAATACATCGATTTCAACATTCGGGAATTGGTTTTTTAGATTCCGTAAAACCGGACTGCAAAGCACAATATCTCCAATAGAGCTGAATCTGATTATTAAAATACGTTTCACTATATCTTGCCCTTTCTATCAAACAGGTATTTTTCAAATTCCTCAATCGAAAGAGCATTCAAGGTATTTTTGGTCAACAAACCTCCTTTCCGGGCGGCTAAAGTACCAAAAAACATATCGTGGTAACCTTGCTTTTCGTGTGCATCGGGATTGATACTTATCATGACACCTTTTTTCTGGGCATATTGTATCCAAGTCCAATCTAAATCAAGTCTGTAGGGATGTGCGTTCAACTCTATACAAACTCCGTTTTGTGCGCATGCATCAATGATGTATTCGTGATTGATGGGATATCCGTTTCTAAGGAGTAACAATCGCCCGGTTAAATGACCCAAAATGGTGGTGAATGGATTTTCAATTGCCTTTATCAATCTTAAATGGGCTTTATCCATATCCATATTTAAACCTGAGTGAATGGATGCTACTACAAAATCTAATTGGGATAAAATTTCCGCGTCATAATCTAATCTTCCATCCGACAGTATGTCGCTTTCAATACCTTTGAAAATTTTAAATGGTGCCATTTCCTGATTCAGGGTATCGATCTCTTTGATTTGCTTCAAAAGTTGTTCAGGTTTTAGTCCACCAGCATATCCTGCACTTTGGGAGTGATCACAAATACCTAAATATTCATATTTCTGGGTTTTTGCAAACTCCGCCATTTCTCTCAAACTATTGAGACCATCGCTGTAAGTTGTATGATTGTGTAAAACACCTTTTAATTGCCAAAATTCAATAAAATTCTCTGTGGGATATTGTTCACTCAACTCATCCCTACCCTCTCTTTGTTCAGGCAAAACCCATCGATACCCTTTGGATGATAATAATCGCTCTCGGTTTCAAAATGGTCGTTTCTCTGGTAATTTATTAATTTCAAATGTGAAGAGCTACCTGTAGTTTCAAAGAGTTCACGTTCAAACGAGGCATCATCTGTACATAATATAACGAGTGGATATTGACCGTTGAGGGTTGCTTCAATCTCTACGTCATTTATGTTTGCTGGAATATCTCTACTCTCACAATATTCCAAAACTTCTAATGGATCGATATCACAAATAATTTCAATGGCCTCTAGGACAATCGCTGCCCTTCGGAAAGCACCTGTAAATGCAATTTGTGATCCTGTGAATTCCTTTTTAAAATCTTCAAAAAACAACGTAGCAGGTTCCCAAAGCCGTGCATAGTGCCATTTGCCTTGTGACATGAGAGAAAACTCAATACTTCGAACTATTTCAGCTTGTGTTTTTAGTCCAAACCCTTTAGCCTCCACCAGTCGATTTTGACGACACGCATCTAACAAATCGCCAACTGTCTCTATTTGTAGGGCATTCCAAATAACTGCCACTTTTTTAGGCCCTAATCCCTTTATTTGAAGCATTTCCACTATGCCCCCGGGAGTGATTTTTAGAAGCTCATCTAGCGCTTCCATTTTCCCCTTTGAAGTTATTTCTCGGATACTATCAACCACCCCTTTCCCAACGCCTGGTACCGACAACAAATCTGCATCGGTCATTTGCCCATAGGAAAGTTTGATTTTTTTCAGATTAAATGCCGCTGAGGAAAAGGCCCTTACTTTAAACGCATTCTCGTTGTGCAATTCTGCCAACTTGGCGTACAAACTTAATATACCCAATATGCCAGAATTGTCCATCATGGGTTTTTTTGAGATTTGTTTAAAAAAATCACATTCGATATTTCTCCATAATTCGCAGCGTTATCTATATCTACCATGATCACAGATTCAGGCTCCCCGGTTTCAAGATAAATAACATTCATAGGTGAACCATCTTTTTCCTTCCTCACTACTTCTAGGCCTTTTATGGCAAATTTTGCACCTTTAAATGTTGCAGGTAATTCAGCAGCATCAAAATCCCCTCTAAAGAAAAACCGATAGAAACCATTCCCAGTAGAAGAATCGTATGTTTTGTACTTCCTGGTGAATGCATCATCAGGCAAAGGATCTGGATCCCAACGTGTTTTTCTAAATATATCGATAAAAGCAAATACAGTGGTGCTTTTAGGCATACCTAAAACGACTGTATCTCCTACGGATATGGTGACTTCCTGGGGTTCTGAATCGGCAAATTCTGCATCAATTTGAGCAGAAAGTAATCCTGCCGAAGACATGCACAATAGTGCAAGCCCTTTTCTCAGAAGCAAATTGCCAATCCCCATAAATGTAAAGTTAATAAAAAAATAGTTCTTGATAGAGCTGAAAGACGTGATTTTGTTAAAAACGCAAATCTTTTATGACTCTAAAATTGCACCTATTGCATTTTGATATGTTTCATCAAAAGCTGCTGTTGGCCCCCAGTTTTGTCCGTTTACCACAACGTCCGATGCCAAAACAGTTCCAACGTGCAATGCAGGTACACCTTGTTTTTCTGCCAAGGCTAATAAGGACCCTAATTTGTCATTATCGACAGAAACTACTGCCCTACTTTGAGATTCTCCAAATAAGGCTGCATCCAAACGTAATTCTCTAGGTGTACAAATATCAAAGCCTAAATTACCAGCCATTGCACTTTCTAAACAGGTTATGAAGAAGCCTCCCTCAGAAATGTCGTGCACGCTCTGGGCTAAATTTTCACGACTTATTGCTTCTAGCAGGCCATGTAAGTTAAGTTCTTCCGTCATATCAAATTCAGGACAATTTGATAGTGCAACGTCCTTTATTTTCGATAGGTATTGAGAACTACCCAAATCATTTTTAGAGGTGCCTAAAAGCACGATTGCATCACCGGCCGACTTGAAATTCAAACTCATAACGTGGCTAGGGTCTTCAATAATTCCAACCATACCAATTGTTGGAGTAGGATAAACTGCTTGACCGTTTGTACTTTGGTTATAAAAACTAACATTACCTCCTGTTACAGGGGTATCAAACGCTCTGCAGGCCTCTCCCATTCCTTCTATAGCAGATTTGAATTGAAAATACACTTCCTCGTTATACGGATTACCAAAATTCAGACAATTGGTTATTGCAGTTGGCACTCCTCCGGTACAACGAATATTACGGGCTGCTTCTGCAACGGCTATCTGTGCTCCTTTATTGGGATTAGCATGCACATAACGGCTATTACAATCCACTGTTAGGGCCAAACTTTTATTGGTACCTTTAATTTTCACTACAGAGGAGTCACTAGGCAAATTCGTAGATTGATTTACCGTTCCAACCATGGAATCGTACTGTTGAAAAATCCAACGTTTGCTGGCGATGTTTGGCAAGGCCGCTATTTTCAATGCATTTTCTTTAGCTTCTTCAATGGTTATGTCGTCAATTGAATTCAAACTAAATGAATTGATTGTTTTAAAGTATTCAGGCTCTTTCCAATCACGGTGGTAAATGGGAGCTCCACCTCCTAAAACAAGGGATTCTGCCGGAATCTCAGCCTCTAATTCTCCATTCATAAAGTAACGAACTTTCTTAGAGTCGGTAACTTCACCAATATGGGAATAGGTTAAATCCCATTTTTTAAATATTTCCTCAGCAATTGATTCTTTACCCTTTGTAATGATTACCAACATACGCTCCTGGCTTTCGCTAAGTAGCAATTCCCAACCTTTCATATCGGGTTGGCGCATTGGCACTTTATCCAGTTGAATGTCCATACCTACATCGGTTTTAGCACTCATCTCACTTGTACTACATGTTATACCTGCAGCACCCATATCTTGCATACCCACAACCACATCAGCTGCAATTAAATCCATACTTGCTTCAAGAATAAGTTTCTCCCAGAATGGATCTCCAACTTGCACACTTGGGAGATCGTTGATCGAGTCTTCTGACATATCTTTACTTGCAAAAGCCGCACCGTGTATTCCGTCTTTACCTGTAGCTGAGCCAAATATGTAAACCGGATTCCCTGGACTTCCCGCTCCCGCTGAAATGCTTTTCCCTACTTCAACGATTCCCACACTCATAGCGTTTACAAGTATATTTTGTTCATAACAATCATCGAAATATACCTCACCGCCAACCGTAGGAATTCCAAAGGCGTTTCCGTAATCACCGATACCTTTAACAACACCTTTCACTAACCATTTGGTCCGATCTGAATTGATATTACCAAAACGCAATGAATTCAATTGGGCAATTGGGCGAGCCCCCATTGAAAAAATATCTCTATTTATTCCTCCAACACCAGTAGCTGCACCTTGATAAGGTTCAATAGCACTAGGGTGGTTATGACTTTCTATTTTAAAACAACAAGCCAATCCGTCTCCAATATCTACCAATCCTGCATTTTCTTCACCGGCTTCGGCTAACATTTTAGTACCTTCTTTAGGAAGGGTCTTCAACCAAACGATTGAATTTTTGTAACTGCAATGTTCGCTCCACATCACAGAGAAAATGGATAGTTCAGTAAAATTAGGTTCGCGATTAAGGATTTCGCAGATCTTATGATATTCTTCTTCTAAAAGACCTAGCTGTTTGGCTTGCTCCAAAAGTTGGTGGTTCATTGCCACAAATTTAAGGACTTCCGAAGGGAATAATTGAAAAACTTATCCTAGAATTAACGCAATAAGTAAACAGCTCCTTTGTACGTGGAACGTCTTACGCGATCTCCAACTTTTTGTTGGTATCTATATAGGTAGGGATAGTTACCTTGCATACAAGGTTCTCCGTTGGCTTCTCCGTACCATCTAAAATCGCCACCACTTACCGCTTCAAATATCAACTCACCCCAACGATTAAATATTTGGATTGATAGAGGCTCTATATCTCTTCCTAAAATTTCAAAATAGTCGTTCCTACCATCGTTATTAGGTGTAAAGGCAGTTGGAGGAAAAATGTCACAGAATCCGTCTGTAACGCCTAAGGTCATATTATCTGTTGCTGATCCACAAGCGTTTGAAACCGTTACAGAATAGGAGCCGGGCTCTGAAATATAGATAACCGTATCAACAACACCTGTACTCCATGTAATAAGTGCATCTGGCCATTTTTGCGTCAATCGCAATAAAGAACCCTTACAGATAAACGTGTCTTTCGGCAAATAAGCCTGTGGAGTAAGGGCCTCTTGAATATTAATAGTATCAGTAAACGAACATCCATTATTATCAACAGTTGCCCAGTATTTACCCTGATTGAATATTGTTCTTGGATTCACAGAACTTCCATCCTCCCAAGTTAAAGAACCTGTTGCTGACACAAATACATCTGTAAATCCGCCATCACACAAAGTGGTATCTCTTCCCAAGGAAAATTGAGGTCTTTGAACTATGGTTATACTTGAAGTCATAGAATCTGGACAGAAAGAGTCCAACACTACAAATTTCACTTCGTGCATTCCTGCAGCACCTGGTTGATAGTTATTACCGCTGAATGTTCCTGAACTTGCGGTAAATACCCCATTGGGATTATTTGGATAAAGAGGAATTGCAGGACCGTCCTCGCACACTTGAGCGGGCAAACCGGTAAAAGATGCAATGGTATTGGGCTTAACCGCTACATAAACGGTATCCTTTGATTTACATCCGATAGTACTCTCTGCTTCGTGTATGATTCGATAAACACCAGCTGTAGAGTAAGAATGTGTTATGGACTTGTTACCAGAAACCGTGCCATCTCCTAAGTCCCACGAAAACGCAACCAGTCCGGGGAATGTATTATCAAAAACAAAACTATTACCATTCAAACATTGAATAGAATCGTTGATATCAATACCACTTGAAGGACTTGGAATAACCTCGATAATTAAAGACGTAGTATCGGTACATCCGGTAGGCTGATTATCATAAAAGGTTTCGCTTTTGTATCCGATTCGATAAATCCCAGCTTTTGAATATGATTTTACAGGTCTTGGTATGGTAGAGGAATCATCTGGGGCAAAAAACCAAGTTCTCACGTAGGCCATTTTAGGCAAATTCTTAATGGTTGTGACGTCAGAAAACGTGAAGATGTTACCCTCAAGACATTGTTGAACTTGGCCATTTTTTTCAATAGGCTTACTTACTGGACGAGGAATAATTCTAACCGCGTTTTGATTGGTGTAATTATCTACACAACCAAAACTGGGAGACGCAATTAAGGTAACTTGATAGTTTCCACCTTCTAGGTATGTATGGGTGATGTCTTTACCCTGTTTGGTATTTCCATCTTTTAAAACCCAAGTATAGGTAATACCGGTGAATGAAGCGGTTGATTTATTATTAAAAGTAACAGTATTGGTTCTATCGCAAGTATCGTCGACAGAGAAATCAAAATCGAATTTCAACCATTGGGTCACAAACGAAAACGTATCAACTTTGCTCGTTAAATAATCTATGCTCCCACCTCCGTCGTGTTCTATAATTGTAACATAATAACGGGTATTGGTTTGCAATCCTTTCAACTCAAAGTTATTCGTAATGTTATTGAAACAAACGTAATTGCCGCTTCCAATTTCATCACCCGCAGTAAAGGTATTGAATCCTGTATAACTCGTTCCATCTTGCGGCAATGCATCTACAGCGGATCCTTTTTTTACGAGTACAAGCCTCCAACCTCCATTACCGTTCGTCCAAGAAATAGTAGCTTTATCACACTGCACAGAGCCTGCTTTACCATTTGAAGGTGCTACTGTTGGTTCAGCTCCAAATAAATAGGAAACTCCTAAAAAGGCGCAGAGGAGCAATGTGAATTTTCGCATGAACATATGTTTACAAATATAATAAAAATAGACGTAATAGCATTAGTTTTCGTTGCTTGAACTAGGGAATAACACCCTTGCATCGGGTATTAAACTTAAATTCATCAAACGCAAAAACACTTGAGTAAGTGTAACTACATCTTTTAAACAATAATGAACTATTCGTGGCAGGTCCTTATTTTGGTAGTACACATCTGCGACCATACTGCCGTCAATATCATCTTTGGGAGTTGGTATATCGAAAACAGCCGCTAATAAATCCAACGATGTAAAGCTTTTAAAATCACCCATTTTCCAAATCTCCATGGTATCCAAATGATTCACTTCCCAGGGCTTTTTACCGGCATTGTCCAACATTACTGGTAGTGTTATTCCATGGATCAACATTCTTCTTGACAAATACGGAAAATCAAATTCTTTGCCATTATGGGCGCAAAGCCTCGAATTTGGGGTACTAAAATAAACGCGCAACAAATCTGCAAAGTCTTCAAGCAACTTCTTCTCGTCATCACCAGCAAAAGATTTCAATCTCAAACTTGGGTTATTCGGATATCCGGTAACAATTCCCGCACAAATACAAACTATTTTACCAAACTCGGCATAAATAGCCGCCCTGTCATACATATCGCCAGCGGTAATGTTTTCTTTAACTAAACTTTGTGATTTTCGCTCCCATAATTTTTTCCAACGATCATTCAAATGCGCAAAAGTTGGAGTTGCAGGGACGGTTTCAATATCTATGAATAGAACCTTATTGATATCGATTTGCTTCAATAGTTGCATTCTGAATGGGTTTGAATAATGAGATAGACAAAAGTACGAAATGCGGAAAACTAATTTTAGATAAGAATCAATAAATAGTGAAATTCGCAATTAAACCTATGGAAGAAAAACGCGTAAAACGCAAAAAACCCTCGGCAGTACCCAGTATTCTGAGTTTAACAGCGGTAATGTTCATGATGGGGCTCCTTGGCACAAGTTGGCTTGCGTTTAAAGGATTGGGAAATTATTGGTTAGAAACGACCAGCATCGACATTTATTTTAACGATGATGTTAATGAATCGTTTGTTAAAAACTTCCAAAGTGAAATTGAGAAAAAACCTTGGGTAAAATCAACTCAATTTGTTTCACGCGAACAGGCAATGAAGGAAATGGGTGATAAATACGATCCTAATTTCATGAATTATGTTGAAACAGTTACCCTTCCACTCAGCCTTGAGATTTACCCCAAAGCGGAATATGCAAAACCGGATTTTTTCTCTGAATTGAGCATTTATTTCAAGCAACAGGAAAATGTGGAAGACGTTATTTTCCAACAGAACTGGCTGGAATCAATGACGGAGAATCTGCAAAAAATACAAATTGCCGCCACTGGAATCACCTTGGTATTGTGCTTGGTTGCAATCGTACTGATACAAAGCTCTGTTCGTTTGGGCATTTTCGCCAATAGACATACCATAAAAAGCATGCAATTAGTTGGAGCAACTAACGGCTTTATAGTTCGCCCGTTTATTTGGAAATTCATGAGTTATGCATTGATTTCTATACCCATTGCCTTTTTCTTGGTGTGGTTGTTATTCTGGGGAATTCCAAACAACTCTGAATTCTTCCCGATGATAAAAACCATTAATGCCCATATCGATTTTCAACAATTAGGAATATTTTCACTTTCTATCGCTATTTTTGGAGTGTTGCTAGCCGCAATATCCAGTTGGATGAGCACTCGCAAGTTTTTGAAAATGAAAATTGATAATTTATACTAATGAAAGATCGCAATATGAGTCAAACTAAAAAATCAAACGGAAACGACATGCTTTTTGGTAAAGATAATTTTATACTTATCGCGGTGAGCCTTGCCATCGTTGTTATTGGTTTTTTCCTCATGAGCGGCACTGAGGGCAATATTTATGACTTCAGACGCGCTACTCTTGCGCCAGCCGTAGTTATATTAGGTTTTGGATTGGGTATTTACGCGATATTTTATCGTAAGAAATGACCTTATTTGAAAACATTATTCTTTCCGTTGTTGAAGGATTAACCGAGTACCTTCCTGTAAGCAGTACCGGACATCTTATGATGTTCAAGGAATGGTTGAAATTAGAAGGAAATCAACTCGACACATACATGATTTCAATTCAATTCGGTGCCATTTTATCGGTAGTGGTTTTGTATTGGAAGCGGTTTTTTCAACCCAATTGGTTCACATTCTATCAAAAACTCTTTGTAGGTTTTTTGCCAGCCGCAATATTGGGTTTGGCATTTGACGATTTGTTAGAACAGCTCTTACAGACCCCCGTAATCGTTGGAGTTATGTTAATCGCCGTGGGAATTCTTTTATTGGTCATTGATAAAATATTGCCTGAAGGTAACCGAGAGATTGAACATATCACGAATAAAGATGCACTAATAATTGGTACCATTCAAACCTTCGCTATGATACCCGGCACAAGCAGAAGCGCAGCGACGATAATGGGTGCATTAGGGAGGAAATTGAGTAAAAAAGCAGCTACGGAGTTTTCCTTTTTTCTCGCAATTCCAACTCTTAGTGCTGCGGCAGGATATAAGGTATTAAAGAACTGGGATGCTCTCAGCGCAGAGAACTTAAGCGATATCGCTATTGGCAATTTAATCAGTTTCGTCACAGCCGCACTGGCCGTGAAATTCTTTATTGGCATGGTCCAAAAAAACGGATTCAAATGGTTTGGTGTATACCGGATTGTTATCGGTGCATTATTTTTAATCACTCTACTATAAATACCATTACAAAAATGAAGTCACGAATTTCAATGCCATTTGTGCTTCTAGGTCTTCTATTCTCTGGAGGGATTATACCCCATGTTCAATCACAAAATCAATTATCCTTAGCCCGAATTAAATATAATGGTGGAGGTGACTGGTATTCAAGTAAAACAAGTCTAAAAAATCTGATTGCATTCTGCAATAAAGAACTCGGAACTCATTTCCAACCTCAGGAAAAGGTTGTAGAAGTTGGATCCGAAGACATATTCCAATTTCCATTTTGCTTTCTAACCGGGCATGGCAATATAATCTTCAGTAATCAAGAAGCAGAAAACTTGCGCAACTACCTTATTGCAGGAGGATTTCTCCATATTTGTGACAACTATGGTTTGAATGATTATATACGACGTGAGATGAAAAAGGTATTTCCTGAATTGGAGTTTCTTGAAATACCTTTTAACCACCCCATTTACCAACAACGGTTTCCATTTCCAAATGGACTACCCAAAATTCATGAACATGATGGAAAGCGACCTCAAGGCTTAGGAATCGTATACAAAGGTCGTTTGGTTTGTTTTTATGACCATGAAAGTGATTTGGGCAACGGCTGGGAAGATGCCGAAGTATATAACGATTCTGAAGAGATTCGTTTACTCGCACTTAGAATGGGTGCTAATCTCGTTCATTTTGCCTTAACAGCTCCACAATAATCAAAACTACAGACTGCTAAGTCTTATTGAATTATAATCGTTGATTCAAAAAACAAACCTCTTAATACTCATATTTTAAACAAAAAGCGGCTAACCTGTAGGCTAACCGCTTTTGTGAATTTTATAACTATTAATTGCGTAATTATTCGCGAATTTCTCGGATCCAAACACGAGGAACCTGACCTTCGAAATAAAACTCACCTTTATTCGCATCTTTTTCGTTGGTATACTTACGAACAAATACGTAATAAGATTTTACTCGAGGATCATAGAATTTAAAGGCAACTACATTCTTCATATAATGCTCTTTAATTTGAGTATTCGCTTTCTCTTCAGACGCGTGCAAACCGGTAACCAAATAATGTCCAGGCTCCGGTTTTAGTTTTGGAATTGGAGGCAAACTGATACCACTGGTATCATTACCTAAGCCAAAATTCTCCATATCTTCGAAAGACTTAGCGGTAACTTCTTTGCGCGGTCTTTCACTCGGTGATACTCCTTCTCCGTCATAATCGCCATCACTAGACAAATCAGAATCATCGCCAGAACCTGAGCCACCGGATGCGGAACCACCACCCAAAGCAGAAAAGCCTATTATTGCAGTAAATTCATGTATTGGGCCTAATAAACCTCTTTGTTGTCCATCAGGAATTTTAAATGAATATCCAACCGTTACGGCATCTTGAGGCTTAACCCCAACATTGAATCCTGCTTGCCACAAGTGATTCAATCCAAGACCTAACCAAACCTTATCCTTATAATCCAGGTTCACATTTGCTTGAAAATACATGTAATCCCAATTATACATTCCCAAATTCACTGAAGGTTGTAACGTTAAATCATCATCAATAGATGCATTAATTCCTAACAAGAAATTTGCTTGGGATTGTAACTCATAACTAGCGGCGTAGTTATAATAAGAATAATCAAATCTCGGCGATGGCAAACGGGTAATAGAGAAACCGGTATACCACTTAGGTGCAGAAATATACATACTAGCTCTTAAATCAGCGCGTACTACTGGTGGGCTGAACATAAGCGCCGTAATCTTTGCATCGTTTTCATCGTAATACACGGCCTTTGTAGCATCAAAGTTCTGGCTCAATACACCTGCACTTATTCCTAAACTCAATTTAGTTTCACTACCTAATTTAAAGGCATAGGCATAGGTTGCATAGGCATTGTGCATCTCAGAGAATGCTATATTCTCTTTCATATAGAATATTCCAAATGCGGTATTTTCATTTCCTCCCGGCATCACCCCATTTATGGTTGTGTGTTGAGGAGCTCCTGGAACATCTAAAAATAATTTATTGTAATACGTACTGAAATAACCTTCCTCATTATGCGCTGCCGCAGCAGGAATTAATATGGAACGATCTAAGTAATATTGATCAATTCTTGCACCCATCTGAGCTTTCAAACTGAATGCGAATTGAGTAAGTATAACCAGAGATAATGTGATTTTTTTCATGATTTTAGCGTATTACTTGGATGTATCCTCTGTACAACTGGTTGGTTTGTCGGTTTTTCATATGGTAGAAATACACCCCGTTAGGCAATACGTTCCCGTTAAAATCGGTGGCTGCCCAATCGTTTTTATAGTTATCGGATTCATACACACGTTTACCCTGTCTATCAGAAATCACAATATTGTATAAGAACAAATCCGGAATATCTATCAAGTTCCATGTTTGGTTTTCATTATCACCATTTGGCGTTATAATGTTTGGAATTTTAACCAATGGAGGATCTATAATTTTTATGGTCACTGAGTCTATGTCAGGACAACCGTTTGAGTCTAATGCAGAAACGTAAAAACGGATGCTATCAATAAGCTGAGTGGTTTTGGCAGTAGACATAGTAGAATCCCCAATTAAATAATCACTAGGTGTCCACTTGATATTATATGCCGCGTTTTTAACGTAAAGGTTAACTTGACGACCACGGTAAATCACAGTATCTGGGTTAGGAATAATATCCGTTGGTGTGTACGCGAAAACTTGAACCGAATCTAATGCTGAACATTTACCCTGATTTGTAGCCGTAAAGTAATAGGTACCACTCGTTCTGAAAGATTTCCTGGCACTCGTATCACCATCAATTTGCCAATATAACGAATCCCCTCCTTGTGCTTCAAAAACAACTGAATCGCTCTTACAAATAGGCATTGAACCGCCTACTAAAGCCCAATTTGTCACCGGAATATCAACCAAAGAATCTAAAGTTTTGCTTGTAGTATCGGTACATCCCAAAGAAGATTCAACGATTAACTGAACGGTGTAAGGTCCAGAATTCGGGTATGGATATTTGAACATTATAGAACCGGTATCAACACCACCATCACCTAGGTCCCAATAGCGATTTGAAATTGGATATTCAGAAATACTACTTGTGTCCAAGAATAGAACCGAATCCGGCATACAAACACCTTCATAATCAAAGTATGCTGCAGGCGAAGGCCAAACGACCACGGTTTGCGTTACACTATCTGCACAACCGTTAATATTTTGAACAAAAAGTTGAACGGTAAATGTATCGGCTTTTGCATAACGATGTGTGGTAGCCGTTGCCGGACTTTCAATCATACTATCACCGAAATCCAATCGACTTATATCCACGGTGTCATACAAATCCAATCCAAAGTTATAATCGTACGTATACCTATTGGCATTCAAACATTGGAAAGTATCGTTGCCTAAAACTGACGAATTCAATCCTAATGTAGGTTTAGGTACTGGGAAAGATCGCACAATACCCGTTGCTGAATCGCTACATCCTACCAATGACTCTCCAACAAGGGTAACATTGTATATCCCTGGTGCGTTGAACAAATATTTCATGGCAGTATCTTGCTTCACAAATTTGTAGTCGATATACCATCGGTAGTACATACTATCTTCTATCGGGTATCTTTTTAATACGCGACGGAAGAAAGTGGTATCACCAAAACATTCACTTTGGGTTTGGTATTCCGGTTGCGGACGAGGATGAATACGCAAATTGGTATCTAGGGTTGTAACACAATTTTTATCCGATACCAATTTAAGTCTTACCTTGTATAAGTCCGGACGGCCATAGGTATATGTCGTGTATCGATTGGAATCTGGTTTTAGAGCCACACTGTCGCGATCGAAGTACCAAATGTAATGTTCGATACTGCCACCATAATTTATTACTGCATATGGATCTGGATCGTACTCGGTAGTTTCACCAAAACACACATTCCTAAAATTGGCTTTATTTACAATTGGCTTTGGGTGCACGATAACATCTGTTTCTACAGAATCTACACACCCTTTACTTGTGCGAACAACCAATTTCACCATATTAGGCAGTGGATCTGCACCCGAAAAAATGTAATTTTTATTCACCTTTTCATTGATCACAGAGGTACCCCGATAATGCCAATCCCAACTCACTACTTTATTGTCGGATTCTGGATCGGGCGTATTATTTATGGGATTAATAGTAGTAAGTGGAGGCGTTTCACACTTCTCTGAAAAATCAATAACAGGGCCGGGGTTTGCGAAAATCCTTATGTCTTTTCGTTCAATAGCCACACAACCTTTTTGAGTTTCTCTAGTGCAAATAATGGTATATGGACCTGGAGCTCCAATACCCAGTTTGAAGGTATCCAAATTCGATCTTGGTGGAATGAATAAACTATCAACAGTTGGCAATAACCCATCTACGGTAAACTCGGTAGAATAGAGTGCCTCTGTAGATTTTGAGGGAGATAATTCACGGGAAATTTTATAATTATCAATTACCCAAAACATTTGCCCTTGACATACAAATAAGTTACTTACCGTATCCAAACCTTTAGTAGGGTAACTCTCGTAGGTTAACCATTTACCACCATCTGTATTCGTTTCTGGATTGATATCTATGGTAATCGGGTAATTGGCTTTATCTTTAATTCCTCCCGCCTTTTCAATTTCCAAACTAGCGGTAAAGGAACCCGCAACACGGTAAACATGGTAGGCTAAAGTATCTGGATAATTTGGGAATGTAGGAATGGTCGTGCTGTTATAGTTCAAATAACCAGCAGTTGTATAAGCGGCGACGTCTCCAAAATTCCAAGTAAAAAGATCCGTTGAAAAATTCACATTCTTCACAATCGCTCTGAACTTTACTGTATCCTCTTCACAGTGTTTGCTCTCTAAACGAACCAACTTAACAAAGGGATCTGTGGTATTCCCTAGAGTATTAATACCTCCTTGATAACTGGCACCACCTTTTTTGTTTCCAAGAACAAAATGACCTAAATCTCCTGTTCCTAGAACCCCTGTCGAAATAGAACCTGCACGATCATCGGATCCTCCGGTATTAATTACGGCCCAAGCTCCGTTTGAGATTGAACGTAAAATTTGCAGGTTAGAACGATCATAAACTTGATCATCATTAAAACCTGTATCGTAGTACAAACGCAATTGAATATTTGAAGTCGTAATGGAATTGGTTGTTTTACTTAAGAACCAATGGTTTAAAGTAGAAATATTTCTTGTGTTAGCATCCAAGGTGGTATTTACCGTAAACCGGATGTTGGATTGAACTGAGCATAATAATCTTCAGCACCAATTCCGAGAACGCGTCATACCTGCCAAATAAATCGGGCGATAATCCTTGGCATTACCTATATGCCAAGTAAAGTTCGTACTCGTATTGGCAACAAACTGAAAAGAATATCCACCAACAATGAAGGAATGCTTTGAACCGTTTATTTGTTTTGCACCATCAAGTAACCTCAACTTAGCCGCCGTACCTGAATTCTTTGCTAAAATATATCCGCTGTCGAGATATAATTTGCCTGCAATATCCAATTGACCGCTTGGATTTCCAGTTAAGGTCAACAAAACAGATGATTTAATCATTCGTAAAACACCCACTTTCGCTGTGCCATTTATTTTAAAGCTAAGCGTTTTATTGATTCCAAGGGAATCGCCTGAATAATCGCCACCTTCGATGATGATAACATCATTGGAACTTACAAGAGTTAATGCATGTTCGATGGTTTTCACCGCTAACAAAGCGGTTGAACCGTTATTGGTATTATCCCCTGATGTTGCGTTGACATAAAAATCTGCAGCATTAAGCGTCGAACTTATTAGTAAGAAGCATAGAAGCACTAAGCGTCCGAACGGATTATATTTTGTCATAATTTCGATTTGTGATATAGACGTAAAAACGCACCAAAAAGTGGTGCGTTATAAAATTTTATTTTTAGAAGGGCAGATCGTCTGCCCCATCAGAAGCACTAGCCCCTGATGCAAACGGATCTTCCATTTGGCCGGTATTAGCAAAAGGACCTTCGCCTTCTGAGCCTTGTTGAGGAGCACCGCCACCTGAATTAGCAGCACCTGGACGTTCTACCTTCCAAGCACGCACATCGGTATACCAACGTCCGTTGTATTCGCGACTTTCCAAGTCAACACCAATATTTATAAATTCACCGTTCTGGATATTGAATTGTGCAATTTTCGCACCCCAAATATTGAAACACACTTTTTTGGGATATTGTCCTTGAGTTTCAATGATATACTCTTGTTTTTCCCAAGATCCATTTTTCCCTTCTCCTGTTTGTTTGTCTAATATTTGTACAATTTTTCCTGATAACTCCATGAAACAAAATTAAACATAAACCTTGAAAGAAAGAAATGAGAAAGGAATTCAGAGAATTGTACTAAATCAACTGGAACGAATGGCATCAACGGGGTTCAATCTTGCCGCACTTCTAGCTGGAATTACGCCTGCTATCAAACCCACAATTATAGAAGTAATCACGCCCAACAAAGTATCTTCAGGACTCAAAGAGAGTACCACATCGTTTCCAAATTGTTTGGCGGCAACAAGCCCCATCAAGTATAAAACAAGTTGAACGGCCAACAAACCAATTATCCCACCTGCAATGCTCAACCAAATGCTTTCCATTAAAAATTGCGTACTGATAGCAAAATTTTTAGCTCCTATGGCCTTTTGTATGCCTATTTCTCTGGTTCGTTCCTTAACAGAAACAAACATAATATTGGCCACTCCAAAACATCCCACTAGCATAGCAAATCCTCCGATTATCACTCCAATTTTTCTAATTTGAATGAAAAGGGTACTAATTGCTTCCGTAATCATGGACATTTTATTCACGGCAAAATCATCCATTTCTTGGGGCTTCAAACGGCGAATTTGACGCATTAGACGACGCGCTTCAAACTGAACTTCTTCGAGCCCAACTCCCGGAGCTGCTTTCAATAGGATTTGAGCATCATTTGCGTTGCGATATGAAATCAAGTTTTTGCCCCATTGATCGGAAACGTAAACCAGGTTATCATTACTCGCTCCAATAATATTACTTCCTTGATATTCACAAACGCCAATTACCATTACATCTTTATTTTTAACGCGCATTGTTTTTCCGACAACCTGGGTTGTACCCCAAAGTTCGCGAGCAATGGAATTCCCGATTACAGCCACAGGCCTACCCGACCTGGCTTCCTCTTCTGTAAATATGCGTCCAAATTCGATATCAATTGGTTGTATTTGCGGGAATTTATGTGAAATGCAATTTACCGTTATGCCTTTCGCATTTTTATCACCGGCTTGCAAATCAAAATTAGCCTTAAAAATATACGCTGTAGCACTGACCAATTTGGGCGATATCTTTTGACTTATGAACTTGGCATCCTCCGGACTTGACTGTGGCCTTTTTAGATAAGTCCACCAGGGATAATTATTACCAAAATCATCCCAAGGCCATTTCTGAACAAAGACCACATCCGAACCTAATTTATTAAATTGATTATTTAGACTCGTTTCTAATGAATGCACCAAGGCATAAACCGAAACCACACAAAATATTCCAATACTAATTCCTAAAACAGAAAGCAAACTGCGCAGCTTATTAAGCCTTACTGCTTGATAAGACATCCGCAGCGTTTCTCGTATTAGTACGCTAAAATTCACTGTTACAAAGATAGGTATTTTGATACCCTGAAAATTCTAATGGGCGAAACCACGAGAAAATCAGACAAATTAGAACCTGTACTGAATTTTATTTTTTCGTTCTTTTGAATGTATCAAACTCTCTTCGATACAAAACACCCGTACCCAATGTATTTCCTGAAACACCATTTGTGGTGGTAGCGCTATTTTGTTGTAAGATTAGATTATTGGACCTTGAAAATGCCTTAAGTCGCCAATTTTCATCGCGTGTTTTATACTCCAAATTAAAATTCAATGGAACAGCCACACTGTTTACCAAAACAGCAACGGTTGGATCGTAGTTTAAATCTAGGCGCAATCGCTCAGATAAAAACCACTCACTGTTAACAAATAGCTGGGTATTGCTATTTCCCGTTGCATTTCGAACATCGTCTATATTGACTTGTATTCTTGTTGGAATTCCGTATTTGGAAAACAAATCGTTTACGACGCTACTTGCCAAGGTTGAAATACTATTCCCGGCAAAGCCAGCACTGCTGAATGAGCTCGTTGTTGGTGCTGAAGCTCCGGTTAATGAAGGAGGTAAAAAGTTGCCAAATAACAACAACGAAATCGACTGTCGCATGGTTTCATCCTTATTAGCCCGAATACGTTGTAACACGCTATTTATTTCGGACCCAGTTGCTCCGGTAATGGAACTCAAATCGGGAGCTTGCAAATCAAATGAAATAGAAGGGCTGAATAGATTCCCTTTCATGCTCAAAATACTCACGAATGTGGTTGTCGGGTAACTCGCACCGGAACTTGAACTCATCACCATTAACGTCGATGGAGAAATTTTCTTTTCAAATGAGCCGCTTAAATCAACTTCGGCATTATACGGATCACCTTCCCAACGAATGCTTCCTCCCTTATTCACGGTTATTTTTTTGAGTAAATTAACACCGGGTAATGAAAAAGCATATTCTCCTTTATCAATTACGTACCTACCGTACAGATATAGCTTTTCATCTCTGCCATATACCAATCTGATTCCTCCATCTCCGTATCCTTTAATAATATCGCCTAATCTCTTATCGATGACGAATTGCACCTCTGCCACAGGTGTAGCGGTAATATTTAGATTTATTTGCCCAATTGCATCCGGCTCATTCAAGCCTTTTCCCTTATCTGTTTTACTCTTGAGATTTTCTATTTTTTTATTCATGAACACAATAGATCCACCCACTCGATTCTCCCCTACTTCTGGGTATTGAATAGCCAATTTTGTTTTTTCTCGCGTGGTTAAATCGATATCCATGTCTATTTCGGAAAATAATCCAAAAATATGTGCGCTACCGTCTGCCCATGCATTTCCATAGAACTGATTATTCATTGACTCTGTTGTTGCCAAAACCCGCATGTTTTTTATACTATCTAATTTTAAATCAATGGCAAAATCTTTAAAATTATCATGAGTTATGGCCAATTGCATCCAAGCAAAATTACCGGTAGTAGGGTCGGTGAATTTTTGTGGTCTAAACGTAAATAAACCCTCATCGGTAATTTTAAAATTTCCTCCTACTTTGTATTGGGTGCCTAAATAATCGATACCGACTTTAAACTGATTTGTGCGCAATAATCCTTGAGTTTTTGGCTTATCCAAATCACCTGAAATCCGCAAATCCGCGCCGAAGGTGCCATTTTCAATATTAATTATCCCAGCTAAAAATGGTTTCAAAAAATCCAAATGAGATCCATTAGGAATATTTCCCAAAATATTGATTTGAGGAACCCTACCTTTTTCAAATAAAAGATCACCCGCAAAGGTTGTATTCGAAAGCGGACCTGATCGAACATCGGCTTCAACCCGAACTCTGCCTTGTGCTTGGGTTTGTTTGACTGCAATGTTCGCACTGCCATAGGGTTCGTTCATGTAAACCACTTTATTCAAGCCTAAATTCCCAAAGAATTGAATATCGCCAAGAACGGCACAAAGAGCTACACTTCCATTCGAACGAAATCTCAAACTATCGAAGGTATTACGGGGGAAAAATGGAGCTAAAACCTTGGGTGTGAAATTTCCAAAATCAATGTGGAGCGTATCTTTTTCAGAAGTACTAATATCTCCAGCAATCTCTAAAAAGTGATCGGCATCAGCCAAAAAGAAATTACTCACCTCCCATTTTTCAGGCAAAAAAGATATACGTGCTTCCCTATCGAGATTCCAGAACTGATTTAAAATTTTCAGTTGGGTTTCTTTAAAATATAAATTGCTTGTTTTTGCATGAATAGCCCCATTCCCCTTTAAAGAAAATGAATATCTATCCGACTTATCATGCAGTCTAGTAGCAATTTGATAACCCCCATTCAAAACTTCCATAGAAACACCGAATGTATCATATAAAGTATTTTCAACCAGGATGTAGTTGGTGCGGAACTGAGATTTCACAAGTCCGTTTTTCCGAGGCTTTTCCATGGAAAAATATACCTTTTCCATGTACATTCTACCGTATTCCAAGGAAAATGGCCCCATAGACAGATCGAATGTATTTTGATTGGCAAAGTAGTGACCCTGTATCCTTAATGGTCCCAAATACAGACCTGGAACCACAAATTCTTCAATCCATGCCGTTTGAGGTACTGTGAGTTCCAAATAAATTGAGTCGTTAAGCTTTTCTTTTACTTCTAAAAATCTTTCAGGTGCAATACCGTTTGCAATTTGCTTCAACCAAAGCGCCGTATTCGACAATTTCAAAGGGCCGGTAATGCTTCCATCTAGCCAATCGCCTTTGAAGCCCAAAAGTGTGCTATCCGGGCGCGTTATAATTTGATGCTGCAATTGAAATTCTGTTTTATCGCGCTCAAAGCGAGCATAATCTACACTTAATGACCCCGTATAATTGTCAATTGCCGTTCCTTGTAGATCTAAATCTATTTCGCCACTAACTATATTCCGAACTGTATCAAGTCCCAATCCAAACAAATCGAATTTTGAGATTTTACCCACGAGATTTACTTCTCGGTTTGGTTTAAAATAATTACTCACGTCAAAATCAAGATTCAATCTAATTTTATCGTTGAGTGCCGCCACTTGCACATCCAAATCACCATTTACCGTTGTACCTATTAAATCAATGTTATTAATAAAATTTCCATTAAGGTAAGCCGAGGCATTTATCAGTTCAAATGACGAGGTAATGGCGGAATCAAAACGATTACCTTGAAGATTTAAAGAACCACTTATTCTATCTATGGCGCTCACTGAGTCGGACCAGATAGTACTTTTTAGACCATTAAAATCCCCCCTGCATAAAAACGGCATGACGGAGTCCATTTGAGCATAATCTACTTCAAAAAATCCATCAAACGTCCCAGATTGAGAACGTACTGATCCTGTTTGTCTGTAAAGGCCCCGAGGTATTTCACAATTAAGATTCAGGTAGATATCTCCAAAAGGACTTAGGTTATCATTCCATGTTTCCACTTGAAACATTTCCTGAATATCGTCTTTACTTATGAATGATTCTTTAAATTCAACTGTCTGAATCAATTGAGGCAAATTGGGCATACCCTTCATTGTATAATTCAAATTCAGATTGCTTCCGTTCTTCGTTTTTGCAAGGAACCTATTTACCTTAAAATCTGCCAATGGGCCTTCCATTTCGGCATTTAGTTCCAACTCCAAACTGTGATTCTTCAAATAAGGGGCATAAGCCGCGATATCACTCAGTCGTATGCTAGAATTAACCAAATCCAGTTTGTACACAAAAGATTCGAAGTAAGAACCTTTAATTTTTGGATCTTTTTGAATGGAAAAATTACCGTTTAAAAACGTTTTCCCTGTTTTAATTTTGAGTTTACTTATGCTCAGATTGGGACCATCGATTTTAAGTGGTCCTGATATTTCATCGATCTTATAACCCGTGCGATCTAAAGCACTGAAAGACTCAATTTCAAAATCCAATGTCCCATCATAATTGACATGTCCGAGTTCAATTTGAGACTCTATATCATCGTATCTCAAATAACTTGGATTGAATTCACCCAGTACATTGTTTTTAAAAGATTCTTCGCCATCAAAAAACACATACGATCCATTATTGATTTTTATCCCATCCAAAGCTATTTGCAAAGGCCTACTATTGGCGGTATCCTTGGGCAATTTTGCAAGAATTTCTTCATAATTCAAAAGTGAATCTGAATCATATTTACCCATTTTTACAAACGGGTAGAACAATTCAAAATCGCCAATTTTAAACTCATTCTTTTTCAAGTTCCAATTTTGCAATTGGGCATCGAGAACGCGAATGGAAATCAAAGTATCACGATGTAAATCGCGCACCAAGATACCTTCGATGTGAAAATTTCTTAAAAAATCTATCTCAACCGCTTTGATCTCTAACTCAATGCCAATATTGTCTTGAAACTGTGCGGCTATATATTGTGCAAGCTGGGTTTGAACCCATTTGTTGCGGGTCAGAACAGCCAAAATACTAGAAAAGAACACCAATAAAAGCAGTGTTCTAAGCAGAATCTTCCGTATTTTTGAGCGTTCTTTTTTCAAATCAAACAAAGGTAGCACTTACGATACATGAGCAATCCACCTCTATCAGCAAACTCCACTATTTTGGGCATTGAAAGCAGTTGTGATGATACGTCGGCCGCTGTACTGATTAACGGAAAAATCGCTTCAAATATTACCGCATCTCAAGATGTTCATCGAAAATATGGCGGGGTTGTGCCGGAACTTGCATCTAGAGCCCATCAAAGCCATATTATCCCGGTTATTGAGAGTGCTTTAACAACGGCGAAAATCACGTTATCGGAAGTGGATGCTATTGCCGTTACACAGGGGCCTGGATTAATGGGTTCTTTGGTAGTCGGTCTGAATACAGCAAAAGGTCTGGCATTGGCTACTAACAAACCTGTTATTGGGGTAAACCACCTTCATGCACATATTGCCGCATTGTATATTGAAAATGATATTCAGTTTCCAATGTTGGGTTTATTGGTAAGTGGTGGTCACACACAATTAATTTGGGTAACAGAACCTGGAAGTTATCATATTATTGGTCAAACCATCGATGATGCCGTAGGCGAAGCATTTGATAAGGGTGCAAAAATCATGGGTATGGGTTATCCAGGTGGACCTGAAATTTCAAAATGGGCCGAATCGGGAGATCCGAATTTTCATAAATTTCCGGACTCCCAAACCGAGGATCTCTCATTTTCATTTTCTGGTATAAAAACCTCTTTGTTGTATTTTCTGAAGAAAGCACAACAGTCGGATTCTAATTTTCTCGTAAAAAACAAAACACACATTTGTGCATCTTATCAAGATGCACTCATTCAGATGTTATTGAAAAGAGTAAAAAAGGCTCTTAAAATTTATCCCGCCGCATCAATAGGTTTAGTAGGAGGTGTTTCTGCTAATTTGCCCTTGAGAATGGCATTTAAACAACTTGCCGAGTCACATAAAATTCATAGTTACATTCCGTCCTTTGAATTTTGCACCGACAACGCCGCTATGATTGCTCAAGCAGGTTTGCACCTAGCAATTAAAGGAGAATTCCTTAAATTGGATGCATTACCTTATACTCGAGCTTAAAACGTAACTTTGGATCAATGTTGATACCCCAGGCCTTAGACATTCAAAACGGTAATGAGCGTCATATCGCTCGGGCCTTGTCATGGTCTGAAAATCAACATCCTGAAGTTTTAGAATTGCTTAAAACCTTAAAAGGCAATGCCCAAGTTATTGGAATCACAGGCCCACCTGGCGCAGGTAAAAGCACATTGGTGAACGCTTTGGTAACCCATTGGCGAAACCTAAAAAAACGCGTCGCAATTTTAGCCGTAGATCCCAGTTCCGCCTTCAATTTTGGTTCTCTACTTGGAGATCGTTTGCGCATGCAATCTTTATTCTTGAATGAAGGCGTATTTATTCGGAGCGTTTCTTCCCGAGGTTCGCTTGGTGGATTATCGGCTCATATTATTGAAATGGTGCATGTATTGAAACATGCCCCTTATGATTATATCCTGATTGAAACTGTAGGCGTTGGTCAGAGTGAAGTGGAAATTGCTGGCGTTGCAGATACAACAATTGTAGTTTCCGTGCCAGAAAGCGGTGATGAAATCCAAACATTAAAAAGTGGCATAATGGAAATTGCTGATGTATTTGTAGTTAATAAATCAGATAGAGATGGCGCACAAACATTTGCAAATCACCTGAAAAAATTGGCTCATTCCCGAGCAACTGCTAATTGGGAAAGTCCAGTAATTTTAACCCAAGCTGTCGACCAGAATGGCATAGCTGAATTATCAGAAGCACTTAACCAACATGGTAATTTCAATAAAAACACCAATCGACAAATTCAATTATTTGCGGAAAAGGCCTATGCTATGATACAGGATTATCGGATGCGAGATTTAAATCTTAGCACCATAATTTCAGATGTTCAAAAGGCCATAAATGAAAATCCGAATTTGAATTTATTCGAATTTATCGAACCTTATTTCCGTAAGTTTAGTAACTAATTTGAACCTTACTTAGACTGCCAGGAGTCTGTAGGAAGTACAATCCTTCTGGAAGGTTTCCGAGAGAAATTTCTTGTGTTGTATTTTGAATAATTCCTCGTGCACTAATTTGACCCATGGAATTATACAACAACCAATCTGAACCTAACTCGTTGGTCAGCCAATTTACAGTTAAATTCTGTTGGGTCGGATTAGGATAAATGTCCAAAGCAATCTTGGATGGATTTTGGATTCCTGATGAACCCTGAACAACGGCAACTTCACAATTTTCTGAATTCGCTTTCCATTTAGAATCAAAATCCATGTAAGCGATATTGCTAATCTTGGAATTAACCGGTAAATCCTGATACAAATCAATGCTGTAACGTACCCATCCAGCTGCATTCGTTGGGCTTGATTCCAAGGTTTTAAGGTTTGCAGGATCAAAAGTAACCACTAAAATTCTGCCCTGTTGAATGGAATAATGCGCCTTTTCCGGGTAAAAAGAATTCAATACAACTCTTCGCATCGGAAGATCCGAAGAAAGGGTATCAATCATTACGGCCTTATTTACGAGTTGACTACTTGTATTTTTGAAATCTACCGTATAGGTCCAAGTTCTTTGATTTTGAGGTATTTCAAGTCCAAAATCGCTCGTTTTATTCACCGCTCCGGAAGGATTCCCGCGTTTGCCTATAGAAAGTGATCCTTTTAATGAATTGTCCGCCGGAGTAACATCTTTCAACGATAGCAAACTACCCGTTTTAATCTCGATTTCATAATCATCGTCTGTAGTTGCCGCAAAAGGCATTGTAAAACGCACAAATATGGTTTTGGATTCAAATGGATTTAACTCATCCAAGGTGAAAATAGCCGAAATACCGTTGTAATCATCTGCAGCAGGTTTGCTATAAAAATCAGAAAGTGGTAAAGCATGAGTTAAATGAATTGTTCCGTTATTAACCGCATTCGCACCGTGATTTTTAACTTGAATGATGGCACTAACCGTATCCCCTGCTTTTAAATCATTAGGATAAATGGGATTGAAGCTTACTTCTAAATCCGCAATATCTGAATTCATGTATTCTGCCAAGCTAACGTTTGAATAGCGGCCGTTTCTTATCTGGGTTGCGTAATTTCCCTTGCACAAGGAAGTCATATGACGTTTGGAAACATGTTCAATTTGATATTCGCCTTCTGGCAATCCTATTGAAAAATGCCCAAAATCATCGGTAACAGCAAAATACGAATTGGAATTAGCTTTATTGATCAAGCGAATGATGGATTGTGGAATGCCTATTTCACCGTCGTCTTTGATACAATTGTTATTTACATCATAAAATAGGTCACCATTTAAGTTCCCTGTAGCAAATTCTAAGCTCGAAAAGTACTTTATATCGGTATTTTGCTCGAGAAAATCTCCCCAAACAAAAGCACCACTTCCACGTTGACCTAATTTGAAATTACCTGTCAATCGATTTCCCGTAAAAGCTATTTGATTGTTTTGATAACGCAACAAGGAAGATCCAGAACTATTCTTTACAAAGTCACCTCCAATTAATAAATAATCAGACAAACCGGAAATGGTAATAGGCTTTGCCACAGTGAATGAATCAAAATCTATTGGATTAGACCAATTTACTTTAAAGGTTCTAACTTCATTATTACCTTGAGTATTTTTACCTAAGGCTGCCAATTGATCTCCAAAGGACGCCAATTCAAGTATTTCTCCATCGAACGGACTTCCAATACCACCCCAACCTCCATTGGAAGCTGTGTAGTAGGCAATATTTCCTGTTAAATCTCCGGCAAACCGATCAAAATCACCTGCAATGTACAGGCGGTCTTTTACGACCATTAAAGAACGAATAATGCCATTGGCCCCTTGATCCAAATTATTGGTACCTAAATACGTCCATTCCGTACCATCGTAGGCCGCTATGTTCTGAACCGAATTACCGTTAACCGTGGATTGGAATTTACCTGCCACAATCAATCTACCATCAAAGACGGTCATACTGATTATACCATTATTCCGTGTATCTACTACCCCAATCTCTGGAACCCATTTTTGTGAATTTTCAGACCATTTGTATAAATGGGTAACGGGGATTTCTGCATCTTTTGAAGCATTGGCTATGTAAGCACCTACATAAATATCTCCTTGGAAATAGGCAATTGAGTGAAAATTATAGGTACCCTCTGTAGGGATTATAGGTTGTGGGGTTTCCAAACCTGGATAAACGGTCCAAGTTACCCCATCCCATTTTGCTAAATTATAATCATTTTCAGCAGGAGTTTCTATGGCCTCATAAAGTGCGAAGAATGCTTGATCGGAAGCATATGATGCAACCACCCTACCCGGTAGTCCTGTTCCCAATGGTTGCAACACCTGCGCCTTTAAAAAGGGCAGAGCTACCAAACAAAAGAAAACAGTCAAACTACGTTTCACATTATCAAAGTTAGTCGATATGATTGATAAATGATTCAATTTAAAAGAGTTTCATCGTGTAAAAGACCGACATACCTAAAGACCAACCTCTATTTACTACAGAAGCATCCTTTTTATACAATGGAGTAAATGCACCTTGTGTATTCACTCGAAGTCCTAAATATTGATTTCGTGACATCCGGTATTCAGCACCTGCACTAAGGCGTGCTGACCATATTCCCGAACGGTAAACCTCGTCATTTGCTTGCAAAAGACTCAAATCGTGATAATTCAACGTTTTACCTTGAGTAGCAAACAACCGATTATATCGTGTACTTATTTCTGAGTTGAAGGACCAGAAACGATTTATTGGGAACTGATATCCGATTGCCATCGGTATACTCAACATTTGAATTGTTTGAATTCCCTCATATTTCACCTCTTGTCCGAGTCCTAGATATCCAAATATGGGGAAATTACCCAATGCGTCAGACTCAAAGCCCTGCGCTATAGAAACTGGAACGCTATCGCGGAAATCAAATCGTTGCATAGTTCGGGTTTGAGCAAAACCCAATCCTAAAGAAACTGACCAATTGGAGTTCACATAATATTTAAGAGAAGCTTGCAGTTGGGTGCATTTAAAGCAAATTCCCCTTCTTTCATGCGAGTTATATAATTTTTATGTACGTATTGTTCACGTCCGGGGGAAATTTGATACGCCATAGCCGTTTGATTTTGATCGTAACCCACCTCAAAAGCCCAGCTTGACAAGGGCTGTATTGGCATTTGAGGCGAAGGGAAACGAACCGGCAACTGTAAAAAATACCCGAACGACGTCGGAATGGTTTGAATCGATTTACCTGAAAAATCAGAATAAATCGTATTAACTTCAGCGGTGTTTTGATCAATTTGTGATTCTCTCAATAATTCGTCTGAAGCAATTTGGGCAATGATGTTATTTGAGCTATTGTTTATTGAAATACTTGAATTCGAAAGATTCAAATTATTACTGGCTTCGATTTTTGAAGCATCCATTGAAAGACTTGTTACACTTGCAATTTCTTCTGCAATAATTTCATCTGAAGTAGGATTTGCACTGTTTACTGTTTCCTCATTCGAATTATTAGAAGAATTAATTATTTCCTTACTGTTGTTTTCCTTTTTTGAAATGCTGCCATAATTCACCTCAGCGGTATCAGGCTTCAGGATGATAATGCCTGATACTGCGGTGAAGACAACTGTGGCCACTGAAGACCATAATAAAACGGAACGACGCTTGCTCTTTTTCGCATCCATACGGCTTTCGATCTTTTCAAATTGAAAAGGCACTGCCGGTTGGAATGTTTCAAACATTCCTTTGAGCTGCTGGTCGATATTGTTAGTACTCTTTTCCAAGAGAGGGCATCTTATTTTGTTTCGTTCTTTGAATTGATTCGTTCACGTAAAGCCTTTCTGGCACGACTTAGAATTGATTTTGTATTGGATACGGTTGTATTAAGCACGGATGCAATTTCTTGGTGACTTAAACCGTCGATCGCATACATATTTAAAACCATTCGCTGATTATCCGGGAGTTCATTTATCCAAACCAACACCTCTTCAGGTTTGTGTTTTTGGAGATTTGATTCTTCCCCTAGCACTTCATCTTCTGCGTCTGTTTCATTGATATCCACAAATGTGGGACCGCTATGATTCTTCCGCCAATAACTGAGCGCTAAATTGATAAACACACGAGACATCCAACCTTCAAGTTGTTGAAAATCCTTTAGTGAATTAATTTTTTCAAAGACCTTTATGAAGCCTTCTTGTAGAATGTCTTGGGCATCTTCGGTATTTTTCGAGTACCTCAAACAATGGCCATACATTTTTGATGCGAATAATTCGAAAAGTGCTTGTTGCGATTTTCGATCATTCTTTCTGCATCCGACTATGATTGACTCATGATTCTGCAAGAAACTTCGATATTATGACGCCCTAATTGTAAAAGGTTGCAAAAAAAAATGAACATTTGTAAAGCAAAAGACACTAAAAACAACATAAAAAAATGAAATTCAACAACTTAGCCCTTTTATTTTTTTTAATAATATCCACTACAACCCGTGGTCAATATTACAACAAGGGAAACTACGGCACAAATAAGAGCATTACAGTGTACAGTGCGAAATACACCGAACACAGTTTGGATTTTGACAAACTCATTCAAATTCGTGATTTCAAACTTCTTGAAAAGACTTCAAACCTTTATCAAACTCATTACATATTCCATACCGAATCTATTAATTCATACTATTTAGATAGTGTATTAAGAACCTACGGATATATTACAGAGTCTTCAATGAATAAAAATAACATTGATGAAAAACGCAAGTCCTACCAAAATCAAATTGAAACCCAAGAACAAAACATTGAGAACGCGCGCTATACATTGAAACAAAATTCTATGGACACATTGAGAACTTCAGAAAGGATTGCGAGTTCTAACATGCAACTTGAAAATAATATCAGGAGATACGAACAAAAAATAAAAGAATACGAACGGGAAATCGAGGAATTAAATCAAGTGAAGAATTTGATGTTAGTTAACTTATATATTAAGGATGAAGTTTCTACTCCAAATGGCAACAATCAAAATATCACATGGGTTAACATGCCGGGTGTATCCTATTCCTTTTTGCAAGTTGAGAACCCCAAACCGGGTATTACCCACGAAGCCTATGCAGGTTTGAACTTAAAATACCTCTTTACTCGTGGTAAAAGCTACATTGAGTTGGGTGTTTTAAAGCCTATTACACCGCTAACCGATATTGAATTGCAAGACTCTAGCCTAACCTCCATGAAAAACGACTTTTTCTTGGTTCAGTTTGGACAGGATTTCTACACGCGCCATTTCGGAAGAGGTCGCCGCAAATATTTAAATTTATATTCTGGTTATACCATTGGGGCCATTATCCCAAATCGGTACGATGACCTCCCACAAAAGGCTTCTTTGGTGAGTTCTTTAAACATTGGATTGGAATTATTCAAAAGCAAACATGTTTTGATTGACACAAAAGCCGCTTATTTCCTTCCAATTAATAACGAGAATCGCAATACACGGGGCGTTATGTTTACAGGGGCGTTTAATTTTGTTTTCTAAATCCCATTAATTTCAAAATAAAAAGGGCTTTCTAATAACTCAGAAAGCCCTTATTTTTTAATTTAGAATGTGTTATACGTTGAATCTAAAATGCATGCAATCGCCATCGGCAACCACATACTCTTTACCTTCAACTCTTAATTTCCCAACTTCTCTACAAGCCGCTTCAGACCCAAGTGATGTGTAATCGTTATATGCAATTACTTCAGCACGAATAAAGCCTTTTTCAAAATCGGTATGAATGACCCCAGCAGCCTGTGGCGCTTTCATACCTTTGGTAATTGTCCAAGCCCTAACCTCTTTAACCCCAACTGTGAAATAGGTAATATAATTCAGTAGGCGATAAGCCCCTTGAATTAGGTTTTCAACTCCACTTTTCTCTAAGCCTAATTCTTCTAAAAAGAGTTTGCGGTCTTCAAAACTCTCTAATTCCGCAATTTCTGCTTCAATTGCTGCTGAAATAACTAGGATTTCTGCGTTCTCATTTTTTACCGCTTCACGCACTTTTTCTACGTAGGCATTTCCAGCTTTTGCGCTGTCGGGATCTACGTTACAAACGTACATAACGGGTTTATCTGTTAAAAGGTTCAAGTCACGAATAAACGCTCGTTTTTCCGGCTCCATTTCAAGTGTCCGCGCATTCTCACCCTTCA